>NZ_AEDU01000021.1 GCF_000148525.1 Streptococcus mitis SK564
GTTCGGAAAGATAACTGGACCTGTGAATGTGAACCGTTGCCAGTCCTTGCTTGGAGTGATGTCAGCACTAGCTTTCAGACCAAAGCGATTTGTTTGATAGTGATAAAAATGTAGAGGACGAATCTCACCCCCTTCATTGATTTTTAAATCAAACGAGAGAGTCCAAATTTCTCCGACATTTTCTTGTGAAAGATATGGATGTAAAGGAAACGGGAAGAAACGCGTACTTGTTCGAACCTTCTCAGAGTCTCGATAATAGTTTCTACCACCAACTTTAACATTCGCTATCTTACTAGCTAGCTCCTCGGCTGTCTGTGTGAGTTCTGACTTACTGGCTTTACCATTAGCCAAGTTGGTCAATTCTGACAGTCTACGAGTCGTTGTCTCTTCATACGTCGCTTGCGCTGACTTCACACCAGCCAGTTCATTCTTGGTCTTGTTAAGTGCTTCAACCTGCTTGGCAATCTCAGCTGTAACCTGTTCTTGCTTCGGTCGAATATCGTTCGCGATCGTCCGTTTCAGAACATCCAAATCATCTAACAAAGCTGTTTGAGCGCTCGTAGCCTGTCTCTTGAACTCTTCAAGTTTGGCAACAGAATCCAACCCAATCCGCTTGGCTTCCTGTGCAAGCAGGGTACTTGCGCCAGCGTTTCGCAAGGCTTCTTCAGCCCTGCGTTTGGCTTCTTGTAGAGGGCCACTGTTAAAACTATTGAAGCGCTGGTTGATATTGTCAGAGAGTTCTTGCTTGACTTCTTCAGCTTTAGCTCTAGTAGCATTCAACCCATCTTCGAACTCGTTCTTCAGTTCTTCAGTTTTACGGTCAAATGCAAGGTCAGCATTCTTGAGTTCTCTGGCTAACTGCCTTTCAAAATCATCTTGAAGTTGTTTAGTTTCACCCTTGACGGCATCACTCACCGCGTTACCTATCGCATTCGCAAGACCTGACTTGAACTGCCCAAAACCAATTGTCTTCAATTTTTTGCCCATTGGTGAGTAAGTGTACTTAGTAATCTTCTTGCGCACATCCAGATTGTAGACCTCATGAAAGAGACTAACAATATCAAACATCTGAATGGGCACGTCACTTTGGCCGACAACCTCAATCTCAAGGCTATCTTCCATCATGTCACAGAGCGATGTTCTGTAATACTGCTCACCATACCTGCGAAGGCTTGCTTCATCCTTCACGTCCTGGTCATTAACCTCAATCACATCTTCGTAGATTTGACTGTACTTGTTAATGAGTGGACTATCCATAACCACAGACAACTTGCGGTCAGGCGCCTTTTCTACCTCACCTTTGACTGTCGCGATGAAAGTAATTCGAGTCTTTAAAGACTTGGTAGATGTCTTGTGCTGGTAGCTAGACAGGTTCTTTTTGTACATAAAAAGCGATTCGTTTTCCGAACCGCCATTTTTTAAAAGCCGAACCTGGTATCCATGACGAACAAGGTCGCCACCCCACTGACCAATAATAGAATGCTTATCTTTCGCAAATGCCTCCATAGCATTCTTAGAGCCAATATTAAAGGTATGCCTATCTTCAATATCAGAGAAGAATGAGAACGGATTGTCACGAGTGATCGCGCCAGCAAAACGACTTAGAGCAGTTGAGCCAGTCGCTCGATCAAGAGTAAGCGAACTGACCACATAGTTATTCAAGAGGGTGAATACTTGATTCGAATAGACTTGAATATAGCCATGCTTCTTCTCTACCTCGAAAATGACAAAATCCTGTTCACCGTGAAGGTCATCAGCCGTTAGGAACGTTTCCTCCTTCAACTGCTCCCATAAGGAATCCGAGGTCGGAAATCGGAAGGACAATTGATAAGTGCTATTATCCTCTTGAACAATTTCATCAGCATAGGCAGCGTTCAGAGGCATATTTCCATTTGTTAAATAAATCAAATCTTATACCTCCAATTCGGTCGAATAGTAATTTTACGGACATTTCCAGTAAACGAGATCCCGACCTTACCAGTTGGGATTTCCAAGAACCCTCCACGTTTCCTAAGAGTGTTCTGAACCGCACCAGTAGCATTGTAGATGTTTTGCTTACCTTGCCTGCAATCAATCATGGCCTTGGTCTTAATAGCAAGATACATGCTCTTACGGCCAATAGTAAGGGAGATATCACCATCCCCCTCAACCTCGATGATTGGTTCAGAATAAATCGTCCCAAGATTATTGATTGTAGCAGATGCAGTAAGAACAACAGGTTCTACGCTCTTCTGATATCTGAAGGGTTGCATGTCTAACTTGATCTCTAACTTCCAAGCATGATTCCCAAAAGGTTCAAAACTAGCAGTCACAAAGTTAGCATAAAACAATGAGTCAAGCTGATAGCTAAATTCCAAAACGTTATCATTCGATTGAAACTTATCAAGAATACTTGAAATCTCAACCATTTTTTTAACGTGGAGAGTGAAGGTCCTTTCGTAACTGTCGAAAGAACCGTCTAACACACGGTAACTACCATTGACTCCATAAAGAGTTGCCTTCTCTCCTTTTGGCTTAGCAGCCTCCACCTTCCCAAAATCGGTCACAACACAACCAGGAAGGCTTGATGTATTAAAACCATTGATGATCATATAATCCATTAAATTCCTCCCCTCGCATAAATAGCACCGTGTTGTTCATAGGTTTTGATTGAAATAATGTCATTGTCCAGATAAACGTCTGACGATTTTTCAAGGATAGCCGTAAGGATCTTCTCCATACTTGCTCTCAGAATCGCTATCTCAGACACGGTTTGACTGTCTTTTGCTTCGATTTGAGCGCTTGGCATAGCCAAACTTGCTTCAATATTCTTGGTAATGGTAGGTGTTCCACTCAAACCAAAATCATCGTTTGAAAATGCATTTGAGATTTCGCCAGCCATTCCACTAACAGATTTCTTAACACCTTTGAAACGGTCTTGCAACCCTCTATCCAAACCTTGCATAATCGCATTACCAGCAGGGATCAAGAGCTTGCGGTCGTACTCAATCGGACCTTTGTGATCCGCAATCCAACCAGCAATACCTCCGACGAAATCAGTCACTGAGTCCCAAGCTGATTTCAAACCGCCTAGGAATCCATCAAGGATAGCCTTACCAGCTGACCATAGGTCAATGTTTCGAATACCATCGAAGATACTCGCAACATTACTTACAAGGTCACTAACACCTTGCTTCATACTTTCCCATGCTCGCTGAGCGCCTTGGACAAGTCCATCAATCAGACCTAAGACAGTTGATTTCAAACCTTCCCAAGCACTGCTTGCGACAGATTTGATCGTGTTCCAGATGTTAGATAATATCTGAGCAAAGCCATCAAAGATAGCCTTACCTGCAGCAGACAACCCTTTCCAGATGGCCTCACCAACACCCTTTATAGCATTCCAAGCGGTGCCCCAGTCACCATTGATGATAGCCATGACTGCTTTTATAATGCCACTGATAACATCCATAGCCGTCTGAATAGCAATCTTCATCAATTCCCAAACGGTTGTTACTACCGTGCAGATATTGTTCCACGTCGCTTCAATGAAAGGAGCAAGGATATTCATTGCGGTTTCAATAATAGATTGAATGATCGGCATAACCGTCTGAATAACTGTCTGGATGGCGTTCCAAACCGTTGTGAACGTTTGTTGAATCAAACCTTGATTTTCAGTCCACCACAAAGAAATGCCATCCCAGACAGACTTGATAAAGTCTACTACTCCTTGAATAATCGGAGCAACAACAGCCATCATATTGTTCCATACGGTTGTAGCTGTTTCAACAATACCGTTCCAAACACCAGACAATGTTGAACTAATAGACTGCCAAGCACTAGACAACCAATCCATGAAGCCTTGCCAAATTTGTCTACCCGTCTCAGTTTGAGTGAAGAACCAAGCTAATGCAGCCACTAGAGCAGCGATTGCACCAACAACAAGAACAATAGGGTTTGCAGACATTACCGCATTAAACAAACCAAAAGAACCACTAGCTCCAACTGCTGCCGCATTTTCAGCAGCTAAAGCAGCCGTCAACGTTCCACTCGCAACCGCTCTAGCTTGAGACAAAGCAAAAGAGATATTAAAGATTGCGTTTTTAGCACTCTCGATAGCTTTTGTGGCTAAAATAACAGCTTTGTAGGTTTTCCATGCTGTAGTTAATCCAATAACAGCAGACGCAACTGCAGAGACAATACCTGGATGTTCTTTTAGCAATCCTGTTATATCCTTCAAAATTGAAGAAGCACCTTTTAGAACATTAGAAAGAAATTCAAATGCTGTCCCTAAAAGATTGACATTTTGACTGCTATCTTGTATGCCTAAAAAACCTCCAACAAAATCAGCTACGATGCTACCAACATTACCGATAACTGACCCGATATTCTCAAAGGTTACACGGATATTGTCCGCAATATTGATAATTTGGTTCGCTGCATCTTCGCTAAATCCAAGCGCATCTAATATCTCGAAGTTACCCTCTTTATCCATAGACCCAAAGATCATGTCAAAGAATGTTTCGAAAATCCCTGTTACACGCCCAATCTGCTCATATACCGCATTACCAAAGGCGTCCCCAAAAAGCTGAGAAGCTAAAGAGCTTACGCCTTCGGTCAGTACTACTCCTAGTCCTGATAAGATATTTCCTATCATTGGGAAGAAGTTAGCAAAAAGGAAAGTTCTTGTAGTCTCTAGTAAAGACTGCAAGGCCGGCGTTACGTTTTCGCCAATTGCTATCTTACCTAAAACGTTTTGAGCTGCGGCCTTCATCGATTCAAAAGAACCTGTGAAAGTTGTTGCTGCTTCTCTTGCTGTTGTGCCAGTGATATCCAAATTCTCTTGGATAGCGTGAATGGCGCTATAAACATCTGACAAATTATTAATGTCATACTTAACGCCTGTCAACTTTTCTGCATCTGACAAAAGCCGTTGCATTTCTTGTTTTGTACCACCATAACCCAATTTCAAGTTATCAAGCATGGTATAGTTTTGCTTGGCAAAACCTTGATAAGCCAGCTGAATGCTTTCCATAGATGTCCCCATCTTGTTTGCATTATCTGACATATCAATCATGGCCATGTTAGCTGTTTCCGCTGCTTTATTTGTATCTCCACCAAGAGATTGCAACAGACTTGCTGAGAAGCCTGTAACATTTTCCATATATGCATTGGCCGATAGACCTGTTGTTTTGTAGGCCTCATTCGCAAAGCCTTTAACCTTATCAGCTGAATCTTTAAAAAGGGTTTCGACACCACCAAGCGATTGTTGGAGTGCTGCCCCTTCACTCAATGCGGCGCTAAAGGCTTTCCCAACACCTGCAGCTGCAACTATCTTTTTAAAGGTGCCTACAATGTTTGATCCAAGTGATTCTCCTGCGAAAGTTCCTGCTGAAGCAACCTCGCCACCTATCTCTTTCTGGATCATTCCGCTTATTCCTTTAGCGGATGGAATGATTTGTACATAGGCTTTCCCTAGTTGTGTTGCCACTAGCTTTCACCTCCTGTTTTCGCAAGTAAAGCCTTGCGATAGTTTTCAAAGTCCTCACCAGATTCAAAGACGAGATAGTCTTTCTCATCGTTCTCACTCTTATCTCTCTTAATGAGTTGATCCGCGATGGATGCAGGACGATTAACACCCTTTTGTCCATCTTTGGTTTGCAACCACAAAGAAAGAGACAGTCTGTCTACAATACTTGCAAGCAAAGTAGTTTCCAGAGGGACAATCTGATTAGACATCATCTGCTTTATCCGCGAATCATCACGCAAACCATACGCAAAAACAGCCACCTGATTCAAAGGTAGCTGTTTGTAGTCGTATATTTGGTAGGTTTCCGCTAAATCACAGATAAGAGCATCCTCGTCTAAGGAAATCATCTGAGCAAGGACTAGGATTTTTTTAAGTCATTACTTTTATCAAAGATACTCTTAATATCTGCAAATAACACTTCAGAATCCACGATTTCATCTTCATCCTCTAAATGTTTTAAAAATGATAGAGCTTGTTCTTTACCAAATAGAAGATTTAAAAATGTTTCTGTTTCTTCAAGATCTTGCTTTTCAACTTTCGCGACAGATTTGAGAAGATAATAATTTCTCAATCGTTTTTTAGGGATTTTGTACTCAAACCCTGATTCCGTTTTTCCTTTTAAGATTTCTTCCATTTACTTTACGCTCCTTGGATATATTCGTAGTGAGTGTTCTCACTGTTGTCTGGTAATGCAGTGATAGTCAATTCATAGCCGATAGGTTCGCCATCTTTATAGCTGATTTCGCCAATTTCGCTAACCTTACCACGAGGGATGACAACGCGTTTCACATAGCCATTTTTCAGCAAAGTATCAATAACTAAACTATGCTCTGGCAACTCTTTACCATTGGCTTTTACAGTGATACCTGTTTCAAGGGTTCCTGAAACGTTATCTGGTCCATAGACTTCTTTCAAGACTTCAATGTTAAGACCCTCAATCAATTTGTATTTGAAGGTATCTTTCTTTTCTGTTTGAGAAGACAAGACTGTTTGTCCACCCCACGCTTTGACTTCTTCACTTTCTGGCGAGTTCTCATTGGTCAATCCATCTTCTGAAATGTACCCTAGTGTTTTGAATGCTACGTCCAAGGCCGTTTTGGCATTCGTTGGAAGATTTGTTCCAGCTGGAGCAGTAGAAACCGCCCCTCCGATTTTCGGCTTAGCAGCCGTTACATTTGATGCTGATGCAGTCGTCATATTCTTTCCTCCTGTTGATTCTGCATTTGGTGTTCTTACTTCTGGTGCTTCTAATTCTGGCGCCAAAACTACACCTCCTTTTTAAAAATAATTGATGTCATATACCGCTTGATAGCGATATTGCTTCGTTTCGGTGTCTGTAAAGTTGTAGTCACTATTGTGATGTACACCGCTAACTTCGTTGACTGTGATGAGATTCTCAACTACTCTCTTGACTTTCTCATTCAGCTCAGCAGCCTTTTGAAGTGATGGTGCATAACTTTGAAAAGCGAATGTAGCGGAATGAACGTAGTCACTTCCACCACCTCCAGTCTTTTCAAGAATGACATAACTTTCAGGCATTTTCGGTTTATGTTCAAAAAAAGACGGTACATCTAACTGTCCGTCTAAAAATTTCTTTATAACTAATTCGATCATCTCATAGCCTTCAGCAAAATATTATGTTTTTTATTTCTGGCCATGCTCTTGATGTCAGTCGTACTAATCTTTGCATTGGCACGCTTTTGCCCTGGCGATACGGTCAATTCAAACCCCTCGCCAGCTCTTTCAGCAATTTCTTGCCCCTTCTCTTCTAAAATATCTTGCATTTCAGGAGAGCGTAATAGAGCAGATACCCCTAGTGGATTCAATTGAAATTTTATATTACTCATACGCTTCAACCATCACTTTCTTATTCCATTCTAGAGGCATCATGGCTTCAATACCTTCTAAGGGAATGCCAATCGTGCGCCATTTGCGCCCAAAGAAACGAACTTCACGGTCTTTCCACTCGTTCTGATCGCCTTTTGGGACGCCTAGCGTATAAGCGGCCTTTTTACCAGTAAGATTCAGTTGATTGGTGACATCTTCTGTCGAAGACGGAACAACTAGGACATTTTCTACTTGAATTTCAGTATTCTCATAGATGGGATGCCCAAAGTCATCCTTTCCAGTCTTAGTTTTCCCAATCAAGGTTACAGTAATTCCTTTAATCCGTCCCATAGATATCAATCACCCCATATCTTTGTTTTTTGAGACCTAGACGTTTCAATTCTGAATCTTTGATAAAGAGACCACCGCCAGGCACTAGATAAGAACCACTGAAGGAATAACCTAAAGCGGACTCAGCCACCTGAGTCATTGGCTCCTGGTCAGTTGAGGTCATCAACGTGCGAGCTACCACATCAACAGTGACGGACTTGACCACCATAGCAAAAGATGGATCAGTAGCCACCAACCCATCTAAATCCTTGCCAACTTTTTTAGCTTCAACACGAAGAGAATGAGAAACAACTTCCAACAGCGCTTCGGCTCGTTTTCCCTCATCGAATTTCAACGCTCGCCACAATTTTTTCAAATCTTCTACTGTTGCAAAGTTTTCCATCTAACTCACCCTTCGTTCGCGATTAGTAAATCAAGCAAAGCAGATTTATTTGCCTTGCTATCATACTCAACACCCAATTCATCAAGTTTCACCTTGATTTCTGGAACAGTCAGACGATATTCATCCTTAAATTCACTAACAGGAACCCAGTCGCCTGTCAGTTCACAATCTGTTTCAATTGTCACCAAGGTTTCTTTATTAATATATTCCATATTAAGCCTCCACACGAGCAAATGCCTGCTCGTCAAGAATCCCCCAACCTACATACACTTCTGTACGTAAGCAAACTTCGCGATAGCGTTTCAAGTCACGGCCAGCACCGTCTGGATCACCGTATTTAATGATTTCAAGAGGAATTTCATCTGCATATCCCCATTTTACAGCATTTTCAAAATCACCAACGATAACATGGTCTTTTTTAGCTGAGTTTGCAACAGTTGTCAATGTTTTATTGACATCTGACTTCATTCCATAAAATGAATCTGGGTTTTGACCAAAACGGTATTCAGGATATTGGACTACCCCGTTTACCTTAATTTTTCCAAGTGCAGCCCCTGCAGCCGGAGACAATGCGATCCCATTCACTTCACAATCATTTGCTGTGACAGTTGCAACAGCAGCATCAATATTGTCATCAATTTTATCTGCTTCATAGGTAACTACATTTCCTGTAATCAAACCATCAAATGAGTTTGTGGCTTTGAAAGAAGCATCTGTCATTGATTTTGGTTCAAGGCCATGAAATGAAGCGATATCAATTGCTTGTGCAACTTTTTTAGACAAGCCATCAATAAAAGATTTGAGGTAAGATAATTGTTTTTCTTCTGAACAATGTACAAATTCCTCAGATACCCGTGCTTGATAAGTAATCAAAATAGGTTTGATTACTTTCGGTTTCATAGTTGCATTTCCAGCATTTGAAGGATTACCTTCACCTACAATTTCAGCATTTCCTTCAAGATTGAATACAAATGTTTCAGTTCCAGAAAACGGAATAGGTTCTTGAGTAGTAAGTTTTGCAAGGGTTGAATGTCCCTTTACCTTACTAAAAATGTCTTGAACTGTTTCGACTGGTAAAAGATCCCCTGTTTGTAGTGTTGCCATAAATTATTCTCCTCTCATTTTATGCAACATTCCTTTCAATGCTGCATCTTTGTCATCAATTGAGCTAGGCTCATTTGTTCCGAGCGGGTAAACTGGTTGAGTTTTCTTTATAAAACCAGCTAAGCGATCTGCATCAACTTTCAAGCTTTCTTCATCAGTTCCCTGCAAACGATCTGCAAGGTCGTAAGGCAGTCCATGTTGCAAAGCTACTCGAGTTCGCAGACTAGCCGTCTCATAACCAGCGATTTTACTCTGCATCTCTTCAAGTTGCTTGTCAGCATCTGCCTTACTTTGATTGTTAGCTTCGATTGTTGACTTCAAGTCAACATTTTCTGTTTCCAATTCTGTAACTCGAGATTTGAGCTGGTCATAGTCGCTATACTTCGCTTTCTCACGAGATAAACGCTCCTTAATAGCAGCATCAAATTCTTCTTGTGTAGTGATTGGTTTAAATTCTGACATTCTCATGTCTCCTTTCTCCTGCTTCCCCGGCAGTTCGGTAATTTTTGGCATCAAAAAAAGCAGTCACAAGACCGCTTATTTTAATAACTGATTTTTTGCTTTTTCTTAGGTTTAGTCGTAGAACAAGCCCAGTGCGCAAGCAAAGCGCTATCCATCAAAGAAATATCCATGTCGTCAAAGTGCGATCGATAGCCAAATCCACCATTTGACCCAATATTCCGCTTGTCGCAGTTAGTGGCTACTTTAGACAGCGATGGTTGACCAGCATGACAGATGGTTTTCTGATAAATCCCCTGTTCCCAAAGAGCATTGGCCACGATGATTTCTTTCACCGTCGGCAGAATCACGTTCTTGATTCTATAGTCCTTCAACTCTTCGTCCAGGATCTTTTGCCCACTTGCGCCATCGATGACAATTTGAGCCACGTCGGATTGACGCAAGAAAGCAACCATCCACTCATTCCCATTACGAACGGATTGACAATCGACTGTTTCCACAAAGAAACGGCCATCCTTGGTACGTGCAGCAATGCTCAAAGCCACGTTCGTTCCATCTTGGCCATACTTGATACCAACAGACAGCTTGCCAGATAATTCTGGTATGTCATCCACCTTTAGCTCATTCCACTCCGTTTCAGAAATAGCAGATTTCTGGTTGTAAGTTGGCCAAAATCCCAAACGTTGGATATTATGGTCTAGCTTATCCTCACCAAGCTCTGCCTCAATCTTCCGCTCATTTAAGTGGTATCCCATGGATGGATTAGAATTATACCAGGCTTCCACATCGTCAATTTCCTTTTCATCAGAAACAGACCACTCAGCCCAGCCAGAATACTTCCCTTTCCCAAATAGACATGTCTCACGATACTTAGTAAAGACCGTTCCACTTGATACAGGTGTCGGAGGTGTTCCACACATGATTGTGATAGGATTCTCACTATCCGTAACCGTGTATTTCAAAGCAGATTCTTGCTCGGTCGTGTACTCCTGAGCCTCGTCAATGATCAGCATGTCGAACCCTTCACCAAGACCACCATTTGATGTCCTAGTACGAAATTGGATAACACCACCTGTTGAATAAAGTTCAATCCGCTCCTGCCCCTTCGCTCGAATGGAATTGAAATCCTCACCATCCACATACCCCATTTTCTCAAGGTATCGTTTCACCTTCTCAAAAGAGGAATGAGATGTAGAAATTCGGTGAGCCGTATGCAGGATATTCAATCCCTTATGCAAGCCCCAAATTTCAAGAATATAAAGGATTTCAGATTTCCCATTACGACGAGGAATAGAGTAACCAAACTTCTGATGCACCCAAAGACCGTTCTTGTCAACAGCCATCATAGGTAATAAAAGATTCTTCTGCCAAGCATAGCAAGAAAGACCAGTCCGTTCGTAAAGTTCAATCGCTTCTTTAGCTTTTGAATTTTTCTTGACGTATTTTAAAATCACCGATTGAGTAGGATTCTGATTGCCAAGTTTCTTCCTCGCCATTCCACATTCCTTTCAATCGTCATCGCATGATAACCCTATCGCTGGGATAATTTAATTGATCACGTTCAAAATATAATTTTTAGCAACATCCAGCATTCCCAATGCCTGCAAACTACTCTCCCAGCTATAGCCAAGATTTATCTCACCATCTTTATCTAAAGAAACCACCAGCACCGAAGTGTAGTCATGGCTAGCCTCAAGATTTTCTTCCAAAATTTCTTTCACGGAAGCACCGCGCTCAAGACTAGACTTTTTCTCTGAAAAATCAATTGTGTTTCCCATCGTTACTCCTTTCTAAGCATAATAAAAGCACCCTTACGAGTGCTTCAAATTTCTTATTTTCGGTCCGAAAAGAAATCAGCCCAAAATGGATTCTCTTTATCAAAGATTTCAATCTCTTCTGAGCTCATATTATGAGGATAATCTTCAAAAAGGTTATAGAATTTTTGCTTGTCGAATGTGATTAGCATCAAGCCTCTAGCAAACCATGCTGTATCAACCCACCAAGTTTTATCGCCATCATTTTCTTTGTAGCAATATTCGGACCAATTCACTTCTTCATATTCATCTTTCATGACCCTCGGCCCCCTTCATCTGTTGAGAATCTGCTGTATTGATAAAACTCAATATCTTGTGAAATTCAGGATTGTCTTTCAAGGAATTCACATCAATAAGATAGCTATTCGCATCGTATTTTCTCCCACCTACACTGTGAGACTTCTGGGCTTTAAATCTTTCTTTCAGAACAATGTTATTGAATGGTTTAAACCCATTTAACGTTCTTGATTGAAGTTCCAAGTACTCGAAACGACCTTCGTTTTTCCTTATGATTGCTGCATGCCTCCCTGCTGCCAAGTAGTATTCATTTCCACTTTCTACTTTCTCCAACAATTCTTTTACTGCAGTAAAATCATTTGTATGTTTAGCAACATGCATTTCAACTCCTGGAAGGCTCCCAATCATTTTAATTCTACTATCTCGAGAAAAGAAATCACAACTCTTTCCTCCTCTAAAATCTAAGACAGTATAGCCACCTTTGTTCCCAATATAAGCAAATGCTGCTGATGAACAAGATCCTCTTGTCTTGTCTCCACCACTAACAGCTTCGACTATTTGTTCCTCAGTCAATTTGTTACGGCTTTTTTTGATAGGATTTGAAGAAATTCCGTTCTGTAGCGCTAGCTTTCTCACTTCGCTCATTTGAGAATTTTTATTTATATCCTTCCTTACCTCAATTTTATCACTTTCATCTTTTTTTCGCCAAATTTTCTTCCAAACATCCTGAACTTTTCCGTTTTTAGGATCATAGTCTACAATACAACGACAATGCTGATGTCTTCTATAAACGTCCTTCGGAACTCTTGGATATTTATAATTCCCTTGAACTTCCTGACACCACTCACAACAATGAAAATACGATTTTCGGACAATCTCAGGTTGCAATCCAGACTGATGATGAAACTCCGCATTTTTCTGGATACTATCATCAATAATAGACTGGGTAAAATTCACAATAGGTTCACCGAGCAACCAACTGACATCCTCGAAATTTTCCTCAGACGAAAAGCGATTGACAATGCCAGCTATTCGATCCAGATTTAATTCAGGAACTTGAACTTTCAGACCGATTTTCGCTTCCTGGTTCAAATTCTTCTGAACATCACTAGTATAACCACTCACAAGCTCGTGATTTCGTCCTAGCACGTCCGTCAGCAAACGCTGAGCGATATTGTAATACATTTTACCGTCTGGTAGTTTGTCGGCGCTCAGAGACGCTCCTAGAGCCTTAGAGAGAATTTCACCAATTTCAATCGCAAACTCATTTGCTGTTTTGTAAGTGGCTTTTTTTGCCTTCAACGCAGCAAAAGCATTTCTGACAATCTCACTCTTACCAAAATCTCGTTCAAACCTCTCCTGAACCTCTTGCAAGATGCCAGGTAAAACATCATTCTCCATTTGAACCACCCTCGCTTCCAACTGGTTTAGCTGACATGTCTCCAGCGATACCAGTAAGATCACGAATTGTCTCCGCATTGATGTAACCAGGTAAAGCCTGATTTAACTTCACAACACCATCACCAATCATAGTCATGGTATTCGCATCCGCTTCAAATAATGGTTCCCACTTGACTTTAGTTTTTACAAATTGACTTCTGGCATAATGAAACTCATCACGCAAGCAAGCTGCAACATAAGCGACATTTAGCAATCCAGCACCTAGTGAGCGCTGAGCCTTCCGACCCGCAAGACGAAGATTCTCATGGCTAGCCTTGATGGCTTCCACAGATGATGGATTATCTGAAACGAAACCAAGGTCATCCAAAGTCAACCCCATTTCACCAGCAAATCCAGCAGCGGCTGTTCTCAGCTGTTCAGTAAACGGTGACATGCTAGCTGTAGTAAACTGTCCAACGCTCGGCTTCTCACCTTTATCGCTTGAAGAAATCGTCAGTAAGCTTGATACAGTAGCTTTCCATTTCTCCATAGGTTCCGCATCAGGATCAAGCCCAAGAATGTATTTTTGTGGCCATGAGTAGAACTCAGCAGTAATATCCGCCCGTTCCAAAGTACGCTTAGCATATTTCTGATAATACATCCCAGCCCTGGTAATTCGCGACCTACCAAACGGACGAACCGCATCCGGACGATGAATGACTGGAACCAACAAAGGGATACCAGTTTCATTCACAACCGAGTATGGTCTACCATCTTTCGGAATGAAGTGAGTAGCATTAGGCTCAAAGTAGGCTTCAAGTGTTGGACGATTGTAATCATCACGAGCCAGAACTGCATAACCTTCCACAAGCAACCCAGTAATAGGATCAATGACACCAGTTGCATTACTTGATTCAATGACTTGCAATCTCACCTCATCATCTTCCCCCTTCGAAATGTAGACGAAACTACACGAACCAATCAGCGCAGCTAAAATAGCACTATCAAAGAAGATATCAGGATTATTACGATCAAAAATTTCTGTAACATTAAAATCATCATTAGCAAATGCCCTGAAAATCAAACGATCTGCAAGACTATCAACTCCCTTTGCAGCCCAACCAAGAACAGCTTGATACTTTACCCTGATATGTGCAGGAATTGTGATTCCTGTCGGCGCTTCATAGTGTTGCATCGCATAATGCTTGTACCTCAGATTGACTCTGCTCTGATAGAGATTCAACTTTCTCCTGAGATAGTCAATTCCTCTTAATTCCAAACCGTTCTCCTTTCATTGTGATGATTTGGCGCGAGAAAAAATGTACAGTGACGGCGTGAAGCCCTGAAGCGCCTAGTGGGAGGGGGATGCCCCCCTATCATCAACTCGGACTTCCTCATACTCTTCTATTTTTCTCGAACTCTAATAATCCAGTAATCAATATTTTTATTAAAAAATAATTTAATTATATTTTTTATTTTAAGATCTATATTTTGTCCAATCTCTCGATTGTGGCAAGTTCCTGTTACCAACAACAGTACTACTTGCTGATTTATCATCAGCATAAAGCTTGTCAGACTTCTGTCTGTTGCACTGCCAATGCGCGAGCTGTAGGTTGTTGATGTCTGATGGATGACCGTTTCGATTGATTGGAATAATGTGGTCAATGACCGGACTTAATGGATGTGGGTACCTCAAGGATTTGTCAACTGGTAGTCCACAAATTCCACAAGTATTTTTTGTTTTGAGAATAATATTTTTATTCTTTTCAAAAGCAACTCTGTGAGGACCACTCCGGTCCGGTCTGTCCTTGGGGATATTCATCTAGGGAGGGTCCTTTCTTTTTTAGCAGGTAGGGTGGGCTAAATTTTTATGATGTAGGGGGGAGTTTTTTCAGTCTCTAACACCCTCGTATATTTAACATATCTTATATTTTGTGACTTTCAAGAGAGTGTGCTTTAACTCAGTCATGACAGTGGGTTTCTAGCATTTCTTGTTTATCCAATTTACCATTTCTCAATATGTTAAATAAGCGTGCTTTTTAATACGTAAATGTAAGCATACTTTCATCGATTTCATCTTGATTATATCCAATATAATCTAATGTGATATCTGGTGCAGAGTGATTAAGTATCTGCATTAAAATAGCTATATTTCCATTTTGTTTATAGTGATGATAACCAAACGTTTTTCTCATCGAGTGTGTGCCGATGTGTTTAAGTCCTGAATGTTTAGCTGCATCATTTAAGAATTGATATACAGCTACTCTACCAATGTGTTTAATTCTTACTCCGTCACCTCTAACTTTTTTTCTACTTGGAAAAAGATAGTCGTAACTCTCAAGATGATTTTCTTTTATGTAACGATTCAAAGCCTTTCGTAATTCTGGATTAACTGCAAATTTTCTTATTTTGCCAGTTTTTTTCTCTTTGATCTCAATTCTATCTTGAACTACATGTTTTACTTGAAGAGGAACAATATCGCTTACTCGTAGACCTGAGTATATTCCTACTAAGAAAAGAATATAGTTTCGTTCACTCTTTGATTTCAAATAATGCTTCATTCTATCAATGTCATCTGGTTCACGAATGGGCTCTACTTTTTTCACAATATCACCTCCAAACTCAAAGAAAAAGACAGGGTGTGCCTGTCTTTACAATCATTTCATAATATAATTTTAGCACATAAAATCATATATTCACTCCGAACTTACTCCAGATTTACTCCAAAGAAACTCCAAGTTTACTCCAAAATCTCAACCTGTTCACCATTGCGGTATAACTCTGCAAATGCCATCAGAGACTTATCCAAGATGTCGTAATATGAACTTTCTGAAATAGACAAGTCCATTGCGATTGTTTCATCCTTCTTGCAATTCCATTGAAGATACTTTTCAAAAAGTATTCTACGATAGAGGGGGTCATGTAATCCACTGACAGCTTGCTCAATTGCATCAAGCTCAATCTCTGCATCAACTTTTCGTATAGCTAATTTTTCAACTTGACTATCTCTTCCGTTCGATGGATTTCGTGGCGTGAATGAGTAGGTAGTTGTCACTCTCTGACCATCAGTGTCATTTGCGACTCTTCTCCAACGAGGATATCCTCTTAGAATCCTTTTGGCGTTTTCTTTTGTTTTGACTTCGTTTATTTCTGGAAAGAAAGGCATCACTTACCTCGCACTGCTGGAGATACTACACTATCATTTACTGTTTTCAAGGTAGTGTAGTTAGAGAATACCGTCATGGCTTTTTCCTTTGTTTTTGTTTGAACAGATGTCGATAAGGTGTAGACTTTATCAATAAATGGCATTTTTAGATGATATCCTGTTTGCAGGGTATTTTCTTGAACACCTCCAATCGCGCTAACCTTAACCCCAACCGTATTAGCTGGGATTCGTTTCACAGCCGTGAGACGAAAAATCCCATTAGAAGTCAGCGCACGACAATCTGAGCCAAATTCAACTCCTTCAATTGTGATGCTATTCTTCACGCTATCAACGTTGATTATAGAGTCATTTGATGTTTTAATTCTCATTCTCATGCTCCATCTCCTCAATCAGCCAATCCAGATTTTTACGTGCCTTTTTCAAATCTTCTAGTCCATTCTTCTTTTGGAATCGTAATTGATACTTTAAAGCATTCCCAAGATAAAAACCCTTCAGCTGTTCAGGTGTCATAAAATTTCTTAAAGCATCGATAGATTCCATACCATATCGTCCTTGGTAGTGGCTCGGCTTGTTTACGTTGTCAATTATTTCTGGATACATTTGATAGCCTCCTCAAGTTCTAAGATTATTCGGTTCCATTCTTCTGTTGTTGTTTCTCTAAAATCAAACTGAGACATCATTTCAGCTCTTTCGAACAATGCCCTCTTAAAGAATGAAGCTTTTTTGGAAAAATCCATATCATCTGTTTTAAACTCAGTCGTGATTTTCTTTCCATAACCCTCTATCTCTACATGGACTCTTGTTTTTCTATAGATAGGTAAAGGCTCCGCCCAAACACATCCTTTCAAGTCTGATTCATCGACTTTTTTAAGCATTAACGATATCTTCTTAGTTTCACTCTCTTTTTTAGCACCACTGAAAGGGTATCTTTTTGGTCTCATTTCTTATCCTCCAAAAGTCCGAATTTTCCCTTATAATGGCTAGGGTTATTGACTTTATCAACATCATTAAATTCTTCCAAAACTTGTTCATAAGATTTTTCTTTCATGTCAATTCCTCCCATAATGTCTACTTGCTCCATGTAAATAATAAGTGCCATCTTTGCGCTTGTTCACGTAATACGTGTATTTCCCATCTGGACTAGCGTAGGAAATCTGCTTCTCTCCTGCCCAACAACCGTTATCACGCATCATGTGGCAATTCTCCATAATCCATTCTACGTCAGGCATCTAGTAGCTCCTTGTTTTCATATACATTCCCCACGATCTCACAATCAGTATGTCGTAACCACAATTCACATCCGTGTTGTTTAGATTCAAGACGATACGCTCCACCACGGTGTCTTACAACCTCGTAATAAGTCGGTTCAGAATAAACATCCTTGGACATTTTGACTATATCTCCCTCAAAGATTTCCTTGTCGTTCTTGTCTTTGAGGCCTGTTGATTGCATGAGGATCAATTCTGACTTTTCGATAGGAATAAGAAGTTTGCAGTCCGATGTTGGTTTTTCCATGTTGCAAATCAAGCCGTTATCTGTGATAAAAAAATGTTCTACGAATTTCTTTTCTACGCTATCCCACGCTCTAAATTTTGGTATCATTCGGCAAATCCTCCTCTTTAACAAAAGTTCCGTCAATCCAACGACCCTTGCGGTCTTTGATTTCTTGGTAAGCCAGTTCAAAACATTCTTCGAAATCATAACCGAGAGCATTACTGATTGATTTTAACGAATCAATGGAAAATGATAGATACATCTTACACATAGATTTCTCTTCCCAACTGTAGAACCTTTGAAAGCAGCTGATATTTTTATTTAAATCTTTAAAATAATCAGGCACATCTTCTTCAAAAATCACTATAGAATCATCAAATATTTCCTGCACGTCTACCTCAATCAGCAACGCCAGACCGACAATCACGACTGCGCAATCTCCAATACTGTCCTTAGTCAGTTGCTCATTCTTCTTGAGATAACCTGCGCATAGTTCGCCGAACTCCTCACTTAGTTTCAAAGACTGCTTGTCTAGCCGTCCACCGTTTTCTAAATCACGGTCAATAAACCATTGTTTTACTTTTTCTAGTGTGTTCATTCTTTTTCTCCTAAAAAATCAAAAATTGTAGTCTGATATAGTGGCCTAGAATAGACTGGTTTGAAAGGTTGTATAACTCGCATTTCATTTTAAATCATCACCTCATCCCCAACTTTTACTTTCTCGTACACGTCCCTCGTAACCACGAACACCCCGTAATCACGAATGGTAAGCGTGTATAGCTTGCCATGTCGTCCTTTCTCGACGACCTTACCAAATATCTCAGCGCCTGCGTTGTCAGCCTTATAGATAACCATCGGCTTTTTCTTTTCTAGTTCTGCAATCCTGTCCATCTGCCAGATGTTCAATCCAGCAGATAGCAGAATCCAGATAGCTATGAATCGTTTCAATATGTGACCTCCTCTCCATCGTATGGTATGTCTCCATTTGATAAGTACTTAGATTCAATCATCAAGAAATCATTGACGCATTGATGACTACAGAAACAATTTTCAACATCGTTAAATAATGCTAGAATAACATGATTCTCTTGCACTACCAGAAACTCGTCTTCGATTTCTTTACAACAATTCGAACACTCATAACTCATACCTCAACCTCCTCAATCTCAATCCCTGGGCAATCGAATACCCAGCCAAAGCCAGCTTCTTCTAGTTCTTTTTTTGTAAAATAGCCTTTGAATGCTAGAGAAAAAAATATTTTCCCATTTCCATCTTTTACAAGGTAGTGTTTTGTTGCTTTAATCTTGACCAAATACTGCTTTTCTTTCTCAATCTCGTAGCCGAATTGGTGCATGTTGACAAGTATTTGAATAGGATTTTCTCTGCTGTCATTAATCCAATTATTAAACTCTCTATTTTCTATTTTTTTAGCCTCATCCCTGAAAGCAATCCAATCCCAAACATTAAATTCAAAAGAATCCTTATTCTCTTCATACCAATCCGCTACAAACTGCTTTACTTTGACTTTTTCACGTTCAACCATACCTTCAAGTTTGCCTTGCTCATAACCTTCACGCCATTTTGCATGACTAAAATCCTGTTTAAATTCACTCATGATAGCCTTTAGCCAAACTTCACGATCATGGTCTGGCAGTTCTCGTAATCGTGCTAATATGTTCTTGAGATAGCGTGGAGCTTCGTCTGCATGACCTGTTTCGGGTTCGTCTAGTTGTTTCAAGTCTTTTAGAACGGTTTTTAGAATAGTCTTTCCGCTAACAATACCTACAACACATTCAACCGCTTCGTACTTCTTAATCAATGCCTTAATATTCATCTTTCAACTCCTCAACTTTCTTTCTTAATTCTTTATTCTTTTTCTTCAACAAATCGCGCTCCAGCGCTCTAATGCGTCTCTTGCGTGCATCGCACGGCTTCGAATACTCGATTATCTTCTCTTCGTTTTGCTCGATTGTGCGTTTCAGTCCTTCAATGACTGTCTGTTTGTCATACTTCATCTTCTAAAAATCTTTCAATAGCTTCTCTGTAGGAGACTTCCACCAGACCATCTAAGTCGTTCAGGGCTTCAATATAGTCTGGACGACCTTGCCCGTACTGCTCTTTCAAAAATTCAACAAAGAGATGAATTTCCTGATAGGTTACTCCAACCATGTTTCTTACCTCTTACTAAAACGGAAAATCATCTTCCTCAAGGGTGTATCCTGGCATTTGTTCCTCAATGTTCGAACGGTTAGCGGTATCATCACGCTTTTCAAGTCGCTCGAAATTCTCTGCGACAACCTCAGTCAGATAGACCCTGCGCCCTTCCTGATTCTCGTAGTTCCTTGTCTGGATGCGCCCCGTCACACCGACCAGATTGCCCTTCTTACACCATTCCGCAAAGAGCTCCGCCTGTTTGCGCCACATCATACAGTTGATGAAGTCCGCCTCTCGCTCGCCGTTTGCTCCCTTGAAATTCCGATTGACTGCCAGAGTAAACGTCGCAACCGCCACATTCGACGGCGTATATTTTAATTCAGGGTCTTTTGTCAAGCGCCCTACCAACGTAACGTTATTGATCATCTTTCTTTTCCTTTCTTGCTGCACGTTCCCCAATTAAGTAGCCGAGAAATAGCCATAGAATAGCCATTCCAAATTCTTTAATAAGTTCAATCATTTTCTTCTCCCTTCATTTGTTCTGCATCTGTAAATAATTCCATTGTCTTAATAATTTTTTCTAACATAGATTTATGTAGCGTGATGTAATTATTTTTCTTCACTTGTTCACAGAAGATACAAATTCGTTTGCCAAGATAATTACATTTTCCGTCTGAACGGTAACTTTCATCTGACTCAATTTGTTCTTTGTTAGCCGAGCTAACAAGAATTACTTCATCAGATTCTTTCCAATCAGTAATTCCCATACATTTGTGAAAATTCTCAAATGCTAAATCCATTAAAATATTTTTAGTCATTTTCTTCTCCTTCTGAAAAAGTCGCTAAATAGTAACAATCCTTAGCACCATAGTCAAACCGTGTCGTCCGCTGACCGATGTGCTTTTGAAACCTTGGATGAGTGATAGCCGAGAACGCCCACTGATGATCTTTCATCTGTTCGATAAGTTCATCCACATTGTTAAAACTTCCAAGAAAAAACTTGCAGTACCCGTTGTAGACGAAGTAAAGCTCTAACATCACTCCACCTCAATTGGGTAAAAGTTCCCAAAGGAATCCCTCACTGCCTTGCCAACCTGTAAGGCTGCCGCCCGAGAAACAAACCGCATGGCTTTCTTCTCCTCAGAGCATGAAATGTCCAAGCCAGTCATACCGATAACTGCGGACCTCAGAAACGGCCTATCCTCTCGTGTCCCATGCTTTAAAATAAACATCAGCCACCTCCATTCTCAATCCTTTCAAGTAATTCACGTTTACGCTCTTCGAGTTCCTTCTTAGTCTCATCACTGGTATTGTTGACATAGTTAGGCTGTGACCATCTTCCAAGCTAATTAACATCATTTTGAGGTAAATGATGGTATGTGTATCTCCACCAGCAATCTTACGAAGTAGTTTCATCTCCTTTGACTTAAAGAAGTCTTGGGCTAGCTGGATCCAGAAATACCGCTTGTTTTTTAACGCCATAATCTCACACCCCACTTTCTCCGATTCGCACGATATTTCATCCACATATCCTCATAGATGTGCCTACCCTCTAACTCCATTTTTTCAAGCTTAAGTAGACGATTTTCAGACGATAGAACTCGATAGTCTTTGGCTAGCTTGCCATAATCATTCAGGTATTCCTTGATCATGAACATGATATCATTATCATTTTCTAGATATAGGTTAAAGTCCGATGTTTCCTCGTCAGAAATCATTTCCCTGTTTAATTTTTCTTTGGTTTCAAGCCATTTAATCAATTCTTCCATTCCCTGACCTCCTCACTTCAAGATGTGCATTTTAGGTTCTGGCAAAGCTAATGGCTCAGGACGCAAACCTTGAGGCGGTTCGTTGTCAAATGTGAAGCCCTTGAACTCTCTACGGATATTCTTGCGGATTTCTTGACGCTGTGCCTCTCTACCACGTTCGTATGCATGGTTGTAGCCTTGGATAATCATAGACGCAAATTCTTGCTCTTCTCGTCTCTCTTCTTCATTCTGGCGGATTTTCTCCTCTTCCTGCTTATCCATCTGACGAGCTAGAAGCCCTGCACCGATAAATCCTAAAATCACTGTGCCAGTTCCTAATAATTGGCTAACTAATGGTGGTTCAAACATTTTTATCTCCTTACGCTCTTAATTTTCGTACTTCTTTCTCTAATTCCAAAATTTCATAAACATCATTGACATCATACATAATATCTTTCCCTTGCTTACGAAATCTTAATCCTTTGCGTTCTAACTTCTTAATATAGCCATGAGTAAAGCCGAACCTCTTCATCAAAGCTTGTTGATTGATTGGCATGCGATCATTCTCTAACTGCTCCTTGACCTGCTTTTCAGCAAAAGCCAACAATTGATTGGTGAACAATTCAGCACTTTCACCGTCCAATCGTAATTGTAATGTTATACCTTCCATTTTCTACATCCTCTCAACTATGCGGGCAAGCATTTTTGTGATATAATGGTTTAAATTGTTTTAGTATGCGCCTGATTGCCGTCAGGTGCTTTTTTGCGTTGTTGTCAAACTGTCTTACTTTCCAGCGCCCTGAGTTCAATCTCACGGCTGACTTGTCTCAATAGCTTCTCACACGCTATTTTAGCTTCTCTGTACGTTGTAGATTCGCTGATGAAGTAATCAGCAAGTTCGATGATTTTATCTTCCATGATTGTCTCCAAAAATCAGTCTCAAGACCGATGTACCACCTTCAAAAACAGCATATATTTATATTATCCTTAACAAGAAAGGAGCTGATGCAAATTGGCAAAATTTTTGAAGGGGACTGTGGTTCAGTGATTCAGTTTGGCTAGGTAACCAACACGTTTTTACTGCGAGTGTGACTGCACGGAGCCTGTCGCTGACTATAAGAGGGACTGCAGCTCTGCTTATAGCGGGACTGACAGACAACTACCGAGCGACACTCAAAGACTAGCCAAACCACGTTGATTGCAGTGCTGGACGCATGACCAGCGAAGTTTCAACCAGTCGCTTTACACCGACTGTGAAACCTTATCAAAGTATGCAAGTCTTGACCTAGTGTAAAGTAGGTTAAGACTTTTTTATTGCTCAAGAACTTGTGAATCGTTCAAAGAAATCTTAGAATCTAGTTCATCCAACTTCTCAGCAATATATGTCACGGTCCTCAATATCTCGTTGAGGGCTGTTCTTTCTAATTCGTTCATTTTCCTACTCCTTTCAAACCAAAGTCCTATATTAGAATTTTGAAATTCCTCTCTTTTATTTATTTAGAGAAGTAGGACTTGTTGTCTTTTAATATTTATTGTTATTTAATACTTGTTGTTAGTTAATATTTATTAGTGTAAAAAATTTGACATGAAAAAGTTTGACATGAAAAAAACTTACATCTCAAAAGTTGAATCACTAATCGCTTTATCAAGTCGTTGCGACATGATATCAAACTGGAAATCAGATATTTTTCTATCAGAGAAAAATCGAAATACATGACTTCCACCACGGCCTGGAGGTTTTCGCCTAACTTGACGCAAATATCCAGCCTCTTCCAAGATTTTGAAATATTTACTAATAGTTGGACGACTAACACCTTTACGCTTAGCTATTTCTTCTGGATAGACTTGCCAGTTTGGGTGATTGGCCAGCACCACCATCATGATGCCGACAGCTGTAAAATCTAGCGCAGGATCGTTGATAAAACTATTACTAACAGCTGTATAATCGTCAGTTGGATTCCTGAAAGATGAACTGGCAATCCAAATCTTTAAAGTTTGTCATACAATCTCCTTTCTCTTAACTTATTTTCAACCATTCTTCTCTTTTTAACTACCCACGTTTCGTGGTCTTGGGTCTGAAAAAATTTCGCCAATATCTTTCTCTAGAACATCAGCGATAATAAACATCTCATCAGATTTAAAAGCACGTTGTCCTCTTTCTTTTTGACGATATGCAGTTTCTGAAATACCTAATTTTCTTGCTAACTGTTTTTGCGTTATGCCTTTTTCTTTTCGTAATTGATAAAGATATATCTGCACGCACTCACCCCCTTATCTTAGTTCATCTATGCTGACTTCCAGTGCATCAGCAATTTTGCACATATTCTTAAAAGAAATACGCTCGGTTTTAATATTTCTGATTGTATTTGGACTGATACCAGCTTTTTCAGCTAATGCCTTCTGTGTCATCCCTTTTTCAATCAACAAATGCTTAAACTTCTTCCACATACATTGTTCCTTTCCCAATATATTGTGTTTCAAACATATAAAAACACTAGATATTGTTATTTAATTTAGATTATGCTATAATCATTCTTGACTAAGACCTCTCCCGTTTTAGTCAAAATTCCAATAGAAAGGAGAAAATTATGGATTTCAATCAAATTGCAATAACTTTTTTAACTTCCTGCGTCCCTGCATTTCTTGTTTATCTCACTAATAAACATCAAACAAACGCCAAAATAAAAGAATTAAAAACACAATCTGAAAATGAGTTACAGAGACTTGAAAAAGAACATGAATTGAAACTGGATGCCTTGAAACAAAGCCAACAAGTAGACATCGCTTCAAAATTTTTTACAGGCGAAGTTGATATCAAAAATATTACTAAAGCTATTAACGGAATCGCAGAACTTCAAAAAGCTGTAGATAAGTTTCAAAAATAATTTGATGAAAGTAGGGTGCTTACTCTGCTTTTTTTAAAATTTTCAAAAGCATTGAAAGTCCACTAGCTAACCCAGCTAGATACCCTCGCCCATAGTCTGTCATTAAGAATTTCATTAATTCGATTGTTTTTTCTTCAGTCATCTTCCTACTCCTTATCTTTTTTATCACATCGGTATTCCACTATCTTACGAATAGTGAAAGATACAATCACAAATCCTGCTAGGATTATCAAGCCAACATTTTCATCCATTGCTTTTCACGGCAAATGATGGTACACTATCAAGTAGAGGTTGGGGCTTCTGCCCCTTTCTCTACTTTTTGTTTTGAAGCTTACGTTTGTGTTCTAAGATTTGTTTGTGCCACAAACGTGCTTCTCTGGTTAAGCCTAGTACCAAGATGACGGTTGCAGTGTCCTTGGTTGCTAGGCTTTTTATGATGTGTTCCATCATTTGCCTTACCTCCTTTTTTATTTTGCTCTTAGAGCAATAGCTAGGAGAGGAATCGCACCTCTCTACGCTACCCTAGCTTGTTTGGCTTCTTCAACCTTTTCAAGAACTAAGATTGTAAGAGCCATTTCTTGAAAATCTTTATCATCAAATCCGATAACATCGCCGTAAACTCTAATTGTTGTCAATAGTGTGTTATACAATTCGTACATATCATCTGACGATAGTTTTTCACGATCTAGGATTTCTCCTAGTTTAAGTGAGCGTTCTCTGCGGTTCTTAACTTGTAAGATTTCTTTCGCTAGTGCGATTTGTTCTTGTGTTGTAAGTCCTTTATTCATTGTGTTTCCCTCCGCTTTGTTTTTGTTATTTCCTTAAGCTTGATTTAATTATAGCACACGTTTCGTGGGCTGTCAACACTTTTTTTACGAAAACACAAAAAAAGTTTTCTTTTCGTGGGTTTTGTGTTATACTTTACTTATGAAAATAGAAAGGGGATTCAATCATGGATAAAGAACAGATTGCGATTGTTATAGGCGAAAAAATAAAACAATATAGACTCGCAAATGGTTGGACTCAACAAGAATTGGGTGCTAAGATAGGCATAAGTAAAAACGCCATTGGCAATTATGAAAAAGGGTTTAGGTCTCCTAAGAAAAACACAATGTTTGATTTAGCAAATGCTTTTAATGTTTCTATTGATGACCTCTTTCCTCCTATCCAAAAGGATACTCCCCCTACCACTTCTCCAATCCAAACCATCTACGACCAACTAGAACCCCCTGGACAAAGAAAAGTTATCACATACGCTGAAAAATTACGTGACGAACAAGAGAAACGAAGAAAAGAGAAGATAAACGAAGTATCGGAGAAAGTTATCGACTTGTACCAAGTTGAGGTTGTATCTGAGACGGCTGCAGCTAGCGGATTTAACTATGGATTTGGTTACGACGATACAGACAGAGAGACTATAGAGGTTGACGAGCGACCACCACGTCACGATATTGCTACCAAGGTCAGCGGAGACTCCATGCAACCTGACTACCAAGACGGAGACATTCTCTATTTAGTAGATAGAGGACTGACTACCTACAACGGAGATTTGGCAGTTATCGCATACGGAGACCGTTCTTACTTCAAAAAGATATACACCGAAAACGGACGCTTACGCCTAGTGTCGCTCAATGACAAGTACGAAGACATCATCCTAGACTTCCCACCAGCCGAAGATACACACATCAAGATCTATGCAGTTGCTGGGGTGTATAAAGGAGGTGCTACCTATTGAGTCGTCAACCAAAATGGAATAATAGAAAACTTATCAATCACCTAGCTTCTAAAGATGTTACCTTCAATAACATTTCTATAGGTCAAGCAATAACTTTCTTGGATAAGAATAACTACTACTACAAACTAGCTGCCTTTAGGAAAAACTTTAAAAAGAAAGATGGTAAATATGTGGATTTAGATTTCTCGTATTTACAGGATCTTGCATCTCTTGATATGAAAATCAGAGCTATACTTTTAAACATAGCAATCGATGTGGAACATTTTATTAAGGTTGAACTTTCTCGCCAAATAAACAATAATCCGCAAGAAGATGGATATAGCATTCTGACTGAGTTCAAAAACTCGCAATACAATAAATATTACGAGTTTACAAAGAAAAAATTCAGAGAGTCACGTTATCAAAACGCTATGTTTAATAAAAGAAAACATGATTATCCATATTGGGCATTGCTAGAACATATGGACTATGGTTGTCTCATCAAATTCGTAACATTCTACTACCAAAAACACGGATGTAAATCATTAAAAAAAGCTTCAGAATTAGGTGATGGAGCTAGACATATAAGAAATGCCTGTGCCCATAATAGCGTTTTACTACTTAATGTGTTTGAAAAGGATGATAAATTATCAAACGTTAACGCTGTTATTACTACTTTTGCAAAACAAGTCGATGTAATCAAATACAAAAACTATAAGAAAGTAAACGATTTAATTTCACTTCTAGTATTGGCTAAAGCTTATTGCTCTCCTGCAGTACTAGACTACCAAAAACAAGCTATAGACAATTTTATAGTGCGCTGCCAGAGGAATCAATCAGCTTATGCTAAAAATGTGGAATTAACAAAAATGATGGTTGTATTCAAAAAAATCGTTGACATCTTATAAATAATTTGATACTATGGATATAGTGTAAGACTGATTTAGTTCAGCGCCCTATAATAAATGCGTGCATTTACAAGGGAATCCATACCATAGAAAAAGTCGACTAGTTCCTAGCCGGCTTTTACTGTTTTTAGAAAATATATTCTACAAAGGCAGTAACTGTTTCCATTTTGGAAACAACTCAAAAAATCCCCACACTCGCCATCGCCAAATTTTGAGTGTGAGGATTTAACTTTCCATCAAGCAAGCAATGGAAAGGATGATAAAAAAATACAACTATAGTTTATCATAAGTTCTACACCTTTTCAACTATGCGGGCAAGCAATCGAAAAGAAAGGACTTTTTATGATAAAAAAATATATTACAAAAAAAGGAGAAACTAGATATCTCTTTCAAACATATCTGGGTATAGACCCTGCAACTGGAAAAGAAAAACGCACAACACGACGTGGGTTTAAAACCATTAAAGAAGCTAAAGCAGCCGAACGTGACCTTCTCTTAGATGTTGAAGAAAATGGTTTTTCAAACAATGAAGATTTCCAGAACCCTACTTTTGCTGAAGTCGCTGAGTTATGGCTTGATAGCTATAAGAGCACTGTAAAACCAACAACTTATCAGAATACTAAGAAGAAACTTGATGTTATGATTGACTCATATTTTACAGATATGAAGATTCAACAGATCAGTGTAGCTTATTGTCAGAAGGTTGCTGTCAAGTTAAGTAATCGCTATATCCTATATGCCAATTACTACTCTGTAATCAGCCGTATTTTCAAGTATGCCACTTCTATTGACATCATTAAGTCAAATCCTTTAGACAAGATTATCAAGCCTAAAAATAGGCCATTAAAGGGCAAAGAAAACTACTATACAAAACAGGAACTAACCGAGTTTCTTAAAGTTTACAAAGCAAATTGTAAACCAGTAAACTACACTTTTTTCCACTTACTCGCTTTTTCTGGATTGAGAACTGGAGAAGCAATTGGCCTCATGTGGTCAGATGTTGACTTTGAAAATAAGTTGTTAAGCATTTCTCGCACGGCTGTCGTGATTGGTAAAAAACAAACTGTTCAGGATCCTAAAACCAAAAGGAGTAAGAGGGTTATCACCTTAGATGATGAAACTCTGAATGTATTAAAACTCTGGAAACGACAGCAAATAAAAGAATATTTCCAGGCTGGTGTGCCTTATAAACATGATTTGAATTATATTTTTACGAACAATGACGGGGGATGGCTTTTAGCTGCAACTATGAAAGTGAAACTTTTAAGATTCTTTCGTAAACACAATAATCTTAAAAAAATTTCGCCTCACGGGTTTAGACATACACACGCTTCTCTCCTATTTGAAGCTGGTATTACAGCAAAAATTATTTCGGACAGATTAGGTCATAATAATGTTCAAACTACCCTTGATATGTATACCCACATCAACGATAATCAACGTGTTGAAGTCGTTAATCAGCTCATGGATTTCATCCGATCCAGCTAAAAGTATAGTCGTATTCAATTTCGTATTCAATTTTACTTAACACGCTAAAACCCTAATGATTTCAAAGGATTAGCAAGCTATGTACTATTTATGGTATAATGAGAGAATGAAATACCCAAAAATTGATTTAAAAACCGTTCGTCTGCAGGCTAGACAATTTCAATCTGAAAATCCCCGCCTCTTTCTCGTCTATCTCTTACCTAGTATACTGGTCATCTTGTCTGGCTTCCTCAATCCCTTAGAGCGCATCAACGAGAGTGTTTTAGAACAACCCTTTGTAAGCGTGTTTGGCCATGTATTCCAAGCCTACCTTTTTCCACTATTAGTCTCCTTTATCGGAGCTATTCTTCTAACCAGTTCAGTCTATACAACCCTAAAACTCATCAAGAATCCAGATACAGAACTATCCGTCAAAAATAGTCTTACTCTCTTTAACGAAGTACACTTTTCACAAACCTTTTTGACTCTACTTCTCAAACGTTTCTATCTCTTCTTATGGAGCATTCCTAGTTTGCTTGGGATTTACCTCCTTTTTTACAGTAGCTTTCTAGCAAAGAAATTCGTTGCAATCCATCCTGAATTTCCCAATCTGGATCTCACGTCAATTGAAACTGAACGTTTCCTCATGACCTTTGGTCTTTACTTTCTAGCAAGTATCCTCTTGATGATTGTCGGAAATAGTCTCTATATTCCACAATACTATGCCTATTCGCAGGTAGAATTTCTCCTCTGTGACACCCTAGACTTAGGACAAGCCAAACCAGGACAAATCCTTAAAACCAGCCGTTTCCTGATGAAAGACTACAAATTTCAGCGCTTTATTCTAGACCTACAACTCCTTCCTTGGTACTTCCTCAACTGGATTACATTTGGAATTGCTAGTTTCTCACTCCTACCCTACATTCAAATCAATAAAATGATTTTTTACCGAGCAGTATTGGCTCGAAAACGTCCAAAAGCTTGAAGGTAACCCCTCAAGCTTTTTTCTATCAATGAGTTTCTCCACCTACCAACTTGAGATCCTGATCTCCATGTTCTATAATGGCGCCGATTGCCGCTTCTATCCCTCGCCGAATATCCACTAAACTCATAGCTGGGGTAGTCGGTCTGTTCACCACCTGTTCCATCATATAAGGAATATGCATAAAACCTGCCTTAACATGTGGAAATTTCTTTTCTACCAAATAGAGGGCCTGATACATCAAATGATTGCAGACAAAAGTACCTGCTGTATTGGAAACAGAGGCCGGCAAGCCCTCTTTTTTTATAGCTTGAACCATCGCTTTAATCGGCAAACTACTAAAGTAGGCCGGAGCACCATCTGGACGAATAGGTAGGTCAATCGGTTGATTACCCTCATTATCAGGAATGCGTGCATCATCTTGATTAATAGCTACTCGCTCAGGTGTCAAGCTAGACCTTCCACCTGCTTGGCCGATACAAAGGACAAAGTCAGGTTGATAGCGGTTCATCTCTTCTTCCAATACTTGAGCCGATTTGTGAAAGACTGTTGGCACTTCTAACCAACGGACCTCAGCACCATGGATTTCAGCTGGTAAATCTTTAATGGCCTCCAAAGCTGGATTGACCTTTTCCCCTCCAAAGGGCTCAAAACCTGTCACTAATACTTTCATTTCTCACTCCTCAAAACAAATTCAATGAGACTTTTTCTTAAAAACAAGTATAACATATTTCCCTTATTCTGGAGTGAAAAGGACTAGTGAGGCTAGGATTGCTCTTTGATACTCAATGAAAATCAAAGAGCAAACTAGGAAGCTAGCCACAGGCTGTACTTGAGTACGGCAAGGCGACGCTGACATGGTTTGAATTTGATTTTCGAAGAGTATGAGTTTATTTAAAGAGTAAAATACTCATCAAGGTCAAAATAGCTGGTCCACCTTGCTTCAAAATAATTTTCTTATCTGCTGTAAGAGAGCCATAAGTCGCCGCACCAATCACAAATAAGATAAAAATAGTCACAATTTCTAAATTCTGTGAGAAATAAATACCATACAAGATAAAAACTCCTAGCAGAGCATTATAAATCCCTTGATTTTTAAACAATGAACTTACTGACGGACGAGCCAATTCTTCCTTGTCCATGTTAAAGACACGACTAGTCGCATCTGATTACGTTGCAATACTTTCCAAATAAAAAATGTAAAAATGCTCCAAAGCAACGATTGTTGCTAAAATGATTGTCATAATTGACATCTATTTCTCCTTAAATTTCTATATTTTCAATACCCAAAACCAATTTATTTAATAAACGGCTGAGTTCTGTTCTTTCAGACTCTGTTAAGATACTTTCCATCTCTTGCTTAACCTTGATATGTTGCAGAGGGGGATTCACTACTAACTGCTCCTTGGCATACTTCGTAGCCTCTACCAAGACTTCTCGCTGATTTTCAGGATTACGATGACGCTCCACCAAACCTTCCTTTTCCAAAATCTTGAAATGTCGGGTCAAAGCAGCCTGATCAATCTTCAAACGCTCCTGAACTCCCATTTGATTACAGGGAGAATTCTCCAGCAAAAACAGTAAAATCTGATACCGTGTCAAACTAATCCCAAGCCTTTTTTCAAACAATTGCGTACTCGCTTGCTCAGACAAGCGGAGTTGATACAGTAAATCTTGAATCTCTATCATTTCTTCTTTCCTTTTGTTGACTTATCAATAGTTGACCAATCAATTATAATATAAAGTAAAATAAATTGCAAGAATCATGCTTCAATCATTACAAAATGGTAACTTCCCATTCATATTGACAAAGAAAAAACGAACGAGAATCGCTCTCTATCACGAAAGCTAGATCTCATTCGTCAAAATGATATTACCAAGTCTGATTTATCCATTCATGGAAACGTGAACGTGGTCATAGTGGTTTTCTGTCACACTACCGCGGTCTGGCATTGGGTTCCAAGTATTAGCTGGCCCATATTTGCTATCGAATGGAGCATAGAAACGTTGTTTCCAAATAATGTAACTAATTCCACGGCTGGCCATATTTTGAATAGCATATTCCGCAATCTTATCCCCTAGTTCTGAGCTTTCTGGTACCATAAAATCGATAGCCAAACCTTTTCCGTGATCTCCACTGTCTCCTGGACGGTAACCACTAAAGGATGTGATACCAAACAAGTTGGCAATTTCTTCTTTAAAGGCAGCCGTTTGTGGTTGAAGGCCTGCATTTTCAGATTTCGCTACTGCAAGTCCAGCATAATCAGGCGCAGCTGGAGCTGCGTAAGTTGCTGAAACTGTTTTCGTCTCTTCTGGTTGATAAGTAGAAACTGCTGGTGTAGCTTCACTTGATGATGCTTCTTTTGCTCCTTCTGAACTTGTTGCAGTTGTTTCGGTTGCTTTTTCTGCTACTGGAATTGTAGTTGTTTCCACTGCTGACTCAGTTTGAGGGCTTTCTTGTGCTTCCTGCTTCTCAGCTGGAGTCGATTCCTGAGGAGCTGCTTCTTCAACTGGACTAGTTGTTTCGGCTGCTTGCTTCTCTGAAACAAAGTTTCCTGTAGATGGAGCGACTTCTTCTGAACTTGCTACTACTTCTTTTGTACTTGTAGTTTCTACCGCTTTTGGCGCTTCTGCAATCGGTTGAGAAAGGTCTGCAACCTGAACAGTTTGATCATCAACCGTCACTTGATTGGTTGTCAAATCTGCTGTCGCAGTTGTCACTTCTTCACTAGAGTCTGCTTGAGGAGTTTGGATTTCAACTTCTGTTACTTCTTCAGCTTCATTGACAGTCGTTGTCAAAACAGTTTCTGGGAAAATCAAGTCCATATTAGTGATTTTATTCAAATTCGCAAGAACTGTGACATCTACACCCAAGGCTTCTGCAATGGTGCTCAAGGTATCACCATACTGTACTGTATAACTTGTTTTGTTGTCCGTTTTAGTCAAATCATTTTGGATTTGCTCAACACTACGTGCAGTCCAAAGAACTTCTTCTGCTTGAGTTGCCAATACTGGGGCAAATGACAAGGCTACCGTTGACGCCAATAATATTCTTTTCTTCATTCTTTCAAATTCCTTTCAAATGAGTACCTGTCTATGATAACACAAAAAATGCAGAAAAAAAGCCCTCTCGGGCCTATTTAACAGAACTGTCTATTCCTTGTAACAAACTCGGTTGCTTGAAATAGTTTGTTAGGTCTCTGTCACAAAACTGACACAATCTTTTTATTCCTCAGCCTCAAAAATACGGGAAATATCTGCTAACGCTTGAATCCTGTGATTTCCTTCATAAGTCGACTCTAAAAAGTTGATACTTTGAATCCCACTATTCTGGGCAAATTCCACATCCAGAGTCCGATCCCCTATATAATAGGTTTTCTCAGGATCCAACTGATATTTATCTATCAGATAGGTAGCCGCTTCTGGACTTGGCTTCCGCTCAAAACCACTCTGACTGGTTAAAATCTCTGTAAAATAGGATTCCAAACCCAAGTCTCTGAGAATGGTAAGAGCATTGTCTCCCTTATGAGTGTAAACAAACTGCTGCATTCCTGCTTGGTCTGTCCAATCCAACACCTCACGCGCACCTGGCATTAAGACTACCTGGGCATTCTTTTCAGCCAGACTCTGAGCACGCACCTGATTTAGCACTTCCACATCCAGTTTTCTCTCTTCCGCCACCTGCACAAGCAAATCCTGCACCGAATACTTGAGGATAAACTCTCTTACCTTTTCCTTATCATAAGGAATAGCAAACTGACCAAAAGTTTCCTCAATCCCTGACAAAATTGCTTCGTAAGAGTCCAATAAAGTCCCGTCTAAATCCCAAATAAAAGCTGTTTTTTGCATTTCCTATCCTTTCAAGCTCATATAGCGCTGGTAACGATAGTGTAGAAATAACCAGCGAAAACCATTATCCAAGAGAGTCCCTGCCCAAATACCAGGCAAGCCCCAACCAAGCACAATCCCCATCAGATATCCTGTTCCAATGCGGATACACCACATTCCTATACTTGTCACATAAAAGGGAAGCCGAGCATTTCCCAATCCCTGCCAAACTGCCGTATAGATGACTGTTCCTATCGTCATAGGAGTTCCTAGTAGAGAGAAAAGTGCCACCAAAACACTAGCTTCAACCGCTAGAGAATCAGTCGTATAGAGATGAGTTAGTGGTATACTCAAAGCATAGATACTGAAGGTCAAGGGTAACATGAGGACCAGAGAAAGCCAAAAGGTTTGCTTGCTCAAACTAGCTACTCTTTCCCAATTATCCTCTCCAACTGCTCGGGCCACTAGCATGACCGTTGCCGTAGCGACGCCAAAGGCAGGCATGTAGTTAAACTGGGTCAAAACTTCTCCGACCGCATTTCCCGCCACTGCCTCTGTCCCGAAAGACACAACCAAGGCAATGATAACGACATCACCAGCCCGCATCATGAGCCGCTCTCCAGCTGCTGGCAAAGCTAAGGTCAATAGTTCCTTATCTAAACCAAAAGTCGGTTTCTCAAAAGGCAACTTTAATTGCGACCATAAAATCACAAGACCTACCAAACGAGACAGAATAGTCCCCCAAGCAACACCCGCTATCCCCATATCCAGTACAAAAATAGCTAGACTGGAAAAGAGAATATTCAAAGCATTTGACAAGAGACTAATATAAAGAGGCAGACGTGGATTATGCGTTGCACGAATCAAGGAACCCAGACTGGTCACCAATCCCAAAAGAACAATCGATCCGCCTACCAAAGATAGATAGAGTCCACCACTTTCGGCCACAGTCTGTTCAGTTCCCAAAAGTCCTATCATCTCTTGCCCAGCGAAGATGGACAAAGTTCCTAAAAGGAAACTTAATAATAAGGTAATCTTCAACGCCTCAGTCACATGATAGGCTAGCTTAGACTGATCCTTCTGCCCCAAACTTTTTGAAATAACACTGGAAATAGCAGCTCCCAGAGCGATAAAAATCGCCTGATAAATCGTGATAATATTGCCAGCTACTGAAACACCTGAAATAGCGATTAAGCCCAAGTGAGCAACCAGATAACTATCCACCATCCCCATGAGCATCTGCAAAAAGTTTTCGCCCATAGCTGGCAAGGCAATATTAAGAATGTCTTTATTTTTCTTAAACAATCCTTCCTCCTGATGAAAAGAAACTCAGTTAGTTTCCCAACCGAGTTTACTCCCTCTGTCTTAAAGTCCTAGATAAGCCTCAACGGCTGCTTGCATGTCAGCAGCCGCCACAGTTGTCTTATGACGAACTGGAGCTGTTTCAAGGCCATCAACTGCTGGCGGCACTGCCACTCCTGAAATATCATGTAATTGAGCCAAAGCTTCAAAGTCGCCAAGCCCTGATTTTCCAGTTACAGCTTCTACTGCAACCACTGGGAACTTGTATGGACTCGCTGTTGAAGCAATCACTGTCTTAGTCACATCGCCAGTAGCCGCTTGGTATTTCTTATAAACTGCCGAGGCAACTGCCGTATGTGGATCCTCGATATAAGAATCTGACTCATAGATACGCTTGATTTCTGCTGCTGTTTCTTCCTCAGTCGCATATTCTGCTGCAAAGAGGTTAAGAATCTCCGCATCAAAGTCTGTCAACTCATATTGTCCTTGCTTGTTCAAGGCATTCATGAGTTCAGCTGTTTTAACCGCATCATTACCCAAAAGATGGAAAATCAAACGCTCCAAGTTTGAAGATACCAAGATATCCATAGATGGGCTAGTTGTTACCTTAAACTCACGTTTCTTATCGTAAACACGTGTCTTGAAGAAGTCTGTCAAAACATTGTTGTCATTTGAAGCACAGATCAATTTACCAACTGGAAGACCGATTTGTTTAGCATAAAAAGCAGCCAAGATATTTCCAAAGTTTCCTGTTGGTACTGTGAAGTTGACCTTATCACCAGCCACAATCTCACCAGTCTTGACCAACTGAGTATAGGCATAAACATAATAAACAATCTGTGGCACCAAACGACCAATATTCATAGAGTTTGCTGATGAAAATTGCAGTTTATTGGTAGCCAACTTTTCACGAAGAGCCACATCGTTAAACATATGTTTCACATTTGTTTGGGCATCATCAAAGTTACCATCAATAGCGATAACATGAGTATTGTCGCCAGTCTGAGTGGTCATTTGCAACTCTTGTACCTTGCTGACACCATCCTTTGGATAAAAGACGATAATCTCAGTACCAGGAACATCCGCAAACCCTGCCATAGCAGCTTTCCCAGTATCACCAGATGTCGCTGTCAAAATAACGATTTTGTTCTCCAAGCCATGTTTCTTAGCAGCAGTCGTCATAAAGTATGGCAAAATAGACAAGGCCATATCCTTAAAGGCAATCGTTGAACCATGGAACAGTTCCAAGTTATATTGGCCGTCTAATTTCACCAAAGGCGCTATAGCTGGAGTATCAAATTTGCTATCGTAGGCATTGTTGATACAGTAGTCCAACTCCTCAGCTGTAAAGTCATCTAAAAATGCTGACAAAACAAGCTTAGCAACTTCCTGATAAGAAGCATCTTTCAATTTGTCAAAGTCCAAATCTACCTTTGGATAAGTAAGCGGTGTAAACAAACCACCATCCGTTGCCAAACCTTGCAAAATTGCTTGGCTAGCAGTTACTGTATTATTGGCATCACGCGTTGATTGATAAACTAATGTCATTACTCTCTATCCTTTATCTATAGTCTCATCCATTATATCATGATTTTTCAGAAAATTCTCCCTTTATAAGAAAAATTATAGGCTCAATTCTTCTTTCAAAGGCTGTAAGTAGGTCATTTCTTGCTTATTTCTCATCTCCAGTCCTTCCTCAGCTAGCATGAGTAAGTCTTTGGAAATTTCAATAATCGCAGTCTCTTCCGGTTCTGTAAGCTTTTTCTTAGAAAATTGTCGTCTTAAAAACTTGTAATTACGACCAAATGCTTTAAAGAAAGGTGCTGTTTCTAAGTAAGCTTCTAACTTGTCTAAATTACACAACAATCCCAAGTGAAAGGCAGCAGAAGCAAAAGTCCTATCAAGTGGCTGTGTACACACACTACGAAACTCAACTGTTCCTCGAGTCGTTAAGTCTTGGTACTGGTAACTACGATGAGTTTCAAAATCCTTCTCTTGAGGGTAAATAAGAATCTCATCCCCATTAAGAGCATATACTTGGATTTCAGATGTAGCCAAATAGTCCCTAGCCTGAATCGGATAAAAATAATAGGTTTGTCCATCACGTTCCGCAGTAAAAATTGCAGAATGATCTAGATAGTCAAAAAAATCAGCTTCATCATTAAAGAGTCTAGCATTAACCCCAACATTCTCTGTATAGATACCATGCATGGATTCTTCCCAGAAAATATCCCTTGAAATTTTCGTATCCCAATCCGCACCTGTAAACTCAGAGTTTGCAAATAAATAAGCCTTAACTGCTTCAATTTGGGTAAAAGCATTAATCACTCGTAAGTAGTTAGACTTTGAAACATCCAACTGAACCTGACTCCCACAAATAAACGCTCCGTATTCAGGGAATTGATGTAAGTCTGATTTAGTCACATTTCTACTCAAATTCAAATAATCCATCAACATCTGATAGCGTGGATAAGCCACTGGACAATTCTCATTTTTATCCCAGTTAGGATGAATACCGCAGTCAACGATAGCATGATTGGATTCGCCTAATTTTCTCTGAATTACATACATATAATTATTAAAACGATTTTCGACCTCTTGAATTGTTTCGGCCTTACCAAATGCAAACTCAATCGTTGTATAGGAAACTTCAAATAAAATAGCATCCTGACTTACTGGCTCCACTAACTGAATAGGAGTCCCAAAATCATCTACCTTTTCGACAGTAAAATCCAAAGCAAAAACTAAATATCGGAATAAGTGTTTGATAACTTCAACATCTGTGGCATCCCCTTCCAAATTTACAACAGGATATTCCAGCTCAATCCCGACAAACAATTCTGGATTTTCTTTAATATTTTTCAGATACCGATGTTTTAATAAATCGATAGAACGAGACATACTATCCTACTCTTTCTTAATCTAAATCAAATTTGAATAACTATTATTATACCAAAAATAATACAAAAAAGGAACGAAGATTAACTACGTTCCTAACTCTATACTATACCGGCGGCCGGGGTCGAACCGGCACGTCCTTGCGGACACTGGATTTTGAGTCCAGCGCGTCTGCCAATTCCGCCACGCCGGCAAATAGTAACTGGGGTAGCTGGATTCGAACCAACGCATGAGGGAGTCAAAGTCCCTTGCCTTACCGCTTGGCTATACCCCAATAATATAAAATAGGCGAGTGATGGGGATCGAACCCACGCATGCCAGAGCCACAATCTGGTGTGTTAACCACTTCACCACACCCGCCATAATTCTATTAACACGGGCAGTAGGAATTGAACCCACACTGAAGGTTTTGGAGACCTTAGTTCTACCTTTAAACTATGCCCGTAAAATGGAAGGGGAGGGATTCGAACCCCCGAACCCGAAGGAGCGGATTTACAGTCCGCCGCGTTTAGCCTCTTCGCTACCCTTCCAAAATATATAAATGGCGCGAGACGGAATCGAACCGCCGACACATGGAGCTTCAATCCATTGCTCTACCAACTGAGCTACCGAGCCTTATTGCGGGAGCAGGATTTGAACCTACGACCTTCGGGTTATGAGCCCGACGAGCTACCGAGCTGCTCCATCCCGCGTTAATAAAAAAGGAGGATGTGGGATTCGAACCCACGCACGCTTTTACACGCCTGACGGTTTTCAAGACCGTTCCCTTCAGCCGGACTTGGGTAATCCTCCAAAATAGTTCATACGGGAATAAACCCGTGTCCTCTTAGTGAAAAGATAATATTTCAATCCTCTAATAATGGACTAAACACTATGGGCACGAGTGGACTCGAACCACCGACCTCACGCTTATCAGGCGTGCGCTCTAACCACCTGAGCTACGCGCCCAAGTTAAAAACTTGGTACAAAGAACAAAGTTCAAAGCGGGTGACGAGAATCGAACTCGCGACAACAGCTTGGAAGGCTGTAGTTTTACCACTAAACTACACCCGCTAAAA
>NZ_AEDU01000020.1 GCF_000148525.1 Streptococcus mitis SK564
CTGACTGGCTAGCTGATGTGCTTGCTGATTGGCTCGCACTTGTCGATGCTGACTGACTAGCTGACGTACTTGCTGATTTCGATCTAAAGTCCGAATCCGACACTGGTGGTTTCACTGTATTCTGCGTTCCATCTTTGTAAGTGATTGTTACAGTCCCATCGTCTGATATTCTATATCCTTCATCTCCATCTTTAATACGGTTTGCATCTTTTGGATTGGCTGCTTTTACCGCCTCAAGAATCTTTTGTTTATCTTCTCGAGATAAGGTTGTTGTATTGCTTACTTGAACTGTTGCTGGTACTTGAGCTGGGAATTTTTTTCTTAATTCCCCTTGAGCAACAAGGAAAGCTGGAGTCTCTGTTTCATTACCACTCAAGTCTCTCGTGATAAATTTACGTGTCCAAAAATTACCTGATTCCCATCTTATATCTGCATTATATGTACCAGTAACTTCAATCTTCGCTGGAGTCGTTTCCGTAGCTTCTGTCACACTTGTGATAGAAGTTATCGCTCCTCCTGAGGCATAGTTAGGATCAATAAAGTTTGTCTGAGTAGATCTATTATCTGAAACTTCCAACTTATTGATTTTACCACTGTTATCCTTGGCTTCAGCAATTACACGATATTCATCACCAGCAAATATTTCATACCCTTCAGCTTTTCCTTGACGAACAACTTTCTTCGGTACATCAACCCATTTACTATCTTTATCTTTAATCTGTAACTTGTACTTAATCGTCGGTGCGTCAGTTTCCTTAGTAATTTCTTTAGTCGTTGATGTGCTGAGGGTCTCTGGTCCTCCAGTAGGAGTCGTTACATCTTTAGTTTGCGTAACCGTTACGTTCCCCTTTGGAAGCAAACCGTTACTATCTGCTAATTCATCCGCTCCAAATGTAACACTTGTAGTACCAACTGGTACTGCCTTCGGAGTAAAAATCTTATTTCCAATTCTCAAGCTCACTGTCGCACCTGGTGTCACATCTGTCACAGTAATACTACGGTTTGGAAGACCACCTTTTTTTGTTACTTGATCATCTGCGATTTGTGGTGTCTTTAGGTTGACTTTGATAGTTACAGGGATAGTGACCGCTCTTTCTCTACCACTAGAATCTCTCAAAGTCATCTTGACATTTCTTGTCACATAACCTGGATTCGCAACTGTTGCTGCGTCTGGAGTTTGATTAGTATCCCATTCAAACCCAGTAGGAGCAAGAGCTTCTGGACTTCCATCAACCGGCTTAACAGCTTTCTTGGCATTGGCAATAATGCTTGCAAGAGGTGCTGTATCACCAACTGTTGTTTCAAATACCTGCTTAGCAGTATATTCTAATACAGTGTAGTTAAATGTAACTTCACTTGAAAGAACTGGGTTAGTTGCTGTAACTGCTCCAAAACGACTAACACCATATGTCGCTTTTACAGTATAGGTTTCCTTACCTAGCGTGTCGTTTTTCCATATAGTACTAAAGGTAGGTTGATTTCCTGTTGTTTCGGTAACACCATCCTCTGTATTGTAACGATAAGACCAGTTTGTTCCTCTAGGGAAGGCAGGATTATCCAAGTTTGTATACAGTTGAGTATGCCCACCTATATGGTTATACCCTTTAAGAATTTCAAACTCGCCTGTCAAGCCATTATTCGTCTTCGTTTCAACTTTTGGATAAATTGTATAGTTATACGCAACTTCATCAGTCGTCCCATCTGGATGTGTAACCAGGAGAGTAGCTGTACGATCTCCAACTGTATCAAACGTTGGCTCACTTCCTTTCTTCCACGTAACAGTTGTTCCTGCTGGTAAAGGTTGATTCCCCACTCCACGAACAAAATCCTTTGGATTTAGACTTGCTACGGTTTCGTCACTAATTGCATAAAACTTATCTGCTACTTTCTCAACACCATATTTTACCTTTGGTGGAACCGTAGTAGAAGTACCATCCTTATAAGTGATTGTTACGGTACCATCTGTTGATATTCTATAGCCTTCATCTCCATCTTTAATACGATTCGTATCTTTAGGATTAGCTGCCTTCACTGCCGCAAGAATCTTAGCACGTTCTGGCTCTGTCAAGGAGTTTGGATTGGCAACTACAACCGCATCTCTTGGCTGCGTTCCTCTGAATTTATCCGCCAAACGTCCTTGTTGAATAACAAACTTCGCTTCATCTAGATTAGTATCACTTACATTATCACTTGGATCTATCGCCTTAATGTGTCGCGTCCATTTATGCCCTGAATTATATTGTAAGTCATCTTTGGCTTTACCTATCGTTACCCTTGTGGTTTGATCTTGGTTTACAATACTTTCGATTTTAGTTACAGCACCACTTCCATATTGATTCATTGTATCATCAAAGAAATTGGATAACTCTGTATCTCCCTTGTTAAAGGTAACTCTTTTCAATTTTCCACTATTATCGGTAGCGCTATACTCAACCCTAATTTCATCTCCGGCATAGAAAATATACTGACCTGAAGTATCTTTCTTAGGCTCTTTACCATCAATTGTGACTTTGTATTTTACATGTGGTTTTTCAGTTTCCTTACTGATTTCAACACGTCTTATATCTGATTCCAAAGTTTCATTTGTATTCGTTACAGGGTTTCTAAATTCCTTACTTTGTTTAACTGTTACGTTTCCTCTTGGAAGAAGACCATTGCTGTCTGCAACATCGGTAGAAGGGAAGGTTACATTTCCATTACCATCTGCTTCTTTAGTAAGAGTATTGCCACCGATTGTCAAGGTAACCTGCGCATTTGGTAGAGCATTTGTAACAGTAATATCACGACTCGGAAGCCCTCCTGTATTGGATAGTTGAGCTGATATTTGTGGTGGGTTTGGTCTGACTTTGATGGTTACAGGAACGATTGCATGACTGTTATTCTCAGTTTGAGCTCCTTTGGGTAAGGTAACTGTAACATCTTCCTTTTTGATACCAGGAGTACTGACTGTGCTAGCACCTGGGGTTGTTCCCCATCTGTAGGTAGTTCTAGTAGCTTCCTCTGACCCACTAGGAATCGGCACACCATCTCTAGAATTCTTAATCGCCTTGCCTGGGGCATTAATAATCTCAGTCAAAGGTCCTGTATTCCCAACGGTTGTAACATACTCTTGCTTGGCTACTGGATCAACTACCGTATACTCAAAAGTTGTCTCGCTTGTCAGAGCCTGATCGTTAGCTGATGGAGTTCCGAAGCGACCTGTTGGATAGACAGCTGTCACAGTATAGGTCGTCTTGTGACTTACAGGATCCGGCCAGCTTGAAACCTCCTTGGTTGTATACCATACTTCACCAAACGTGTCTCTGCCAACAGTAGTTGTTCTCTCCGATTCTGTACCATTTAAACGATACTTATAGAACCATTTAACATCTCTACTTTCAGCTTTCAAATCATTGAGATTTGTATATCCCTCTATATTTCTACCATATGGATTAGCCCATTTTCCTCCGCCGACTTTAGCAAGGTCTGATCCTTGCGTTCCTTTAAAGGCAAAGAACTTACCAGCGACTTCATTTTCAGTTCTCGCTTTAACCTTTTCTAAGACAGTATAGCTATACTCAACTTCCTTAGTCTCACTTCCTTTAGTAACGAGCAAGGTTGCTTTTCTCTGACCAGGAGTTGATAAATCTAGGGTGCTATCTTTCCACTTAACACTTGTCCCTGAAGGTAGTGCTCTACCATCACCATCTACAACAAAGTCACGAGCGTTGAGTTGATTCTTATCCTCACCTTCCACGGCATAAAAACGGTCTGATTTGGCTTGATACGGAGCCTTTGCAGTAGCTCTGGTTACAGCTCCATCTGAGTTGAAGTTATAAGATGTAGCTGTTACATCTGTTTTATCTTTAACCGCCTCTTCAGAGATAGTCAGGTGACCAGTCGATTTATCTAAAGTCACACCAGATGGAAGGGGATCAGTATTTTCCCATGTAGTTCCAGATTTTTTAATCGTAATTTGAGTAATGTTAGCAGTTGTAGACGTAGTCGGTGTATAAGATATATTTATCTTATCATTGTCGGTCACTGGACTAACAACTACACTACCATCACTCTTAGGATCAACACGAGGAGCTGTAGCTCTAGCCTTCTCAACGTTTTCAAAGAATACTTCCGAAACATCGACTGAATCGCCACCCTCATCATCTTTATAAATGGTCTTAAGTTGCTTAGTCAATCCTACTTTAGTACCAGTAATCCTAGCTTTCTCTTGTAAATCATTGTGGGCGAGGACATCTTGTTTATCTCGTTCAGATAAGGCAGTCCCTAATCTTGATATATCCATATCCTCAGGCACAGGTAAGTAAACTTCCTTACCATTTAACATGGCTTTCACAGCCATAGTTTCCCCTATACCCGAACCAATTTGATTACTGCCACCTACCCATTCAACACGCTTGACGTTTAAGCGACTTAAATTATCACCTGTTCCTTCAGCAGTGTTTGGAAGAGCTTTAGCAGTGTTTCCTCCTCCGTTAATCTCCCGATTATAATCATTCATGTCATCAGGTTGTACAAATCCTGGGATATCTCGAGATTTATCATCAATTCGCTGGATAACAGATACAGGATTAATATTTTTTCCCTTTAAAACAGTAGCCGTCGTCACTGTCTTATCAATCACAGGTTCATAAACATCAGACTGAGTAACAATTCTAAATGGAAGCGTACGAGTTCCAACTTTAGGAACTGAAACTGTCAATTCGGCTGCTCCCTTAGAAAATGGGATACTTGTAGTATTACCACGATATTGAATCCAAGTAGAACTATCCCCCCTACCTTTAATAGAATAGGTAACAGATTCACCAGGTGATAACGCTGGGATAGCCGTCTCTGTCTTTGTATGTCTATCATAAGCATTGGCTATTCTACCAATATAAGGCCCGTTAACTAAATCTCCCAATCTACCATGTTTCAAAAAAGTGTTTTTGATACCACTTTTCAATTTTAATACATATCTTTCATTCGAACCATTCATTTGAAGGTAATTTTTATGGCGCGAATTTTCCAAAGATCGGAATCCAGCCATATAAAAATCATTGGTATCGCCCGAACTCGTAGTGGTGTATTTGATTTTATAACCACCTCTTTGGAGACTTCCCTTAGGGTGAAGAGCATAAATATTTGCTGTAGCATTTTCAATGCTATCAAAGGCAAAATCTCCCGATTCTTTAGTAGTATCTGATATTTTATCTGTCTGATAATAGACTTCTGGATTATTAAAGGCAAAATCTCTTAGACTCGTAAGATTACCTCTTCCTACCCCTCCTGGTCCGACACCAGCTACATTGTCATAATAATAACCACCTTGGTTATTCCAAGCATTACCTATAGCAGGGCGATAGTTACCGTTTCCTTTATCTATATCTAAGAATGCTTGATGTCCATTACTATTAGCCAAAGTTTGCCATTTAGCATTGGCACTATCTTTTCTAAGGACCTCCATATGTGTAACAGTATGCCCTTTGGGAACTGTAAAGTAGAAAAACGGATTATCGTGTTGTTCACCACCATCATTGAAAGTAACTTCCCAATCGGTCGTATTTCCATGTCTGGTAGAAGTCATATACACCTGATCCTTGATTGTCCTAACCTCAACACGTGTAGGAACATTCGCTCTGCCCGGTGGCTCATTATTCGCCTGTCTCCCTTGCGTAGCATAAAGATAGGTTCCTTCTTTATATATATTGCGAGCTGCAGATGAATGGGCAGTTGCATCATTTTTCGTTACTACATATCCAACTGTAGCTGTGGAGAAACCATAATTTGCACTGGTAGGATCATTTTCAGTTGCCCCACCTGGTGCAACCCTAAAATTAGCCCCTCTCTCCATTGCTTTACCATTTAAGGCGCTACGTTTACCGTTATTAGCACGGAGCACAGCGTTGACGATTGAGTTTTGCGCAGATGTGGCTTGCTTGATAACATCTGTCAAGTCGGCATTTGGATTTTTCAGCGCTTCTTCGATAGCTGTTACAGCTGCATTAACCTTAGCAACCGCTGCTTCTGTATTTGGCAGACCGATAGACTTAGCGAGGTATTCACCCATAGTCGCTGAGATTTTAGATAGACGTTTACGGTCTTCTTGCGCTTTCTTGTTGCTCTCAGCAGATACTGTAGTCGCTACAGCAGCTGTTGTCGTTGTATCCACCAAACTTGAAGTCGTTGATGTGATTTGGCTCAAACGAGTTTCAACTGCTTGTAGAGATGCGAGGCTTTCAGTGATAACTTTTGAAAGAGCTGCGCCAGCTGTCGCATTAGCTGCATCTTCCTTACGAACAGATGTCTCTTTGTTTGAAGCTGTTTCTGATGCTACTGGTTTTGCAAGTTCAGAAGTTACTCCAGCTTGTGATTGAGAAGCACTTGTTGAGGCTGACTCAGATGCACTTGTACTTGCACTTGCAGAAGCAGATGTACTGGCTGATACAGAAGCACTTGTTGAAGCACTTGTTGAAGTACTTACTGATTGGCTTTCACTTTCTGAAAGATGCTTACTTGCATTCTTGGAAGCTTCCTCAGACAAGGATTGGCTTTGGCTGACAGAAACTGATAAGCTGTCGGCTTGAGCCCCCTCCTGATCTTTTACTGTTCCCAAAGTTACTGTATCTGTATTCGCAAGTGTTTCCTTGGCCTCTACTGTCTTTTCAAGGGCGTCATGGGCATAAACAGTTGTTTGTGTTGCAACTGCTCCTCCAAGTACCGTCCCTGCTGCGGCTATCCCTTTCAGGATATCCAATCCTGTTAGTGTATTTGCTGATTGCTCTTCGATCATTTCAGTTGTTACCTGAGCAGCATCTACACCACCACGCAAGACTTTAAAGAGACCAAATTGAGAGGTCGAGGCACGCAACCAATGCTTACCTGACTTGATCAACTTGAAACGGGTCACACGATCCGTCTCCCTATATTCACCTTTTTGTCTTCTAAAAAACATATTTAACTCCTTCTTCTAAAAAAGTATTTTTCCCTAATTATATTCTACTTCTTTGAATATATTAAGTCAACTCAATATAAGCTCATGATAAAAAAGTTTTATTATTCAATTCTATGTATAAGGCTATCTAACATTGATATTTCCATAAATCGAACCACGCCAAAAATAGTAATAAAATCAGCAAATCGCTTTATTCAATATATATATATCGGAGATAGTGTGTATATTTTCGGTATAAAACTAGTAAAACAGACAAAAAACTTCAAAACTGTATACAACTCGCTATGCTCTTTCTGTTCGTAGAGCCACGATTTCGCTATCCCTTCCTCCCTCTACTATCTCATGATAATCAGACTTTGGAATCGCTATTTGGTTCACCGGTAGCAGGTGCCCACGGAGGACTTACACCTCAGATGAACATCATGACCGTCGTACCTAAAAAATCACTCCCTGACTAGGCGAGTGATTTTTGGGCTACTGTAAAAAAGAGTTCTGAGTAATTTCCTTGAAACAGGTCTTCAGCGCTATAGAGGATCTGACTATGCACAGATGAAAAACCGTGCTGAATTAGCTTGTTTTCCAGTTCAGCCAATTCAAATCCATGATGGTTAGCTTCTGTCTTGGTAAAATCAGCAAGTAGGAGTTGTCCATCTTCCCTCAAATGTTGATGAAACAGTGAGAGAGCCGCATCCAAATCGGGCATATGATGAAGAACCCGACAAACAACAATGAGATCAAACTCTTGCTTCAAGGGATTTTCCAATAAATCTTGCTCCAAAAACTGGATATTCTTGATGTCTTGCTGCTCCGCTTTCAAGCGAGCTTGCCCCAGCATTTTCTCAGAAATATCTACAAGAGTAACGAACTTAGCTTGATGGGCTAGGGGCAAGGCTAATAGACCCGTCCCTCCACCGAAATCCAAAATTTCTTTGTCTGATAGAAAATCAATCTGTTTCTCGACTACTTGACAAACCAAGTTTGCAAGAAAGATATTTTTAGGGGAATCAAAAGTTTCTGCTTTGTGGTTAAAATCATGTTTCATATTTTTAGTTTAGCACAAAGTAGTTTGATTGGCTAGAAATTCCCTTTCTTTTCAAGCTCCTCTTCTGATTTTTTCTTCTCCACTTTTTCGCTTGAATCGGTCGCTACCTTTTCCTTTTTCTCTATTTTCTCTTCTTTGATTTTGACTGAAGGAAACAGAAACTCATATTGACTCTTAGGTGTACGAACCGTCGTCACCAAGCCAGTTTTCTTGTTTTGATAGCTTACCTGACCTAGATTAAAGACCTGTTCCCCACTTTCCTTATCAACCTTATCTTTGGTTCGCTTGGCCATAGCAAACGCAATTAGTTTTTCTTTGTTTAAAGTATAGTCTCGATGGTGGGCGACTTGTCGGTTCAAGTAAAATTGTAACAAAAGACTAAAGATGGCTGCCATGGTGACTGCATAGAGGAGGACTCCTGCCTTAACTTTTTTCTTTTTCCACACGATAGATGAACTCCCTTTCTAAGCCTTTTTGGAACTGAAAATGAAAGCGAACCAATTGATTGTCCTCTGTAATCTGAGCTGATTTGAGGCCATAAACCATAGGCTGATAACCTCGTCCACTGGCATCAGTTTTTCGAAAATCATCTGATTTAGACTTACCTATAGAAATATCCTTGCCATCCTGCTTCATATAGAGGCGATTGCCCTCCACTTTTTCAAACTGTGAACGATCTAATTCTGCCTCCAACTGATCCACAAATAAGAGCCACTCTTTTTGCTCACTTTGCTGCTGATAGCGAATTTCTGAAACGAGGAGCTGACTCATGGCTTGAAAGAGGAGTAAGCTTCCACTGATGACAATAAGGGTAATCAGGGATTCCAACAAAGTGAAAGCCTTGACCTTATGGCTCTTTGATAGCCAACAACTGTTCTGAACCATGGTAGACCTCCAATCCTTTTTCACTAGAAAACACCTGAATCTCAACTCCGTTGATGTTTACCTGATTTTGACCTGTTTGCAAGGCCATCTTAGCTACCCTCAGGACTTCTTCCTTTTGCAAAATTTTTGCTTCTTCTTGCCTATTTTTTTGAATTTGTCCCAAAAGAAGAGTTGCAATGCTAGCAAAGATAGCTAGAGCAACTACTGCTTCCAGTAAAATCACTGCCCTAATTTTTTGTTTCCTTAATGCGTTTAATTTTCCCATTTCCTAGATATAATTGATAGCGAATCTTTCCTTTACTGGTCTGAAATTCAACCTTAGTCAGGGACGAATTGCCCCCAGCTCGGTCAAATGTGATACTTTGTCCCAATGGTGCTTGAATTCCTTTAGGAACTGTCAGCTTTTGACTGTCATTGCTAATGGTTTGTCCGTCTATGCTCAAACTTGTCTTTTGCTGACTGGCTACACTGCGTTTTTGGGTTTCCCGATAGAGTTCTTCAAACTCCATAAAGAAAATCTGCTCCTCTACCGCCGCAAAAGTAGACTGGACAGAGCCTGATAAGCCCAAGGCAAGGATACTCACAAGACCCAAAACCAAGAGACTTTCCAGCATGGTAAAGGCCTTAATCTGAAACACTTTGACTGGTACCTTGTTTAGCATGGTATTCTTTATAGGCTTTAGCCTGTTCTTCTGTGATTCGCCCATCTGCTTGTAACTTACTTAGGCTAGCATCTTCATTTTTATCCAAGCTATAAAGCTCTGCCTGACTTTCTACCACCTTAACAACAGCAGCTTTTCCTTTGTCATTGACTGCTTCTTTTTGCTTGGTCAAATTAGGTACAAAGAGCAAGAGAAGCACGCTGATGATTAAAAGGACCACTAACATCTCTACCAGAGTGAAAGCTTTAACCTTAGCTTTTTTCAAGAATGTCATCATTTTTTTCATTTTAAAAATTTACCTCCATATTTTGATACATGGGCATGAGCATTGCCGCATAAAGTAAAACGATAATCAGAGCCACAAAGATAAAGACCAGTGGCTGCACCAAATTCATGGTGCGATTGACTCGGGTAAAAAAGGATTCCCAAGTTTTTTCAGCATAGATTTCCAACTCACTCCCCAGCTTAGACTTGACTTCCCCATACTCGATGATGAGACTCAATTCCTTCCTAAAGAAAGTATAGGTTCCTATCGTCTGAGAAAATTCCTGACCATTTTGGAGAGCATGAGCCAGATCTTGACCGATTTCTTTAAAGAGTTGGGAACCTTGTTCCTGCATGATCTGAAAAATCTGCGTCAACTCCATCCCCTGCGAAATCATATTCCCCCATTCACGCGCATAATAGGCTGTCAAATAGGTCTGCACAAAGATTCCAAGAAAGGGAAGGCGTGCTAAGATAGAAAAGACGCGCATCTTAGAGCTTCTTTTATAAAAAGTTAGTGCTAAAAGGGCAAGTATGGAAACAACCCCTACCATTCCTAGAAAAATTTGTGGCAGATTGCCAATGATTTGAGTCGCAATATTGCTACTATCCAGTTGTGGGAGTAGGTAGTTCCGTAGCCCCAGCATGATTAAGAGAAGAAAACCTAGCAAAATCAAGGGATAGGTCGCTACCTCAATTAGTTTTTTCTTGACCTTGGCAAGATTGTCTAGATACTCTTCTATCTTTCCCAAACTCAGGTGAAGATTCCCATGAACTTCCGCTAGGGATAACTGAGTGACAATGGCACTTGAAAATCCCAAACTTTCCATCATTTCTGAGAATGATTTTCCCTGAGACAAACCCGTGCACATCTGGGTCACACACTGCTTGTCTAACAAAGCACTCCTATCTAAAAAGGAGATAGTTTCCACCAGATGAAAACCGCTGGAAAAGAGATTGTTAAACAGGGTGATAATATTTTTTTGCTTAGCTGTAGCTAATTTTTTCCGTTTCAGCCTGAAGACTTGTGATATGTCCGTCTTTAAGAAGTTGGTCAATCTGCTCATTCCAGCTAGTTGGCTGGTGTTCTTGATAGTCTTTGTTTGCAAAGTCAACGATTCCTCCTCCCCCGATTAATCTCTGGTAGCAGACTCCTTGCAGAACGACTGCTAATTCCTCCTCACTCACACCCAACTCCAGTAGGCGCTCATAAACACCTCGAATACTCTTGGCATGAATGGTTGAAAAGACTGTCGCCCCTGTCAAACTGGCTCTGACCACAGCACGCGCCGTCTCGCTGTCTCGAATTTCTCCGATAATCAAGAGATCAGGACGATGACGCAAGGAAAGTTTGATGAGATTTTCATAGGTTAGTCCAATCGCCTCATTCAACTGCAACTGGAGCATGTCGTCCTGCTTGATTTCGACAGGATCTTCGATGGACATGACTTGCTGTCCTTTAAAGAGGGACTTGGCCAATTCATGCATCAAGGTCGTCTTGCCACTGCCGACCGGACCAGCAAAGAGATAGAGACCACGTTGCCTATACTGCTTACCCAGTTCTTCGATATCCTGAAACCAAAAATGCAAATCCTGCTCCTCATCATGCAACAAGCGAATGACTAAACTCTCATGCCCTCTATAATCGCCTACAGTAGACAAACGTAGGGACGCCATCTTCTGGTCATATTCATAATCACAGGAACCAAGTTGACTACGTCTCTTTTCTCCAACATTCATACCTGCCACAAACTTAAAGTGACTGATGACGGCCGCAAACTTTTCAAAATCATAACAGCCGATTTTACAGCGCTCGTCTCCTACCCTCATATGAAGCTCATAGGCGTCTAACTTGGGGACAAAATAAATGTCTTGCGCCCCTTTTTTCCGAGCCGAACGAATGATTTCTTGTGCAATTTCTTGAACCATACTTACCTCCTCACCTATACTATTCGCAAAGATTTGGGAAAATAAAAAAAGCAACTCCAAAAAAGTTACTTTTTCTCTATTTTAATTTCATACGGCAAGAACGGTGCCTTTCCTTACCTGTTTGTTTTTCATAGCCTGGGCGTAGTTTTTCATCTGGAATAACCTGCTCATCCTGTAAAAGAGCCAAAGAATGGTATTGTTGTAAATACTCGTCACATTCATCACACCAGCGTTGGTCTTCTGGATCCCAAAAAATGGTCATCAAATCACTTCTACTTTTATAAAGAGGGGATTCTTGCTCCAATCGAAACCAGCAAGTTTTGTAGTATTTGAGAGCATCATAATACTGGTCAAATTTTCTACTTGCTACAATATCTTCTTCCCAACCTTCTAAGAACCACCACGGTTCAAAATCTCCGTACATTTCTATAACACGATACATATTCATTCATTCCTTTGTACCGTATATTATAACTAATTCCGCCAAACAAGGAAAGAAATATGCTCATTTCTTAATTTTTTGATAAAAAATCCAGCCATCTTATGATGACTGAATTTCTATTTGCTTATGTTCCAAAATGTTTTCACTACTTAAGCTTCTGAAATATCGTTTTCGATAATGACCTTGATGGCATGGTGGTCTGCTGCCTTACTGAAGACTTCATAGGCTTTTTCAATTTCACTGAGTTTGAAATAGTGAGTTACCAATTTTTCTGGTTCAATCTTATGACTTTCAAGTGCTTTCAACAATTGTGGAGTGGTATTTGTAGATACCAAACCAGTTGTTACATTGATGTTGCGAATCCAAAGTTTGTCCAAATCGAATTCGACTGGTTTACCATGCACACCACAGTTGGCAACTGTTCCGTCTACACCGATAATCTTTTGACAGAAATCAAATGTTGCAGGAATACCAACAGCTTCGATAGCGACATCCACACCACGTCCATCTGTCAAATCATAAATTTCTTTAATAGCTTTTTCAGGGTCTGAAGAATTAACCTTATGAGTCGCACCAAATGATAGGGCAGTTTCCAAGCGGTTATCGTCTAAGTCTACCATAATCAATTTAGCTGGTGAGTAGAACTGAGCTGTCAAAAGAGCTGCTAAACCAACTGGACCTGAACCAATAATGGCTACACTACAACCAGGTTCTACTTTCCCTTTTAAGACACCAATTTCATATCCAGTAGGCAGAATGTCTGATAGCATAACCAAGGCTTCATCTGACAAGTCTTCTGGAGTGTGGTAAAGAGTGTTATCTGCATGAGGGACACGTAGATATTCAGCCTGCATACCGTCAATCAAGTGACCGAAAATCCAGCCCCCTTCGTCTTCACAATGGGCATAAATTCCTTTTTTACAGTAGTAGCATTTACCACAGGCACAGACACAAGAAATCAAGACCTTGTCGCCTTTTTTGAAATTCGAAACTCCTTCTCCAACTTCTTCAACAATCCCAATCCCTTCGTGACCAAGAATGGTACCACTTTGGCAAGCGGGAACATCCCCTTTGATAATATGGAGGTCTGTTCCACAAATAGTAGTTTTTACGATACGCACAATAGCGTCTGTTGGCTTGCGAATAACTGGTTTGTCTACATCAACAAAAGAAGCAAGTCCTGGTTTAACATAAGTATAGGCTTTCATAAAGCACTCCTCCGTTTTTTTATTTGTACTATTTATAATATAATTGTAATCCTTTTCATTTGTTTCTTCAAGTATTTTTGTGATTTTTTTAACTTTTTTATTTACCGGTAAATTAATATAGATAAAAAAGCAGAAGCTAGTCTCTAACTTCTGCTTTCCCTCTTATGCTTGATAACGTTTCACACCGTCTAGATAGGTTGCTACCAATTCCAAATCTTTATCTAATACGATAAAGTCCGCATCATAGCCTTCACGGATTTGGCCACAAACATCATCAATGTGAACAGATTTTGCTGGGTTAAGGCTGGCCATCATGACCGCTTCGTGTGGATTTGCAATACCCCACTCGACTACATTTCTCATACCATCTTTAAGTTTGAGGATAGAACCTGCCAAATTACCAGTAGATTTGAGACGTGCAGTTCCATTTGCTACTACAACAGGGAATTCTCCCAACATATAGTCACCGTCTTCAAGCCCACCAGCTGTCATACAGTCCGTAATAAGAGCGATGTTTTCTGTCCCCTTTTGCTTAAGTAAAATCTCACAAGCTTTTGGATCTACGTGATAACCATCACAAATCAATTCTGCGTAAGTATGTGGGAGCTCATACATAGCTCCTACCATACCTAGTTCGCGGTGTGTTAAACCACGCATCCCATTATAGGCATGTACCCATACACTAGCTCCAGCATCAACTGCCTTCTTAGCTTGCTCAAATGTCGCATCTGAGTGTCCAAGTGCAACTGTCACACCTTCACCTGTAATAGTACGTACAAAATCTTCCACCCCATCACGTTCTGGTGCAATAGCGATTTTATTTAGCATCCCTTTTGCAGCATCCTGCCAAGAATGAAACTCCTCAACACCCGGGTCTCTCATATAAGTTGGATTTTGTGCCCCCTTAAAAGTTTCTGTGAAATATGGACCTTCATAATAAATCCCACGAATCTTAGCACCTGTTGCTTCTTTATAATGGTTTCCAAGATTTTCAGTGACTGCAAGCAATTGCTCATAAGTGGCTGTTAAAGTTGTGGGCAAGAAACTGGTAACACCGGTACTAAGAAGTCCTTCACTCATAGTATGCAATGTACCTTCAATGTTGTTGTCCATCACATCTACACCTGCATATCCATGAATATGAGTATCCACAAGACCTGGTGCAATGCTATAACCAGTATAGTCAAGAACCTCTGCTCCTTCAGGAATTTGATCCACATGTTTCCCAAATTTGCCATCAACAAGTTCTAAGTACCCACCGCGACGAATGCCAAATGGATAGAAAAACTGATCCGCTTTAACGTAATTAGGCATAATAATGACCTCCTTAAAAGATTACTTTTGATATTTATTATGTCAATTACATTATAAACCTTTCTGATTCATTTGTAAATGGTATAGACCTATTTTCTAGAGATATTTTAAAAGAGCTGGATTTCTCCAACTCTTCTCTTTTTAATACAAGTTATTTTGATTTGACTGGCTTGTCTTGAGCTGTTTGCAAGGCTGTAGCAATGGTCTCTGCATACAATTTTGCTCCGGCTTCAATCTTACTATTGTCACTTCCGAAATGGACTTGGTCTGTTCCTGTCCAGATCTCTGGATGTTCCTTAGCAACTTGATTCCAATCAGCAATGGTGATATAAGGAGTCTTCTCTGCCAATTCTCTCATATAGGCAGCAGCCTTCTCAACGATGGCATAGGTCTCTTTTGTTTTATCTCCCTCATAAGGAGTCACCAAAACCATATGGTGGCCCTTAGGAAGATTTTTTACGATACTGTCCCAATCTTCCTTGTAATTTTCAGGATTATTTACCCCTGTTGCAATGACCACCATCTTAGGTAAAAATTTATTCTGGCTATTATTTAGCATGATTTCATCAGCAGTCTTGGTTGTTCTGCTGACCTGCGCGTTAATCTGTGCTCCAGGAAGGGCTGTCTGCAGGGCTGTATTAGCTCTTAGAGCCACTGAGTCACCAATTAACATAGTACCATCAGCAATTCCCAAACTGTTTGCATCTGCCCGTTCTGTCATCACCTTGGTTTGGTTAATATTTGTTGCAGCTTGCTTCAAACCATTGACAGTTAAGTCTGTCTCAAAAGCTCCCACTTGTGGTGCCAACAAAGTCACTAAGAGGACAATGAAGGCCAAGATTCCTGTACTTGTTGCAAGAATTGCGTGAATATAAGGCAGGGGACGAAGAGTTTGTAAAACAGGTGTATTCTTGCCTACAATCCACGGCTCCAATACATAAAATGAAAGACTGGCAAATCCATAAGAACAAATCAGAGTCAGTAACACAGCAAGAAGATTTGAGGTCAACTGTGAGAAAATGATGTAGAAAGGCCAATGGAAAAGATAAACCGCATAGCTAGTATCCGCTAAAAAGCTAATTATCTTTGGCTCCTGTACGTTAGGAGTCTTTTCATGTAAGACACGCGCTGCCAATATCATAGTAAGAGCTGCAAGACTGGCAAGCAAGAAGCCTATAAGATAGGCAAAGAGATAGGTAAATTTGACAAAGAAGGTCAAAATGAGTAAGAAGCCAAAACCGCCTCCAAAAACCAACAGGGTCTTTCGTAAATCCCAGATTTTATTCAACTGCTTGACGAGGGAAGTCGTCTGACGAACGCCTACAATCGTTGCTAGGATACTTCCCAAAAAGAATGGATAGACATGAGTTAAACTGGAGAAGTAAACAGAGGAATAAGAGGTTACTAGAAAACTACCAATAAACATGGAGAAAAAGCTGATCAAGAAGGCAGTGGCAGATAAAAGAAAGATCATCCCCTTCAACTGACCATTTGATTTAGCCTGTTTAGATAAGAACCAAACTGCCAATCCCCAAAGAATATAGTAGTGAACCTCAACGGCCAAGCTCCAATTATGAACAAACAAATGAGGAATGAACTGTGATTCATAACTCCCACCTGTTAGAAGTTCATAGAAGTTGGTCATGAAACCTAAAACACCCGCAATCTGACCCCCAATTCCAGCCACATAATCTTGGCGAACTAGAAAGGTAAAAGGCATGGTTACCAAGACCATCAAAACCACAGGTGGCACAATCCGATAAAAACGTCTCCTAAAAAATCCTATCAAATCAATTTCATGATTTTTAGAAAATTCTTCGATGAGTAGAGCTGTAATCAGGAAACCTGAAAATGTGAAAAAAACATCTACCCCGAAAAATCCTCCAGGAAAGATGGTCTGAAAGAAGTGATACAAGAGTACAAAAAGTAAACCTGTAATCCTAATCAAGGAAAACCATTTAATGCGCATACGAGTTTATTCTTCCTTTCATTGTACACTTTATTCTATCAAAAAAAGAAGAAAAATCCCAAGAGAAAACTTAGGATTTTTAGCTTATATCAATTCCATTTTAGAAATTACGTCCTGACTTATTATAGCCATATTTTTCCACAAAATACTCACGAAATTCCAAGAGATTGTCATCCATGATGGCTTGTCGCACTTGCTTCATCAGGTTAAGCAAGAAGTAAAGATTGTGGTAGCTAGTCAAGCGAATACCAAAGGTTTCATCAGCTTTGAGCAGGTGACGAAGGTAGGCGCGTGTATAGTTCTTACATGTGTAGCAATCACACTCAGGATCCAGTGGTGTAAAGTCCTCAGCAAACTGGGCATTTTTTACAACCAAACGTCCCTGACTGGTCATACAAGTCCCGTTACGAGCTATTCGAGTCGGCAAGACACAGTCAAACATATCCACCCCACGAATGACCCCATCAATCAAGCTATCTGGCGCTCCCACACCCATCAAATAGCGAGGTTTGTTTTCAGGTAGCAGTTGAGTTGTGAAGTCCAAGACAGCATTCATCTCTTCGTGGGTTTCTCCTACTGCCAAGCCACCGATAGAGTAGCCTGGGAAGTCCATGCTGACAAGGTCATGAGCCGATTGGCGACGAAGGTCTTCAAATCCTGCCCCTTGCACAATTCCAAATAACCCTTGGTCATGCGGACGACGATGAGCCTTCAAACCACGCTCAGCCCAACGACTGGTACGCTCGATTGATTTCTTAACATAGTCGTATGGTTGATAAAACTGAGGACATTCGTCAAAGGACATCATAATATCTGAGCCTAGATTGTTCTGAATAGAGATAGCTTTTTCCGGTGATAGAAACATCTTAGAACCATTGAGATGGTTTTTAAAAGTTACACCTTCTTCTGTGATATTACGGCTATCTGCTAAGGAATAAACCTGAAAACCACCACTATCTGTCAAAATTGGTTGGTCCCAATTCATGAACTTGTGGAGACCACCTGCGCGTGCGATGAGTTCATCTCCAGGACGAAGCCAGAGATGATAGGTGTTTGACAGGATAATTCCCGAACCCATCTCCTTCAATTCTTCAGGCGACTGAGTTTTGACAGTGGCTTGTGTCCCAACTGGCATAAACATAGGTGTTGGGAAGGTGCCGTGGGGAGTGATGATTTCTCCCAGACGAGCTCCTGTGTGTTTTTCTTTCTTAATCAAACGGTATTTGATTGGTGAATCTGACATTTTTTACCTCCGAAGCTGGGAAAGACAGTCCCAGTTCATACTTTGTGCCCAAGGGCATACTGTATGATTTTATCAAAAAAAGCTGGAACTGTCACGAACTATGGTATAAAGAATTGGTATTTACAAATACTTTCCGTTATTTGTCAAAAGTTGGGTTTTTATTTATTTTCCTTTAAAATCATTTTCATTAATTGCTGTCATTTTTTTAAATCGTATTCATCTTCGTATTCATTTTCATACCACATTTGCCCGTATAGTTGAGAAGGTTGTAATTTAATTCTAATAGTTTACAAAATGATCAGTGAGTAATTTCACTGTTTTTTATTTTTGACAAAATTACTATTCCTCCGAAAAGATGATTTTACGAATTTGAAATGCGTTTATTGGATTTACATTTCTTGGATTTTAAATCCAACCTTTTTTAGACAAACAAAAAAACCGCAAGCATGAGCCTGCGGTAGATACACGTTTTAGAAAAATTTTCCTTTCATTTTATTTTTTTAATTATTTCGTAGTGATCAAGCCATCAGGCTCGACTGTGAACTCTGGTTTGTCTGCCATTGTTCCATCTGATTTGAGGTAGTACCAACCTGTGCCATCTGCTGATTTTACAAATGCATTTGATACCATTTCTCCTTTTTGGTAATCGAGATAGTATAGGTGTTCCTTATACTTAACCCAACCAGTGGCCATCTTACCGTCTTCTTTGAAGTAGTACCACTTGTTACTGATAAGCACCCATCCTGTAGCCATAGCGCCATTAGGAAGTAAGTAATACCAGTATCCGTCTGAATGCTTGTGCCATGTGTTAGCTTTCATGTAGCCGTTACTATCGAAGTAATACCAGACATTATCGATCTTCTGCCATTTGTTTATTGGATAAGAACCATCTGCATTGACATACCACCAGCCAGTTGAATTTCTCTTCCAACCTTCTTGGTTGCCTTCTTTCGCAAGCATTTCTTGGACGGTTGAACCAAGGGATTGATAATGTTTGATTTTAGCAATAACATAGTCACGCAAGCTATCATTGTAACCACCATGCAATTCCAGAGAACGAGCAGGGCATGAGGTACTTGAAAATTCATTATGGAACTTGATGTTTGAATAGTTCGGAGTATCACCATAATAGGTCATATCTTCGGCCATTTGTCGCAATACCATGTTTTCATTTTCAATGAACTCGGCATCTGTTGCATTGAGTTGCTGACAGACTTCATAGCTGATAGAGTTCATGTTAGCATCATAGTTAGCAGCGCTCCAAGAACCATTGTAAGTATCTTCAACGCGAGCGATTGCATCACTAGTAATGTAGTAATGAGCGAATCCAAGTTCAGACTGGCCATTATCATACCGTGACTGGAGCCACTCTATATAGCTCTCAGGGGTCTTTCTTCCAGCATCATTGTGCATGACGTAGTATTTTGGCTTCTCAGTTGGACGTGAACCTGCAATTCCATTAAAAATTGTATTATTGATGATTTTGACCATGTCTACTGCTCCTTCCACGCATCATTCATTTCTTTAACCGATGCCTCGACAAATGTATCAAGTTCCTTGTCAGTCATACTAATGTTATATTTGCCAAGTTCAGCACGGATTTTAGCTCGTGCTTGCTCCAGCTTCTCTTCGCCCTTGTACCCAGTCTCAGAAGCGACCTGCTCCACGGCATTTACTGCGTTCTTAGCCAAAATCTCGACAATTTTGACAGTCTTTTCACCACCCTTCTTAATAAGGTAGTCTTTGACTGCCTTGACTGCAATGCCAATCAAAATGACTAGGATGCTGATTGCTCCGTTTGTGATGATTTCGTTAATCTGTTGCATTTATATTTTCCTCCACAATTTCCAATGCTAGAAATTTTTCATACAGTACCTTGATGGCTCCATTTCCACCAAGCTCGACATAACTTTCGTAAAGACGAGACAATTCCTCAATCTCATGCTGATTGGTATTGCCTCGTCTAATTGCTTTTTTTAGGTTTTCTTGCAATCGAAAACGCTGTAATCTTTGAAGACCTTTTCCAATAACACTCAATCCTTTGCTATTATCTTTGCCAATGTTCTCAACGTTTGAGACTGTCTTTTCAATAGCGCTAATTTTGTCAGATAAGAGACTGATTTACTTGTCAGTCTCTTTTGTATTCTGCGTGCTTTTAAACGAAAAATAGCTAGGAATGATCACGATTAGAATCGGACTCAATTTATCCAGAAATGCTAGTAATTCCAATCAGACCACTTCCAATCTACTGTCCAGGAACTCTAGTGGTATCAAGATCACTTCCATTCTTTTGGCCATCCCACTTCCAAATCGCAAGAAGGCCATTTTGAGATGGTCCACCTTCAAGTTGTTTGAGAGATTCGCCTTTGTAAGTGAAAGCCTGATTTGTCTGAATCAAGACACGCTTGCCCTCGCCATTCAATTCAGCGTGTTCAGGATCTTCAACGACAAACATATCACCTGGTTGATAAGCCTTGCCTTCCTCAACAAGTGGGAAGAGTTCGACAAGTTCCTTGTAGGTTGTTCCGTAGGCGATTTTTTCACCCATGATAGAATCTTGAGCCATCACTCGCACTACTTTATTAATGCGGTTCGCAAATGCTTCAAGGTCATTTTGCTTCGCTTCTGCTTGACTCAATTTCTCTTGGGTTTGTTCAAGATTGGCTTGAGCTTGAGCTACTTTCTGCTCAGCCTCAGCCAGTTTCTGTTCTGCTTCTTGCAGTTTAGCCTGTGTTTTGACGATGGCACTGCCTGGATCTAGCTCAGCTTTTAGGATATCCAGCACATCTTGAATCAAAACATCTTCTGGTTCACTTGTGCGATCTCCTGAAAGTTCGCGCATGTTCGTGCTGTAGCGATTGCCTTCTGATAAACGAATTTCAACTACTGTCTTGATATTATCTCCAAATCCTCGAGTATAAGGCTTGCTTGCTAGTTCATAATTATTAATTGCCATTTGTCATTTTTCCTTTCACTTCTTCAAATAACTCTTTTAGAGCTGGGTCGTATTCTAGAACCTCTTTCATCGTATGCAATTCGCTTGCTGCATACAAATAAAGAGCTTCATTCTTAGCTGATTCTTGCTCACTGACTGCTAGCTTTTTAGTCAGTGAATCAAGTGTTAACTGATTTACTACTGCGTCCATGTTGCTATTCATGCTATTGTTTTCTCCATTTTTTCTATTTTTTGATTTAATTCTTGGATGGCTTTAATTAGGTAAGGTACCAATGCAAATGTGTTGTATGTATAAACTCCATCTGGACCCTCACGAAAGGCGTCTGGAGCGTACTTCTGCACATCTTGAGCCATGATACCGCATGAGATATCCTCTACCTCATTATTAAATTCTTTTCGGTAACTATACGTTTTCAAACGATTAATAACATCAACCCCTGAAACACTACTCTCTTGAATGTTTGATTTAAGTCTGCGGTCAGAAGTATCGTTCCAAGCTGGGAACCAATCTCTGGCACCACTGGCTTTTTCCAGATAAAAATAATCTTTACTGCTTCGTCCAATCTTCTCGTATTCACCAGAATAAATCCAAACACCACTATCATAACGAATTCTTCCTGTAACTTTCAAGTCACCGTGAATAACTGGTGTGCTCCAAAATTCAGCGGTGTTGTAACAGAACATCTTGCCGTTGTTTTTTACAAACCAAGCCTCAGTACCTGGTGAGCTCCAAGAATACCCCCAATTGACCCATAGTGCAGTACGACCACTGCCACCTTCACCATCACCTATCCCGACAGCAAATTGATTGCGACCGGTTATCCAACGGCCAGAACCTGAATTGTGAGTACCGATCTGGAATCCACCAATCCAGCCTTTATACCCCTCAAGAAGAGTAGATGATACAATGACCGATTGAAGTTGGTTTATAAACGCAGTTTTAGAAGCAAGCGTGTTCGTGAAGATATCGCTTGAAACAAAACGTCTTGCCATGGCCATATCCATGACTAACTTATCTGCTGTAATTGAATTGGACTTCAAAACCTCTGTGTTCAAGGTCGCAAAGTTCCCTTCACCGACGAATAATCGTTTGAAATAACCGTCAATAGCTGTCAGTTGATCAGCTAAGGTCTTACCTTTGAATCGAATCTTTTCAGCTTCAACCAAAATTTGATTGTTCGTCGCATTGATTTGAGAAACGATTGAACCTGCACTAGTTAGATTCTGAACAGCCCATGAGCCAGCCAACTGTCTTTGGACGGTTTTCACAGCTTCAAGAGCATCATTTGGTGCTACTGAGTAATCAGATGGAGCTGATCCCTGTTCTACTTTTATCAAACCATCATCGTACATACGAGCTGAGAATCTGACGAAATAAGCATTCGTTGGTACAGTGATTTGATTGATGTTGTGTTGTTTGCCTACAGTTTTTTTATAAGCATTTAAGCCTGGTTTACGGTTATCAATAGGATTTTTGTTTTTATCGAAAAATTGCCAAGCGGTCCAAGCCATTCCATTCTCAGGAAGAGTTACCCAGTGCTGGAAAATAATTTTTTCATTTGGGTTCACTGAAATGAAATCGGATGTAACCTCCTTCTCTGTAGCATTCGCTACGTTAATGATTCCATTATTCCCTAAAAATCCTTTAGTGAGAGTTGAGGTTAAGAATAAATTCTGATGTTCCGCAAATGCCTTGCCAACTTCAACCTGAAACAGCTGATTGGTCATGGCCATACGAGCAACCTTATCCGCAATTCCATTTTCAGTATTGCCCAAAATCCGCTCGTAAAGCTGACTGGTTTCCTTTACACGCTGGAAGTCAGTCTGGTTGGCTTTACCAGAAATCAGTGAGGTGATATCTGCAAATCTACCATCAACTGATTTCTTGTAGTTAGCAATTTGAGTAGCAATCGAACCATTTTGTGGATTCGTGATAGCTTCGAACTTGTTCTCAATAGTTCTTACAGTTTCCTGATAAGTCGCTTTGCCTACATAGTCCTTCGTTACCAGTTCACGTACAGCCGTCGCTTGTTTTGCGCTTTCCTCACGAGCATAGCTCTGTAATGCTTCCTGTCGCTGACCGTCTTTGTTGACATATTCCTGAATAGCTGATAAATCGGTTCGCAAGCCCTGAGCTGTCCGCTCGAAGGTAGCCTTAGCTTCAGTGATAAGCCCATCAGTGTCCTCAACCGCTGGACTCCAATCTGTCGCTAGAGTACCTTTTTCAAGTTTAATCCTACGCACAGAATAGTTATTGTTTCCAGCGTCGTCATACAAGGCCATCTCTCCCCTCGAATAACGAGGGTCATC
>NZ_AEDU01000019.1 GCF_000148525.1 Streptococcus mitis SK564
GGGCCTATTTTATCACAAAAGATAAGAGAAAGCTATGTGGGATGTCAGAGGAATACTTTTAAATCAGGAAAGTAGTAAAAAAGCAACCGTACCTGCAGTTGCTTTTATAATTCTCTTAATAACGTGTTGGCCCTGCACTTGCGCTGCGGATGTTCAAGCGTTTTTTGAGATAGAAGCGAAGGGCTAGGAGGGCTGCTCCGATAATAGCCAGTGGCAATGGAGCAAGTACTGGATTAAGGCTAGCTGGTAGGAAGCTTGTTGCAAAGAAGACAAGCAACCAAAGGAACATAGAAGCTAGGATAACCAGTACAGATTTCCAGAAAGGTGGGCGTTGACTGCGATCCATGTCTGGTCCATAATACTGGTAAACAAAGTAGTACATCAAGTAGAAGGCAAATCCACCAACCAGTCCAACTAATAGGAGAGTAATTAAACCGTAACCGATAGCTTGATCTGCTGAGAAGAAGGTTGTGAGAGCGCTGACGAGGGCAAAGAGGCTAGTGATGAAAAGGGCTGAATCCATAATCATGAGTTTTGGATCATCATTTTCTTTTGGATGCTCTTTTTCGTACTGCTCTTTGACAGTAAAGCTATGAGCCCAGTGAGTTGGCGCGCCATAGAGGGAACGAGCAGTCGTACCCTTGGCTTGCTCTTCAAGGATTTGGGGAATGACTTCCTCAAAAATAGTCTTGATTTCAGCGTCTGATTTCCCATCTTTGATGAATTGTTGGGTAGCGATGTGGATAAATTCTTGGTTTTTCTTAGTTAATTTTTGTAGATCAATCTGAGACATAGGAACTCCTCTTAGAACCATTTTTTATGGATGAGATAGAGAGTGAGCGAAACACTCATAGCAAAGGCGATAAAGACGATTAACCAGAAGGCATTTGGCTCTCCGTTTAGGGGGATTTCATTATCCTTAAAGTTCATCCCGTAGGCAGAAAAGACCATGGTTGGGATGGACATAACGATGGTCACAAGGGCCAAGGTTTTCATGATGTTGTTCTGGTTGTTAGAAATGATAGAGGCGAAGGTCTCTGTCATAGAATGCAAGACGTTTCCATAAATATCTGCCATCTCGATGGCCTGTTGGGTTTCAATCAGGGTATCTTCAAGCAGGTCCTCGTCTTCAAGGTATTTCTTGATATTGCTGGTTGAGCTGGTCAATTTCTTAATCACGCGCTCATTTGTTTTGAGGGAAGCCTTGAAATAGACGATAGTTTTTTCTAATTCCATGAGCTCAATCAATTCTTCATTACGAGTTGATTGATGCAGTTGACTTTCGATTTGTTCACTCTTACGGTCAATCGAACGAAGGGCTGTTAGGTATAGTTCTGCATTGCGATAAAGAATCTGGAAGATAAAACGCGAACGCATAAAAGTATAGAAATTACGCAATCGACGGTTGATAAAGACATCAAGGACAGGTAATGGTTCCAAACACGTAGTGATAATGGTTTCCTCAGTGATGATAATACCAAGCGGGATGGTTACGTAGTAGGTGCGGTTATTTCTTTCCTCTGTGACCGGCACGTCAACGATAATCAGGGTATACTCGTCTTCAATGGTAATACGAGACATTTCTTCCGCATCGAGCGGTGCTCGAAGGTCCGCAATATCGATATCGAAGGCGTTAGCGATTTCGAGTGATTCATTTTGAGTCGGATTGACGAGATTGATCCAAGTACCCGGTTCAAGCGTATCGATCTCTTTAAATTCAGTTGTTGTAGAGAGAAAAACTTGTTTCATATCCCTTATCCTTTCTCATTTTTCAGATTTTTTCACACCGTACTATTATACTACAAAATCGGCCTTTTGGGTAATAGAATCTCACTTTTTTTGGTATAATGGTAAGCAATAATGGACTAGAAAGAACAAAAATGCAAGATAAAATTGTCATTCATGGGGCGCGTGCCCATAATTTAAAAAATATTGATGTGGAGATTCCGCGAGACAAGCTGGTTGTCGTGACCGGCTTGTCAGGTTCAGGGAAATCCAGTCTGGCCTTTGATACCCTCTATGCGGAGGGACAACGTCGCTATGTGGAGAGTCTATCAGCCTATGCTCGTCAATTCTTGGGAAATATGGAGAAGCCTGATGTAGATGCTATTGATGGTCTCAGCCCAGCTATTTCCATCGACCAGAAAACGACTAGTAAAAATCCTCGCTCGACCGTAGGAACCACGACTGAAATCAATGACTATCTGCGTCTCCTCTATGCGCGTGTGGGGACGCCTTACTGTATCAACGGGCATGGAGCTATCAAGGCTTCTTCTGTGGAGCAAATCGTGGATAAGGTTTTGGAGTTACCTGAACGCCAGCGCTTGCAGATTTTGGCCCCTGTCATCCGCAAGAAAAAAGGCCAACATAAGAGTGTTATCGAGAAGGTTCAGAAAGATGGGTATGTTCGTGTCCGTGTGGATGGGGAAGTCTATGATGTGACCGAAGTGCCAGAGTTGTCTAAGAGCAGGCAACACAATATTGATGTCGTGGTTGACCGTATTGTCATCAAGGAGGGTATTCGTAGTCGTCTCTTTGATTCCATTGAGGCTGCCCTTCGTATTGCAGAAGGTTATGTCATTATCGACACCATGGACGACTCTGAGTTGCTCTTCTCTGAGCATTATGCCTGTCCAGTTTGTGGCTTTACTGTTCCAGAGTTAGAGCCACGTCTCTTCTCATTCAATGCTCCTTTTGGTTCTTGTAGTGAGTGTGATGGCTTGGGCATCAAGCTGGAGGTGGATACTGATTTGGTAGTGCCTGATGCCAGCAAAACCTTACGTGAGGGAGCCTTAGCTCCTTGGAATCCTATCTCATCCAACTACTATCCAAATATGCTAGAGCAGGCTATGACAGCTTTTGGAGTGGATATGGATAAACCTTTTGAGGACTTGTCAGAAGAGGATAAGAACTTGATTCTCTATGGATCTGATGGTAAGGAATTCCATTTCCACTATGAGAATGAATTTGGTGGTGTGCGCGATATCGATATTCCTTTTGAGGGAGTTGTTAATAATATCAAGCGTCGCTATCACGAGACAAACAGCGATTATACTCGCACCCAGATGCGCCTCTACATGAATGAACTGACCTGCGGAACCTGTCATGGTTATCGCCTCAATGACCAGGCTTTGTCTGTACGTGTTGGTGGTGAGAAAGGACCACATATCGGAGAAATTTCAGACCTGTCTATCGCAGACCACTTGGACTTGGTGAGCCAGTTAACCTTGTCTGAAAATGAAGCCATCATTGCTCGACCTATTCTCAAGGAAATCAAGGATCGTTTGACCTTCCTTAATAACGTGGGTCTTAACTATCTGACCCTGTCTCGTTCGGCAGGAACTCTTTCAGGTGGAGAAAGTCAGCGTATTCGTTTGGCAACCCAGATTGGCTCAAACCTATCAGGTGTCCTTTATATATTGGATGAGCCGTCAATCGGTCTCCACCAGAGGGACAATGATCGTCTGATTGCCAGTCTCAAAAAGATGCGTGATTTGGGTAATACTCTCATAGTAGTGGAACATGATGAAGATACCATGCGTGAGGCTGATTATCTGATTGACGTTGGTCCCGGTGCCGGTGTTTTTGGTGGGGAAATTGTTGCGGCAGGTACGCCCAAGCAGGTGGCTCGCAACAGTAAGTCTATCACAGGCCAGTACTTGTCAGGCAAACGTGCCATTCCAGTGCCAGAAGAGCGACGTGTCGGAAATGGTCGTTTTATCGAGGTGACAGGAGCGCGTGAGAACAACCTGCAAAATGTCACAGCTCGCTTCCCACTAGGAAAATTTATCGCAGTGACAGGGGTATCAGGTTCAGGGAAATCGACCCTAATCAATAGCATTCTCAAAAAAGCTATTGCTCAGAAGCTCAACCGTAATTCAGACAAGCCTGGTAAATTCAAGACCATCACAGGGATTGAGCATGTAGACCGCTTGATTGACATTGACCAAAGTCCTATCGGACGAACGCCGAGGTCCAACCCAGCTACCTATACAGGAGTTTTTGACGATATACGTGACCTCTTTGCCCAGACAAACGAAGCCAAGATTCGAGGCTACAAGAAAGGGCGTTTCAGTTTCAACGTCAAGGGTGGTCGTTGTGAAGCCTGCTCAGGTGACGGGATTATCAAGATTGAGATGCACTTCTTGCCAGATGTTTATGTGGCTTGTGAAGTCTGCCACGGAACCCGCTACAACAGTGAAACTCTAGAAGTTCACTATAAGGAAAAAAATATCTCGCAGGTCTTGGATATGACCGTCAACGATGCGGTAGCATTCTTCCAACACATTCCAAAGATTCAACGCAAACTTCAGACCATCAAGGATGTGGGGCTGGGCTATGTGACGCTAGGGCAACCAGCTACCACCCTTTCTGGAGGAGAAGCCCAGCGTATGAAGCTGGCTAGTGAACTCCACAAACGATCGACAGGAAAATCTTTCTACATTCTGGACGAGCCGACGACAGGGCTTCATACTGAGGACATCGCTCGCTTGCTCAAGGTTTTAGCTCGCTTTGTAGACGATGGCAATACAGTCCTCGTTATCGAGCACAATCTAGATGTTATTAAGACGGCAGACCATATTATTGACTTGGGACCTGAGGGCGGTGTCGGTGGTGGAACCATCATCGCAACAGGAACTCCAGAAGAAGTAGCGGCCAACGAAGCCAGCTACACAGGACATTATTTGAAAGGAAAGTTACATCATGAATAAACGTGTACAAGCATTTCTAGCTAAAATGCAAGAAAAAGAACTAGATGGCATCATCATCAATAACCTTAAAAACGTCTATTACCTGACTGGTTTTTGGGGTTCAAACGGAACAGTCTTTATCAGCCGTGACCGTCAGGTCTTGGTGACAGACTCTCGCTATATCATTGCAGCCAAGCAAGAAACCAGTGGTTTTGAGATTGTGGCTGACCGTGATGAATTAGCTGTCATTGCAGGCATTGTCAAGGACATGGGCTTGTCTCGAATCGGTTTTGAGGACGAGATTTCAGTATCTTATTACCACCGTATGCAGGCAGCTTTTGCAGGTTTGGACTTGTTTCCACAGACTCAGTTTGTCGAAGGTCTTCGAATGATTAAGGATGAAGCGGAGATTGCAGCGATTCGCAAGGCTTGTTCTATCTCAGACCAAGCTTTCCGCGATGCGCTTGACTTTATTAAGCCAGGAAAGACTGAAATTGAGATTGCCAACTTCCTTGACTTCCGCATGCGTGAGTTGGGAGCATCTGGCTTGTCTTTTGATACGATTCTAGCTAGCGGTATCAATTCTTCTAAACCTCATGCCCATCCTATGCACAAACCAGTAGAGTTAGGGGAAGCTATTACCATGGACTTCGGTTGCCTTTATGACCACTATGTCAGCGATATGACACGGACTATCTATCTAGGGCATGTTAGCGATGAGCAGGCAGAAATTTACAATACGGTTTTGAAAGCCAACCAAGCCTTGATTGACCAGGCTAAGGCAGGATTAGGTTTCCGTGACTTTGACAAAATCCCTCGTGATATTATCATTGAGGCAGGTTATGGCGACTACTTTACTCACGGTATTGGCCACGGTATTGGACTGGATATCCATGAGGAACCATACTTTAGCCAAACTTCTACAGAAACTATTAAGGCAGGTATGGCCTTGACAGATGAGCCAGGTATCTATATCGAAGGCAAATATGGCGTTCGTATTGAGGATGATATCCTGATTACAGAGACAGGTTGTGAATTATTGACCCTAGCTCCAAAAGAGTTGATAGTTATTTAAGAGTCAAACAACTCAAATGATTGACTTTTAAATTTTAAAGGTTTATACTGAAAGACGAAAACGGTAGGTGAGGCTACCATAGGGATACGGATGACTACCGCAAAGCAGTGGAGACACTACTCGTTGGTCAACAGTCCTGGTCGCGAAGGCCAAGACTAAGCTCATTACATTGCCCTATGGAGTTAAAGCTTGAACGAAAAACAGATAATTAGTTTTTTAATCCTGCCATTTTATGGTGGGATTTTCTACTGTTTAAATCAAAGAAAGGAGATAAACGATGCAAATTGACGATCATCCGGAACCGCACATACACAGCCAATCGCTGATTTGTGTCGTTCTGTCCTTATAAAGTGATTGGTCTCTGTGTATGAAACACATCATTCATACAGATAGGAGAAACCAATGAAAACTACAAAAGAAAGATTAGCAACAGCTATTCATACATCTTTAAACGAAACTCTATCTTTTTATAAGACAAGTCTAACAGGCCTGACTGAGGAGCAGGTGGAGAAAAATCGTGACCTATATGGCGAAAATACCATCACAAAGGGTCAAGAAGACAGTATCCTCAAAAAGATTTACGAATCCATTATCAATCCTTTTACAATCATCTTGCTGGTCATCGCCGTGATTTCCTTGGTGACCAATGTCTGGTTGGCAAAACCAGGTCAAGAAGATCCGACAACTTCCATTATCATCGTTGTCCTAGTCCTCATTTCTGGTAGCATACGCTTTGTCCAAGAACTCCGTAGTGATAAGGCTGCGACCAATCTATCAAAAATGATTGTCAACACAGCGACTGTCATTCGTCAAGGAGAAATCCAAGAAGTACCTATCGATGATTTGGTAGTGGGTGACGTGGTTAAATTAAGCGCTGGAGACATGATTCCAGCAGATCTTCTTTTATTTGAGTCGCGCGATTTCTTTGTACAACAGTCGGGCTTGACAGGTGAAAGTGAATCGGTTGAAAAATTGGCCTTGACCAAGGCAACAGTTCAACAATCTGATAGTCTGCTAGAAGCAGAAGCGCTCGCTTTTATGGGCACCAATGTCTTATCTGGTAGTGCCAAGGCCGTGGTTTTAGCAGTTGGTGATGATACCATGATGGGAGCCATTGAGCAGACTTTGAACACCTATGACGAGCCTACTTCGTTTGAGCGGGAGATGAATAGTATTTCGTGGCTCTTGATTCGTTTGATGCTGGTCATGGTGCCCATCGTTTTCTTGTCCAATGGTTTAACAGATGGCGACTGGTTAGAAGCTGGCGTATTTGCTTTGAGTGTTGGTGTTGGATTGACACCTGAGATGCTTCCTATGATTATCACGGCCAGTCTAGCAAAAGGCTCCATCATTATGGCCAAGGAAAAAGTGGTTATCAAGAAACTCAATGCCATACAGGACTTAGGGGCGATTGATATTTTGTGTACAGATAAGACAGGAACTCTAACCCAAGACGAAATTGTCCTTGAATATCCCTTGGACATCCACGGACGCTTGGATTTGACCGTCTTGAGACGAGCTTATCTCAATTCTTATTTTCAAACGGGCTTGAAAAATTTGATGGACAGAGCCATCATCAAACGGACTGAAAAGGAAGCCAAAGAACACACCCTCTTGCAAAATCTGGCTCAAACTTTTCAAAAAATAGATGAGCTTCCCTTTGATTTTGAACGTAGACGGATGAGTGTTATCGTTAAGGATGAACACGAAGTTGTTAGTTTGGTAACCAAGGGTGCCCTAGAGGAAATGTTGACGATTTCTAGTCATGCAGAATACCAAGGAGTGATTACTCCCTTGACAGATATTATTAGAGAAGAAATTTTAGCAGAAGTCCGACAACTAAATCAACAAGGTTTGCGTGTCTTGGGAGTGGCCTATAAGTCAGGTTTGAGGGAAGGTCATGCCTATACAGTTGATGACGAAGGGGATATGATTCTAACTGGTTATTTAGCCTTCCTAGATCCTCCTAAACCATCTGCAGCACCAGCAATTAAGGCACTGTTAGAACATGGGGTTCAAACAAAGATTTTGACGGGAGACAATGAAAAAGTTACCCAAGCAGTCTGTGAAAAGGTTGGATTAGATATTAATCAGATGCTGTTAGGGTCTGAAATTGACCAGATGAGTAATCAAGAATTGGCCCAAGCTGTAGAGGAGGTAACAGTCTTTGCCAAACTTTCTCCTGACCAAAAAGCAAGGATTATTTTGCAATTTAAAGCCAATGGTCATGCTGTTGGCTATATGGGAGATGGAATCAATGATGCCCCTTCTATGAAAGTAGCAGATGTTGGGATTTCTGTTGATACAGCAGTAGATATTGCCAAAGAAACAGCTGATGTTATCCTACTTGATAAGGATCTCATGGTGCTTGAAAAAGGACTTGTTGAAGGGCGTAAGGTCTATGCCAATATGACCAAATATATCAAAATGACAGTGAGTTCTAATTTTGGAAATATCTTATCCCTATTGGTCTCTGGAATCTTTTTACCCTTTTTACCAATGGCACCAGTCCATTTGATTATCCTAAATCTAGTTTATGATTTGTCTTGCATTGCCTTGCCTTTTGACAAGGTGGACAAAGATTTTTTGAGAAATCCGCATACCTGGGAAGCCAAGTCCATCACACGTTTCATGGTTTGGATGGGGCCTATCTCTTCTGCCTTTGATATTTTGACCTTTATTTTGCTCTATTTTATCATTGTACCCATGACGACAGGTCATGCCTATGTTCATGGAGCAGAGTCGGCCGTAGGCTTTATTGTCTTGTTCCAGACAGGTTGGTTTATCGAATCTATGTGGTCACAAACTATGGTTATCCATATGCTGCGTTCAGCCAAAATTCCCTTTTTACAAAGTCGTCCAGCTTGGCTAGTCCTTGTGACAACCTTATTGGCTGCAGCCTTTGTGACCTTCCTTCCCTACAGTCCACTAGCTAGCCTTCTCCATCTAACTCCTTTAAAACCGATTTATTTCATCTTTTTACTTTTCATCATTATTTTGTATATGATTAGCGTGACAATTGTGAAAAAAATCTATATCAAAAAATATCAAGAATGGCTGTAAATTTCATTTTGTCAAGAAAAAAGTACGAAAATGACGAAAAAAGTCAAAAAAATTTAAAAATAGGTCGCAAGTCGGATGTTTTTTATGGTATAATAGACTAAACTGATAGTAACATGTAGCGAAAGGGGTAGGTACATGATTAAAATTTATACAGTCTCAAGTTGTACTAGCTGTAAAAAAGCAAAAACCTGGCTCAATGCCCACCAGTTAAGTTATAAAGAACAAAACCTTGGTAAAGAAGGAATTACGAGAGAAGAATTACTGGATATTCTAACTAAAACAGATAACGGAATAGCCAGCATCGTTTCATCTAAAAATCGCTATGCCAAAGCCCTTGGAGTGGATATTGAAGATTTGAGTGTCAACGAAGTCCTCAATCTGATTATGGAAACACCGAGAATTTTAAAGAGCCCAATTCTTGTGGATGAAAAACGTCTGCAAGTTGGCTACAAGGAAGACGATATTCGTGCCTTCCTACCACGCTCTGTCCGTAATGTAGAAAATGCAGAAGCACGTTTGCGTGCAGCTCTATAAACATCAAGGCTGGGAGCAACTCCCAGTCTTATTTTAATTTCAAAAAGAAAGAAGAAAGAAATGAAAAAAATAGTTCTTGTTAGCCTAGCTTTCCTTTTTGTCCTGGTTGGTTGCGGACAGAAAAAAGAAACTGGAACAGCTACAAAAACAGAAAAGGATACGCTTCAGTCGGCGTTGCCAGTTATTGAAAATGCCGAGAAGAATACAGTTGTGACCAAGACTTTGGTCTTGCCCAAGTCAGATGATGGTAGCCAGCAAACTCAAACCATTACTTATAAAGACAAGACTTTTTTGAACTTAACCATTCAACAAAAGCGTCCAGTCTCAGATGAGTTGAAGACCTATATTGACCAACACGGAGTGGAAGAAACTCAAAAAGCTCTTCTGGAGGCAGAGGAGAAGGATGAGGCTATCATAGAAGCTCGTAAATTAGCAGGATTTAAGCTTGAAACTAAACTATTGAGTGCAACCGAACTTCAAACAACGACTAGTTTTGATTTTCAAGTTTTGGATGTCAAGAAGGCTTCTCAGTTAGAATATTTGAAGAACATTGGTTTAGAAAATCTCCTGAAGAATGAACCAAGCAAGTATATTTCAGACAGATTGGCAAATGGTGCGACAGAACAATAGAAAATCCAAATAAATAGACTGCCTGAATTGTAGAACGTAAGGAATTATGCTATAATGGTACTATTCTAAGGAAAGAGGGTGTTAGAATGGGATTTACTGAAGAAACAGTACGTTTTAAATTGGACGATTCCAATAAAAAAGAAATTAGCGAAACTTTGACTGATGTCTATGCTTCGTTGAACGATAAGGGCTACAACCCAATTAACCAAATCGTAGGTTACGTATTGAGTGGAGACCCTGCCTACGTTCCTCGTTATAATAATGCACGAAATCAAATCCGTAAATATGAGCGTGATGAAATCGTTGAGGAATTGGTCCGCTACTACCTTAAAGGACAAGGAGTCGATCTATAACCTATGAGAATTATGGGATTGGATGTTGGTTCAAAAACGGTAGGGGTGGCCATTAGCGATCCGCTCGGTTTTACAGCTCAAGGACTTGAGATCATCCAAATCAATGAGGAGCAAGGCCAATTTGGTTTTGACCGCGTTAAGGAGTTGGTTGATACTTACAAGGTGGAACGATTTGTAGTGGGCTTGCCTAAAAACATGAACAATACAAGCGGACCGCGCGTGGAAGCTAGTCAAGCATACGGAGCAAAGCTAGAAGAGCTTTTTGGTTTACCAGTAGACTATCAAGATGAACGCTTGACAACAGTGGCTGCTGAGCGCATGTTGATTGAACAAGCAGATATCAGTCGCAATAAGCGAAAGAAAGTCATTGATAAGTTAGCAGCTCAGCTGATTTTACAAAATTATTTAGATAGAAAATTTTAATATAAAGGAGAGGCTATGTCACACGATCATAACCACGACCACGAAGAACGTGAATTAATTACACTAGTAGATGAGCAAGGAAATGAAACCTTGTTTGAAATCCTTTTGACGATTGACGGAAAAGAAGAATTTGGTAAAAACTATGTTCTTCTAGTACCAGTTAACGCAGAAGAAGACGAAGACGGACAAGTTGAAATCCAAGCTTACTCATTCATCGAAAACGAAGATGGAACAGAAGGCGAATTGCAACCAATCCCAGAAGACTCAGAAGACGAATGGAACATGATTGAAGAAGTCTTCAACAGTTTTATGGAGGAGTGATACAGTCTGGGAGACTGTATCACCCCAACTCCCAGAAATTGGGAAGAGTTGGAACATCCAGTGGACGTTTTTAGCCTGACGCTAAAAATAAAAACCGTCAGTAAGTTTGGGGGATGTTTTTAGCCCAGCTCTTTGAAATAAAAAAGAGCTGGTAAGTCTGGGAGACTGTATCAGCTCAACTCCTAGAAATTGGAAGAGTTGGAACATCCAGTGGATGTTTTTAGCCCACGTTAACATTTATAGTAGCTAGTTATTAGCTAACCAGGTGAGAGGTCGGGACGAAAATCCTGGCCTCGTTTTGTTATCTACGGAATTTTGCTAGGTAATTGATTAGACTTTTATAAAGGAGATGTGTATGTTTGAAGTAGAAGAATGGCTTCATAGTCGGATTGGTTTGAATTTTCGATCAGGTTTGGGCCGAATGCAACAAGCGGTGGATTTGTTAGGAAATCCTGAGCAGTCTTACCCTATTATCCACGTAACAGGGACTAATGGGAAAGGATCTACCATTGCTTTTATGAGGGAGTTATTTATGGGGCATGGCAAAAAAGTTGCGACCTTTACCTCCCCTCATATCATTTCCATCAATGACCGAATCTGCATTAGTGGGCAACCTATAGCAGACACAGACTTCATCCGTTTAGCTGAGCAGGTCAAGGAGATGGAAAAAACGCTTCTGCAAACCCATGATCAGTTGTCCTTTTTTGAATTGCTGACCTTGATTGCTTTTCTTTATTTTAGAGAGCAAGAGGTGGATTTGGTTTTATTAGAAGTGGGAATTGGAGGCTTACTTGACACGACTAATGTGGTAACTGGAGAGATTGCTGTCATCACCTCCATCGGGTTCGATCATCAAGAAACCTTGGGTGATAGTCTAGAAGCAATTGCAGAGCAGAAAGCTGGTATTTTCAAGGCTGGTAAAAAGGCAGTGATTGCGAAATTGCCTCCAGAAGCTAGGCTTGTCTGTCAGAAAAAAGCCGAATCTTTAGCTGTTGACCTTTATCAGGCAAGCCAAGATTTTTCAATGCTGAATGGGGATTTTTCAAGTTCTTTACTAAATATTTCGCAGTTGAAAATAGGCTTAGAAGGAGCTTATCAGCAGGAAAATGCAGCTTTGGCGTTGCAAACTTTTCTTCTTTTTATGGGAGAAAGAAAGGAATCTGTTGATGAGCAGGTTGTAAGAAAGGCTTTGGAGAAGACCCATTGGGCTGGTCGCTTGGAGCGTATTCGCCCTCAGATATACTTGGACGGTGCCCATAACCTCCCTGCCTTGACTCGCCTGGTGGAGTTTATCAAAGAAAAAGAGCAGGAAGGATATCGTCCTCAAATCCTCTTTGGAGCCTTGAAACGGAAGGATTATCAAGGAATGTTGGGTTATCTGACTGAAAATTTACCTCAGGTGGAACTCAAGGTGACTGGTTTTGACTATCAAGGTTCTTTAGATGAGACGGATGTAACAGGTTACGATATAGTTTCTTCTTACCGAAAATTTATTAGCGATTTTGAAGAAAGGGCAGATGCCCAGGATTTGTTGTTCATTACAGGATCTCTCTATTTTATTTCAGAAGTACGGAGCGACATACTGGGGCATGAGCAGATAAATTGACCTCTCTAGCAAGTCTTAGTCTCTTAGTAGCTTGTTCACAAAGAGTTCAACAGGTTCAACAACCAGCAGCTCAACCGCAAACACAACAAACTCAGCAATCTCAATCTGCTGCTTCATCTTCCACAGAAAATACAAACCGGGCAACGACAAGTTCTTCACAAAATGCGCCTGAGGCTCAACCAACTAATATTGATGGGACTTATACCGGTTAGGACGAAGGAGACCGTATCACTTTAGTGGGAACTGGAACAACTGGTACATGGATACAGGTAGAAACTGATGGGGAACAAGAAATCAAGCAGGTTAGCTTCGACGCCGCTAATCAACGCATGATTATTGGGGATGATGTCAAGATTTATGCAATCAATGGTAATCAGATGATTATCGACGATATGGATAGAGAAGCGTCTGATCGCATCGTTTTATCAAAATAGACTAGAAGGAGACTGGATTTTTTGGTCTCTTTTGCTTTTGCTCAGAAAAATGATTATAAATACTTGCCTTCTACCGAATACCTGAGTTATACTAGTTTTAATTACCTGTTTTTATCATTCAAAATATCAAGGAGGGGATATGAAATATAGAAAATTTCAATTATTGATGTCCAAGTATGGCTTTAGTCTTTCGATTATGCTACTTGAACTTTTTCTTGTTTTTGGTCTCTTTCTCTATTTAGGGCGTATGGCCCCTATTCTTTGGGTTATTCTCTTAATCTTTATGAGTATGGCGACTATTGTCGCAATTGTCAATCGTTCCATGGCGCCTGAAAGCAAAGTGATGTGGTTAGTGGTGACTTTTGTTCCTGTCATTGGCCCCTTGCTCTATCTGATGTTTGGTGAAAGACGATTATCCAAAAAAGAAATCAGGCAGTTGGACAAACTTGGTTCTATGCATTTTCGGGAGGATAACAGTAAAGCTCTCCGCCAGAAATTGAAGGAAGATGATAAGGCGGCTTACGGAGTTATCAAATCTTTGTTAAGTATGGATAGTAACGCCGATGTCTATGATCGAACAGACTCACAATTCTTTTCTTCGGGTGAAAGCATGTGGCAATATATGTTGGAAGACCTCAAGAAAGCTGAAAAGTTTATCTTTCTAGAGTACTATATTGTCGAAGAAGGTCTGATGTGGAATAGCATACTAGACATACTAGAGCAAAAGGCAGCTCAAGGTGTAGAGGTCAAGATGCTCTATGATGATATCGGCTGTATGGCGACTTTGCCTGGAGACTATACTATTCAGCTTCGTAGTCGAGGAATTGAAGCACATAAGTTTAACAAGGTGGTTCCTCGCTTGACGGTGGCTTACAACAATCGGGACCATCGGAAAATCCTTGTCATAGATGGTCAGGTAGCCTATACAGGAGGTATTAACTTAGCTGATGAGTACATCAACCATGTAGAACGTTTTGGATACTGGAAGGACAGTGGTATTCGCTTAGATGGCCCTGGTGTCAAGGCTCTCACCCGTCTCTTTTTGATGACTTGGTACATCAATCGTGGGGAAATCAGCGATTTTGACCAGTATCACTTGGAAAATCAGCCTTGTTCTGGCCAAGGGCTCTGCATTCCTTACGGTAGTGGGCCCAAGCCCATCTTCCGTACCCAGGTAGGGAAAAAAGTCTATCAAAGTTTGATTAATCAGGCCACTGATTCGGTCTATATTACAACGCCCTATTTGATTATTGACTATGACTTAACAGAGAGTATTAAAAATGCGGCCATGAGGGGTGTTGATGTCCGCATTGTGACCCCTTTTATTCCAGATAAAAAATTGATCCAGCTCATCACAAGAGGGGCCTATCCGGATTTGTTGTCAGCAGGAGTAAGGATTTTTGAGTATAGTCCAGGCTTTATCCACAGTAAACAAATCCTAGTGGATAAGGACTTTGCTGCAGTTGGGACCATTAACTTAGACTATAGAAGTTTGCTTCACCACTATGAAAATGCAGTCTTGCTATATAAAACAGAATCAATCGCTGAGATTCAAAAAGATTTTCAAGAGATTTTTTCAGCATCGCAAGAAATTTTCCCTCATACGATAAAAAATAGCTGGTATCAAAAGCTTGTAAAAGAAATCGCCCAGTTATTCGCCCCTATCTTATAAGAAATCTAGGACTGAGGACACAAACCAGTCCTATTTTTCTTGTCTTTTACGAATAAGAAGATGCAGGAGGAAAGATGATGACCCAGAAAGAATTGAACTATATCATGACATTTAAACAGACGCATTTACACCGATTTCGGGAAATTGAAACCTTTGTGAAACTATGTAAAAAATCACTCAAACAGCCATCGCAAGCTGACAATCCTAGGACTTTTTGATATACTAAGACAGATAAATTAAATAGGAGAAACGATATGAGTGTGTATGGTAGAGTAGAAGAAGTTCATCAGGAGAATCGTGAACCTCTAGAATACCAAATCGAACAAGAATCGCATCATCGTGAATCAAGTCGTCTTCCTTTGGTGAAAATTTTACTATGGAGTACGCTTGTAACGGGGATAACTCTAGGAGTACCGCTATTACTCGATTTAATGAGTGTACAGGAAGTGCAGGATTTTTATGCAGGTTGGGCCCTTCATCAGACAGGGAAGATTTACAGCGACTATTATGGAAGTCAAGGTTTGCTTTATTATTTGCTGATTTACGTGACTCAGGGCGGATTTTTCTTTGCCATTTTTGAGTGGTTAGCCTTGGTAGCAGGAGGATTTTTCCTCTTTCGATCGGCGGACACCTTGACAGAGCAAGGAGACCAAGCTGGACAACTGGTGACTATTTTTTACATGCTAGTTACAGGTCTTGCTTTTGGTGGAGGTTATGCGACTCTTTTAGCGCTTCCTTTCTTATTCGCGGCCTTTAGTTTAGTTGCGGCTTACCTAAGCAATCCAAGTCATGACAAGGGATTTGTACGGATTGGGCTGGCTTTGGCAGGCGGATTTTTCTTTGCTCCCTTGGCATCGCTCCTGTTTATTGCTGTAGTGAGTTTAGGCTTGTTGGTCTTTAACCTTGGGCATAGACGTTTTGCACATGGATTTTATCAGTTTCTTGCAGTGGCTTTAGGTTTTTCACTGGTCTTTTACCCAACTGCCTACTATAGTGTTGCAACAGGAAGTTTTGAGGATGCGATTAGTGGAATTTTGTATCCAATTCATTCCATTCGTTTGACTTCTGTTTCGGCATTGTTAGAAAATGTTTTGTTTTACGGGTTGTTGGCTCTTGGCATGGGAGTTTTGGTTTTTATCTTTTTAGGTCTCTTTCAATCTAAATCCTCTAAACTATATGTCATCTCAGTGCCTGCGAGTCTATTCCTGATTTTAGGTTTGGTAGTGATTTTCTTTACACAGGATCCCCTACATGCATCCCGTTTGATGCTCATTTTCCCTGTCTTTCTTCTACTTTTAGTGTCCAATATCAAGGGGCAACAGAGTGGTCGTAGTGTTAGAAGAAGACGCAGAGAAGAGCCTGTTAGTCTCTGGCATCGCTATACTAAAGGAAATCTTTACCTACCGATTTTAACTTTGTTATATCTTTTGGCTGTTCCTTTTTTGATGAGATTTGTCCTTTATCCGGTACCTTATCAAGAACGTGATCGTCTTGCTGATTTAGTGAAAGAGGAGACAAGTACGGAAGATGCTGTATATGCATGGGATGATACTGCAACTCTTTATCGTAAGAGTGAGCGCTTGTCGCCATCGGCTATTTTGTCCCCGTTGCACTATACAGCAACTGAGGAAAATCGGAATAAGCTACTCAATGACTTGAAAGAAAAACAACCTAAGGTGATTGTGGTGAACGATAAGGTAGCAGTCTGGTCTGAAGTGGAAACAATTTTGAAAGAAAATTACCAACCAGTAAAGACAGATTACTCAGAATTCAAAGTCTATAAAATCAAATAACTAAATCAATATCTTGTGTATTTTTAAAAATTTTAGGATTTTTAACACAAGATATTGATTTTTCTTTTTAGAGTGGTATAATACTTTTTAGAAAGAACATTTTAGAAAAGAGCATACATATGATTGCACTAGAAGAAAAAATTACAATTTTGCCAACTCTCTTCGTCGAGAAGCGAGATGGGAGACGTGTTGTATTTGATGTGGACAAGATTGATAAGGCTCTCCACAAGGCGGCTGACAAGGTTATGGATGTGACACCCTTGGTTGAAAAGCGCCTCAATGCTCTGACCGAGCGAATTGTCACAGAAATTCATAGTCGCTTTCCAAAGGGGGTTAAGATTTACGAAATTCAAAATATCGTAGAACATGAACTCCTTGAAGCTAAAGAATATGCGCTGGCTGAGGAGTATATTACTTATCGAACGCAGAGGGATTTTGAGCGCTCGAAAGCGACGGATATCAACTTTAGTATCCATAAACTTCTCAACAAAGACCAGGCAGTTGTCAATGAAAATGCTAATAAAGACAGCGATGTCTTCAACACCCAGCGTGATTTGACAGCAGGGATTGTTGGGAAATCAATCGGACTGCAAATGCTTCCTAAGCACGTAGCCAATGCCCACCAAAAAGGGGATATCCACTATCACGATTTGGACTACAGTCCCTATACACCTATGACCAACTGCTGTTTGATTGATTTCAAGGGGATGTTGGAAAATGGTTTTAAGATTGGGAATGCAGAGGTAGAAAGTCCTAAGTCTATCCAGACTGCAACAGCTCAGATTTCCCAAATCATTGCCAACGTTGCTTCTAGCCAGTACGGGGGATGTTCAGCTGACCGTATCGATGAAGTCTTGGCGCCGTACGCAGAGAAAAATTACCAAAAACACCTCAAAGATGCAGAAGAGTGGGTCTTGCCTGAAAAGCGGGAAGATTATGCCTGGAAGAAAACGCAAAAAAACATCTATGATGCTATGCAATCTCTTGAGTATGAAATCAACACTCTCTTCACTTCAAATGGCCAAACGCCCTTTACTTCACTAGGTTTTGGTCTAGGAACCAATCGTTTTGAGCGAGAAATTCAAAAGGCAATTTTAAACATTCGTATCAATGGGCTTGGTTCAGAACACCGTACAGCTATCTTTCCTAAACTTATTTTCACGCTTAAAAGAGGCCTTAACTTAGAGGAAGGGACACCCAACTACGATATCAAGCAGTTGGCTCTAGAGTGCGCAACCAAGCGGATGTACCCAGATGTTTTGTCCTATGATAAGATTGTTGAGTTGACAGGTTCTTTCAAAGTTCCTATGGGCTGCCGTTCTTTCCTTCAAGGATGGAAAGACGAGAATGGCGTAGAAGTCAATTCAGGTCGGATGAATCTAGGCGTTGTGACGGTCAATCTTCCTCGCATCGCCCTCGAGTCTGATGGTGACATGAATAAGTTCTGGGAAATCTTCAACGAGCGTATGAATATCGCGGAAGATTCTTTGGTTTATCGTGTCGAACGCACTAAAGAGGCGACACCAGCCAATGCTCCTATCCTCTATCAGTACGGTGCTTTTGGCCATCGTCTAGGTAAAGAAGAAAGTGTTGACCAGCTCTTTAAGAATCGTCGAGCAACCGTTTCGCTTGGTTACATCGGTTTGTATGAAGTGGCTACTGTCTTCTTTGGAAATAGCTGGGAACACAATCCAGAAGCCAAGGAATTCACGCTGGATATCATTCGTGATATGAAACGCCGTGTAGAAGAGTGGTCTGACCAATATGGCTATCATTTCTCTATCTACTCAACACCGTCTGAAAGTTTGACAGACCGTTTCTGCCGACTAGATACAGAAAAGTTCGGCTCTATTCCTGATATTACGGACAAGGAATACTACACCAATTCTTTCCACTACGATGTTCGTAAAAATCCAACACCGTTTGAAAAATTAGACTTTGAGAAAGTCTATCCAGAAGCAGGTGCATCAGGTGGTTTCATCCATTATTGTGAGTATCCAGTCCTTCAACAAAATCCAAAGGCCTTGGAAGCTGTCTGGGATTATGCCTATGACCGTGTGGGTTATCTGGGGACTAATACTCCAATTGACCGTTGCTACAAGTGTGACTTTGAAGGGGATTTTGAACCAACTGAGAGAGGATTTGCTTGTCCAAACTGTGGCAATAGCGACCCTAAAACCGTAGATGTGGTCAAACGAACTTGTGGCTACCTAGGCAATCCTCAAGCGCGTCCGATGGTTAATGGACGTCACAAGGAAATCGCTGCGCGTGTCAAACACATGAATGGCTCAACGATTAAAATGGCTGGTCATCAAGTAACCAATTAGAAAGAACTGAAATGGGAAAATATCAATTAGACGATAAGGGTCGAGCACAAGTGACCCGTTATCACGAGAAACACTCTAAAGGTGGAGCTGGTAAAAAAGAACGCTTGCTCAGCCTCAGAGAACAATTTTTAAACAAGAACAAGAAAAAATAAAAGTGATACTCAATGAAAATCAAAGAGCAAACTAGGAAGCTAGCCGCAGGTTGCTCAAAGCACTGCTTTGAGGTTGTAGATAAGACTGACGAAGTCAGTAACATATATCTACGGTAAGGTGACGCTGACGTGGTTTGAATTTGACTTTCGAAGAGTATGAGAGTCAGCTCTCGCTTTTCTCATAGTGGGAGGTAAGGATGGAATTACGCAGACCGACAATAGTAGATAGAGAAGCTGTTTTAGACATGATGGCAGAGTTTGAAAAGAGCCAATCAGCCCATGATGGTGGATTTTGGGATACAGAGAACTTTGTGTATGAAGGGTGGTTGGAAACAAATATGCAAAAAGAGATGGGAATAAACTTGCCTGAAAATCGTGTTCCTTCTATTCAATTTGTATTATTTGATGATGCAGGTCGTGCTCTAGGATTTTTGAATCTGCGATTGAGACTGAATGAGGAATTACTGAATTGTGCTGGTTACATTGGCTACTCCATTCGTCCATCAGAAAGAGGCAAGGGTTATGCTAAGGAAACTCTCCGTCAGGGCTTGCAAGTTGCTAAGGCAAAGAACATCAAGAAAACTCTTGTGACATGTAGCGTGAGTAACTCTGCTAGCAGAGCAGTCATTCTAGCAAATGGAGGAATTCTTGAAGATGTTCGTAATGGAGTTGAGCGTTATTGGATAGAGGTAGCGAATGAATAATCCAAAACCACAAGAATGGAAAAGTGAGGAGCTAAGTCAAGGCCGTATCATTGACTACAAGGCCTTTAACTTTGTGGACGGAGAAGGCGTGCGCAACTCTCTCTATGTAGCAGGTTGCATGTTTCACTGCGAGGGGTGTTATAATGTAGCGACCTGGTCCTTCAATGCTGGCATTCCCTATACAGCAGAATTAGAAGAACAGATCATGGCAGATCTCGCTCAACCTTATGTTCAAGGCTTGACCTTGCTGGGAGGGGAGCCCTTTCTCAATACGGGAATTCTCTTGCCACTCGTTAAGCGCATTCGGAAGGAATTGCCAGATAAAGACATCTGGTCCTGGACGGGCTACACTTGGGAAGAAATGATGTTGGAAACTCCAGATAAATTGGAACTCTTGTCGCTGATTGACATTCTTGTTGATGGAAGATATGACCGAACTAAGAGAAATCTCATGCTCCAGTTTCGAGGTTCCTCCAATCAACGAATTATCGATGTGCAAAAATCGCTCAAAAGTGGGCAAGTAGTGATTTGGGACAAGCTCAATGATGGAAAAGAAAGCTATGAACAGGTGAAGAGAGAGTAACTTTCTTCTATAGAGAATAGTTAAATAAATGACCTATAAAAAAAGAAAACAGTTTCATTGTAAAAAAACGAAAAAACAGCAACAAATCCCTTGCAATCGCAGGGGCTTTGTGTTATTCTATTATGGTGCTGTAAATTACAGTCTTAGCTTTGATGCAAGAGGTTGCGACACGCTCGGTTGCATTGCCACGCAACTCCGCGTCGGTTTTCTTGTGGAGCTAGCCTATTATCTTAAATAGACGAAAAGGAGAAAAAGATGGCAAACAAAAAAATCCGTATCCGTTTGAAAGCTTACGAACACCGTACGCTTGATACAGCGGCTGCAAAAATCGTAGAATCAGCTACTCGTACAGGTGCACAAGTTGCGGGTCCAATCCCACTTCCAACTGAACGTAGCCTCTACACAATTATTCGTGCGACTCACAAATACAAAGACTCTCGCGAACAATTTGAAATGCGTACACACAAACGTTTGATCGATATCGTTAACCCAACTCAAAAAACAGTTGATGCGTTGATGAAATTGGATCTTCCAAGTGGTGTAAACGTAGAAATCAAACTTTAATCTAAAGCTTGATACCTTGAGCATAAAAAACGCTCGTTAAAAACTTTTTGAATAAAAAATATAGAAAAGGAACTATTTTCTCATGACAAAAGGAATCTTAGGGAAAAAAGTGGGAATGACTCAAATCTTCACTGAAGCTGGCGAATTGATCCCTGTAACAGTTATTGAAGCAACTCCAAACGTTGTTCTTCAAGTTAAAACTGTTGAAACAGACGGATACAACGCTATCCAAGTTGGTTTCGATGACAAACGCGAAGTATTGAGCAACAAACCTGCTAAAGGACATGTAGCGAAAGCTAACACGGCTCCTAAGCGCTTCATTCGTGAATTCAAAAACGTTGAAGGCTTGGAAGTTGGTGCTGAAATCACAGTTGAAACATTCGCAGCTGGAGACGTTGTTGACGTAACTGGTACTTCTAAAGGTAAAGGTTTCCAAGGTGTTATCAAACGCCACGGACAATCACGTGGACCAATGGCTCACGGTTCTCGTTACCACCGTCGTCCAGGTTCTATGGGACCTGTTGCACCTAACCGCGTATTCAAAGGTAAAAACCTTGCAGGACGTATGGGTGGCGACCGTGTAACAATTCAAAACCTTGAAGTTGTACAAGTTGTTCCAGAAAAGAACGTTATCCTTATCAAAGGTAACGTACCAGGTGCTAAGAAATCTCTTATCACTATCAAATCAGCAGTTAAAGCTGGTAAATAATAAGGAAAGGGGAATACAGTCAAAATGGCAAATGTAACATTATTCGACCAAACTGGTAAACAAGCTGGCGAAGTTGTTCTTAACGATGCAATCTTTGGTATCGAACCAAACCAATCTGTTGTGTTTGATGTGATCATCAGCCAACGTGCTAGCCTTCGTCAAGGAACTCACGCAGTTAAAAACCGCTCAGCTGTTTCAGGTGGCGGACGCAAACCATGGCGTCAAAAAGGAACTGGACGTGCTCGTCAAGGTTCTATCCGCTCTCCACAATGGCGTGGTGGTGGAATCGTCTTCGGACCAACTCCACGTAGCTATGCGTACAAACTTCCTCAAAAAGTTCGTCGCCTTGCGCTTAAATCTGTTTACTCAGAAAAAGTTGCTGAAAATAAATTTGTAGCCGTTGATTCTCTTGAATTTACAGCTCCAAAAACTGCTGAATTTGCAAAAGTTCTTGCAGCTTTGAGCATCGATTCTAAAGTCCTTGTTATTCTTGAAGAAGGAAACGAATTCGCAGCTCTTTCAGCTCGTAACCTTCCAAACGTGAAAGTTGCGACTGCTACAACTGCAAGTGTTCTTGACATCGCAAATAGTGACAAACTTCTTGTTACTCAAGCAGCTATCTCTAAAATCGAGGAGGTTCTTGCATAATGAATTTGTATGATGTTATCAAAAAACCTGTCATCACTGAAAGCTCAATGGCTCAACTTGAAGCAGGAAAATATGTATTTGAAGTTGACACTCGTGCACACAAACTTTTGATCAAGCAAGCTGTTGAAGCTGCTTTCGAAGGTGTTAAAGTTGCTAATGTTAACACAATCAACGTAAAACCAAAAGCTAAACGTGTTGGACGTTACACTGGTTTTACTAACAAAACTAAAAAAGCTATCATCACACTTACAGCTGATTCTAAAGCAATCGAGTTGTTTGCTGCTGAAGCTGAATAATCTAAGGAGGAAATATCGTGGGAATTCGTGTTTATAAACCAACAACAAACGGTCGCCGTAATATGACTTCTTTGGATTTCGCTGAAATCACAACAAGCACTCCTGAAAAATCATTGCTTGTTGCATTGAAGAGCAAGGCTGGTCGTAACAACAACGGTCGTATCACAGTTCGTCACCAAGGTGGTGGACATAAACGTTTCTACCGTTTGGTTGACTTCAAACGTAACAAAGACAACGTTGAAGCAGTTGTTAAAACAATCGAGTACGATCCAAACCGTTCTGCAAACATCGCTCTTGTACACTACACTGACGGTGTGAAAGCGTACATCATCGCTCCAAAAGGTCTTGAAGTTGGTCAACGTATCGTTTCAGGTCCAGAAGCAGATATCAAAGTCGGAAACGCTCTTCCACTTGCTAACATCCCAGTTGGTACTTTGATCCACAACATCGAGTTGAAACCAGGTCGTGGTGGTGAATTGGTACGTGCTGCTGGAGCTTCTGCTCAAGTATTGGGTCAAGAAGGTAAATACGTTCTTGTTCGTCTTCAATCTGGTGAAGTACGTATGATCCTTGGAACTTGTCGTGCTACAGTTGGTGTTGTCGGAAACGAACAACATGGACTTGTTAACCTTGGTAAAGCAGGACGTAGCCGTTGGAAAGGTATCCGCCCAACAGTTCGTGGTTCTGTAATGAACCCTAACGATCACCCACACGGTGGTGGTGAAGGTAAAGCACCAGTTGGTCGTAAAGCACCATCTACTCCATGGGGCAAACCTGCTCTTGGTCTTAAAACTCGTAACAAGAAAGCGAAATCTGACAAACTTATCGTTCGTCGTCGCAACGAGAAATAATATTAAACTAGTCGCTTAAGCAACTAGTAAATCCGCCAGCTCGGTAGCGCTCCATAGGAGCGCAAGCCGCTGTGGTACAACATTTAAAGGAGAAAATATAAAAATGGGACGCAGTCTTAAAAAAGGACCTTTCGTCGATGAGCATTTGATGAAAAAAGTTGAAGCTCAAGCTAACGACGAAAAGAAAAAAGTTATTAAAACTTGGTCACGTCGTTCAACGATCTTCCCAAGTTTCATTGGTTACACTATCGCAGTTTATGACGGACGTAAACACGTACCTGTTTACATCCAAGAAGACATGGTAGGTCACAAACTTGGTGAATTTGCACCAACTCGTACTTACAAAGGTCACGCTGCAGACGACAAGAAAACACGTAGAAAATAAGGAGAACATAAATGGCAGAAATTACTTCAGCTAAAGCAATGGCTCGTACAGTACGTGTTTCACCTCGTAAATCACGTCTTGTTCTTGATAACATCCGTGGTAAAAGCGTAGCCGATGCAATCGCAATCTTGACATTCACTCCAAACAAAGCTGCTGAAATCATCTTGAAAGTTTTGAACTCAGCTGTAGCTAACGCTGAAAACAACTTTGGTTTGGATAAAGCTAACTTGGTAGTATCTGAAGCATTCGCAAACGAAGGACCAACTATGAAACGTTTCCGTCCACGTGCGAAAGGTTCAGCTTCACCAATCAACAAACGTACAGCTCACATCACTGTAGCTGTTGCAGAAAAATAAGGAGGTAAAATCGTGGGTCAAAAAGTACATCCAATTGGTATGCGTGTCGGCATCATCCGTGATTGGGATGCCAAATGGTATGCTGAAAAAGAATACGCGGATTACCTTCATGAAGATCTTGCAATCCGTAAATTCGTTCAAAAAGAACTTGCTGACGCAGCAGTTTCAACTATCGAAATCGAACGCGCAGTAAACAAAGTTAACGTTTCACTTCACACTGCTAAACCAGGTATGGTAATCGGTAAAGGTGGTGCTAACGTTGATGCACTCCGTGCAAAACTTAACAAATTGACTGGAAAACAAGTACACATCAACATCATCGAAATCAAACAACCTGATTTGGATGCTCACCTTGTAGGTGAAGGTATTGCTCGTCAATTGGAGCAACGTGTTGCTTTCCGTCGTGCACAAAAACAAGCAATCCAACGTGCAATGCGTGCTGGAGCTAAAGGAATCAAAACTCAAGTATCAGGTCGTTTGAACGGTGCAGATATCGCCCGTGCTGAAGGATACTCTGAAGGAACTGTTCCACTTCACACACTTCGTGCAGATATCGATTACGCTTGGGAAGAAGCAGATACTACATACGGTAAACTTGGTGTTAAAGTATGGATCTACCGTGGTGAAGTTCTTCCAGCTCGCAAAAACACTAAAGGAGGTAAATAACCAATGTTAGTACCTAAACGTGTTAAACACCGTCGTGAATTCCGTGGAAAAATGCGCGGTGAAGCAAAAGGTGGAAAAGAAGTAGCATTCGGTGAATACGGTCTTCAAGCTACAACTAGCCACTGGATCACTAACCGCCAAATCGAAGCTGCTCGTATCGCCATGACTCGTTACATGAAACGTGGTGGTAAAGTTTGGATTAAAATCTTCCCACACAAATCATACACTGCTAAAGCTATCGGTGTGCGTATGGGATCTGGTAAAGGGGCACCTGAAGGTTGGGTAGCACCAGTTAAACGTGGTAAAGTGATGTTCGAAATCGCTGGTGTATCTGAAGAGATCGCTCGCGAAGCGCTTCGTCTTGCTAGCCACAAATTGCCAGTTAAATGTAAATTCGTAAAATGTGAAGCAGAATAAGGAGAAGGCATGAAACTTAATGAAGTAAAAGAATTTGTTAAAGAACTTCGTGGTCTTTCTCAAGAAGAACTCGCGAAGCGCGAAAACGAATTGAAAAAAGAATTGTTTGAACTTCGTTTCCAAGCTGCTACTGGTCAATTGGAACAAACAGCTCGCTTGAAAGAAGTTAAAAAACAAATCGCTCGTATCAAAACAGTTCAATCTGAAGCGAAATAATAGACTAGGGAAGGAGAAATTTCAATGGAACGCAATAATCGTAAAGTTCTTGTTGGACGTGTTGTATCTGACAAAATGGACAAGACAATCACAGTTGTAGTTGAAACAAAACGTAACCACCCAGTCTATGGTAAACGTATTAACTACTCTAAAAAATACAAAGCTCATGATGAAAACAATGTTGCCAAAGAAGGCGATATCGTACGTATCATGGAAACTCGCCCGCTTTCAGCTACAAAACGTTTCCGTCTTGTAGAAGTTGTTGAAGAAGCGGTCATCATCTAATCAAACCTGAAAGGAGAAAACTGAAATGATTCAAACAGAAACTCGTTTGAAAGTCGCAGACAACAGCGGTGCTCGCGAAATCTTGACTATCAAAGTTCTTGGTGGTTCAGGACGTAAATTTGCAAACATCGGTGATGTTATCGTGGCATCTGTAAAACAAGCTACTCCTGGTGGTGCGGTTAAAAAAGGTGACGTTGTTAAAGCAGTTATCGTTCGTACTAAATCAGGTGCTCGTCGTGCTGATGGTTCATACATCAAATTTGACGAAAACGCAGCAGTTATCATCCGTGAAGACAAAACTCCTCGCGGAACACGTATCTTTGGCCCAGTTGCACGTGAATTGCGTGAAGGTGGCTTCATGAAGATCGTGTCACTTGCTCCAGAAGTACTTTAATTTTTAGAAACAAACTAGTCCCCTGGATTTACCTCCAGGGTGCCCTTATGGGCGTAAGAAAAATCAAGGAGAAACCTAATGTTTGTAAAAAAAGGCGACAAAGTTCGCGTAATCGCTGGTAAAGATAAGGGAACAGAAGCTGTTGTCCTTACTGCCCTTCCAAAAGTAAACAAAGTTATCGTTGAAGGTGTTAACATCGTTAAGAAACACCAACGTCCAACTAACGAACTTCCTCAAGGTGGTATCATCGAGAAAGAAGCAGCTATCCACGTATCAAACGTTCAAGTTTTGGACAAAAATGGTGTAGCTGGTCGTGTTGGTTACAAATTTGTAGACGGTAAAAAAGTTCGCTACAACAAAAAATCAGGCGAAGTGCTTGATTAATCACGAAGGAAAGGAGAAGTATAATGGCAAATCGTTTAAAAGAAAAATATCTTAATGAAGTAGTTCCTGCTTTGACAGAACAATTCAACTACTCATCAGTGATGGCTGTGCCTAAAGTAGATAAGATCGTTTTGAACATGGGTGTTGGTGAAGCTGTATCAAACGCTAAAAGCCTTGAAAAAGCTGCTGAAGAATTGGCGCTTATCTCAGGTCAAAAACCACTTATCACTAAAGCTAAAAAATCAATCGCCGGCTTCCGTCTTCGTGAAGGTGTTGCGATCGGTGCAAAAGTTACCCTTCGTGGTGAACGTATGTACGAATTCTTGGATAAATTGGTTTCAGTTTCACTTCCACGTGTACGTGACTTCCACGGTGTTCCAACAAAATCATTTGATGGACGCGGAAACTACACACTTGGTGTGAAAGAACAATTGATCTTCCCAGAAATCAACTTCGATGACGTTGACAAAACTCGTGGTCTTGACATCGTTATCGTAACAACTGCTAACACTGACGAAGAGTCACGTGCATTGCTTACAGGCCTTGGAATGCCTTTTGCAAAATAATATAGGAGGTAAATCTAATGGCTAAAAAATCAATGATTGCTAAGAACAAACGTCCAGCGAAGTTCTCTACTCAAGCTTATACTCGTTGTGAAAAATGTGGTCGTCCACATTCAGTTTACCGCAAATTTAAACTTTGCCGTGTTTGCTTCCGTGAATTAGCTTACAAAGGACAAATCCCTGGTGTAACAAAAGCATCTTGGTAATTTAAGATATCAAGGACGTCAAAACTCTAAGTGAAAATAGGAAATTTGACGAAGAAACTGAAGTTTCTTGGATAGTTTATCTTTTTCACACAGAGTTTAGCCCGGGTTCAGTTGGACTTGCCAATTTGAACACGAGCTAGAGCTTTGGCAAAAAAGACCAATTTTCTTTGGAGCATCGCTCCTACATCAAATTGCCTATTTTTGCTCTTGCTCTTACGCTCTTTGTATCATGTATTAACTAGCAAGTGCAACTTGCAAACTACTAGTAAGAGGAGAAAAACAAAATGGTTATGACTGACCCAATCGCAGACTTCCTAACTCGTATTCGTAACGCTAACCAAGCTAAACACGAAGTACTTGAAGTACCTGCATCAAACATCAAAAAAGGGATTGCTGAAATCCTTAAACGCGAAGGTTTTGTAAAAAACGTTGAAATCATCGAAGATGACAAACAAGGCATCATCCGTGTATTCCTTAAATACGGACCAAACGGTGAAAAAGTTATCACTAACTTGAAACGTGTTTCTAAACCAGGACTTCGTGTCTACAAAAAACGTGAAGATCTTCCAAAAGTTCTTAACGGACTTGGAATTGCTATCCTTTCAACTTCTGAAGGTTTGCTTACTGATAAAGAAGCACGCCAAAAGAATGTTGGTGGAGAAGTTATCGCTTACGTTTGGTAATGTTTAGCTCCCAATTTCTTTGTGACTCTTCGTTATCGTCTCTTGCCTAACCCAAAGTTATGCCTGCGAGACGATGCCTAGATTCACTTTGAAATTGAAACTAAATGTTCCTTTAAATCGAGAAATCGATTTAACCCCGTGAAAACTGGCCGTTCTGGCCTGACAATTTAACAGGAGAAAATAAACATGTCACGTATTGGTAATAAAGTTATCGTGTTGCCTGCTGGTGTTGAAATCACTAACAATGACAACGTTGTAACTGTAAAAGGACCTAAAGGAGAACTTACTCGTGAGTTCTCAAAAGATATTGAAATCCGTGTGGAAGGTACTGAAGTAACTCTTCACCGTCCAAACGATACAAAAGAAATGAAAACTATCCACGGAACTACTCGTGCCCTTTTGAACAACATGGTTGTTGGTGTATCAGAAGGATTCAAGAAAGAACTTGAAATGCGCGGGGTTGGTTACCGTGCACAACTTCAAGGATCTAAACTTGTTTTGGCTGTTGGTAAATCTCATCCAGACGAAGTTGAAGCTCCAGAAGGAATTACTTTTGAACTTCCAAACCCAACAACAATTGTTGTTAGCGGAATTTCAAAAGAAGTAGTTGGTCAAACAGCTGCTTACGTACGTAGCCTTCGTTCACCAGAACCATATAAAGGTAAAGGTATCCGTTACGTTGGTGAATTCGTTCGCCGTAAAGAAGGTAAAACAGGTAAATAACGTTGAGTGGTTGATTCTCAACCACCAACCTATTTACCAACTTTGTGCATAGCACACGATTTAAAACTAAAGAGGTGAAAACTGTGATTTCAAAACCAGATAAAAACAAACTCCGCCAAAAACGCCACCGTCGCGTTCGCGGAAAACTCTCTGGAACTGCTGATCGCCCACGTTTGAACGTATTCCGTTCTAATACAGGCATCTACGCTCAAGTGATTGATGACGTAGCGGGTGTAACGCTCGCAAGTGCTTCAACTCTTGACAAAGAAGTTTCAAAAGGAACTAAAACTGAACAAGCCGTTGCTGTCGGTAAACTCGTTGCAGAACGTGCAAACGCTAAAGGTATTTCAGAAGTGGTGTTCGACCGCGGTGGATATCTATATCACGGACGTGTGAAAGCTTTGGCTGATGCAGCTCGTGAAAACGGATTGAAATTCTAATAGGAGGACACTAGAAAATGGCATTTAAAGACAATGCAGTTGAATTAGAAGAACGCGTAGTTGCTGTCAACCGTGTTACAAAAGTTGTTAAAGGTGGACGTCGTCTTCGTTTCGCAGCTCTTGTTGTTGTTGGTGACCACAACGGTCGCGTAGGATTTGGTACTGGTAAAGCTCAAGAAGTTCCAGAAGCAATCCGTAAAGCAGTAGATGATGCTAAGAAAAACTTGATCGAAGTTCCTATGGTTGGAACAACAATCCCACACGAAGTTCTTTCAGAATTCGGTGGAGCTAAAGTATTGTTGAAACCTGCTGTAGAAGGTTCTGGAGTTGCCGCTGGTGGTGCAGTTCGTGCCGTTGTGGAATTGGCAGGTGTGGCAGATATTACATCTAAATCACTTGGTTCTAACACTCCAATCAACATTGTTCGTGCAACTGTTGAAGGTTTGAAACAATTGAAACGCGCTGAAGAAGTTGCTGCCCTTCGTGGTATTTCAGTTTCTGATTTGGCATAAGAAAGGGGATAAAATGGCTCAAATTAAAATTACTTTGACTAAGTCTCCAATCGGACGCATTCCATCACAACGTAAAACTGTTGTAGCACTTGGACTTGGCAAATTGAACAGCTCTGTTATTAAAGAAGATAACGCTGCTATCCGTGGTATGATCACAGCAGTATCTCACTTGGTAACAGTTGAAGAAGTAAACTAATGAATTTTTAGGGGATGTGCACTATACCATCCCCTAAAACTAGATATAGTCATCTATGATGACGTCGTATAGGCGAGTTGATGGGGGAGACAACCTTTTCTCCCTTATCGGCGCTAGCATTTTACAAAAGAGGAGAAAATAAAAATGAAACTTCATGAATTGAAACCTGCAGAAGGTTCTCGTAAAGTACGTAACCGCGTTGGTCGTGGTACTTCATCAGGTAACGGTAAAACATCTGGTCGTGGTCAAAAAGGTCAAAAAGCTCGTAGCGGTGGCGGAGTTCGCCTTGGTTTTGAAGGTGGACAAACTCCATTGTTCCGTCGTCTTCCAAAACGTGGATTCACTAACATCAACGCTAAAGAATACGCAATTGTGAACCTTGACCAATTGAACGTCTTTGAAGATGGTGCTGAAGTTACTCCAGTTGTTCTTATCGAAGCAGGAATTGTTAAAGCTGAAAAATCAGGTATTAAAATTCTTGGTAACGGTGAGTTGACTAAGAAATTGACTGTGAAAGCAGCTAAATTCTCTAAATCAGCTGAAGAAGCTATCACTGCTAAAGGTGGTTCAGTAGAAGTCATCTAAGAGAGGTGACCTATGTTTTTTAAATTATTAAGAGAAGCTCTTAAAGTCAAGCAGGTTAGATCAAAAATTTTATTTACAATTTTTATCGTTTTGGTCTTTCGTATCGGAACTAGCATTACAGTTCCTGGTGTGAATGCCAATAGCTTGAATGCTTTAAGTGGATTATCCTTCTTAAACATGTTGAGCTTGGTATCAGGGAATGCCATGAAAAACTTCTCAGTTTTTGCTCTTGGTGTTAGTCCCTACATTACGGCCTCTATCGTTGTCCAACTCTTGCAAATGGATATTTTACCCAAGTTTGTAGAGTGGGGTAAACAAGGGGAAGTAGGTCGAAGAAAATTAAATCAAGCTACTCGTTATATTGCTCTTGTTCTAGCCTTTGTGCAATCTATCGGGATTACAGCTGGTTTTAATACTTTGGCTGGAGCTCAATTGTTGAAAACAGCTCTTACTCCACAAGTCTTTATCATGATTGGTATCATCTTAACAGCTGGTAGTATGATTGTGACTTGGTTGGGAGAGCAAATTACAGATAAGGGATACGGAAATGGTGTTTCTATGATTATCTTTGCCGGGATTGTTGCCTCAATTCCAGAGATGATTCAGGGCATCTATGTGGACTACTTTGTGAACGTCCCAAGTAGCCGTATCAACTCATCTATCATTTTCGTAATCATTTTGATTATTACTGTATTGTTGATTATTTATTTTACAACTTATGTTCAACAAGCAGAATACAAAATTCCAATCCAATATACTAAGGTTGCACAAGGTGCTCCTTCTAGCTCTTACCTTCCTTTGAAGGTAAACCCTGCTGGAGTTATCCCTGTTATCTTTGCAAGTTCGATTACTGCGGCGCCAGCAGCTATTCTACAGTTTTTAAGCGCTACAGGTCATGATTGGGCTTGGGTAAGAACAGCACAAGAAATGTTGGCAACAACTTCACCAACTGGTATCGCCATGTATGCTTTATTGATTATTCTCTTTACATTCTTCTATACGTTTGTGCAGATTAATCCTGAAAAAGCGGCAGAAAACCTACAAAAGAGCGGGGCCTATATCCACGGAGTCCGTCCTGGTAAAGGTACAGAAGAATATATGTCTAAACTTCTTCGTCGTCTTGCAACAGTTGGTTCCCTCTTCCTTGGTGTGATTTCCATTTTACCGATTGTAGCAAAAGATGTTTTCGGACTTTCAGAAGCAGTTGCTTTTGGAGGAACAAGTCTTTTGATCATTATTTCTACAGGTATTGAAGGAATCAAACAATTGGAAGGTTACCTATTGAAACGTAAGTATGTTGGTTTCATGGATAGAACAGAATAAAAGTATTTACTGATACTCTTCGAAAATCAAATTCAAACCACGTCAGCTTCACCTTGCCGTACTCAAGTACAGCCTGCGGCTAGCTTCCTAGTTTGCTCTTTGATTTTCATTGAGTATGAATCAGTAAATGCTGAGAGAGTGGAGGTTTAAACTCTGACATTTGTGAGAGTTTGGTCTCCCCTCTTCTATTTTGTTTTTAAATAGGGGTGAAAAGATTTTTTGCTTCTATTTAAAAATAAAATAAGGAGATCAAATCATGAATCTTTTGATTATGGGCTTACCTGGTGCAGGTAAGGGAACTCAAGCAGCAAAAATCGTAGAACAATTCCATGTTGCACATATCTCAACAGGTGATATGTTCCGTGCTGCTATGGCAAATCAAACTGAAATGGGTGTTCTTGCTAAGTCATATATTGACAAGGGTGAATTAGTTCCTGACGAAGTTACTAATGGAATCGTAAAAGAACGTCTTTCACAAGATGATATTAAAGAAACAGGATTCTTGTTGGATGGTTACCCACGTACAATCGAACAAGCTCATGCTTTGGACAAAACATTGGCTGAACTTGGCATCGAACTAGAAGGTGTTATCAACATTGAAGTGAATCCAGATAGCCTCTTGGAACGTTTGAGTGGCCGTATCATCCACCGCGTAACTGGAGAAACTTTCCACAAGGTCTTTAACCCACCAGTTGACTATAAAGAAGAAGATTACTACCAACGTGAAGATGATAAGCCTGAGACAGTCAAACGTCGTTTGGATGTGAATATTGCTCAAGGAGAACCAATCATTGCTCACTACCGTGCCAAAGGTTTGGTTCATGACATCGAAGGTAATCAAGATATCAATGATGTCTTCTCAGATATCGAAAAAGTATTGACAAATTTGAAATAAAGCGTTTTTCACACTTGCAAAAATCCGCTACAAATGTTATACTGAGATAGTCTGACTTATAATTGTTGTCTCTGTGTCTAGAGGCATCGAATCGAAATTTATGGAGGTGCTTTTGCGTGGCAAAAGACGATGTGATTGAAGTTGAAGGCAAAGTAGTTGATACAATGCCGAATGCAATGTTTACGGTTGAACTTGAAAATGGACATCAGATTTTAGCAACAGTTTCTGGTAAAATTCGTAAAAACTATATTCGTATTTTAGCGGGAGATCGTGTTACTGTCGAAATGAGTCCATATGACTTGACACGTGGACGTATCACTTACCGCTTTAAATAATCGAAAAACTTGGAGGGATAAGAAATGAAAGTAAGACCATCGGTCAAACCAATTTGCGAATACTGTAAAGTTATTCGTCGTAATGGTCGTGTTATGGTAATTTGCCCAGCAAATCCAAAACACAAACAACGTCAAGGATAAGATAGAAAGGAGAAAACATGGCTCGTATTGCTGGAGTTGACATTCCAAATGACAAACGCGTAGTAATCTCATTGACTTATGTTTATGGTATCGGACTTGCAACATCTAAGAAAATTTTGGCTGCTGCTGGAATCTCAGAAGATGTTCGTGTACGTGATCTTACATCAGATCAAGAAGATGCTATCCGTCGTGAAGTGGATGCAATCAAAGTTGAAGGTGACCTTCGTCGTGAAGTAAACTTGAACATCAAACGTTTGATGGAAATCGGTTCATACCGTGGTATCCGTCACCGTCGTGGACTTCCTGTCCGTGGACAAAACACTAAAAACAACGCTCGCACTCGTAAAGGTAAAGCTGTTGCGATTGCTGGTAAGAAAAAATAATATAGGAGGTAAAAGTCTTGGCTAAACCAACACGTAAACGTCGTGTGAAAAAGAATATCGAATCTGGTATTGCTCATATTCACGCTACATTTAATAACACTATTGTTATGATTACTGATGTGCATGGTAATGCAATTGCTTGGTCATCAGCTGGTGCTCTTGGTTTCAAAGGTTCTCGTAAATCTACACCATTCGCTGCTCAAATGGCTTCTGAAGCTGCTGCTAAATCTGCACAAGAACACGGTCTTAAATCAGTTGAAGTTACTGTAAAAGGTCCAGGTTCTGGTCGTGAGTCAGCTATTCGTGCGCTTGCTGCCGCTGGTCTTGAAGTAACAGCAATTCGTGATGTGACTCCAGTGCCACACAATGGTGCTCGTCCTCCAAAACGTCGCCGTGTATAATCATCGCATTACACTGCTTTTCGTTTAAGAGGGAGTAACTAAATGATCGAGTTTGAAAAACCAAATATAACAAAAATTGATGAAAATAAAGATTATGGCAAGTTTGTAATCGAACCACTTGAACGTGGCTACGGTACAACTCTTGGTAACTCTCTTCGTCGTGTACTTCTAGCTTCTCTACCAGGAGCAGCTGTGACATCTATCAACATTGATGGTGTGTTACATGAGTTTGACACAGTTCCAGGTGTTCGTGAAGACGTGATGCAAATCATTCTGAACATTAAAGGAATTGCAGTGAAATCGTACGTTGAAGACGAAAAAATCATCGAACTAGATGTTGAAGGTCCTGCTGAAGTAACAGCTGGTGACATTTTGACAGATAGCGATATTGAAATTGTAAATCCAGATCATTATCTCTTTACAATCGGTGAAGGTTCTTCTCTAAAAGCGACTATGACTGTTAACAGTGGTCGTGGATATGTACCTGCTGATGAAAATAAAAAGGATAATGCACCAGTTGGAACACTTGCTGTAGATTCTATTTATACACCAGTTACAAAAGTCAACTATCAAGTGGAACCTGCTCGTGTAGGTAGCAATGATGGATTTGACAAATTAACCCTTGAAATCTTGACAAATGGAACAATTATTCCAGAAGATGCTTTAGGGCTTTCAGCACGTATTTTGACAGAACATCTTGATTTGTTTACAAATCTTACTGAAATTGCTAAGTCAACTGAAGTGATGAAAGAAGCTGATACTGAATCTGACGACCGTATTTTGGATCGTACGATTGAGGAACTGGACTTGTCTGTGCGTTCATACAACTGTTTGAAACGTGCCGGTATCAATACTGTGCATGATTTGACAGAAAAATCTGAAGCAGAGATGATGAAAGTACGAAATCTTGGACGCAAGAGTTTGGAAGAAGTGAAACTCAAACTCATTGATTTGGGTCTTGGATTAAAAGATAAATAAAGGAGGAATACATGGCTTACCGTAAACTAGGACGCACTAGCTCACAACGTAAAGCAATGCTTCGCGATTTGACAACTGACCTTTTGATCAACGAATCAATCGTGACAACTGAAGCTCGTGCTAAAGAAATCCGTAAAACTGTTGAAAAAATGATTACTCTAGGTAAACGTGGTGATTTGCATGCACGTCGTCAAGCAGCTGCTTTCGTACGTAATGAAATCGCATCTGAAAACTATGATGAAGCAACTGATAAGTACACTTCTACTACAGCACTTCAAAAATTGTTCTCAGAAATCGCACCTCGTTATGCTGAACGTAACGGTGGATACACTCGTATCCTTAAAACTGAACCACGTCGTGGTGATGCAGCGCCAATGGCGATCATCGAATTAGTATAAAATCATCAATTTTGTTGAGTGTTATGATGATGGAGTCTTGTGCTCTTAGTCTAGCTCTGGTCTACCGCTAGGATTTCGGTCCTAGCGGGAACACTCATCATAAGTTGGGATAGTAGACGCTTGTTTACGAAATTGTTTTTTGCTTAAGAACAACTTCGTAAGCAGGCGTTTTTGAGTATTTTCGTTAGAATTATGCTATACTATTTGAAAAGAATCCTGTTTAATGTTCAGGTTTCTTATTTTAAGAAGAATTGGAGTTTGCTTATGAAAGCGATTATAACTGTTGTTGGTAAAGATAAATCTGGAATTGTTGCAGGTGTTTCTGGTAAAATTGCAGAATTGGGTTTGAATATTGATGATATCTCTCAAACTGTCTTGGATGAATATTTCACGATGATGGCTGTCGTCTCTAGTGATGAAAAGCAGGATTTTACTTATCTGCGAAATGAGTTTGAAACTTTTGGGCAAACTTTGAATGTGAAAATCAATATTCAGAGTGCAGCGATTTTCGAAGCTATGTATAATATCTAGGAGGTTATCATGGATATTAGACAAGTTACTGAAACCATCTCCATGATTGAGGAGCAAAACTTCGATATTAGAACTATTACCATGGGGATTTCCCTATTAGACTGTATTGATCCGGATATCAATCGTGCTGCGGAGAAAATTTATCAAAAGATTAGGACCAAGGCGGCTAATTTAGTGGCTGTTGGTGATGAAATTGCAGCTGAGTTGGGAATTCCTATCGTTAATAAGCGTGTATCGGTGACACCTATTTCTCTGATTGGGGCAGCGACAGATGCGACGGACTACGTGGTTCTGGCAAAAGCGCTTGATAAGGCTGCGAAAGAGATTGGAGTGGACTTTATTGGTGGTTTCTCTGCCTTGGTACAAAAGGGGTACCAAAAGGGAGATGAGATTCTCATCAATTCTATTCCTCGTGCTTTGGCCGAAACGGACAAGGTCTGCTCGTCAGTCAATATCGGCTCAACCAAGTCTGGTATTAATATGACGGCTGTCGCAGATATGGGACGAGTTATCAAGGAAACGGCAACTCTATCTGATATGGGGGCAGCTAAGTTGGTTGTATTCGCTAATGCTGTTGAGGACAATCCATTTATGGCGGGTGCCTTCCATGGTGTTGGGGAGGCAGATGTTATCATCAATGTCGGAGTTTCTGGTCCTGGTGTGGTGAAACGTGCCTTGGAAAAAGTTCGTGGAGAGAGCTTTGACGTAGTAGCAGAAACAGTTAAGAAAACTGCCTTTAAAATCACTCGTATCGGTCAATTGGTTGGTCAAATGGCCAGTGAGAGACTGGGTGTGGAGTTTGGTATTGTGGACTTGAGTTTGGCGCCAACTCCTGCGGTTGGAGATTCTGTTGCACGTGTCCTTGAAGAAATGGGGCTAGAAACAGTTGGAACACATGGGACGACGGCTGCCTTGGCTCTCTTGAATGACCAAGTTAAGAAGGGCGGAGTTATGGCCTGCAACCAAGTTGGTGGTTTGTCTGGTGCCTTTATCCCTGTTTCAGAGGATGAAGGAATGATTGCTGCAGTGCAAAATGGCTCTCTTAATCTAGAAAAACTAGAAGCTATGACGGCTATCTGTTCCGTTGGCTTGGATATGATTGCCATTCCGGAGGATACACCTGCTGAAACCATTGCGGCTATGATTGCAGATGAAGCGGCAATTGGTGTCATTAACATGAAAACAACAGCTGTTCGTATTATTCCAAAAGGAAAAGAAGGCGATATGATTGAATTTGGTGGCCTATTAGGAACTGCGCCTGTTATGAAGGTCAATGGGGCTTCGTCTTTCGATTTCATCTCTCGTGGAGGACAAATCCCAGCACCAATTCATAGTTTTAAAAATTAAGAAAATAGGAGAAAATGATGAAAAAAGAAATGAAACATGCTTTAGTAGCTTTGGGACTGTCGACTTTACTAGTACCAACGTTTGCCAATCAAGTAGTTTATGCGCAGGAAGAAAGCCATGAAACTACCACTAGTGTGAGTCCAGAAGAGATTAAGAAAGAAATAGATAAAATTAAAAAATCTTATATAGAATTACAGGATAAGAATAAGCAGAAGCTATTAAATGAGATTGAGCAAATTGATTGGAAGATAATTTCTTTTTCTCAGGATGATGTAAAAGAAATCAAGAACAAAATCCCTGAAATATTGTCAAATCGTAATCAATGGATGTTCGAATCTTTGAAGAGACAAGAAGAGGAAATTGCAAATTATCCTCATTTTCCAGATTGGAAATCTAGATTATATGATATTGTTCCACTTGAAAGAAATGAAGCATTGCTGAAAGTGCTTAGGAGAGACATTAACGGAGTGATTTTCCATATTGCAGTTCTAAAAAAGAAAGAGCGCATCATTTCACAAATAACTAACAATCCATATTATACAAATGTCGAGAGAGAAAACATGCTAAAAGAAGCTTCATTAGCATATAATAGTTACGACGGTCCAGGTGGGCCTAGATGGATTTCTATATATTTGCCTTCATATTCTGATGTAAATGAAGATGTAAATATATATACTAAAAAAATAGTTTCTATGTTGTCTGACGATTTTCAAGCATTTTCATTAGCACCTACTGAAAAGAATATCAGAGAAGTTAATGCTGTTGCCTTTATGGAGAAGACGGCCATTAGTAATGATGATTCACTTTCGAAAGCAGATAAAGTTTCTATGTTTAGTAAGATTGATGACATAGTAGAAGAAGCTGTTAAAAAGATCAAAACAGAAGCGGATATACATGAGGATGGTAATTACAAAAATAGTCGAATGCTATCCCCTGAAGAGTTATCTGTCTTTACTAAGCGTATCGAAGATGTTTACCAAGGCAAAGCTAAGCCTAAGGTGACAAAAGAAGAGGCTATTCAAGCAGTTTCTACTGGAACTTCATCCTCAGTTTCAACTTCAACTCAATCTACCGTTACCTCTAATGGAGAGACTAAGAAAGATCATCAAGCAAGTAAGTGGTTTAAAGAGTCTGGGAAATGGTACTACAATGACCTCTCTGGCAATCTTGTAAGAAATCGTTGGGTAGGCCGTTATTATCTAAAAGCAGATGCTTCAATGGCTGCAAGCGAATGGATTTATGATGAAGATTATAAGAGCTGGTTTTATGTAGATTCAACTGGTAGTTATGTGGAGAAAGCTTGGCAGGGCGAATACTACCTAAAACGTGGCGGTTACATGGCTAAGAGTGAGTGGGTATTTGATTCTCAGTATGATAGTTGGTATTATCTGAACCAAGATGGTAAGTACGCTCGTAACCAATGGATTAAGGATGGGGATAAGTGGTATTACTTGTTAGCTGATGGGAAATTGGCAAAAAATATGACCATTAACGGCTATAAAGTAAATGAAAAAGGTGAATGGGTATAATTTTTTAAGTTCTATTTAAGGTTAGGTGTGTATACTATAGTCATTAAATAAAGACCTCCTAATATTATTTGAAACAGATAACACTGATTTAGTTTGAATTTGATTTTCATCTAATATCTTTATTTAATGAACTCCTAAACTTTTTCATAATAATCTCCTGCAAAAGTCGCCTGTATGGGTGGCTTTTGTTTTATCATCCATGATATAATAGAAACAAACGGAGGACGGAAAATGGTAAAAGTACGATTGTATTTGGTACGTCATGGCAAGACTATGTTTAACACGATTGGTCGAGCGCAAGGTTGGAGCGATACTCCCTTAACAGCTGAAGGTGAACGAGGGATTCAAGAATTAGGAATCGGCTTGCGGGAATCTGGTCTACAGTTTGAGCGTGCTTATTCGAGTGATTCTGGTCGCACCATTCAGACTATGGGAATCATCCTTGATGAACTTGGTTTGCAGGGGAAAATCCCTTATCGCATGGACAAGCGTATCAGAGAATGGTGTTTTGGTAGCTTTGACGGAGCCTACGACGGTGATCTTTTCATGGGTATTATTCCTCGTATCTTTAATGTGGACCACGTTCACCAATTGTCTTATGCTGAACTGGCTGAGGGTTTGGTAGAGGTCGATACAGCTGGTTGGGCTGAAGGATGGGAAAAACTCAGTGGCCGCATCAAAGAAGGTTTTGAAGCGATTGCCAAAGAAATGGAAGAACAAGGTGGGGGCAACGCTCTCGTTGTCAGCCATGGAATGACCATTGGAACCATTGTTTATCTGATTAATGGTATGCATCCGCATGGTCTCGATAATGGTAGCGTGACAATCCTTGAATATGAGGACGGCCAGTTTAGCGTTGAAGTCGTCGGCGATCGTAGTTACCGAGAACTAGGACGTGAGAAGATGGAGGAAGTCTCCATTTAATCAGTCTAGACTTGCTTGCCATGAGCTAGGAATTTGATAAGAATATCAAGATAAGAAAAAACAGCCGAGAATTCTTTCGGCTGTTTTTGATGGGGAAAACTAAAGTGTAATGCTATTGCTTTTAGATATTTTCATAAACAAGAGCAAGGAACCTACTGTTAGAACAGTTAGGATAGTTGACAAGGCTGCCGCAACACCGTAATTTCCTCTGAGAACCTCTGTATAAATGGCTACAGTCATTGTTCTTGTTTTGACATTGTAGAGGAGGATAGAAGTAGAGAGTTCTGAAATCATTGTGACCCAAGATAGGATGGCTCCAGAAATAATACCAGATAGCATCATTGGAGTTGTAATCTTGGCAAAGGTATTGAGACGGCTACTTCCTAAGCTTTCAGCAGCTTCTTCAATACTTGGTGCTATTTGTTGCAAGCTAGCAACAGATGAGCGAATAGTATACGGCAATCTTCTGACAGATAGGGACATAATTAAGATGAAAGCTGTCCCTGTAATCATAAGAAATCCACTTCCAAATAGACCGGTATTGAAGGAAGAAATGAAGGCAATCCCTAGAACGGTTCCTGGTACAATATAAGGGACCATACTGAGGCTGTCAATCAAGTTTGTAAACAAATTCCGTTTTCTAACGGCTAGGTAGGAGATAAATGTTGCGAATAGGACAACTAGAACTAAGGCAATCAAAGGGATACGAATGGTATTGAAAATAGCAGATCCCATACGATTGAAAGCTACCTTGTAACTGTTTAGAGAATAGCCTTTGACAAATACCATACCTGATGTTTTTAGGAAAGAAGTATAAATCAAGTAGACTTGAGGTAGAACAGAGAACAAGATAATTCCGTAGACTGTTGCATAAATGGCAACCATTTTTCCTTTTGTAGTTTTTTTAGGCTCAATTGGATGGAGCGAATTCATGCTGAAACTGTAGCGGTTTGAGATGTATTTTTGGATAAGGAAAATCGCCAAGGCAATGATAATCGCCATAATTGCTAAAGCAGATGCAAAAGCAGAATTTCCTCCAACCTCGCTAATAAATTGGGTATAAATCAAGACTGGGAAAGTTCGATATCCTTCACCAATTAACATCGGTGTTCCAAAGTCTGAGAATGCTCTCATAAATACAAGTAGGGCAGCTGCTAGTAAGGTTGGAACTAGGAGAGGCAAAACAACCGTTACGATACGCTTAAATCCAAAGGAACCCATGCTTTCAGCAGCTTCAAGTAGAGAATTGTCAATACTTTTCATTGTCCCAGCAACGTATAGAAATACCAGTGGGAATAGTTGCAGTGTAAAGACAAGTACAATTCCTTTGAATCCATAAATATCAATAGCTGGAAGATGAAGGGTATTTGTCAGGAATTTAGTAATGACCCCATTTCGTCCCAGCAAGAGAATCCAGGAGTAGGCTCCCACGAAAGGAGCTGACATAGAAGCAATGATAATCAATATTTGTAGAAATTTCTTCCCCTTGAAATCATACATGGAAAAGAGATAAGCTAATAGGGTTCCTACAACTAAGGAAGTGACAGTAGCGGTAATGGAAACCTTGAAACTGTTGACAAGTGTCTCAGAGTAGTAGGCTTTACTAAAGAAAGTGACAAAATTAGCTAGTGAGAATTGTCCTTCATGTATAAGTGCTTGCTTGAGCACGGTAACGATAGGATAAACGAGAAAGACAAGATAGGTAAGAAAGATGAAGAAAGAGGAGGCTGTCCAAATATTTAGTTTTTTACGTTCCATGGTTGACTCCTTTTATCAGGTTTTGGGAACCATCTGCAGAAAAGACGTTTAATTTTTGAGTATTGATTCGTAGACGAATACGATCGCCTTTTTGTAGATCTTCTTCAAAAGTTGATTCTTCGCTAACTTGAATTTTTGAGGCAAAACCTGTCTCAATGAAATACTCCGTATTTAGTCCAAGATAGACGCTATCGCTAATAGTTCCTTCAATATCTCCAGATTCATCTTTGATAAACTCTTCAGGACGAATGCTTACATGAATGGCTTGTTCCTCAGCCTGATCAAGAGATGGCATTCGAAGAGCATAGCCATCTGAAAAGACGATATAAGCGCCGTCGCTCCGTTTTTCAAGATTGGCAGGGATAATATTTGTGCGTCCGATAAAGGTAGCCACAAACTCATTAGCTGGTTTATGATAGAGTTCTTTTGGTCGGCCGATTTGTTGGATGACTCCGTCTTTCATAACAGCAATTTGGTCTGAAATAGCCATGGCTTCTTCTTGGTCGTGGGTCACATAAACAGTTGTAATTCCCACTTCGTGTTGGATTTCTCGAATAGCTTGACGCATATCCAAGCGAAGTTTGGCATCTAGGTTACTAAGCGGCTCGTCCATGAGGAGAACACTTGGATTAACAGCTAAGGCGCGTGCCAAGGCGACACGTTGTTGTTGTCCACCACTAAGTTTATCGGGCTTTCGATCCGCATATTGAGCAATTTGCATGAGTTCAAGATACTTGTTGGTCTGTTGAATCAATTCTTCTTTTGGAACCTTCTTTTGCTTGAGACCAAAAGCAACATTGTCTCGAACAGTCAAATGTGGGAAAATAGCGTAGTTTTGGAAAACCATCCCGATATTGCGTTTGCTGGGTTCCATATTATTGATTTTTGTATCATCGAAGTAAAATTCTCCGCCTTCGATACTATTGAAACCTGCAATCATACGAAGAAGAGTCGTTTTCCCACACCCTGAAGGCCCAAGAAGGGTAAAGAGACTTCCTTTTGGAATTGTAATGTTCAAGTTCTCAATAACAGGGACATCGTGGTAGATTTTTTTGGCGTTAATAATTTTGATCTCACTCATAGTGAACCTCTTTTACTGTTTAGATTGGATATCTGTAAAGACTTCGTTGTATTTCTTAACAATATCTGATTTATTCTTGATGACATAATCATAATCTTCAGTGAGTGTTTTGATTTTGTCAATTGGTTTCATATTTTCGCTTGTTTTGGCATTTTTACGAACAGGACGGTTAGTAGTAGTTGTACCAAGTGTATCTTGTACTTCTTGAGAGATAATAAAATCGATAAATTTCTTGGCATTTTCCATATTTTTCGCTTTTTTAACGATAGCAGCACTAGCAGGTAGGAAGACTGTTCCTTCTTTTGGATAGACTACCTTGATATTAGCTCCGTCATTTAAGAGTTTAACTGCTGGATCTTCATAAGAGAGACCAACAGCCATTTCTCCGTCAGCGACTGCTTTATAGACACCAGATGAGCTTGAACCGATTTTACCATCAATAAGTGTGAAGAGATCTTTTACATAAGACCAAGCTTTATCATCTTTGTAACCACCTTGAGCTTGTAGCATATTTGTTAATTGAGCAAATGCGCTAGAAGAGTTTGCTGGGTCAGCAGTTGCAATTTTTCCTTTTAGTTCAGGTTTGAGAAGGTCGCTATATCCTTCGATATTCATGCCTTTCGTTAAATCAGGGTTGACGATTAAAACACTACCATCTAGCGTATAAGGAGTAGAGTAGCCAGTTGTGTTTTGATATTCTTTGATAACATTATCATTTTCTTTTGAAGTATAGTTTTCAAAGAGTTCTCCGTGGGTAGCATACTGTGTATAAGAACCACCAAAGATGACATCAGCTACAGGAGCTTCTTTTTCTGACTCTAGTTTTTTGAAAAGTTCTCCAGTACCAGCTTGAATCAGTTCTACTTTGATACCATATTTTTCTTCAAAGGCAGGAATAGTTGCTCCGATTAAGCCCTCTGAGTTTGGTGAATAAACGACTAGCGAACCGCCGTCTCCTTTATCAGATGAACCGCCATCGGCAGATTCATTAGAAGAACAAGCGGCAAGACCAAAAAGAGCTAGTCCGCAAGCAGCATAATACATCCATTTCTTTTTCATGATGGATACCTCCGTTGTGTTATTTAAGTTTATTTTAAAACAATGTAAGCGTTTTTAAAACCGATAATTCTATTCTATTAGAGTAAAATTCTCTACAAAAACGGAAGTAATCTTTTTGATTTTATAGTAGGGTTTGACAGTTAATCATTGGAAAGTCAAATTTTATTTTTTAGATTGGATATCTGTAAAAATGTCATTGTACTTTTTAAGAATAGTAGATTTATTTTTAATGACATAATCGGAATCTTCAGTGGCAATATTGATTTCTGTCATAGCCTTCATATTTTTATTGGTTCTAGCATTTTTACGAATGGGTCTGATTGTAGTTTCAGTTCCTAGTTTATCTTGGATTTCTTGAGAAAGGAGGAAATCGATAAATTTCTTAGCATTGTCCATGTGTTTGGCATTTTTGACGATAGCAGCGTTACCAGGTAAAAAGACGGTTCCTTCTTTTGGATAAATGACTTTTACATCAACTCCGTCGTTTAAGAGTTTTAAGGCAGGATCTTCATAGGTGAGTCCTACAGCCATTTCTCCATCGGCGACAGCTTTGTAAACATTTGAAGAACTAGATGCAATCTTTCCATCTACTAGGGTAAATAGATTTTTTACATAGGTCCAAGCTTGTTCATTTTCGTATCCACCTTGGTCTACAAGCATGTTTGTTAATTGAGCAAAAGCGCTAGAAGCATTACTTGGATCAGCAGTTGCGATTTTTCCTTTTAATTTAGGATTGAGTAGATCATTGTAGCCTTCAATTTTTATATCTTTTGTAAGAGCTGAATTGGCAATGATGACACTGACATCAAGTGTATAGGGAGTGTAGAATCCTGTTTTATTTTGATATTCAGGGATTATCTGGTCGTTCTCTTGGGAAATATAAGGTTCAAAAAGTTTTTCGTTAGTAGAGAAGAGAGCGTAGGAGCCTCCGAAAATGACATCGGCTACAGGGGATTCTTTTTCGGCCTCAGCTTTTTTGAACAATTCACCAGTGCTGGCTTGTACTAAGTCAACCTTAATACCATATTTTTCTTCGAAGGCTGGGACTGTTTCTTCGATAAGGTCTTCAGGGTTAGGCGAGTAGACAACCAAAGTGCTATCTGAATCTTTTTCAGTGCTAGTTTCCGCTTCTATAGGAGAAGAACATCCTGATAAAGAAAGGAATATCCAGCCACAAGAGAGAAAGAATAGTATTTTTTTCATAAGTATCTCCTTTTTTACGAACATTTTCTCTACCTAGATTATTAATGTTTTCAAATTGTAGAGTTCTACAGGATATAATAAAAACCTTAAAGAAATCTAAAACGAAAAATAGGAAATGAGTTCCTAGAGCAAGGATGGGTGAATTGTAGCTGAGATTTTGATGGTAATCCTCTTCAAAACACGTCACTTTATCTGTGATCTCAAAGCTATGATTTGAGTAGTTAGCACTTTGATTTTCATTGAGTATAAGTACAAAATAAAAAGATTGCCTGAGCTGAGCAATCCTTTTACATCAATGATTTTTATCCATAAGTTTTAATTCTTTTGGAGAAATATGGAGATACTTTTTAAAAACTTTTGCAAAATATTTATAGTCTGAAAATCCAACTTGTTCAGAGATATCGCTTAGGGGGGAATTGGGGGACTCAGCTATTTTATCTATAGCTTGCTTGAGGCGGTAGCGTAAGATATATTCATTTAGCGTCATTGGGAAGTCTTCTTTGATAACCTTATATAGATAACTTTCACTATATCCTAGATTCTCTGCAATGCTAGAAATGGTAAAGTGCATGCAGTAGTGTTGGTGCACAAATTCAAGAATTTGCTGAATGATTTGGTTTTGTGTATCCACTTGTTGGATAGAGGTGAGTAAAGTTTGATATTCTTCTAAAAAAGGAGTTTCTTGATAAGTGCTAACTCGTAATCGCAAAACAATTTTTTGAAGACATTCTGTCAATTCCTTGGTATCAATTGGTTTGGATAAGAAATCTACCGCGCCATATTGCATGGCTTTTTTGGCATTTTGAAAATCGTTATAACCTGATAAGATAACTTTTTCATAGGAGAGAGTACGAGTGGTTTCAAACATCATAAAAGCATCCATAATTGGCATGGTGATGTCTGTTAAGACAATATGAGGTTCTTTTTCTTGGATGAGTTTCATTCCCTCTTGACCGTGACTGGCAGTTCCTACGACTTGGATACCTAGGGCAGAGTAGTCTACGGCAATCTCTAGCCATTTTCGAATGAGGTGTTCATCTTCTACGATAATGAGCTTAAACATGAGTTAGTCCTTTCGTTATAAATTTGACCCAAGTTTCTCCATGGCGATTGACTCCTAAATCTAGCTGGACATCAGAAAAGAAATTGCTCAATCGTTTATAGCTGTTAACGATGCCATGCTGGGTATGAGGGCTTTCTAAAGAGTCTAAAATAGCGAGTCGCTCTTGTTTTGTGAGTCCTCCAGCATTATCCTTGACTAAAAAAATTAGAGAATCTGATTCCAAGGTAATTTGGATATCAATATGAAGATCAATACGGTATTGCATCCCATATTTTATAGCATTTTCTACTAGAGGAAGTAAGAAAAGTTTAGGAATAGGCTGATTATCAACAGTTTCTGGGCAGACAATATCATATGAAAAGTGCTCGAAACGAATCTTATGAATAATAAGGTAATCCTCTATAATCTTTAAATCTTGGCAAATGGTTGTTTCTTTTTCTAAATCGGTGATACTGTAGCGAAGAATGCGCGTGAGGTTTTGAATTAGGTCTTGTGTGAGGGCGGCATCCATTAAAGAAGTAATTTTAATTGTCTCAAGTGTATTGTAGAGAAAATGAGGATTGAACTGAGCTTCCAGCATTTTTCTTTCAAAAATCCACTTTTCTTTTTCGATGGTCAACATTTTCTGATGAAGTTGATCTAATTCATACAACATATTATTAATTTTTTCTGCCATAAATTCAAACTCATCACCTGTTTGTAGAGAAAGCCTTTTTTCTGCTTGTTTAGGAATTTCTTGAAGTTGGTAAACCAAACTTTCAATAGGAACAGCATTGTGTGTCGCAATTTTATGAGCAATTCGCCTTGCTTGCCAAAAGTAGAGGAAGAATATACATAAGGTGAGAATGGAGGCTAGACCAAGTAAGCTAGGAATGGGAAAGAAGGATTGAAAAGTATAGATTGAAAAAATAGCACCGACTTTTTCTTTTTGAACAATAAGCGGTTCATTCGCATACCAGTGGGTGCGAGAGTGTAGGAGTTTTTCATCAAATTTTTCCAGAGTGGAACGAGTAAACTGATTTGTATTATTGGAAAACATATTTCCAAAGCTATCGGTAATGATGTATTTGGAATTGATCATTGGGAAACTTGAGATGAAATCATTCTCATTTACGAAAGCAATAGTATAGGCCTTAACTCGTTGGTTTTGAAGTAGTGGTTTGATAAAGAGTGTGTAATGTTGCTTATCTGAAGAAAGTGCAATTTTTTCTGTCACTTTATCTTGAGAAGGATTTTGAATGAGCAGTTTTAGATAGTAGGGAGATAAAATACTTTCTTGATGATTGCGATTGGTACTAAATAGTAATTCACCTGTATCACTTAGGATAATGAGGTCAGAACTAAGTTTTAATTTAGCTTTTGTCTCGTAAAATAAGCTAAAGACTTCTCTCTCTGTGTGTTTGCCATCCAAAAATCCTGGAATCATTTTATGGTTCATAGTAGTCAGGAGCTCATTATTTGCTTCTTTCATTTCTTGAACCTGTTTTACAATCTGTCTCGTGTCTTTGGATAGTTGTTGCTTTTGTAAAACATAGGAAAAACCAAAAAGTAAAATGAGTAGTAAAAGAGAGGTCACAAAGGCTGCGATAGAGCTTCTATGGAGAATTTCTTTTTGGAGAGATTTTTTAAAGGAATGAGACATCCGCTACCTCCTTGGAAGGGTTTTCTGTTATAAGTATAGCAGTTTAAAAATTCTAGAGCAAGGTAAAATAGAAAAGTATAGAATAGAACGAGACCAAATTCTCTCAAAAATGGTATAATAGTAACATCACAAAATTGGAGAGAGACCATGAGTTTTTACAATCATAAAGAAATTGAGCCTAAGTGGCAGGGCTACTGGGCAGAACATCATACATTTAAGACAGGAACAGATGCATCAAAACCTAAGTTTTATGCTCTCGATATGTTCCCTTACCCGTCTGGAGCTGGTCTGCACGTAGGACATCCAGAAGGCTATACTGCAACCGATATCCTCAGCCGTTTCAAACGTGCGCAAGGCTACAATGTTCTTCACCCAATGGGGTGGGATGCTTTTGGTTTGCCTGCAGAGCAATACGCTATGGATACGGGTAATGACCCAGCAGAATTTACAGCTGAGAACATTGCTAACTTCAAACGCCAAATCAATGCGCTTGGATTTTCTTATGACTGGGATCGTGAAGTCAATACAACAGATCCAAACTATTACAAGTGGACTCAATGGATTTTCACCAAGCTTTACGAAAAAGGCTTGGCCTATGAAGCGGAAGTACCAGTAAACTGGGTTGAGGAATTGGGAACAGCCATTGCTAACGAAGAGGTTCTTCCTGACGGAACTTCTGAGCGTGGAGGCTATCCAGTTGTCCGCAAGCCAATGCGCCAATGGATGCTCAAAATCACGGCCTACGCAGAGCGCTTGCTTAATGATTTGGATGAACTTGACTGGCCGGAGTCTATCAAGGACATGCAACGTAACTGGATTGGGAAATCAACTGGTGCTAATGTAACCTTCAAGGTTAAGGGAACTGATAAGGAATTCACTGTCTTTACTACTCGTCCTGATACTCTTTTCGGTGCGACTTTCACTGTTTTGGCTCCTGAGCATGACTTGGTTGACGCCATCACAAGCACAGAGCAAGCAGAAGCAGTTGCAGACTATAAACACCAAGCTAGCCTCAAATCTGACTTGGCTCGTACCGACCTTGCCAAAGAAAAAACTGGTGTTTGGACTGGTGCTTATGCCATCAACCCTGTCAATGGCAAGGAAATTCCAATCTGGATTGCGGACTATGTTCTTGCTAGCTATGGTACAGGTGCGGTCATGGCTGTTCCTGCCCATGACCAACGTGACTGGGAATTTGCCAAACAATTTGACCTTCCAATCGTAGAGGTGCTGGAAGGTGGAAATGTTGAAGAAGCTGCCTACACAGAAGATGGCCTTCACGTTAATTCAGACTTCCTAGATGGACTCAACAAAGAAGACGCTATTGCCAAGATTGTGGCTTGGTTGGAAGAAAAATGCTGTGGACAAGAGAAGGTTACCTACCGTCTCCGCGACTGGCTCTTTAGCCGTCAACGATACTGGGGTGAGCCAATTCCAATCATTCATTGGGAAGATGGGACTTCAACAGCTGTTCCTGAAAGTGAATTGCCACTTGTCTTGCCAGTAACCAAGGATATTCGCCCTTCAGGTACAGGAGAAAGTCCACTAGCTAACTTGACAGACTGGCTTGAAGTGACTCGTGAAGATGGTGTCAAGGGTCGTCGTGAAACCAACACCATGCCACAATGGGCAGGTTCAAGCTGGTACTACCTCCGCTATATTGACCCACACAATACTGAGAAATTGGCTGACGAGGATCTTCTCAAACAATGGTTGCCAGTAGATATCTATGTGGGTGGTGCAGAGCATGCCGTTCTTCACTTGCTTTACGCTCGTTTCTGGCATAAATTCCTCTATGACCTCGGTGTTGTTCCAACTAAGGAACCATTCCAAAAACTCTTTAACCAAGGGATGATTTTGGGAACCAGCTACCGTGACCACCGTGGGGCTCTTGTGGCGACTGACAAGGTTGAAAAACGTGACGGTTCCTTCTTCCATGTAGAAACAGGGGAAGAGTTGGAGCAAGCACCAGCTAAGATGTCTAAATCGCTTAAGAACGTTGTTAACCCAGACGATGTGGTGGAACAATACGGTGCCGACACCCTTCGTGTCTATGAAATGTTCATGGGGCCACTTGATGCTTCAATCGCTTGGTCAGAAGAAGGTCTGGAAGGAAGCCGTAAGTTCCTTGACCGTGTTTACCGTTTGATTACAAGTAAAGAAATCCTTGCGGAAAACAATGGCGCTCTTGACAAGGTCTACAACGAAACAGTCAAATCTGTAACAGAGCAAATCGAGTCCCTCAAATTCAACACAGCTATTGCCCAACTCATGGTCTTTGTCAACGCTGCCAACAAGGAAGACAAGCTCTATGTAGACTACGCCAAAGGCTTCGTTCAGTTGATTGCACCATTTGCACCTCACTTGGCAGAAGAGCTCTGGCAAACTGTTGCAGCAACAGGTGAGTCAATCTCTTACGTGGCTTGGCCAACATGGGACGAAAGTAAATTGGTTGAAGACGAAATCGAAATCGTCGTCCAAATCAAAGGTAAAGTCCGTGCCAAACTCATGGTTGCTAAAGATCTATCACGCGAAGAATTGCAAGAGATTGCTCTAGCTGATGAAAAAGTCAAAGCAGAAATTGACGGTAAGGAAATCGTGAAAGTGATTGCGGTACCGAATAAATTGGTTAATATTGTTGTGAAATAACCAATTTATTGGCTCGTTTGCAACCTCAAACAGTTCCCCAAACTGTTTGAGCCAACTAAACTCGTTAATATCGTTGTGAAATAAGATAGGAATCCTTCAGAGTAGAATCTGGAGGATTTTTTGAATGAAAATATAATTCTGTTTCCACCATCTCACCACTTAACCTCTCATTTTAACCACTTATCTCAAAAGTCGATTTTTCTTTCATACTTTTTGCTAAACTAGTGAGATAAAAGGAGGGAAGAAATATGATTTTACAAGCTAAACATTTGACTAAACGGTACGGCGATCATATGGCTGTTGATGATATTCAGTTAGAGTTTGAAAAAGGGAGTTTTAATGCTATTTTGGGTCCCAATGGTGCAGGAAAATCAACCACCATTTCCATGTTAATCGGTTTGAAAAAGCCTACAAAAGGTCAGATTCGATATGCGCCAAATACGAAAATAGGAGTTGTTTTTCAAGCTAGTGTACTGGATGAGATGTTGACGGTTAGGGAAAATCTTACGATTCGTGCTCAACAGTATAAGGAGATTGCAGCAAGTCGTGTGGATGATTTGATCCATCAACTGGGTTTGACTGCTTTCCAGAAGCAACTATATGGGACTTTGTCAGGTGGGCAAAAACGTAGGGTTGATATTGCGCGTGCTCTTCTTTCACAGCCAGATATTCTTTTCTTAGATGAACCAACGACAGGTCTAGATATTCAGACTCGCAAAGCCATTTGGGATTTACTGTCTCGACTACAAAAGGATGAAGGGATGACTATTATCTTAACGACTCATTATCTGGATGAAGCGGATGAAGCGGATCAGATTTATATCGTTGATCATGGGAAAGTGATTGCGCAAGGTTCTGCGACGGCTATTAAAAGTCAGTATGCATCTAATATTCTAAAAATTCGTTTTAAAGAAATGAAGGATTTAGAAAAGTTGCTACAGACTGGAATGACAGTAAAGGAAGAAAATGAGTTGGAATATCTTTTTTATCCAAGGACATCACTGGAAGCTATTGAATATTTGGCAAAAGTACGAGAAGAAATTGATTCTTTTGAGTTTCGTCCAGGTACCATGGATGATGCCTTTATTGCACTTACAGGAAGAGAGGTTCGCTAATGCTAGCTTTATTGAAACGGAATTTTATCTTATATTTTCGTAATCGTTCAGGAGTATTTTTCTCATTATTGGGGGCATTGATTTCCTTCCTCCTTTATATCATTTTTTTGCAGAAGAACTTGACAGATGCTTGGTCCCAACTCCCTGATAATACGAACCTTTTAAATAACTGGTTGATGGGTGGGACCTTGGCTGTGACTGGGATTACAACCAGTTTTACGGCTCTTACACAAATGGTACAGGATCGTGAAAATCAAGTGGATCAAGATCTCTTCTTGACAGATTTAGGTAGCTGGGGGTTACAGGTGTCCTATCTAATCAGTAGTATTGCCATCTCTTTTGTCATGCAGGTGTTTATGTTTGCTGTTATGGGGCTTTATTTTAAAGAAAGTCCAGTTATCAGTCATTTACCGGAAATTGCTTTGATTATGTTGTTAAGTAGTCTGCTTTCAAGTTTGATAAATATTCTCTTGATTTATCGTTTTCAATCTGTAGATAGTCTTGGTAAACTGGCAACTATAGTGGGAACTGCTTCTGGATTTTTAGTAGGAACTTATGTCCCTATTGGAGTTTTACCTGATTTTGCACAGATTATCATGAAGTGTACTCCTGCAACTTATATTGCTTCTCTTTATCGACAAATTTTAATGAAAGAACCATTAGAGACCGCATTTACAGGAAATAGCAGCTTGTTAAAGGAATTTCAAGAAAAAATGGGAATCCAAATCAACTGGCAAGAACTATTGACAAAGGAAGAGACATACTTTATAGTGGTTATTATCAGTCTCATCGCTATTCTTCTTTGGCTTTTGTTTGTTAAAGTATTTAGCAAGAGAAAATAAAAGTACATTGGAGAGAAAATGAAGATTCGTTTTGAAATGAAGGCAGAGTTTTCAGAAAAGGACCCACATATTGTAATTCAGGCAGCTCAGTTAACCGACCAAGCAAGGGAAGTCATGGAGTATTTAGAACAATTTTCAACGACCAATCAGGTGGTCATTCCTATTCGAACGGATGATCATCTGGTCATGGTGAAGATTGAGGATCTTATTCTAGCAGATATCGATAAGAACTTGTTAACCATTTATACGGTAGATGGGATTTATAAAACTAAGGAAACATTGACAAACTTTCAGAATCGGATTAATCGGCGTAACTTTATACAGATATCACGCCATTCAATTATAAACATTGACCACTTAGAATCGTTATCAGATAGTTTTTCAGGGAACATGATGGCTAAAATGACTCGGGGCATAAAATCTAGTGTGAGTCGGAAATACGTTAAGTCCTTAATGAATTATCTAGGTTTATAGGAGAAAATCATGAAACGATTAATTGATTATTTTGTATCGGGAATGCGCACGGCTTCCTTCTTTTATTTGAGTATGATGTTATTAGCTCAGTGTTATCCAAGCATTACCTATCCTGCACCAATGGTAAAAAATATTCTAGCTCTGTTTTTAATGGGTGGAATTATGGGGGTATTGACTTTAATACTTGAAAAGCTAGAGTTTCTTGCTTTTAGTATACGTGTAGGAGTTCATTTATTAGTTACAGCTACTATCTTAGTATTGACCTCTCTATTTTTTGGTTGGGGTTCAGCCTTGTGGAGTCCCTTGATTTGGTTCTTTTTCTTGTTAATTTATGGATTGATATGGTTGTATCAAGTCTGGCAAACTCACAAACTCACCCAACGAATTAATCAAGCCTTAGAGGATAAAAGACAGAAAACGGGTCACTAATATAGTGTTGAGGATGAAGTTTGAAGACAGTGCCAGTTTCCAAAGAGAACAATTTGTGATATAGTATTTTCAGCGTAAAACAAGGAGAAGAAAAATGCCAGTAAATGAATATGGTCAAATGATTGGGGAGTCAATGGAAGGTTATACACCAGGTGAATTGCCTTCTATTAATTTCTTAGAAGGGCGTTATGCTCGAATAGAAGCTCTTTCAGTGGAGAAGCATGCGGAGGATTTGCTAGCTGTTTATGGTCCAGATACTCCGCGGGAGATGTGGACTTACCTCTTTCAGGAACCAGTGGCAGATATGGAGGAGCTGGTTGCCGTTTTAAATCAGATGTTGGCTCGTAAGGATCGCTTTTACTATGCAATTATAGACAAGGAAACTGGTAAGGCCTTGGGAACTTTTTCTCTCATGCGTATTGACCAGAATAACCGAGTAATAGAAGTGGGAGCTGTCACTTTTTCTCCAGAGCTAAGGGGCATACGGATAGGAACTGAAGCTCAGTATCTCCTAGCTCGCTATGTTTTTGAGGAGCTTAACTATCGTCGCTATGAGTGGAAATGCGATGCTCTTAACCTGCCATCAAGACGAGCAGCGGAACGTTTGGGCTTTATTTATGAAGGAACCTTCCGTCAGGCAGTGATTTATAAGGGGCGTACGAGGGATACGGATTGGTTGTCTATGATTGATAAGGACTGGCCAAAAATCAAAGCTCGTTTGGAAACATGGTTGTGTCCTGAAAACTTTGATAAAAATGGACAGCAGTACAAGAGCTTGAGAGAACTCTAAGAGGTGATGACATGATCACTATTAAAAAGCAAGAAATTGTCAAGCTAAAGGACGTTTTGCATCTCTATCAGGCTGTCGGTTGGACAAATTATACAAATCAACCTCAGATGCTGGAGCAGGCCTTATCTCATTCATTAGCGATTTATGTGGCGCTTGATGGCGATGCTGTGGTGGGCTTGATTCGTTTGGTTGGAGATGGATTTTCATCAGTTTTTGTACAGGATTTGATTGTTTTGCCTAGCTATCAGCGCCAAGGGATTGGTAGTGCCCTAATGAAAGAGGCTTTAGAGGATTACAAAGATGCCTATCAAGTCCAGCTGGTGACAGAACAGACAGAAAAAACCTTGGGATTCTATCGTTCTATGGGCTTTGAAATCTTATCCACCTATAATTGTATAGGGATGACTTGGGTGAATCGAGAAAAATAACAAAACTTATTTTTTCTTAAGCAAAGTTTAAGGATGGTCTAGTATTATATAGTCATTAAATAAAGACCTCCTAACTTTATTTAATGAAATCCTAAAACTTTTTTTCATCATAATCTCCTAATGAAGCCACCCAATCAGGTGGCTTTTTTGTGGGGTGAGGTGATGCTGATAGAAATTTTTAAAAAATGCTAGAATTTGAGAAAAGTTAAGCTAGTTTTAAGCTTTGTCTTGTATCATATAGTTATTAAATAAAGACCTCCTAACTTTATTTAATAAAATCCTAAACTTTTCTTTTTCATAATAATCTCCCTTAACTCCACCCAATCAGGTGGAGTTTTTTGGCTCTATTTCAGGCTTTTTGGGACTATTCTAAAAATCATTTTTCGATAATTTTCGGTATTTTCGGATTTTGGTCGGGGAATTGACGGGGATCTTTTTAGCGAATATGACTAAGAAATAGGTTTGCTGTTACTTCAGCTACTTCAACCTCACTTTGATTGTAAGTGACTGTTAATTGAAGGACTGGAACTACTGTAATAATGATTTTGCTTGTCTAGTAGTGGCGTATTAAATGAGAAGTGACATATAAGATTGTCTCTTCGTTTACTAAATCAAAATTTCTATGAAATTGATAGAATCCTTAACTTTCTCTTAAACTTGAAAGTCTTGTTGTAAAGAGGTTAAAGCTTGAGAAGCTGGGGATGTAAAGTTTTGACAAATTTTGTGAACTGTGGGATAATGGAGAGGAATTAAGGATTAGTTCTATATCATGGACTAGAAAAGACCCCAAGCTAACTTCCACATTAAGCTTGGGGTCTTTTTTGACACTATCTATCTTTGTTTAGCCATTTATCGACTAAGCGAAGAACAACACCGACCACAATTGGTCCGATGATAGTTTTAAGGATTAGTTCCATCATGGGCTATCTCACCTCCTTTCGTAGGCGGTGTAGCAGTGCCGTAGAATATTATACCACATAAGTGTTAAATTCGGGAGTCACCCAATCTGGTGGAGTTTTTTGGCTCTATTTCAGGCTTTTCGGGAGTTTTCTAAACATCATTTTCCGATAGCTTTCGCTTAATCTTGAACGTCTTGTAGTACAGAGGTTCAAGAGGATATAAACCTTTGACAAATTTTGTGAACTATGGGATAATAAAAGGGAATTAAGTATTGTGTCTATATCATAGGCTAGAAAAGACCCCAAGCTCACGTCCAAATAAGCTTGGGGTCTTTTTGACACTATTTGTCCTTGTTTAGCCATTTATCGACTAAGCGAAGAACGACACCGACCACAATTGGTCCGATGATAGTTTTAAGTATTGTATCCATCATGGGCTATCTCACCTCCTTTCGCAGGCGGTGTAGAAGTGCCGTAAAATATTATATCACATATGTGCTAAACTCGGGAGTCACCCAATCAGGTGGATTTTTTGGCTCTATTTCAGGCTTTTGGGGACTATTCTAAAAATCATTTTCCGATATTTTTCGGTATTTTTCGGTATTTTTCGGATTTTGGTCGGGGAATTGGCGGGGATCTTTTTAGCGAATATGACTAAGAAATAGGTTTGTTGTTACTTCAACCTCAAATTGATTGCAAGCGTCTGTGAATTGAAGGGTTAGAACTACTTTAATAATGTTCTTGGTTGTCAAGGAGTGAGTCATCATATTGTTGTAAAGCGGTTAAAGCTTGAGAAGCTGAGAATGTAAAGTTTTGACAAATTTTGTGAACTATGGGATAATAAAAAGGAATTGAGTACTAGTTCTATATCATAGGCTAGAAAAGACCCCAAGCTCACGTCCAAATAAGCTTGAGGTCTTTTTTGACACTATTTATCCTTGTTTAGCCATTTATCGACTAATCGAAGAACGACACCGACCACAATTGGTCCGATGATAGTTTTGAGTACTAATTCCATCATGGACTATCTTACTTCCTTTCGTAGGCGGTGTAGTAGTGCCGTAGAATATTATTCCACATAAGTGTTAAACTCGGGAGGCACCAATCCAGTGGCTTTTTTGTTTGTGGCTTGGTTTTTTGATATAATAGAGCTATGAGTAGAATTTTAGATAATGAGATAATGGGGGATGAGGAGTTAGTAGAACGCACGCTCCGTCCTCAGTATTTACGTGAATATATCGGGCAGGATAAGGTCAAGGACCAGCTTCAAATCTTTATCGAAGCTGCCAAAATGCGGGATGAAGCACTGGATCATGTGCTCTTATTTGGCCCTCCAGGCTTGGGAAAAACGACCATGGCTTTTGTAATTGCCAATGAACTGGGAGTAAATCTCAAGCAGACTTCGGGTCCAGTCATTGAAAAAGCTGGGGATTTGGTAGCGATTTTGAATGACTTAGAGCCTGGGGATGTTCTCTTTATTGATGAGATTCATCGTTTGCCCATGTCAGTGGAAGAGGTGCTTTATAGTGCTATGGAGGATTTCTACATTGACATCATGATTGGGGCTGGTGAAGGCAGTCGTAGTGTTCATTTGGAGTTGCCACCTTTTACCTTGATTGGTGCGACGACTCGGGCTGGTATGCTCTCAAATCCACTACGGGCACGTTTTGGGATTACAGGTCATATGGAGTATTATGCCCATGCTGACTTGACAGAAATTGTCGAGCGGACGGCAGATATTTTTGAGATGGAAATCACTCATGAGGCAGCATCTGAATTAGCCCTACGTAGTCGTGGAACCCCTCGTATTGCCAATCGTCTCCTCAAGCGCGTGCGCGATTTTGCCCAGATTATGGGGAATGGGACTATTGATGATCTTATTACCGATAAGGCTTTGACTATGCTGGATGTTGACCATGAAGGTTTGGACTATGTGGACCAAAAAATTCTCCGGACCATGATTGAGATGTACGGTGGTGGCCCTGTCGGCTTAGGAACTCTTTCTGTTAATATTGCCGAGGAGCGCGAGACTGTCGAAGACATGTATGAGCCTTACTTGATTCAAAAAGGTTTTATCATGCGGACACGTTCTGGACGGGTGGCGACTGCTAAGGCATATGATCATTTGGGGTATGAGTACAATGAAAAATAAGCAAGAAATTCTAGAGGCTTTTAGAAAAAATTCAGATATGATGGCTATTCTGACTATCATCCGAGACCTTGGTTTGAAAGATTCTTGGTTGGCAGCAGGTTCTGTCAGAAATTTCATCTGGAATATCTTGTCAGACAAATCCCCTTTTGACTGTGAAACAGATGTAGATGTGATTTTCTTTGATCCAGATATTTCTTATGAGGAAACCTTGTCCCTAGAGAAAAAACTGAGAGAGGACTTTCCTCAGTACCAGTGGGAATTGAAAAATCAAGTCTATATGCACCAGCACAGCCCTCATACTGCTCCCTATAGCAGCTCTTGTGATGCTATGAGTAAGTATCCAGAACGATGTACGGCTGTTGGACTGCGCTTGAATGAAAAATCCGTTTTGGAACTCTTTACTCCATACGGTTTGGAGGATATTTTGAATTTTCAAGTTCGTCCAACTCCTCATTTTTCAGAGAATCAAGACCGAATGGTTCTCTATCAAACACGATTATCCAAGAAAAATTGGCAGGAGAAATGGAAAAATTTGATTTTTAAAAATACTTAAGGAAACTTTAAGCTAGGAAGTGTATACTAAGTTCATAAGTTAAGAAGATCTTAACTTAAACTCCTAAAACTTTTTCATAATAATCTCCCTATAAAAAATAGAGTCGCCCAATCAGGCGGCTTATTTTTTTGAAAAATGGGCTTTGTGCCTGAGAATAATACTCAATGAAAATCAAAGAGCAAACTAGGAAGCTAACCGCAGGTTGCTCAAAACACTGTTTTGAGGTTGCAGATAGAGCTGACGTGGTTTGAAGAGATTTTCGAAGAGTATAAATAGCTTAGTGATAGAAGAAAATAGGGAAATATGGTATAATGAAACGATAGATTTTTGAATAGGAATAAGATCATGTTTGGATTTTTTAAGAAAGATAAGGCTGTGGAAGTAGAGGTTCCGACACAGGTTCCTGCTCATATCGGCATCATCATGGATGGGAATGGTCGTTGGGCTAAGAAACGTATGCAACCGCGAGTCTTCGGACATAAGGCGGGCATGGAAGCATTGCAAACTGTGACCAAGGCAGCCAACAAACTAGGCGTTAAGGTTATTACGGTCTATGCTTTTTCTACAGAAAACTGGACCCGTCCAGATCAGGAAGTCAAGTTTATCATGAACTTGCCAGTAGAGTTTTATGATAATTATGTCCCGGAATTGCATGCGAATAATGTTAAGATTCAAATGATTGGGGAAACGGACCGCCTGCCTAAGCAAACCTTTGAAGCTCTGACCAAGGCTGAGGAATTAACTAAGAACAACACAGGATTAATTCTTAATTTTGCCCTCAACTATGGTGGACGTGCTGAGATTACACAGGCTCTTAAGTTGATTTCTCAGGATGTTTTAGATGCCAAAATCAACCCAGGTGACATCACAGAGGAATTGATTGGTAATTATCTTTTTACCCAGCATTTGCCTAAGGACTTACGAGACCCAGACTTGATTATCCGTACTAGTGGAGAATTGCGTTTGAGCAATTTCCTTCCATGGCAGGGAGCCTACAGTGAGCTCTATTTTACGGATACCTTGTGGCCTGATTTTGACGAGGCGGCCTTACAGGAAGCCATTCTTGCCTACAATCGTCGTCATCGCCGATTTGGAGGAGTTTAGGAGGAAATATGACACAGGATTTACAGAAAAGAACCTTGTTTGCAGGGATTGCCCTGGCTATTTTCCTACCAATTTTAATGATTGGGGGACTCTTGCTTCAGATAGCAATTGGAATCATAGCCATGCTAGCCATGCATGAACTTTTGAAGATGAGAGGTCTAGAGACCATGACGATGGAGGGCCTCTTGACCCTCTTTGCAACCTTTGCTTTGACCATTCCCTTGGAGAATTATCTGACTTTTTTACCAGTTGATGGGAATGTGGTTGCCTATAGTGTTTTGATTTCAATCATGTTGGGAACGACCGTTTTTAGCAAGTCCTATACGATTGAGGATGCTGTTTTCCCGCTTGCTATGAGTTTCTATGTAGGCTTTGGATTTAATGCTTTACTAGATGCTCGCGTTGCAGGTTTAGATAAGGCTCTATTGGCCTTGTGTATCGTCTGGGCTACCGACAGTGGTGCCTATCTTGCTGGGATGAACTTTGGGAAACGGAAACTGGCTCCAACGGTTTCTCCAAATAAAACCTTTGAGGGTGCCTTGGGTGGTATTTTAGGTGCTATTTTAGTAACCATCATCTTTATGATAGTTGACAGTACAGTTGCTCTTCCGTATGGAATTTACAAGATGTCGGTCTTTGCTATTTTCTTTAGCATTGCTGGACAATTTGGTGACTTACTAGAAAGTTCGATTAAGCGTCACTTTGGTGTTAAGGATTCTGGGAAATTTATCCCTGGACATGGTGGTGTTTTGGATCGTTTCGATAGTATGTTGCTTGTATTTCCAATCATGCACTTGTTTGGACTCTTTTAATCAAAAGACGGAGGAAATACTATGCTCGGAATTTTAACCTTTATTCTGGTTTTTGGGATTATTGTAGTGGTGCACGAGTTCGGACACTTCTACTTTGCCAAGAAATCAGGGATTCTAGTGCGTGAATTTGCCATTGGCATGGGACCCAAGATCTTTGCTCATATTGGCAAGGATGGAACGGCCTATACCATTCGCATCTTGCCTCTGGGTGGCTATGTTCGCATGGCTGGTTGGGGTGATGATACAACTGAAATCAAGACAGGAACTCCTGTCAGTTTGACGCTTACTGATGATGGTAAGGTTAAACGCATCAATCTTTCAGGTAAAAAATTGGATCAAACAGCTCTTCCTATGCAGGTGACCCAGTTTGACTTTGAAGACAAGCTCTTTATCAAAGGATTGGTTCTGGAAGAAGAAAAAACATTTGCAGTGGATCACGATGCAACGGTTGTGGAAGCAGATGGAACTGAGGTTCGAATTGCTCCTTTGGATGTGCAATATCAAAATGCAACTATCTGGGGCAAACTGATTACCAACTTTGCAGGACCTATGAATAACTTTATCTTAGGTGTTGTTGTTTTCTGGATTTTAATCTTCATGCAGGGTGGTGTCAGAGATGTTGAGACAAACCAGTTCCATGTCATGCCCCAAGGGGCTTTGGCTAAGGTAGGAGTGCCAGAAACGGCTCAGATTACCAAGATTGGCTCACATGAGATTAGCAACTGGGAAAGCTTGATCCAAGCTGTTGAAACAGAAACCAAAGATAAGACGGCACCGACCTTGGATGTGACTATTTCCGAAAAGGGTAGTGACAAACAAGTAACTGTTACTCCTGAAGAAAATCAAGGTCCTTACCTTCTAGGTGTTCAACCGGGAATTAAGTCGGACTTTCTATCCATGTTTGTAGGTGGATTTACAACTGCAGCTGACTCAGCTCTCCGAATTCTATCAGCTCTGAAAAATCTGATTTTCCAACCGGATTTGAACAAGCTAGGTGGACCTGTTGCCATCTTTAAGGCAAGTAGTGATGCTGCTAAAAATGGAATTGAGAATGTCTTGTACTTCTTAGCAGTGATTTCCATCAATATCGGGATTTTTAACCTTATTCCGATTCCAGCTCTGGATGGTGGTAAGATTGTGCTCAATATCCTAGAAGCCATCCGCCGCAAACCATTGAAACAAGAAATTGAAACCTATGTCACCTTGGCCGGAGTGGTCATCATGGTTGTCTTGATGATTGCTGTGACCTGGAATGACATCATGCGACTCTTTTTTAGATAATCGAGGAATATTATGAAACAAAGTAAAATGCCTATCCCAACGCTTCGCGAAATGCCAAGCGATGCTCAAGTTATCAGCCATGCTCTTATGTTGCGAGCTGGTTATGTTCGTCAAGTATCTGCAGGTGTTTATTCTTACCTACCACTTGCCAACCGTGTGATTGAAAAAGCCAAAAACATCATGCGCCAAGAATTTGATAAGATTGGTGCCGTTGAGATGTTGGCTCCTGCCCTTCTCAGTGCAGAGTTGTGGCGCGAATCAGGTCGTTACGAAACTTATGGTGAAGACCTTTACAAACTAAAAAACCGTGAAAAATCAGACTTCATCTTAGGTCCAACTCACGAAGAAACCTTTACAGCTATTGTTCGTGATTCTGTTAAGTCTTACAAGCAATTGCCACTCAACCTTTACCAAATCCAACCTAAGTATCGTGATGAAAAACGCCCACGTAATGGCCTTCTTCGTACACGTGAGTTCATCATGAAAGATGCTTACAGCTTCCACGCTAACTATGATAGTTTGGACAGTGTTTATGATGAGTACAAGGCTGCTTATGAGCGTATTTTCACTCGTAGTGGCTTAGACTTCAAGGCTATCATCGGTGATGGTGGAGCTATGGGTGGTAAGGACAGCCAAGAATTTATGGCGATCACACCTGCTCGTACAGACCTTGACCGCTGGGTTGTCTTGGACAAGTCAGTTGCCTCATTTGACGAAATCCCTGCAGAAGTGCAAGAAGAAATCAAGGCAGAATTGCTTAAATGGATGGTTTCTGGTGAAGATACCATCGCCTACTCAAGTGAGTCTAGTTATGCGGCTAACTTGGAAATGGCAACAAACGAGTACAAACCAAGCAACCGTGTTGTTGCTGAAGAAGAAGTGACTCGTGTTGCAACGCCAGATGTTAAATCAATTGATGAAGTGGCAGCCTTCCTAAATGTTCCAGAAGAACAAACGATTAAAACCCTCTTCTATATGGCAGATGGTGAGCTTGTTGCAGCCCTTCTAGTTGGAAATGACCAACTCAACGAAGTCAAGTTGAAAAACCATTTGGGAGCAGATTTCTTTGACGTTGCTAACGAAGAAGAAGTGTCAAACGTTGTTCAAGCAGGATTTGGTTCGCTTGGCCCAGTTGGTTTGCCAGAGAATGTTAAAATCATTGCAGACCGTAAGGTGCAAGATGTTCGCAATGCAGTTGTGGGTGCTAACGAAGATGGCTACCACTTGACTGGTGTGAATCCAGGTCGTGACTTTACTGCAGAGTATGTGGATATCCGTGAAGTTCGTGAGGGTGAAATTTCACCAGACGGACAAGGTGTTCTTAACTTTGCGCGTGGTATCGAAATTGGTCACATTTTCAAACTCGGTACTCGTTATTCAGCAAGCATGGGAGCAGATGTCTTGGATGAAAATGGCCGTGCTGTGCCAATCATCATGGGATGTTACGGTATCGGTGTTAGCCGTCTCCTTTCAGCAGTGATGGAGCAACACGCTCGCCTCTTTGTTAACAAAACACCAAAAGGTGAATACCGTTATGCTTGGGGAATCAACTTCCCTAAAGAATTGGCGCCATTTGATGTGCACTTGATTACTGTTAATGTCAAGGACGAAGAAGCGCAAGCCTTGACAGAAAAGCTTGAAGCAAGCTTGATGGGAGCTGGTTATGAAGTCTTGACAGATGACCGTAACGAACGTGTTGGTGTTAAATTCAGCGATAGCGATTTGATTGGGTTGCCAATCCGCATCACTGTTGGGAAGAAAGCGGCCGATGGCATCGTAGAAGTGAAGATTAAAGCGACTGGTGATACCATCGAGGTTCATGCAGATAACTTGCTTGAAACGCTTGAAATTCTCAGCAAGAAATAAAAACTATAATCAGAAGAAAAACAAGGAAAAAATGTAACTAGTTTTTACCTTGTTTTTTCTGTATAATGGGAAAAATGAGTAGATAAAGAGGTAAATATATGCTAAGATTTCCAAAGGATTTTGTCTGGGGATCCTCTACTTCTGGGCCACAGACAGAAGGACGTATAGCTGGTGACGGTAAGGGAGATAATCTCTGGGATTATTGGTACCAAGTGGAGCCAAATCGATACTATAATGGGATTGGTCCAGATAAGACATCGACATTTTATGAAAATTGGGAACAGGATATTGAGCTTTTGTTAGCGACTGGTCACACGGCTTTTCGGACTTCTATTCAGTGGTCACGGATTTTTCCACAAGGCTGTGGGAAAGTCAACCCTCAAGGTGTGGATTTTTATCGTAAGGTTTTTGAGGCTATTAAGGTTAAGGGGATTCGTCTGTTGGTTAATCTCTACCATTTTGATTTGCCTTTTGCTCTTCAAGAAGCTGGTGATGGTTGGGAAAATAAGGCGACGGTCTCAGCCTATGAAGACTATGCTCGTTTCTGTTTTGAGATTTATGGAGATTTAGTGGATCAATGGATTACCTTTAACGAGCCCATCGTTCCTGTAGAATTTGGCTATTTTTACGATGCCCATTATCCACATAAGGTGGATGCAGAGGCAGCAGTTAAAGTAGCCTATCATACACAATTGGCTAGCAGTCGGGCGGTCAAGGCCTGCCATGAACTCTTGCCTGATTCCAAGATTGGGATTGTTCTCAACTTGACACTGGCTTATCCACGTAGTCAGCATCCTGCTGATGTCAAAGCAGCTCGCATTGCGGATCTTTTTCAAGCTCAATCTTTTTTAGACCCATCTGTTTTGGGGACTTATCCACAGGAGTTGGTAGAAATCTTGCATGAACACGGTCTCTTGCCTGATGCCACAGAGGAAGAGTTGGAAGTCATTCGTGATAATACGGTAGACTTCCTTGGTGTCAATTACTATCAACCTTTGCGCGTTATGGCACCTCGATTTGCTAAGAATCCAGAGAGTCCTCTTTTGCCAGAACATTTTTACGAGCCTTATGTGATGCCTGGGCGTAAAATCAATCCTCATCGTGGCTGGGAGATTTATGAGCAAGGGATTTATGATATTGCCCAAAATATCAAGGAAAATTATGGTAATATCGAGTGGATGTTGACAGAGAATGGTATGGGTGTTGAAGGAGAGGAAAAATTCCGTCAAGATGGGATGATTCAAGATGATTATCGTATTGACTTTGTAAAAGGTCATCTTCGTGAACTGCACCGTGCCATTGAAGACGGAGCCAATTGTAAGGGCTACTTAATTTGGACCTTTATCGATTGTTGGTCATGGCTCAATAGCTATAAAAATCGCTACGGTTTGGTCGAGCTAGACTTGGAAACGCAAGAACGTCGTCTGAAAAAATCAGGGCACTGGTTCAAGGAATTAAGCGACAATAATGGATTTTAACAAGGACTCTGACTGATTATCCTAATTGGTCAGAGTCTTTTGCTTACAGGAGCTTAATTTGAACTATACCAATTTTAACTCTTGACAAGTGAAAGAAACAAGTATATACTGTTTTTGCTGATTCTATAAAAGAGGAATTAGACTATACCAATTTAAGGAGAAAGCACAGCTTGCCTGTGTCGTATATACTATGTGTGGAATTGTTGGTGTTGTTGGAAACACAAATGCAACTGATATTTTGATTCAAGGGCTTGAAAAGCTCGAATACCGTGGCTATGATTCTGCGGGGATTTTTGTCTTAGGTGGTGCTGAGAACCATTTGGTGAAGGCTGTTGGTCGTATCGCAGAATTGTCTGCCAAGACAGCTGGTGTTGAGGGAACAACTGGTATTGGACACACTCGTTGGGCTACTCATGGAAAACCAACTGAAGACAATGCTCACCCACATCGATCTGAGACTGAACGTTTTATTTTGGTGCACAATGGGGTGATTGAAAACTACCTTGAAATCAAGGAAGAATACCTTGCAGGTCACCATTTCAAGGGGCAAACAGATACTGAAATCGCCGTTCATTTGATTGGAAAATTTGCGGAAGAAGAAGGCCTCTCAGTTCTTGAAGCCTTCAAAAAAGCTCTTCACATCATCCGTGGTTCTTATGCTTTTGCCTTGGTTGACTCACAAGACTCTGAAGTCATTTACGTGGCTAAGAACAAATCTCCACTTTTGATTGGTCTTGGGGAAGGCTACAACATGGTTTGCTCAGATGCTATGGCTATGATTCGTGAGACCAACCAATACATGGAAATTCATGACCAAGAGTTGGTAATCGTCAAGGCTGATAGTGTGGAAGTTCAAGACTATGATGGCAACAGTCGTGAACGTGCTAGCTATACTGCGGAACTTGACTTGTCTGATATCGGTAAGGGAACTTACCCTTACTATATGCTTAAGGAAATCGATGAGCAACCAACGGTTATGCGTAAACTCATCCAAGCCTACACAGATGAGGCTGGTCAAGTTGTCGTAGACCCAGCTATCATCCAGGCTGTTCAAGACGCAGACCGTATCTACATCCTTGCAGCTGGGACATCTTACCACGCAGGATTTGCTTCTAAGAAAATGTTGGAAGAATTGACAGATACACCAGTTGAACTTGGAATCTCATCTGAGTGGGGCTACGGTATGCCACTTCTCAGCAAGAAACCACTCTTCATCTTTATCAGCCAATCTGGTGAAACAGCGGATAGTCGTCAGGTTTTGGTTAAGGCTAATGAAATGGGAATCCCAAGTTTGACAGTGACAAATGTCCCAGGTTCAACTCTTTCACGTGAAGCTAACCATACCATACTCCTTCACGCAGGACCTGAAATTGCCGTGGCATCAACTAAAGCCTATACAGCGCAAATCGCAGCCCTTGCCTTCTTAGCAAAAGCAGTCGGAGAAGCAAATGGCAATGCTAAAGCGCAAGCCTTTGACCTGGTTCATGAGTTGTCAATCGTAGCTCAGTCTATCGAATCAACTCTTTCAGAGAAAGAAACTATTGAAGCCAAGGTTCGTGAGCTTCTTGAAACAACTCGCAACGCCTTTTATATTGGGCGTGGTCAAGATTACTACGTAGCTATGGAAGCAAGTCTCAAACTTAAAGAGATTTCTTACATCCAGTGTGAAGGCTTTGCGGCAGGAGAACTCAAGCACGGAACTATTGCCTTGATTGAAGAAGGAACGCCTGTTTTGGCCCTCTTGTCAGATCCAGTTCTTGCCAACCACACTCGTGGAAATATCCAAGAGGTGGCAGCCCGTGGTGCCAAGGTTCTCACTATCGCAGAAGAAAATGTTGCCAAAGATACAGACGATATCGTCCTTACGACTGTACACCCTTACCTCTCACCAATCTCAATGGTCGTACCAACACAATTGGTCGCTTACTTTGCAACACTCCACCGTGGTCTTGATGTGGATAAACCACGTAACCTTGCTAAGTCAGTAACGGTAGAATAAGCTAAAAAAGTCTAGTTATCTAGGCTTTTTCTTGTGAGCAAATCGGTTGCTTGTAGTCAAGATTCGTGTTAGAATAATTTTTCAAAATGAAGGACCGAAATAGATAAGGAGAATCACTGTGGTAGAATTGGGAATTTCAACATTTGGGGAAACAACGGAGCTTGAAGGGACTGGACAGACTTACAGTCATGCCGAACGCATTCGTCAGTTGGTAGCAGAGATTGAACTGGCTGACAAGGTTGGTTTGGATGTATATGGGATTGGTGAGCACCATCGAGCGGATTTTGCGGTATCTGCGCCAGAGATTGTCCTGGCAGCTGGGGCAGTCAATACCAAGAAAATCCGTTTGACCAGTGCAGTCAGCATTCTCTCGAGCATGGATCCGATTCGCTTGTTCCAACAGTATGCCACTATCGATGCTTTGTCAAATGGACGTGCGGAGATTATGGCCGGAAGGGGTTCTTTCACGGAATCTTTTCCCTTGTTTGGATATGATTTGAAAGACTACGAAGCCCTTTTTGATGAGAAATTAGACTTGCTCCAGTTAGTTAATGAAAAGACCAAGTTAGACTGGCAAGGTCGCTTGACCCAAACAATCTCTGGCAGAGAAGTTTATCCTCGTCCAGTTCAGGACAAATTGCCCTTGTGGATAGCGACAGGTGGTCATGTCGAATCAACAGTGAAGATTGCTCAGGCAGGCCTACCGATTGTCTATGCCATTATTGGTGGCAATCCTAGTTATTTTAAAAAGTTGATTCAGGCTTATCGTGAGATTGGGAGCGAAGCGGGTCATGCCAGTCATGAACTAAAGGTTGGAGCCCATTCTTGGGGCTGGATTGCTGAAGATGGCGAGCAGACGGTGAAAGATTATTTCCATCCGACCAAGCAAGTGGTGGATGCTATTTCCAAAGACCGTCCGCACTGGCAGGAGTTGACCTATGAGCAATATTTGGAGCAAGTTGGGCCAAATGGTGCTATGTTTGTGGGCAATCCAGATCAGGTGGCCGAAAAATTGATTCGCATGATTGAGGATCTAGGTTTGGACAGCTTCATGCTCCATCTACCGCTTGGTTCTATGCCTCATGACCAGGTTCTGAGAGCTATTGAACTCTTCGGAACACAAGTTGCACCCAAAGTACGGACTTATTTTGCCATGAAAGAGGCTTAATAAAAAATCCTAATCAAGTTTATTAGGACAACAAATATTGTACAAAAATCAATCCCCCGAGCTATAATGCTTGGGGGATTTTTCTATAGGAGGGCTAGTTTAGTTCTCTTTTTTGTTTTTTAGCAAGAAACCGAGACCTAGAAGGGCAAGGAGGCTGATTCCTGCATACAGGAGTTTGTTATCGTTTTTGGTTCCTGTATTTGGAAGTTCAGCTTGTTTAGCTGGAGTTGCAGGTATATTTTCCTTGTTAGAGTTATCTACCGATTCGTTTCGAACAGCTTCACTTACAGATGATGCTTGTACTTCTTGTGCTGGTTGTGAAACTTGTGTAGTTTGTGAATCAGTTGTAGCTTGGCTAGGTTTATTTTCTGCATCAGCTACTGTTGCAGATGGTTTAGTAGAATCAGGTTTAGCTTCTGGAGCTGGATCTTGATGTGCAGGGTGAGAAGCTTCATTTTGATGTTCAGGCTTGGAAGGGGTTGAGTCTGGTTTCTCTTCTGCAGTTGACTCATGGTTAGTTCCATTTTGAGAGACTCGAAGAACAGTAGCTGTAAGGGCGTTTAATTTCAAGCCTTTTTCGGTCCATTCAAGTCCTTTCGGGTTGGCAATTCCGACTGGTCCTGCTTGGTTTTCATCTGCCAAAACTTCAGCATTTCTGAGGTGGGCAAAGGCAGTTCCCAAATTAAATTCGCGAGCTTTTTCGTCCGCATTGACAAAGACTGCGTAGATATCTCCGTTTGGAGCAGTGATTTGGTAGCCAATCACTACGTCCTCTTTTGCCACACCATTTTGACCTGGAACAGTGATGAGGTGGACACGGTCTTTGATATCTTGAAGACTCTTAAGTCGGAAGGCATCTGTAGATTGACGAAGGGCAATCAACCCTTTCATATAGTCACGGCTCTTGACATTTTCAGGATAAGCTTTACCATCTGTAGCCTTAGTCCAGTCAAACTTGTTGACTGCATCGCTAGAATCGTAAGAGTCATGGATGAAGTAAGGATAGTCAAATGGATTGCCGTCCTTATCACGCAACAAGTGAGATTTGTTTGGTTGTTTGTCCTCTGCTACTGGAGTCTTGTAGGCTGGGTCACGGAATTGTTTAGTGCGACCATATTCCTGACCAGAGTGGATAAATGGAGTTCCTTGAGCTGTCAAGACCATGAGGTTTCCAAGTCGCAAACGACGGTGGATTTCAGCATAGTTCTCAGCCTTGCTTGGGTCTTTTTTGATAGACTGGGCAATGATGTCAAAGAGGGTCAAGTTATCATGGGCTGCGATGTATTGGATGACATCTCCAGGGCTGTCTGCTTCAAAGTTGGTTGGTTGAGCAATGAGATTTTTAAAGACAGTGTTGATATCACGCTTGCCACCTGTGATAAAGGCAGGTTGACCTTCGTTTGGATAACCAGACTTGAGGTTGTTGCGGATGTCATCTGAGAAGACAGCGACAGTATCGGTATGTTTCATCCAATCTTGGTCAGCAGCTTTAGTAGGCATGTTTTCATCGCCAGCATAGGTTCTCCAACCTTCACCCAGCATGATTAGGTTTGGATTGAGGGCGCGTGCAGCCTTGTAAGCTTCTTCGATAGAAGCCGCATCGTGGTCTCCCATCATATCGAAACGGAATCCATCCACTTTGTAGGTATCAACTAGATATTTGATAGAGTCAACTAGGAGTCGTTTGGTCATATGGTGGGTTGTCCCCAAGCGTCCACCACCAAAGCTAGTTCGAGGTGTTCCATCAGCATCCATAAAGTGGTAGTAGTTTGGCTCTAAATCTTCAAAGATATCGACTTTGGCTGTATGGTTGTAAACTACGTCCAGGATAGCTCCCATGCCACGTTTGTGGATCTCATTGATGAGGTTTTTAAACTCTGCGATTCGTTTTTCTGGATTTTTAGGATCGCTTGAATACATACCAGTCAATGAGAAGTAGTTTTGAGGATCATATCCCCAGTTGTAGTTGCTGTTGCTTGAAGCATAGTCAGACAAGCGTTCATGGTTTTTCAATTCATTGACAAAGTAGTAAGACAAGACTGGAAGGAGCTGGATGTGGGTTACCCCCAAGTCTTTGAGATAGTCTAGTTTTTCAATAAAGGCTTCAAAGGTACCAAATGGTTTGGTCAAGTCTTTTGCAATGGCAGGATCTGAAGTGAAGTCACGCACATGAGCTTCGTAGATAACGGCATCTTCACGAGTCTTGAAGTTGTGAATCTTACCATAAGTCAAGTCTTGAGGTCCTAGTTTAGCTGGATCTACAAAGGCAGCTTTAGCCACTTTATGGGAAGCGTCTGTTTTTGCAAGATCGCTGTTCCAAGCAGCGAGGGACTTAGCGTAAGGATCGAGTGCAAGAACAGTTTTACCTTGACGCTCAATTTGGTATTGATAATAGTATCCAGTGAAATCCGTGATTCCTAATTTGTTTGTGCTATCTAGAGTTTGTTTCCAAGTTCCTCTTTCCCCTTTTTCAAGAGCGACAGTTCCAACCACTTTTTCAGGGTCATTCTTGTCGTAGACAACAACAGAAACCTTATCAGCACTTGGTGACCAGAGAGTTAAATCAACCTGTTTTCCTTCTTCTTTGAGCTCAGCACCAAGTTTACCATCATAGCTGTAAGTCTCATCTTTAAGACGCCAGCTTGTTTTGGTAGTGAATTTGTCAGAGTTGTAGCTAACGGTATAAGGATGTTTTGTGTCAGAGAAATCTCCGCTGTAGGTCACTTTCTTACCAGCTTCATCGATTGCAACATCGGTGATAGTTACTTTGTTTCCTAGGTGATTAGTGATGTTGGAGTGTTTGAGGATATCCTCTTTTTTAGCACCGACTAGTGTTGAAAAACTACTTTCAATGCTAGAAGTTCCTACGTGCTGAGCCCCTGTCATACGAATATCATGGACATAGTATGGATTTGTGTAAATCGATTCGTCATCGTCTTTTAGGAAAATTTGGCTATGATTTTTCAAATCTGTGAACTTATAATCTTCTTTACGGATTTTCACATCGTCTCTTTGTTTGTTTCTGTCTAGTAATAAAAATCCAAGGTCTTTAGCTGCATCTTTGAGTGGAATATCGATATAGCGACCATATTTGCCTGTAGCCGTAAAGTCTGTTCCGTTAGGCCATTCACCACTACTTGGCTCTTTCACATCTCCCCAGTACCAGAGAGATTTCTTGTCATAGTTGCCATCTGTGCGGTAATAGTTGACGCGAACAGTTCCTGCAGGTTGTGGCTCGTAAGAGAAAACCTTGTAATCTTGGTCCAACCAAGCCTCGTTCATTTTTGGAACTAGTTTTTCGACCGATTTATCGCCGGTTAGATTTTTTCCAGCTGTATTATTGATGAGGAAGCTAATTTTCTTGGCTTGTTCTCCCTTTAATTTGACATCTAGGTAGTAGCCATAGTCATCTTTTTTGGCATCTTTGAAGGACAAGGCTCCGTTAGGCCAGTTTTCAGATGGTTTTTCAACATCGTCCCAAGTCCATAGTCCTTGACTATCCTTGTTTTCTTCAGGAAGTTTTTTGACGTGGATACGGAAGTAATTGTCTTCGATTGGCTCTTCTGCCTTAGTTTCAGTCGTTGCTGGACTAGTAGAAGTAGTTGGCTCACTTGAACGATCTTGTCCAGTTTGTGGTGCTGGATCAGTTGAGCTTGCAGCAGGACTAAGTGGCTCTGTTGCGGGTTTTTCTTCTGTTTTCTCTAGGGAAGCGTTTGCATTTCTGGGTGAAGAAAAATCGCTTTCGTTCTTGCCAGCGATGTTTGTTGCATCAGTAAGAGGTTGGGCAAGGGCAGTAGTAGTTTCACTATTACTTGCGTTAGTGGTTGGTGTACTTTCGTTGGCTGAGATAGTTGGCGTAGCCATAGCAAGTAGGACAAGGCTTGCGCCGATAAGGACAGAACCAGTTCCATTTTTGAGGGAACGGATGCTGTAGACCATTTTTTTCTCAGTTTGAGCTGGTGTTTTTCTCATGATGATTCTCCAATCAATAAATTTCTATATCAGTATAGCATGTAGTAAAACAATATGCAAGCGTTTTCTCGAAATTAAAATAAAAGAAAAATCGCAACAGGTTTTGCTACGATTTAGCTAGTATTTCTCATAGGAAAAGATTTTGTCAAAAAATCGTCAATCCCCTTGAAAAATCTAGCTAAATAGGATATAATGTAAATAATCATTTGTCGTAGGTTTTGTCTGAAATATTGTCCAGATAAGACTCACAGCAGTTAAATCTTCTGAAAAAGTCAGATTTAGCTGCTCTTTTTGTGCTTTTTTTCAGGATTTTGACCATTTGTAACAAAGACTTAAAGATTCTGAAAATTCACCAAGAGGACACGGTGATAGGGGTTTTATAACCATATGACGATTAGAAAAGCCTGATTGACAAGGCTTGGAACTTATTTACAAAGGAGAATCATCTTGGCAGGACATGACGTTCAATACGGGAAACATCGTACCCGTCGTAGTTTTTCAAGAATTAAAGAAGTTCTTGACTTACCAAATTTGATTGAAATTCAAACTGACTCATTCAAAGATTTCCTAGACCATGGTCTTAAGGAAGTGTTTGAAGATGTATTGCCAATTTCAAACTTCACAGACACAATGGAGTTGGAATTTGTTGGATATGAAATCAAGGAACCAAAATACACGCTAGAAGAGGCTCGTATCCACGATGCTAGCTACTCAGCACCAATTTTTGTAACCTTCCGTTTGATCAATAAAGAAACAGGCGAAATTAAAACCCAAGAAGTTTTCTTTGGTGATTTCCCAATCATGACAGAAATGGGTACCTTCATCATCAATGGTGGTGAACGTATCATCGTATCTCAGTTGGTCCGCTCACCAGGTGTTTACTTTAATGATAAAGTAGACAAAAACGGTAAAGTGGGCTACGGTTCAACTGTTATCCCTAACCGTGGAGCTTGGTTGGAACTTGAAAGCGACTCAAAAGATATCGCCTACACTCGTATCGACCGTACTCGTAAGATTCCATTTACGACCTTGGTTCGTGCGCTTGGTTTCTCAGGTGATGATGAAATCTTTGATATCTTTGGTGATAGCGAATTGGTTCGCAACACTGTTGAAAAAGATATCCACAAGAACCCAATGGACTCTCGTACCGACGAAGCCTTGAAAGAAATTTACGAACGCCTTCGTCCAGGTGAGCCTAAGACTGCTGAAAGCTCACGTAGCTTGCTTGTAGCTCGTTTCTTTGACCCACGTCGCTATGACTTGGCAGCAGTTGGTCGTTACAAGATCAATAAAAAACTCAATGTTAAAACACGCTTGCTCAACCAAACCATTGCAGAGCCATTGGTAGACCCTGAAACAGGAGAAATCTTGGTAGAAGCTGGAACAATCATGACTCGTAGCGTGATTGAAAGTATTGAAAGCTATTTGGATGGCGACTTGAACAAGATTGTTTACATTCCAAATGATGCAGCCGTTGTGACTGAGCCAGTTGTTCTTCAAAAATTCAAGGTTGTTGCACCAACTGACCCAGACCGTGTCGTAACAATTATTGGTAATGCTAATCCAGATGACAAGGTTCGTATCGTCACTCCTGCAGATATCCTTGCTGAGATGAGCTACTTCCTCAACTTGGCTGAAGGACTTGGCCGTGTTGATGATATCGACCACCTTGGGAACCGTCGTATCCGTGCGGTTGGTGAATTGCTTGCCAACCAAGTACGCCTTGGACTTTCTCGTATGGAACGTAATGTCCGTGAACGTATGTCTGTTCAAGATAACGAAGTCTTGACACCACAACAAATTATCAATATCCGTCCTGTAACAGCTGCGGTTAAAGAATTCTTTGGTTCATCACAGTTGTCACAGTTCATGGACCAACACAACCCGCTTTCTGAGTTGTCTCACAAACGCCGTTTGTCAGCCTTAGGACCTGGTGGTTTGACACGTGACCGTGCTGGATATGAAGTCCGTGACGTGCACTACACTCACTACGGCCGTATGTGTCCAATCGAGACACCTGAAGGACCTAACATCGGTTTGATTAATAACTTGTCATCTTACGGACACTTGAATAAGTATGGTTTTGTTCAAACACCATACCGTAAGGTTGACCGTGAAACAGGTGTTGTTACGAACGAAATCGTTTGGTTGACAGCCGATGAAGAAGATGAATTTACTGTAGCACAGGCCAACTCTCGTCTTAATGAAGATGGAACCTTTGCTGAAAAAGTTGTCATGGGACGTCACCAAGGGGTCAACCAAGAGTATCCAGCTAATGTTGTTGACTACATGGACGTATCACCAAAACAGGTAGTTGCCGTTGCGACAGCATGTATTCCTTTCTTGGAAAACGATGACTCCAACCGTGCCCTCATGGGAGCCAACATGCAACGTCAGGCTGTGCCATTGATCAATCCTCAGGCACCTTACGTTGGTACTGGTATGGAATACCAAGCAGCCCACGATTCAGGAGCTGCTGTGATTGCTCAGTATGACGGTAAAGTTACCTATGCAGATGCTGACAAGGTAGAAGTTCGTCGTGAAGATGGTTCATTGGACGTTTACCACATCCAAAAATTCCGTCGTTCAAACTCAGGTACTGCTTACAACCAACGCACTCTCGTAAAAGTTGGCGATGTCGTTGAAAAAGGCGATTTCATCGCTGACGGACCTTCTATGGAAAATGGAGAAATGGCGCTTGGACAAAACCCAATCGTTGCCTACATGACTTGGGAAGGTTACAACTTCGAGGATGCTGTTATCATGAGCGAACGCTTGGTTAAAGACGATGTCTACACATCTGTTCACCTTGAAGAATACGAATCAGAAACACGCGATACAAAGCTTGGGCCTGAAGAAATCACTCGCGAAATTCCAAACGTTGGTGAAGATGCCCTTAAAGACCTTGACGAAATGGGTATTATCCGTATCGGTGCTGAGGTTAAAGAAGGTGATATCCTTGTAGGTAAAGTAACACCTAAGGGTGAGAAAGACCTTTCAGCTGAAGAACGTCTCTTGCACGCTATCTTCGGAGATAAATCTCGTGAAGTGCGTGATACTTCTCTTCGTGTACCACACGGTGCCGATGGTGTCGTTCGTGATGTTAAGATCTTTACACGTGCAAATGGAGATGAGTTGCAATCAGGTGTCAACATGCTGGTTCGCGTCTACATCGCTCAAAAACGTAAGATCAAGGTCGGAGATAAGATGGCCGGACGTCACGGAAATAAAGGGGTTGTCTCTCGTATCGTTCCTGTAGAAGACATGCCTTACCTTCCAGATGGAACTCCAGTCGATATCATGTTGAACCCACTTGGGGTGCCATCACGTATGAATATCGGTCAGGTTATGGAGCTTCACCTTGGTATGGCTGCTCGTACTCTTGGTATTCACATCGCAACACCAGTCTTTGACGGAGCAAGTTCTGAAGACCTTTGGTCAACTGTTAAAGAAGCTGGTATGGATAGCGATGCCAAAACGATCCTTTACGATGGCCGTACTGGTGAACCGTTTGATAACCGTGTGTCAGTTGGTGTCATGTACATGATCAAACTCCACCACATGGTTGACGATAAATTGCACGCGCGTTCAGTCGGACCTTACTCAACCGTTACCCAACAACCACTCGGAGGTAAAGCTCAGTTTGGTGGACAACGTTTCGGTGAGATGGAGGTTTGGGCTCTTGAAGCCTACGGTGCATCAAATGTCCTACAAGAAATCTTGACTTACAAGTCTGACGATATCAACGGACGTTTGAAAGCTTATGAAGCCATTACAAAAGGAAAACCAATTCCAAAACCAGGTGTTCCAGAATCCTTCCGAGTTCTTGTCAAAGAATTGCAATCTCTTGGTCTTGACATGCGTGTCCTAGATGAAGATGACCAAGAAGTGGAACTTCGTGACTTGGATGAAGGAATGGACGAAGATGTCATCCACGTAGATGACCTTGAAAAAGCCCGCGAAAAAGCAGCCCAAGAGGCTAAAGCAGCCTTTGAAGCTGAAGAAGCTGAGAAAGCAACAAAAGCGGAAGCAACAGAAGAAGCTGCTGAAGAAGAATAAGCAGTTCACTTAGAATAGAAAGGGAAGAAATAGTGGTTGATGTAAATCGTTTTAAAAGTATGCAAATCACCCTAGCTTCTCCAAGTAAAGTCCGTTCATGGTCTTATGGAGAAGTCAAAAAACCTGAAACAATCAATTACCGTACCTTGAAACCAGAACGTGAAGGACTCTTTGATGAAGTTATCTTTGGTCCTACAAAAGACTGGGAATGTGCTTGTGGTAAGTACAAACGCATTCGTTACAGAGGAATTGTTTGTGACCGTTGTGGGGTTGAAGTAACGCGTACAAAAGTTCGTCGTGAGCGTATGGGGCACATCGAGTTGAAAGCTCCTGTATCTCATATTTGGTACTTCAAGGGGATTCCAAGCCGTATGGGCTTGACCCTTGATATGAGCCCTCGTGCCCTCGAGGAAGTTATCTACTTTGCGGCTTATGTGGTGATTGATCCTAAGGATACACCACTTGAGCACAAGTCTATCATGACAGAGCGCGAATACCGTGAGCGCTTGCGTGAATATGGTTATGGATCATTCGTTGCCAAGATGGGTGCCGAAGCCATCCAAGACCTCTTGAAACAAGTAGATCTTGAAAAAGAAATTGCTGAACTCAAAGAAGAGTTGAAAACAGCTACTGGACAAAAACGTGTCAAAGCAATCCGTCGTTTGGATGTTTTGGATGCCTTTTATAAGTCTGGAAACAAACCTGAATGGATGATTCTTAACATCCTTCCGGTTATTCCACCAGATCTTCGTCCAATGTTGCAGTTGGATGGTGGCCGTTTTGCCTCATCTGACTTGAACGACCTTTACCGCCGTGTTATCAACCGTAACAACCGTTTGGCTCGTTTGCTTGAGTTGAATGCACCAGGTATCATCGTTCAAAATGAGAAGCGTATGCTTCAAGAAGCGGTTGACGCTTTGATTGACAATGGTCGTCGTGGTCGTCCAATCACAGGACCAGGTAGCCGTCCTCTTAAATCATTGAGCCACATGCTTAAAGGTAAACAAGGACGCTTCCGTCAAAACTTGCTCGGTAAACGTGTTGACTTCTCAGGACGTTCCGTTATCGCCGTTGGTCCAACTCTTAAGATGTACCAATGTGGTGTGCCACGTGAAATGGCGATCGAACTCTTTAAACCATTCGTGATGCGTGAAATCGTTGCCCGTGATATCGTGCAAAACGTCAAAGCGGCTAAACGCTTGGTGGAACGCGGAGATGAGCGTATCTGGGATATCCTTGAAGAAGTGATCAAAGAACACCCAGTGCTTTTGAACCGCGCACCGACCCTTCACCGTTTGGGTATCCAAGCCTTCGAGCCAGTCTTGATTGATGGTAAGGCCCTTCGCTTGCACCCACTTGTCTGTGAAGCCTACAATGCCGACTTTGACGGGGACCAAATGGCCATCCACGTACCGCTTTCAGAAGAAGCCCAAGCAGAAGCTCGTATCTTGATGCTCGCTGCTGAGCACATCTTGAACCCGAAAGATGGTAAACCAGTTGTTACTCCATCTCAGGACATGGTTTTGGGTAACTACTACTTGACCATGGAAGAAGCCGGTCGTGAAGGTGAAGGAATGGTCTTCAAGGACCGTGACGAAGCGGTTATGGCTTACCGTAATGGTTATGTTCACCTCCATTCACGTGTTGGTATTGCAACAGATAGCCTCAACAAACCATGGACAGAAGAGCAAAAACATAAGGTCTTGCTTACAACAGTTGGTAAAATTCTCTTCAATGACATCATGCCAGAGGGTCTACCATACTTGCAAGAACCAAACAATGCCAACTTGACAGAAGGCGTTCCAGCTAAATACTTCTTGCCGCTTGGTGGAGATATCAAGGAAGCAATCAGTAAACTTGAACTTAACCCTCCATTCAAGAAGAAAAATCTTGGAAATATCATCGCTGAAATCTTCAAACGTTTCCGTACGACAGAAACTTCTGCCCTACTTGACCGTATGAAGAACCTCGGTTACCACCACTCAACTCTTGCAGGATTGACAGTGGGTATTGCCGATATCCCAGTCGTTGATGACAAGGCTGAAATCATTGAAGAATCACACAAACGTGTAGAACAAATCACCAAACAATTCCGTCGTGGTATGATTACAGACGACGAGCGTTACAATGCTGTTACAGCTGAATGGCGTGCTGCCCGTGAAAAATTGGAGAAACGTTTGATTGCCAACCAAGATCCTAAGAACCCAATCGTTATGATGATGGACTCTGGAGCCCGTGGTAACATCTCAAACTTCTCACAGCTTGCCGGTATGCGTGGTCTGATGGCGGCTCCGAACGGACGTATCATGGAATTGCCAATCCTTTCAAACTTCCGTGAAGGTTTGTCAGTACTCGAAATGTTCTTCTCAACTCACGGTGCCCGTAAAGGTATGACCGATACGGCCCTTAAGACAGCCGACTCAGGTTACTTGACTCGTCGTTTGGTTGACGTTGCCCAAGACGTTATCATCCGTGAGGATGACTGTGGAACAGACCGTGGTCTCCTGATCCGTTCTATCGCAGAAGGAAAAGAGATGATCGAGTCTCTCGAAGAGCGTCTCAATGGTCGTTACACTAAGAAAACTGTTAAACATCCTGAAACTGGTGCAGTAATCATTGGTCCAAATGAGTTGATTACAGAAGACAAGGCGCGTGAAATTGTCAATGCTGGTGTGGAAGAAGTGACTATCCGTTCCGTATTTACATGTAACACTCGTCACGGTGTCTGCCGTCACTGTTATGGTATCAACTTGGCGACTGGTGATGCGGTTGAAGTTGGTGAAGCAGTCGGTACAATCGCTGCCCAATCTATCGGGGAACCTGGTACACAGCTTACAATGCGTACCTTCCACACGGGTGGGGTTGCCTCAAATACCGATATCACTCAGGGTCTTCCTCGTGTCCAAGAAATCTTTGAAGCCCGCAATCCTAAAGGGGAAGCGGTTATTACAGAGGTTAAAGGACAAGTTACCGCTATCGAAGAAGATGCATCAACTCGTACCAAGAAAGTCTTTGTTAAGGGTGAAACTGGCGAAGGTGAGTACGTCGTTCCATTTACAGCTCGTATGCGTGTTGAAGTTGGAGACCAAGTAGCGCGTGGTGCTGCTCTGACAGAAGGTTCTATCCAACCAAAACGTCTCCTTGCAGTTCGTGATGTCTTGTCAGTTGAAACTTATCTTCTCGGTGAAGTACAAAAAGTTTACCGTAGCCAAGGGGTAGAAATCGGTGACAAACACATCGAGGTAATGGTTCGTCAAATGATCCGTAAAGTCCGTGTCATGGATCCAGGAGATACAGACCTTCTCATGGGTACCCTCATGGATATCAATGACTTTACAGATGCCAACAAAGATGTCCTTATCGCAGGTGGAGTTCCAGCGACAGGTCGCCCAGTTCTTATGGGAATTACCAAAGCCTCACTTGAAACAAACAGTTTCTTGTCAGCGGCTTCCTTCCAGGAAACAACTCGTGTCCTTACTGATGCGGCTATCCGTGGTAAGAAAGACCATCTCCTTGGACTTAAAGAAAATGTTATCATCGGTAAGATCATCCCAGCAGGTACTGGTATGGCTCGTTACCGTAACCTTGAACCACATGCTATCAACGAAGAAGAATACCTTAATCCTCCAGTAGAGGAAGAAGGGAATGAAGAAACAACAGAAGTAGTTGTGGATACTGCCGTTGAAACTGTGGAAGAAACAGTAGAATAAAAGAGAATGAGAGAGCCTTCGGGTTCTCTTTCTCTTTTCTGAAAACTTTCTCCATTTTTCCATGAAATGTGGTAAAATAAAAGAAAGAAGCTGACAAAGGAGACGGGGATGGAACAAACATTTTTTATCATTAAACCAGACGGTGTAAAAAGAGGGCTAGTGGGTGAAGTGTTGAAACGCATCGAACAACGTGGCTTTACAATCGAAAAATTGGAGTTGCGTTCACAGGTTTCAGAAGAGTTGATTGACCAGCACTATCAGGACTTGGTTGGTCAGAGTTTTTACCCACCGATTCGTGAATTTATGACTTCGGGACCAATCCTTGTAGGTATCATTTCTGGTCCCAAAGTAATCGCAACTTGGCGAACTATGATGGGGGCAACTCGTCCAGAAGAAGCTTTACCAGGAACAATTCGGGGTGATTTTGCAAAAGCTGCTGGAGAAAACCAAGTTATTCAAAATGTTGTACATGGTTCAGATTCAGAAGAGTCAGCTAAGCGAGAAATTGCTCTTTGGTTTTAAGAGTGGATTGGCTCAATCAATTGGTTAAAAGCTCATTTGAATAGAAAGTATAGTCACATAAAAAAGAAAGGACTAACTTCGTCCTTTCTCATTCTTAGCTTTTCTTCAACCTACTACAGTAGATAAACATACTGAATAGCTACTGTCTTGACTCATTTAATTCTTAAAAATTGATAGAGTTGACAAATGGTAGAAAAAAGCTCTTTTTACTAAGTTAAGTATCAACTACAGTTACGATTAGCATTCGTTACCGAACCCATTCGCCATTATAATTGACAGAATAGCCATCTACAGTGGTATTCACTGCCAAATCACCTGAGCTATAAGCATAGTACCATTTGCCATTGACCTGGAACCAACCTGTCTTCATATCACCATTTTTATTATCTAAGTAATACCATGTTGAACCATCTTGATACCAACCAGTTGTCATAGCTCCTGATGAACGAAGGTAGTACCAACGGTTACCAACATATACCCAACCTGTCTTCATATCACCATTTTTATTATCTAAATAATACCAAGTTGAACCATCTTGATACCAACCAATTGCCATTGCACCTGATGAACGGAGGTAGTACCACTTATTGCCAATTTGCTTCCAACCAGTTTGCATGATACCAGTTTCTGAATCTAGATAGTACCAAGCTGAACCATCATTTATCCAACCTACACGTCTTTCACCACCAAGATTCTTATTCCCAGAATTTCCTGTTTTTGCTAGGTAATACCAGTTAGATTGATCATAAAGCCAACCTGTCTTTAAATAATGATCTTGATCAAAGTAGTAGTATGCTAATTTAAGAACTTCGGGACCTTCCCAGCCTTCACCATGTTTTTTCCCAACGGTTAAGGAATATTTTAGCTCTAATTCTTGCCAACCAACAAACTCTTGTAGCACTCCATTTTCGTCAAAGTAGTACCATTCTGGCATTGGGGAACCTTCTAATCTGATACCATTAGGGTAAGGACCAATTGTATATCCTTTAACTGGCATTGGAATGTACTGCCAACCAATAACCATTTCGCCATTATAATCAAAATAATAGGTCTTCCCATCAATCACTCGCCAGTCCGTTTCTTTGAGGTCCCCCTTTTTGTAATAGGTTCTACCGTTTTCTTGGACAAACTGCCATCCATCAGAGTTATCTGCAAATACTGTATTCGTAGCTAGCAAACCAAAGAAAATTACTGTTAGTCCAGCTTGCATAGTTTTTTTCAAAAGTTTCATTTATATATACCTCCAATATTAAATTAACACACCAGATGAGGAGAAGTTATAAACCTTACCAATTGTTTATTCTTCTGAATAAACTATTGATAAGGAATTGTATTACTAAACATAAAAACACCTAGTAATGCAAATGTAACTATTTTTTTAATTCCACGTTTTTTTCTCATGCAGTGAAACCCCTTTCTGTTTCCTTGTTTTTATTTTAACATATATATATTATTCAGTCAAGTATTTTTATTTTGTTTTGAACTTTTTTTTATTATTATTACCATAAAGAATTATTTATTTCTTTAACTTGCTATTTTGAACTAAAAATTTTATAATGAAATTAAGCAAATAGGAAGGATTATTATCTTTAATGAATACACTCGCAGAGAAATTCAGATTGAAAAGAAAAGAGTTGAGACTCTCCCAACAAACTCTTGCAGAAGGAATTTGTGAACAAAGCCAGATTAGTAAAATTGAGAGAGGACATTTCATTCCCTCCGCAGACCTTTTGTTCAAACTCTCCCAACGACTCGAAGTGCCATTAGATTATTTTTTTAATGAACAAATTGAAATTAAATCTAACCTCTCTAATTTCAAGCAATTATCTGCTCGACTATTAGATGACAGAAATTATGACAATTTGGAATATATTTATAGAATAGAGATTGAACGAAGTACTTTTCTAACACTAGAAGACCGAACTTACCTTGAATGGATTGAAGCTATTATTGACTTCTATCAATATGACAGTAAGTGTGAGGCTATTTCTTCATTGGAAAATATATTATTAAAAGTTTCTTCAAATACTCTGATTTATTTAAAGGCCTTGAATACTCTATCTAATTTCTATTCCTTAGTGGGTCGTGAACAAGAATATGAGGCAAACTACTCTCATTTAATGGAGTTATATCAGACAAAAAATTTTGAGCATCAAGAGTTTTTATTTGGCTACATCAGAGTTCGTTACAATTACGCTCACTACCTAGTGTCAAAGGAAAAATATAACGAAGCCATCCAAGAAGCTCTTGAGACGATTGAACTCTGTAAACAAAGACAGACAAGCTACCAACTGGCTCCTCTACTTATTCTTGTAGGAAATGCTGGAGCCAAATTTCTAGACAAAGAACAAGTCAAAAATTATTATATAGAAGCAAGAGAGTTATGTAAGATTTATAACAATCCTTTAATGTTGATGAAGATAGAAAATTATTTGAAGGAATTAGATACTGTTTAGTTAATCTTGACATTATAGTTTTTCTGAAACGTTAAATAACCTGTAAGGCTGATAGTGAAATGAATACTATCAGCCTTATTTCAAGTTTATATTCTTCGAAAATCTCTTCAAACCACGTCAGCTCTATCTGCAACCTCAAAGCAGTGTTTTGAGCAACCTGTGGCTAGCTTCCTAGTTTGCTCTTTGATTTTCATTGAGTATTAGTCTCTGGTGTTTGTTTAGCGTCTAAAAGAGACATTTGAGAAGATTAGAAACAGTTCTCTCTTTTCTCCTAGTATAATGATTGGTAGGAAGGGAGAGAAAAGATGAAATCAATGAGAATCTTATTTTTGTTAGCTTTAATTCAAATCAGTTTGAGTAGCTGTTTCCTATGGAAGGAATGCATCTTGTCCTTTAAACAAAGTACAGCTTTTTTCATCGGAAGTATGGTCTTCGTTTCAGTAATCTGTGCTGGAGTAAATTATCTTTATACCCGTAAGCAAGAAGTCCATAGTGTCCTAGCCAGTAAGAAGTCGGTGAAGCTTTTTTATAGTATGTTACTCTTAATTAATTTGTTAGGAGCTGTTCTTGTCTTGTCAGATAACTTGTTCATCAAAAATACGCTGCAGCAAGAATTAGTTGATTTTTTATTGCCATCCTTTTTCTTTCTATTTGGGCTAGATTTGTTGATTTTTTTACCCTTGAAAAAATACATGCGCGATTTTCTTGCTATGCTAGACAGAAAAAAGACAGTATTGGTGACTATTTTAGCAACACTTCTTTTCTTAAGAAATCCAATGACCATTGTCTCACTTCTGATTTATGTTGGACTGGGTTTGTTTTTTGCAGCCTATCTTGTCCCAAATTCTGTTAAAAAGGAAGTTTCCTTTTATGGTCATATTTTCCGAGATCTTGTATTGGTCATTGCTACGCTCATTTTCTTTTAGAGCAAGCCTATTTTTGTGGATGTTATGATGGTAAGTTTAGCAGGAAAATAGACACAAAAGAAAAGTTTTTGGTATAATAAGAGTATGTACACAAAAAATGAAGAAGAGCTGCAAGCCTTAGGGGAGCGTTTGGGTCATCTATTAGAAAAGAATGATGTTTTAATCTTAACTGGAGAACTTGGAGCAGGCAAAACGACCTTTACAAAAGGACTTGCTAAAGGTTTACAGATTTCTCAAATGATTAAAAGTCCAACCTATACTATCGTAAGAGAGTATGAAGGCAGACTGCCACTTTATCACCTAGATGTTTATCGTATTGAAGGAGATGCGGATTCTATCGATTTGGATGAGTTTCTCTTTGGTGGCGGGGTGACTGTCATCGAGTGGGGGAATCTTTTAGGTGATGCCTTACCAGATACTTATTTAGAGTTGGAAATTCTAAAAGAAGAAGACGGTCGCAGATTAAACTTCAAAGCCAAGGGTTTGCGTGCAGAAAAACTCTTAAAGGAGCTTCAACATGGAGTATGAGTTGCTCATTAGGGAAGCAGAAGTTGAAGATGCGGCTGAATTAGTATCATTTTTAAATCGTGTCAGTGTAGAAACAGATTTTACCAGTCTGGACAGGAATGGCATTTTGATGACAGATACTGAGATGGAGTTGTTTTTGGATAAACAGGCTCACTCTGAAAATCAAATCACTTTACTGGCCTTGCTGAATGATGAAATTGCTGGTCTTGTGAATATCACAGCTGATCAACGCAAGAGAGTTCGTCATATTGGAGATCTCTTTATTGTGATTGGTAAGAAGTATTGGAATAATGGACTAGGAAGTTTGTTACTTGAAGAAGTCGTAGAATGGGCGCAGGCTAGTGGCATTCTTCGTCGACTTCAACTAACTGTCCAAACTCGCAATCAGGGCGCAGTTCATTTATATCAAAAGCATGGCTTTGTAATTGAAGGTAGACAAGAGCGCGGTGCGTACATAGAAGAAGGGAAATTTATAGATGTTTACCTGATGGGTAGACTGATAGATTGATAGAAATATGATTAAAAAAATTATTGGAATGGTGCTAGCTTTTCTAGCTGTGACAGTTTTGGGTGTCGGTGTTTTTGCTTATACTATTTATCAGCAAGGCACACAAACCTTATCAAAGACCTATAAAAAAATCGGAGAAGAAACCAAGGTTATTGAAGCAACAGAGCCTTTGACCATTCTGTTAATGGGGGTTGATACTGGGAATGTAGAGCGTACAGATCAGTGGGCTGGAAATAGTGATTCCATGATTCTCTTGACTGTCAATCCACATACTAAGAAGACCATGATGTTGAGTTTGGAGCGTGATATCCTGACTAAAATTCAACATAAAGATGGTAGTATTGAAGAAGCGAAGTTAAACGCTGCCTATGCTGGTGGTGGTGCAGAACTTGCTATAGAAACAATTCAAAAGATGATGAATATCCATATCGATCGCTACATTATGGTTAATATGCAAGGATTACAACAATTAGTCGATGCAGTGGGAGGTATTACGGTCAATAATACACTAGGTTTCCCGATCTCTATCAGTGACCAAGAAGAATTTAACACCATTTCTATCGGTGTTGGAGAGCAGACAATAAATGGAGAAGAAGCGCTTGTTTATTCACGCATGCGTTATCAAGACCCAGAAGGAGACTACGGACGTCAGAAGCGTCAGCGTGAAGTCATTCAAAAAGTTGTTGAAAAAGTTCTTAGTTTGAATAGTGTCAGTCACTACCAGTCTATCTTAAAAGCCCTAAGTACTAATATGCAGACCAATATTGATTTGTCTGCAAAAAGTATCCCTAACTTGCTAGGCTATAAAGATTCATTTAAAACCATTGAAACACAACAGTTGAAGGGTGAAGGGGAGATGCTACAAGGCGTTTCTTATCAAATTGTTACGAGAAGCCATATGTTGGAAATGCAGAATCTTTTGAGACGTTCTTTGGGACAAGAAGAAGTCACTCAGCTTGAAACAAATGTTGTCTTATTTGAAGATTTATTTGGACGAACACCTGTTGGTGACGAAGACAATTAACTTTCTTGATACAAATAAAAAATTAATCGTGGGAAATTTCCTGCGATTTTTTCAAAAAAATACGAATAGATAGGTAGGAGGAAACATGAAAGCAGAAATCATTGCTGTTGGAACAGAGATTTTGACAGGGCAGATTGTCAATACCAATGCTCAGTTTTTGTCGGAAAAACTAGCAGAGATTGGGGTGGATGTTTATTTTCAGACGGCTGTAGGAGACAATGAAGCTCGTCTATTATCCCTGCTTGAGATTGCCAGTCAACGTAGCAGTCTGGTGATTTTGACAGGTGGTTTAGGGCCGACTGAGGACGATTTGACAAAACAAACTCTGGCTAAATTTTTAGGGAAGGAATTAGTCTTCGATCCTCAGGCACAAGAAAAGTTAGATGTATTTTTCGCCCAGAGACCAGACTATGCCCGAACACCGAATAATGAAAGACAAGCTCAAATTGTAGAAGGTGCGACTCCACTGCCAAACGAAACAGGACTGGCTGTGGGAGGAATATTGGAAGTCGATGGAGTGACCTACGTTGTCCTTCCAGGTCCACCAAGTGAATTGAAACCCATGGTCTTAAACCAACTTCTACCCAAGTTGATGACAGGGAGCAAGCTGTATTCCCGAGTTCTTCGTTTCTTTGGAATTGGCGAAAGTCAGTTGGTGACCATTTTGGCTGATTTAATTGATAATCAAACCGATCCGACCTTGGCCCCTTATGCCAAGACAGGAGAAGTCACTCTGCGTCTGTCAACAAAAGCTAGCAGTCAAGAAGAGGCGAATCAAGCGCTGGATATCTTAGAAAACCAAATCTTGAATTGCCAAACTTTTGAAGGCCTTTCTTTACGAGAACTTTGTTATGGTTATGGGGAAGAGACTAGTTTAGCCAGCATTGTGGTAGAAAAGCTGAAAAGGCAAGGGAAAACTATCACGGCTGCAGAGAGTTTGACGGCAGGGCTTTTCCAAGCTAGGGTAGCGGATTTTTCAGGAGCTTCAAGTATATTTAAGGGTGGTTTTGTAACCTATAGCTTGGAGGAAAAATCAAAGATGTTGGATATTCCTGCCAAGGATTTGGAAGAACATGGTGTGGTGTCTGCATTTACAGCTCAGAAGATGGCTGAGCAGGCACGAATCAAGACCCAGTCTGATTTTGGAATGAGTTTGACTGGAGTGGCAGGGCCAGATAGCCTAGAAGGACATCCAGCTGGGACAGTCTTCATAGGCTTGGCTCAAGAGCATGGAACTGAAGTTATCAAGGTTAATATTGGAGGCAGAAGTCGAGCAGATGTGCGTCACATTGCGGTTATGCATGCCTTTAACCTAGTTCGCAAGGCTTTATTAAGTGACTAACTTTTGATATAATAGTAGATAGGTCTGAGGACCATTAGAATGTAGGAGAATAGAATGGCGAAAAAACCAAAAAAATTAGATGAAATTTCAAAAAAATTCGGGGCAGAACGTGAAAAAGCCTTGAATGACGCTCTTAAATTGATTGAGAAAGATTTTGGTAAGGGTTCAATCATGCGTTTGGGGGAACGTGCGGAGCAAAAGGTGCAAGTGATGAGCTCAGGTTCTTTAGCTCTTGACATTGCCCTTGGTTCAGGTGGTTATCCTAAGGGACGTATCATCGAAATCTATGGGCCAGAGTCATCTGGTAAGACAACGGTTGCCCTTCATGCAGTTGCGCAAGCGCAAAAAGAAGGTGGGATTGCAGCCTTTATCGATGCGGAACATGCCCTCGATCCAGCTTATGCTGCGGCCCTTGGGGTCAACATTGACGAATTGCTCTTGTCTCAACCAGACTCGGGAGAGCAAGGTCTTGAGATTGCAGGGAAATTGATTGATTCAGGTGCTGTAGATCTTGTCGTGGTCGACTCAGTTGCGGCCCTTGTACCTCGTGCGGAAATTGATGGAGATATCGGAGATAGCCACGTTGGTTTGCAGGCTCGTATGATGAGCCAGGCCATGCGTAAACTTGGTGCTTCTATTAATAAAACCAAAACAATTGCCATCTTTATCAACCAATTGCGTGAAAAAGTTGGAGTGATGTTTGGAAATCCAGAAACAACTCCTGGTGGACGTGCTCTGAAATTCTATGCTTCAGTGCGTTTGGATGTTCGTGGCAATACACAAATTAAGGGAACTGGTGACCAAAAAGAAACCAATGTTGGTAAAGAAACTAAGATTAAGGTTGTAAAAAACAAGGTAGCTCCACCGTTTAAGGAAGCCGTAGTTGAAATTATGTACGGAGAAGGAATTTCTAAGACTGGTGAACTCTTGAAGATTGCAAGCGACTTGGATATTATCAAAAAAGCAGGGGCTTGGTATTCTTACAAAGATGAAAAAATTGGGCAAGGTTCTGAAAATGCTAAGAAATACTTGGCAGAGCACCCAGAAATCTTTGATGAAATTGATAAGCAAGTCCGTTCTAAATTTGGCTTGATTGATGGAGAGGAAGCGTCAGAACAAGATACTGAAAACAAAAAAGATGAAGCAGCTCAAGTAGACTCTGTGAATGAAGAAGTAACTCTTGACCTAGGCGATGAGCTTGAAATCGAAATTGAAGAATAAGCTGTCAAAGTAGTGGAGAAATCCACTGCTTTTTCGATTCTTTGTTCAAGAATTCAGATTGCCTATAGTTTGCTGTTTCTTGTCGCTCCACTAGAAAGTTGATATAATAGCCTTATGAATAAAAAACGAACAGTGGATCTGATTCATGGTCCGATTCTTCCCTCGCTCTTAAGTTTCGCCTTTCCAATCTTGCTGTCTAATATTTTTCAGCAACTCTATAATACTGCTGATGTCTTGATTGTTGGACGATTTCTTGGTCAAGAATCCTTGGCTGCAGTAGGAGCGACGACAGCGATTTTTGACTTGATTGTAGGTTTTACTCTTGGTGTTGGCAATGGCATGGGAATTGTCATTGCCCGTTATTATGGAGCTCGGAATTTCACTAAAATCAAGGAAGCAGTAGCAGCAACCTGGATCTTAGGTGCTCTTTTGAGTGTTGTAGTGATGCTGCTGGGCTTTCTTGGATTGTATCCTCTCTTGCAATACCTAGATACCCCTGCAGAAATTCTTCCCCAATCCTATCAATATATTTCTATGATTGTGACCTGTGTTGGTGTCAGTTTTGCCTATAATCTTTTTGCAGGCTTGTTGCGGTCTATTGGGGACAGTCTAGCTGCCCTTGGATTTTTGATTTTTTCTGCCTTGGTCAATGTAGCTCTGGATCTCTATTTTATTACGCAATTGCATCTGGGAGTTCAATCCGCGGGGCTAGCTACCATCATTTCGCAAGGCTTATCAGCGGTTCTCTGTTTTTATTATATCCGTAAGAGTGTGCCAGAACTTTTGCCTCAACTCAAGCATTTCAAATGGGACAAGGACTTATACGCGGATCTCTTGGAGCAAGGTTTGGCTATGGGCTTGATGAGTTCAATTGTGTCCATCGGCAGTGTGATTTTACAGTCTTCTGTTAATACCTTTGGTGCTGTAATTATTAGTGCCCAGACGGCGGCTCGCCGCATTATGGCCTTCGCCCTTCTTCCCATGACCGCTATTTCTGCATCAATGACGACCTTTGCCTCTCAGAATCTTGGGGCTAAGCGACCAGACCGCATTGTTCAAGGTCTTCGAATCGGCAGTCGTTTAAGTATGTCCTGGGCAGTGTTTGTTTGTGTCTTCCTCTTTTTTGCCAGTCCAGCCTTGGTTTCTTTCTTGGCTAGTTCGACAGATGCTTACTTGATAGAAAATGGAAGTCTCTATCTGCAAATCAGCTCAGCTTTTTATCCTATTTTGAGTCTCTTACTGATTTATCGCAATTGTTTGCAGGGCTTGGGGCAGAAAGTCCTTCCTCTAGTTTCCAGCTTTATAGAACTAATCGGGAAAATCGCTTTTGTGGTCTTGATTATCCCTTGGGCAGGCTATAGAGGAGTTATTCTTTGCGAACCTCTAATCTGGGTTGCCATGACAGTTCAACTGTACTTCTCATTATTCCGTCACCCCTTGATAAAAGAAGGCAAGGAAATCTTGGCAGATAAAGTAGCATCCTAGCTCGATTTGCTGAATAAAATCCATTTCCTCTAGTGAAAATCGAAAAAACTTGTGCTGTCATCTTTAGTTTGGTCTTGAAAACAGTTTAACAGACTTTTGACTTCTTTTATATGATATAATAAAGTATAGTATTTATGAAAAGGACATATAGAGACTGTAAAAATATACTTTTGAAAAGCTTTTTAGTCTGGGGTGTTATTGTAGATAGAATGCAGACCTTGTCAGTCCTATTTACAGTGTCAAAATAGTGCGTTTTGAAGTTCTATCTACAAGCCTAATCGTGACTAGGATTGTCTTCTTTGTAAGGTAGAAATAAAGGAGTTTCTGGTTCTGGATTGTAAAAAATAAGTTGTCTTAATTGATAAGGAGTAGAATATGGAAATTGATGTGAGTAAATTAAGAACAGATTTGCCTCAAGTCGGCGTGCAACCATATAGGCAAGTCCATGCTCATTCCACAGGCAACCGTAACTCAACGGTGCAAAATGAGGCTGACTACCATTACAGAAAAGATCCTGAATTGGGCTTCTTTTCTCACGTAGTCGGTAATGGTCGTGTTATGCAGGTAGGACCTGTTGATAATGGTGCCTGGGACGTTGGGGGCGGTTGGAATGCAGAAGGTTATGCACAAGTTGAACTGATTGAAAGTCATGAATCAAAAGAAGAGTTTCTGATTGACTATCGCCTCTATATCGAACTCTTGCGCAATCTAGCAGACGAGGCTGGGATACCTAAAACGCTTGATACTGCTGATTTAGCAGGTATCAAGACACACGAATACTGCACCAATAACCAACCCGATAATAACTCAGATCACATTGACCCCTATCCTTATCTTGCCAAATGGGGTATTAGCCGTGAGAAGTTTAAGCAGGATATTGAAAACGGCTTGACGATTGAAGCAGGATGGCAACAGAACGATACTGGCACCTGGTATGTACACTCAGACGGTTCTTATCCAAAAGATAAGTTTGAGAAAGTAAATGGTACTTGGTATTACTTTGACGGTTCAGGATATATGCTTGCAGACCGTTGGAAGAAGCACATAGACGGCAACTGGTACTGGTTTGATCAGTCAGGCGAAATGGCTACAGGCTGGAAGAAAATCGCTGAGAAGTGGTACTATTTCGATGGAGAAGGTGCTATGAAAACAGGCTGGATTAAATACAAGGAGACTTGGTACTATCTTGATAGTCAAAATGGGGACATGGTTTCCAATGCCTTTGTCAAATCAAATGATGGATGGTATTACCTTAAAGAAGATGGTACGATAGCAGAAAAACCAGAATTTACAGTCGAGCCTGAAGGCTTGATAACAGTAAAATAATAATGGAATGTCTTTCAAATCAGAACAGCGCATATTATTAGGTCTTGAAAAGCCTTAATAGTATGCGTTTTCTGATGGAGATATTTACTTCAATTTTTGCTACTATATTAAATAAAAATCAAACTATAAAGTTATTCTCAAATAAAGTCTAATACTCTTTGAAAATCTCATCAACCAGGTCAGCTTCCATCTGCAACCTCAAAACAGTGTTTTGAGCTGACTTCGTCAGTCTTATCTACAACCTCAAAACAGTGTTTTTAGCAGCCTGCGGCTAGTTTCCTAGTTTGCTCTTTGATTTTCATTGAGTATAAATTTGACAATGTAAACCGAGTCGGATAGCTTTAAGTACTGTTTTGAGGTTGAAGATACGATTTTTGATAGGAACTCATCAAATAGGTTTAATATCATCAATTTTGGATTTTTAAGCAGCACCAATAAATTGCTTTCTTGTTTTGTCATAATTTTTTTATTTTAAAAATTGACTTTATGACAAGAGTGTGCTATTCTTTTTATGAGAGGTGTATGAATATGATAAATGTATGTGATGTTGGAAAAAGAATAAAAGAACTTAGAATATCTTCAAATCTTACTCAAGATAAGATTGCTGAATATTTGTCTTTGAATCAAAGCATGATTGCCAAAATGGAAAAAGGTGAAAGGAATATCACGTCGGATGTTATTGAGAAACTATCTGCCCTATTTTGTTGTACGGTTGAATATCTTTTGTTTGGCGAACAAGCTGAACAACAGTGTGTCATATCGTTTAGAAAAAATAAAATAGTAGACCAAGATCTTAAAGTTTTAGCGAAAATCAATAAAATTGTATTGAATCAATTTGAGATAGATCAGCTATTGGAGACAAAATAAATGATTGATAAAATGGATTTAAGTAATAAAGCTTCAAATCTTAGAAAAAAGTTGGGAGCTGATGGTGAAGCGCCGATAGATATTTTTAAATTGGTACAAAAGATAGAAAATTTGACGCTGGTATTTTATGGACTCGGAAAGAATATTAGCGGAGTCTGTTATAAAGGAACTCAGTCAAGTCTCATTGTAATCAATTCAGACATGTCATTAGGAAGGCAAAGATTTTCTTTAGCACATGAACTGTATCATCTTTATTATGATGAGGTGAAGAAGAGTTCAGTCAGTTTTATTTTGATTGGTGAAGGAGATGAAACTGAAAGAAAAGCGGATCAGTTTGCTTCTTATTTTTTAATTTCCCCATCTTCACTGTATAGGATGGTTGAGGAAATAAGAGAAAATGCCAATAGAACTCATCTTGAAGTAGAAGATATTATAAAATTAGGTCAGTTTTATGGTATCAGTCATAAAGCTATGTTATATAGATTGAGGAATGATGGATACCTTGACGCAGAAGAAATTAAAAATATGGATATTAGTGTTATAGAGACAGCTTCAAGATTAGGCTATGATACAAGTTTATATCGTCCTTTGTCAGAAAGTAAAAAGGAAATGGTATTAGGACACTATATTAAATCGACTGAACAACTTTTAGAAAATAACAGAATTTCGCAAGGGAAGTATGAGGAACTGCTACTAGATGCTTTCAGATATGATATTGTATATGGGCTAGATGAAGAGGGGGAGTTGTCGTTTGACTAGTCGTGTATTTATTGATACAGATTGTATTTCAGCATTTTTATGGGTTGGCACTGAATATCTTTTAGAAAAGCTCTATTCGGGTAAAATTGTTATTCCACAAGAGGTGTATGATGAAATCAATATACCTACAATCCCCCATTTAAAATCTAGGATAGACCAGTTGGTAGCTAAGGGTTCGGCTGAGATTGTGAGCATAGACATTGGAACTGAAGAATACGAATTATATAGAAATTTAACAAGAAATCATGATAGTAACAAGGTTATTGGTAAGGGAGAAGCGGCTTCTATTTCCTTAGCGAAAAAGCATAATGGGATATTAGGAAGTAATAACCTAAGAGATGTTAAACCATATGTAGAAGAATTTTCTTTAGAACATATGACAACAGGAGATATACTGGTTGAAGCGTTTCAAGAGCAATTTATTACTGAACAAGAGGGCAATCATATCTGGAATAATATGCTTAAAAAGAGAAGAAAAATTGGTGCAAATTCATTTTCAGACTATCTTCGTGGAAGTGTTCATCAAAATAGACAAAAATAAATTTGGATAAATCGAACTCACTATTCAGGAGGAATATGAGCAATTCGAAGAAGAAAAGTGTCAAATTGAGCCTATAGGAGTAGAAATGAAATAGTAAGTCCTGCATAGTGGATGAGAGAAAAGTTCTCCTTGAGGTTTCCCCTGAACTATCAGTCTTATGTTAAACGATATGTAGGGTGATGTGAGAGGGGATAGCGAGTAGTTTTTGGTTATTTTATCAAAAAACTTGTATTTTATCATACTGAATGATAAAATGTAATAAAAATGATAGAATAAGGGAACGCCATGAATGTCAAAAAGATAATGTCGATTTTTCAATCCTTTTATGTTGATGTCAGTATTGAGGAACTGACTTTGACTTTACCAATCAGTTTTGTAAAAAGGTTTGAGTACACTCAACTGACTTTTCATAAGGAATCATTTTTATTGATTAAAGAAAAGAGAAGGGGGAGTTTGAGTTCATTTGTTACTCAGGCTCGCACTATGGGTAAGAAAGCCAATATGAATGTTGTTTTGGTGTTTTCAAAGTTATCAGACGGCGAAAAAAAGCAATTACTTCAAGCTAGAATCCCTTTTGTCGACTTCAAGGGAAACCTCTTCTTCCCTCCATTGGGACTAGTACTGAGTGCGGATGATACTGAAGTCCCTAAGGAATTAACACCTAGCGAACAATTAACATGGATTGCCTTTTTATTGACAAAAGATCAAAAAGTAGTAGATGTTGATTTGCTTTCACAAGTCACTGGACTTCCAAACTCAACAATTTATAGGTGTTTGAGGACTTTTAAAACTTTAGATTGGTTAAACAAGCAAAATAAGATTTACACATATACGGTGTCAAAGAAAGAATTATTCTTAAAATCCGTGTCATGTTTATTTAATCCCATCAAAAAACGGATTTTATTGCCAGATGGCGATATAAAGCAGATAAAATCTGTTTCTAACCTTCTATATGGTGGTACTTATGCTTTATCGCATTCAACTTTTTTAGCTGAAACGGATGAAAATACTAGCTATGTCATATGGCAGAGAAAATTCAATCAGTTATCCTTGCCACTTTCTCAGCATGTTTTAAAAGGAAAGATGCTAGAGATATGGAAATATCGTCCTTTTGTATCTGAGTTTTGGAATGATTTTAAAAATAATCATGATAAACAATTTGTAGATCCGATTTCTCTTTATTTGACCTTAAAAGATGATGGTGATCCACGTATAGAGGAAGAGAGTGAAGTACTAGAAAATATGATATTACAGTATCTGGGAGAAGATGATGCCAGCTAATACGAAAGCTATTTTTCAAGAAATGTTTGCGGATTTTAAGGACTATTATGTTCTGATTGGGGGAACTGCTACCTCTATTGTATTGGATTCGCAAGGATTTAAAAGTCGCACAACAAAAGATTATGATATGGTCATCATTGATGAACTAAAAAATAAGGAATTTTATAATACCTTGAATCATTTTTTAGAATTGGGAGAGTATCAAGGAAGTCAGAAAGATGAGAAAGCGCAGCTTTTTCGATTTACAACAACTAAACCTGAGTTTCCTTCTATGATTGAACTATTTAGTATCTTACCACAATATCCATTAAAGAAGGATGGTCGAGAAATTCCCTTACATTTTGACCAAGATGCTAGTTTATCAGCCTTATTATTGGATGAAGATTATTATAATATATTGGTGCATGAAAAAGATACCATTCAGGGGTATTCGGTATTGAGTAATCGTGGTTTGATTATTTTTAAGGCTAAAGCTTGGCTGGATATGAGAGAGCGTTCTGCTACAGGTGCTCAAGGTTTGAGTAAGTCCATTAAAAAACATTTGAATGACATTACCCGTTTGACAGCTTCCTTGCTAGGAGATGAAAAGTTATCGGCTATAACATCAAGTAGTGCAGTAAAAGCAGACATGCACCGTTTTGTGATAGAATTAGAGCCTGTGAAGTCAACTATTCCTCAAAATGATGACATTTCATTGGATCAAAATGAAATTTTTGAAATTCTGAAAAATTTTCTGGATGGTTAAAATAATTGTAGCCAGATAGCTATATTGAATTTGTCTATCACTGGAAACTAGGCAAAACTTCAATTTCAGGAGAAAGTGAAGTCAATCTGCCCACAATCAAACGTATAGTATCAAGGTTTTTCAAGACCTGATATTATGAGTTTTTTGCTTTTCAAAACTTTTTGCCCAGTCTTTGTTTTTGCCCAGTCTTTGTTTTTACCCTCTAGTTACTTGATTTGTTTCAGGTGGTTTTTATACTCTTCCAAAATCTCATCAGCCCTGTCAGCGTCGCCTTGCCGTAGGTATCTTACTGACCAAGCTAGTGATGGACTTAGAATAGGTGATTTGGAGCGTCCTAGCGGCTAGGAAATGTTGATCATAGTCCTTTGATGAGGATAGGGTGTAACACTCAACTGTTGAACTAATTGATAGGAAGGGAATTACTATAAAATACTCAGGTTTCTATCATATATTTCGAAATGTGTGTGTAATTAAAATGTAATAATATCGTAACAATGGTGCAGAGGATGTTGTACATATATAAATGTAGTATAACTATTGTATCTTTGTTAAAAAATAGGCTGTACCAAAAGGTTTTATACCCCCGTGCATATATATATATATAATGCCGCTTTTTTCTTGCATTTTCTGACTCTATACTATCAGCGAGGGGGTTGATTTGTATGTCAGAAGTGTTAGTATAGAGTTGATATATTATCGTCTGTCGGCTTTTTGCGCGCTTTCTAAGCTCAGGGAAGCTCTCAGGCAAGGAAAGGATTCACTTATGTTCAAGAAAAAGAATGATGGTAATGGAGAGAAAATTTTCCGTTATTCAATAAGGAAGTACCACTTTGGTGCTGCCAGCGTTGCCGTTGCGGCGCTGATGTTTTTTGCCAATGGGACAGTACAGGCGCAAACGCCTGATATTTCTCCAGCTACAGAGAGCGAAGTGGCTAGAACCAGTGATGTTATAAGTTCTTCCTCGGATGGGGCTGAGGCTTTAAGCGAAAAAACTTCTGGTAAAAATCCCAACCAGCTAGAGTCTTCTACCCAAGGCAATCAAGAAAGTTCAGATAAAAACAAGTCTCTAGTAAAAGATAGCGAAGAAGGTAAGAAAGAGAATCAAGCAGAGGCAATCAGTATAGTTGTAGATAAGTCGCTTGCCCAATCTGCTCAAACTAGTCTACAAGCTTTACTTGCCAATCTGACTCTGGATTCTATGAAAGAACTTCATGCTCGTGTAGAGGAAAGTCTAGCAAGAGCTAAAGCTGTTCTTGATAATCCAAACTCCAGTCAAGAGGAGGTTAATGCCCAGGTTCAAGTCATGAAAGCCTTGACTGAGGAGGTTAACAAGGCTTTGGCTGGTGGACTCACATCCCCAGCTCAGCTTGGGGAAGGAGGGAGCGCGACTACAAGTGAAGTAAGCCCAACTCCCAGACGGGGGCGAGGTCGCAGAGGACAACTAACCCCTCCTGCAATGCTAGCACCAGCAGAAAATCAAGAAATCAAAGAAACGACGGAGGAAGTTACAGACTACACAAATGGTCAGGGGAGCTATCCTTTATCAGAAAAAATCCATACTCTCCTCCAAGAACTGAAGATCAGCACTGAAAATCCAGAACAAGTCCAAAAACTCAAGGAAGCCTACGATAAACTCAACGAAGCATTGGGGCAATCAGAAAATGGGCTTGTCAATCAGGAGGTCTTTAATGCTGCACTTGAGGAGTATAAAAAGTCAGTCCAATTAAAGAATGGTGTTGAAAAAAGTAGTAGCGACATTCCTAAATCTAGGAAAGAGAGAGCTACTGACAATTCCTTGAAAATAGGATTCGGTAAGGGGACTACTAGGAAGCCAGTGTACAGTGATGAGACCGTAAGAACATTACTTACAGGTGAAAGTGTAGGGAATAACCTCCGAATAACTGTCAAATCTTTCAGCGGCAAGAATATTAGAAAAATTGAAGTAACAGGTCTAGAGGGTACGGGATTAAGAGCAACAGGATTAACTGTTACAAATGAATTGGCATATGTAGATTTAGTAGGAAGAGTGCCAGCCGATAGGCATGGTTACACTAATATAACGGTTGTCGCAACAGATAGTTCAGGAAATACAAATCAGAATATACTAACTATTGCTAGACCATTACCTGATGCGGAAATTACAACAACTACTAAGGAGTTAGAAGGTAAAGCCGAGACTAAGCCGATAATTTCGGGACGACTTGGTGTAAATGCAGAGCCTTCTCGTTTACCAGGTGATGCTGACTTGATGGCTTATTTAGTACGTGGTGGTTCGACTAATCCTTATAGCTTTAACAATGAGGCTCAGGGATATCATACTATAGCAAAGACACGTATCTCTACATCTGGAACTTTTCACTTTGTTCCGTCTGACTACCGAGATCAAAAAATTGGAGAAGAATCGGTAAGAGTAGTGGTTGCTTATGTCCATAGAGGGACAGATACTGTCTATTCTGAAGGAATGAAGTCTGGATTCTCAAGAAATAGCGTTAGAGCTACAGCACCGATTGATAGGGATGGGGCC
>NZ_AEDU01000018.1 GCF_000148525.1 Streptococcus mitis SK564
TAATTCTGCGATTTGGTTTAGGTTTACTTCTGCAACTGTGTCATTACCAAACATAGAGATAATCATCTTCACTTTATTGTTATCAATCTCCGTAATCTTACCGGTATAATCTGCAAAAGCTCCATCAATAATACGTACAGTTTGACCAACTTCAACATCGATATCAAACTCTTGTACAGTTTGTCCCATAGAAACCAAGATATCACGAATTTCTTGTTCCAATAATGGAGTTGGTTTTGATCTATTTCCGTGAGATCCGACGAATCCTGTAACATTTGGTGTATTTCGAACAACAAACCAAGCTTCATCTGTCATGACCATTTCTACAAGAACATAACCTGGAAAGCGATTTTCTTCTACTTCTTTTCTCTTTCCATTTTTTTCAACTTGCACTGTTTGTGTTGGGATTTCAACGCGTAGAATATTATCCAACATATTGTAGGTTTGTGCACGTTGTAATAGATTTTCTTTTACCTTATTTTCATAACCAGAATAAGTTTGTAAAACAAACCACCCTTTATCAAAACTATCCATGATATTTCCTTTCATAAATAGAAGATTTCTAGTGTAATTAACTCCACTAGCCTTCTAAAAAATGTTAATAAATCGAATCAAACCTGAAACAATCAACTGGTCAAAAATGTAAATAATTACTACAAAGAAAGCTGTGTATTCCATAATAGAACGAAAATCTCTCCAGCTTTCCTTGCGAGTTGGCCATGTTGTGTCTTTAAGAAGTCTAAAAATATCTCCAATAAAACGCATCGCTCTCTCCTATCTCGTTTCTCTGTGTGTAGTGTACTTGCCACAATGCTTACAAAATTTATTTACTTCTAGTCGTGTAGGTTTGGGGTTTCCACTAATCTTGATTGAATAGTTTCTCGAACCACAAACCGCACAAGCTAGGCTTGCTTTTTTTAGTGCCATAACGCCTCCATCTTATCTATTATAACAAGAAAGCTAGGCTTTGACAAGCATCTTAACGAAATAGATTAACTACCGAATCCCATATTGTTTGAGCCTTTTCCTTAATCTTCGCATCTGAGATAGCCCGACTAGCCTCATCTACTAGACTTTGCGCACGTCCTCGAATATCAGACAAATTATCATCTGTCTGACTATTATCATTGGTTTGTACTTGTCTTTTTGTATTGGCTGGTGCAATTCCATTTTGCTTATAAGCATTTTCAACCGTAAAGGTACTTCCTGGCGTATAAGGTAAAATGGTATTGGCAATGTTTCTAAAGACATGAGCTGCACCGTTTGAAGTAGAGCCAGCTAGATAGTGATTTTCATCAGTGGTCGGGAAACCAAGCCAGTGACTAATCACTACATCCGGAGTATAACCAATTACCCACTGGTCACTTGTGTACTCCGGATTGAAAACTGCTTCAGTTGTTCCAGTTTTCCCTGCCATGACATAGTCTGCAGGCGATGAACTAATACCGGTACCATTGGTGAATGTCCCCAACATCATACTAGTCATCTTGTCAGCTACAGCTTTATCAATCACTCGTTTTTGTGAATTTTTATGACTCGCAATAACCTGACCACTAGCATTTTCAATTCTACTAATAAAATGAGCTTCCGGCATTAAACCTTCATTTGCAAAGGCAGCATATGCTTGGGCCATTTGCAGAGGATTGGTTTCGACACCACTTCCCAAGGCGACACCAAGAACACGGTCGACCTTTTCCATGTTGAGTCCAAATTTTTCGCCCGCCTCAAAAGCCTTATCAACACCCAAATCATTAACAGTAGCAACAGCAGGTAGATTAAGCGATTCTGCCAAAGCTTGATACATGGGAACTTCTCGACTCTTTTTGATTCCTGCATAGTTATCCACCTTATAGCTGTCATACTTCATGGTATGGTTATCCAAGAGCTTATTCAAAGCCCAACCTGCCTCAACTGCTGGTGTATAAACAACTAAAGGCTTAATTGTAGAACCAGGGCTACGTTTTGATTGAGTTGCATAGTTGAAATTCCGGAATCCAGTTTTATCATTGTCAGCAACTTGACCGACAACTCCACGAACTCCTCCTGTTTTCGGTTCGAGAGCGACACTTCCTGATTGAGCAAATGTTCCATCCTCTGCCCTCGGAAATAGCGCTGTATTTTCATAGACAACCTGCATATTTGCTTGGTAGTTTTGGTCCAGCTCTGTATAAATGCGGTAGCCATTATTTACGATTTCTTCCTCTGTTAGATTATACTTAGACACAGCTTCATTAACCACAGCGTCAAAATAAGAGGGGTAACGGTAATCTGAAATTTTCCCTTCATACTTATCATGCAATTGCGTAGTCATATCAACTTCAGCAGCTTCGATTTCTTGGTTTTTATCAATATATCCTGCCGCAACCATATTTTGTAAGACAGTGTCGCGACGATTAGTCGAATCTTGTACGGAATTCAAAGGATTATACAGTTCCGGCCCTTTGAGCATCCCTGCCAGAGTCGCAGCTTGATCCAGACTCACTTCTGACGCAGAAACTCCAAAGTATTTCTTACTCGCATCTTCTACACCCCACACACCATTTCCAAAATAAGCGTTGTTAAGGTACATGGTTAGAATTTGATCCTTACTATATTTTTTTGTTAATTCTAAGGCAAGGAAAAATTCTTTCGCTTTTCTCTCAACAGTTTGATCCTGCGATAGATAGGCATTTTTAGCCAGCTGTTGGGTAATAGTAGAACCACCACCTGAACGACCAGCAGTGACAATCGCCAAGAAGAAACGACCATAGTTAATCCCGTCATTTTTATAGAAAGAGCGGTCTTCTGTCGCAATAACAGCATTCTGCAAATTTTTACTGATATCAGTCAATTCAACGTAGGTTCCCTTTTGACCAGACAAGGCACCAGCCTCTTTTTCTTCACGGTCAAAAATGAGAGTTCGAGTTTTCAAGGCGTTTTGCAAATCGTTAACATTGGTTGACTTAGCTACAGCAAACAAATAGGTTCCAACTAGCAAACCTGCACTCAAACCTAGTATAAGGACAATCTTTGTTAGATGATAACGACGCCAGAATTTTCGAATTGGACCTACTTGGGCTAATTTTTTTCGATCACTACGAGAGCGACGTAAGCTAGTAGAAGCATAGTCCTCTAGTTCACTTGTTTCTTTTTTAAAAAGAGAAAGAAATTTCTCGAATAATTTATCTAATTTCATGCGTTTATTTTATCATCTTCATCATAGGAAGACAAGAATTTAGCTATTTCCTATCCAAATAGGGCTTTTTTTGTTACAATATCTGTATGAAATTCACATTTACATTACCAGACTCTCTACCTCAAATGACGGTAAAGCAATTACTTGAGGAACAACTCCTCATCCCTAGAAAAATCCGTCATTTTTTGAGAATCAAGAAACACATTTTGATTAATCAGCGAGAAGTTCATTGGAACGAGACGGTAAATCCTGGAGATGTTTGCCAATTGACTTTTGACGAAGAAGATTATCCCGAAAAAGAAATTCCTTGGGGCAACCCAAACCTCATTCAGGAAGTTTATCAAGATCAACACTTGATTATTGTCAACAAACCAGAGGGGATGAAAACGCATGGTAATCAGCCAAACGAAATTGCTCTTCTTAACCATGTCAGTGCCTATGTTGGCCAAACCTGCTATGTCGTTCATCGCCTAGACATGGAAACTAGTGGTTTGGTTCTCTTTGCAAAAAATCCTTTTATCCTGCCCATCCTCAATCGCTTACTGGAGAAAAAAGAGATTTCTAGGGAATATTGGGCACTTGTTGACGGAAATATCAGCAGCAAAGAGCTTGTTTTCAGGGACAAAATCGGACGTGATCGTCATGATCGTAGAAAAAGAATAGTTGATGCAAAACATGGGCAATATGCTGAAACGCATGTAAACAGATTAAAGCAATTTCCAAACAAAACTTCCTTGGTTCGTTGCAAACTAAAGACAGGGCGAACGCATCAAATACGTGTCCACCTTTCTCATCATAACTTTCCTATCTTGGGTGACCCTCTCTATAATAGTAAATCAAAGACAAGTCGGCTTATGCTTCATGCCTTTCGACTGTCCTTTACCCATCCACTTACATTAGAGAGATTAAGCTTCAATGCCTTTTCAGATACTTTTGAAAAAGAATTAAAAAAGAATGGATGATTGTGTCATCCATTTTTAAATATTTAAAAAGCAAGACCAAGGGCCTTGCTTTCTATCGACTCAAGAATTATTTAGCAATTTTTGCGAAGTATTCAAGAGTACGAACAAGTTGTGCAGTGTATGACATTTCGTTGTCGTACCATGATACAACTTTAACCAATTGTTTACCGTCAACGTCAAGAACTTTAGTTTGAGTTGCGTCAAACAATGAACCGTAAGACATACCTACGATATCTGAAGATACGATTGGATCTTCTGTGTAACCGTATGATTCGTTTGAAGCTGCTTTCATAGCTGCGTTCACTTCATCAACAGTAACGTTCTTTTCAAGAACTGCTACCAATTCAGTTACAGAACCTGTTGGAACAGGAACACGTTGAGCAGCTCCGTCCAATTTACCGTTCAATTCAGGGATAACCAAACCGATTGCTTTAGCAGCACCAGTTGAGTTAGGAACGATGTTAGCTGCAGCAGCACGAGCACGGCGAAGGTCACCTTTACGGTGTGGTCCATCAAGAACCATTTGGTCACCAGTGTAACCGTGGATAGTAGTCATCAAACCTTCAACGATACCGAAGTTGTCATGAAGAGCTTTAGCCATTGGAGCCAAGCAGTTTGTAGTACATGAAGCACCTGAGATAACTGTTTCAGTACCGTCAAGAACGTCATGGTTAGTGTTAAATACAACTGTTTTAACATCTGATCCACCAGGAGCAGTGATAACAACTTTCTTAGCACCACCAGCGTGCAAGTGTTTTTCAGCAGCTGCTTTAGTAGCAAAGAAACCAGTTGCTTCAAGAACGATGTCTACACCGTCGTTAGCCCAGTCGATTTGTTCTGGATCACGTTCAGCAGAAACTTTAACGAATTTACCGTTAACTTCGAATCCACCTTCTTTAACTTCAACAGTACCGTCGAAACGACCTTGAGTTGTGTCGTATTTCAACAAGTGTGCAAGCATAACTGGATCTGTAAGGTCGTTGATACGAGTAACTTCAACACCTTCTACGTTTTGGATACGACGGAAAGCAAGACGACCGATACGTCCGAAACCGTTAATACCAACTTTAACTACCATTAGTGATTTCCTCCTTATGAAAATCATGAAATTTTTATTGTGAAAAGAGTAACTTGAATCACTACAAATCACCTTTCAACAAACCTATTATATAACTATTTAAGTTTAATTGCAAGTACGGGCGTTGTTTTTTGTCTACACCTCACTTATTTTTCTTTCTCCTTTGAAAGCCTATACTGCTATCTTTCTTTGTCTACCTAGTCATTTACCGGTTTCCTTTTAAAATGAAAAGTGGAAAGTGGAAATAGCTAAGCTAAAAATTATTTTCAATCTTCCAATTTCACAAAAAAGAGACAGGAAATTCCTGCCTCTAGGCTGATAACAATTATTTACGGCGTCCTGGTCTTTCTTTGTAGCCATAGTAAGAATCTTCGATGATTTCTTGCATGTGGTCAACCATTGGAAGACGTGGGTTAGCTGGCGAACATTGATCTTCGTAAGCAAGGAAGGCCAATTCACGAGAATGTTCTTTCCATTCTTTTTCATCGATTCCTTGTGCCTTGAAGTTCATTTGGATACCTACGCGCTCACCAAGTTCGTAGACAGCTTTTGCGTAAGATTCAACCCCTTCTTCTGGAGTAGAAGCTGGAAGTCCAAGCATGCGTGCGATATCTTGATATTTTTCATCTGCACGGTAGTAGTTATACTTAGGCCATGTTGCTGTCTTAGCTGGACGTGTACCGTTGTAGCGAATGACGTATGGAAGCAAGATAGCATTAGTACGACCGTGGATTGTGTGGAATTGCGCACCAATCTTATGGGCCATTGAGTGAGAAATACCTAGGAAGGCATTAGCAAAGGCCATACCAGCGATTGTTGAAGCGTTATGCATTTTCTCACGTGAGTGGAAGTCTGCATTTTTAACTGAGCTTTCAAGATTTTCGAATACAAGCTTGATGGCTTGAAGTGCAAGACCGTCAGTGTAGTCGCTAGCCATTTGTGATACGTAAGCTTCAGTCGCGTGAGTCAATACGTCCATACCAGTATCAGCAGCAACAAATCCAGGAACTGTCAATACCAAAGCAGGGTCTACGATTGCCACAGTTGGTGTCAATGAGTAGTCAGCGATTGGGTATTTACGGTTGTTTGCTTTATCAGAGATAACGGCAAATGGTGTTACTTCAGATCCTGTACCAGATGTTGTTGGGATTGCGATGAATTTAGTCTTCTTACCAAGCAATGGGAATTTGAAGGCGCGTTTACGGATATCCATGAATTTTTGGACAAGGTCACGGAAGTCCACTTCTGGTTGTTCGTAGAAGAGCCACATTACTTTAGCAGCATCCATTGGAGATCCACCACCAAGAGCGATGATTGTATCTGGTTTGAAGGCACGCATGATTTCAGTACCACGTTCAACTGTAGTGATATCTGGATCTGGTTCTACATCAGCAAAGATTTGGTAAACCACCTTATTGCGACGAAGGTCAAGTTGTTCAATGATACGATCAAGGAAGCCAAGCTCTACCATAGCGTGGTCAGTAACGATCATGACACGCTCAACGTCACGACATTTTTGAAGGTATTGAATTGAATCACGTTCAAAGTATGTTTTTGAAGGAAGTTTCATCCATTGCATGTTATTTCTCCGTCTTCCGACTTTTTTGATATTCAAGAGGTTAATGGCACTAACGTTATCCCCAACTGAGTTGCGTCCGTAAGAACCACATCCGAGTGTCAATGATGGCAAGAAGGCATTGTAAACGTCTCCGATACCACCGAAAGTAGAAGGTGAGTTACAGATAACACGAATAGCTTTAACAGCTTTACCAAATTCTTTAGTCAATTCTTCATCAGCTGTGTGGATGGCTGCTGAGTGTCCAAGACCGTTAAATTCAACCATTTGACGAGCCTTAGTAATACCATCTTCACGGCTTTCAGATTTCAAAACTGCGATAACTGGTGACAATTTTTCACGAGTCAATGGCTCGTTTTCACCAACTTCTTTACATTCAGCAGCAAGAATGTTTGTTCCTTCTGGAACTGTAAATCCTGCTTGTTCTGCAATCCAAGTTGCTGGTTTACCAACGATGTCAGCGTTCAATTTTGCACCAGCACAGTTTTTGCTGTTTGCTTTCACGCCGAAACAGAATTCTTCAAGAAGAGCTTTTTCTTTTTTGTTTACAAAGTAAGTGTGATAAGATTTGAACTCTGCTACAAATTCATCGTAAATTTCTTTATCAATGATAACCGCTTGCTCTGAGGCACAGACCATACCGTTATCAAATGATTTAGACATGACGATATCGTGTGCTGCTTGACGGATGTTTGCTGATTTTTCAACATAAGCTGGAACGTTTCCGGCACCTACTCCAAGAGCTGGTTTACCACATGAGTATGCAGCTTTAACCATGGCATTACCACCTGTTGCAAGGATTGTAGCAATACCTTCGTGGTTCATAAGCGCACTAGTTGCTTCCATAGATGGTTCAGTAATCCACTGTACACAGTTTTCAGGCGCTCCTGCTTTAATCGCAGCATCACGAACGATTTGAGCTGCGTGAGCTGATGATTCTTGAGCTGATGGGTGGAAGGCAAATACGATTGGATTACGTGTCTTCAATGAAATCAATGATTTGAAGATTGCTGTTGATGTTGGGTTTGTTGTAGGAGTGATACCACAAACAACACCAACTGGTTCAGCTATAAGAGTCAAACCTGTCACATCGTCTTCTTCGATAACGCCAACTGTTTTAGTGTGGCGCATGTTGTTTACTACGTGTTCACAAGCAAACAAGTTCTTAGTTGCTTTGTCTTCAAATACACCACGTCCTGTTTCTTCAAAGGCATGTAATGCCAATTCTCCGTGGGCATCCAAAGCTGCCACTGACGCTTTAGCTACGATGTAGTCAACCTGCTCTTGATCCAACTTACGCATTTCTTCAAGAGCAACTAGAGCTTTTTGCACCAATCCATCGACATGCTTTTCAGCAGCGAGTTTCTTTTCCTCTGGTGTCACAGTTTTTTTATCAGCCATATTTTCCTCCATAGCTATCAAGGATTGATATCCTTTGTTAATTTTTTCACAAGTTTATTATATCGCATTATTTCAACTTTGTAAACAGTTTCATAAACATTTCACAAAGAATTTTTAGTTCCTTGTGAAATGTTTGTCATTTTCTTTTCTTAGCAAGCTTTTTCTTTAAAGTTTGTGAAATTTATTTCAAATATTTTTTTATTTCACAAACTTGCTTGGAAGAGGAACTTGGAAAGAAAGGGATTTACAGGTAAGCGCTTACTTAAACATTCTAACAATACCTCCTTTGATAAGGAGGCTTTATTTTTGTTGAAAAACGCCTTGTTTAAAAGTTCCTTCATAAACAACTTCTTGTTCTGTTGTTAGCTTTCCTTTTCCTTCAGCCTGACCATTTACAAAATCACCTTCGTAGGTCCAGCCTTCTTTGGATTGAAAGGTGCCTTTTCCGTTGAAGGCTCCATTGTTGAAACCACCTGTATATTGGTCTCCATTTTGGAAGGTAATGGTACCTTGGCCATTCATTTTACCACGGACAAGACTGCCGTCGTAAACAATCGTTCCATTATCGAGTTTTAGAACACCTTTTCCGGGAATATTTAGAAAAAAGACGAGTACAGCACAGAAAACAATGGCAACTACTGCTAAAAGCTCTAAACGTGGACGAGTCAGATACACTCGATACTTTTCGTAAAAATTCTTAAGATTTTCCACCTTCACTCTCCTTTTCTAAACGTTCTAACCATGCTTGACAACCCTCCTGAACACGCTGATAGGTTTCCTCAAAATCTCCTGTATACCAAGGATCTGGAACACTTTCAGATGCAAATGAGTAAATCTTATCTTGCAAGCCTGCTGGACACATCTGACGTAAGTCAGAAACATTTGAAGCGTCCATTCCTATAATATAATCAAAGGCTTCAAAATCTTCCTTGCTAATCTGAAGCGATGTCTTGTTCTTGTCATAAGGAATCTCATACTGTTGCAAAATTCCCTGAGTGCCCTTATGAATCGGATTACCATGTTCCCAAGAGGAAGTCGCTCGACTTTGGATTTCATAATTATCTGTCATTGATTTCATCACAAACTCGGCCATAGGACTGCGGCAAATATTTCCCAGACAGACAAAGACTAGTTTTTTCATCCCATTTCCTTTCTTTTATAGAAAAACGGGAGTTCGTGATCCCGTCTTATTTTTCAATTGCACCTTCGAGTGAAGCTGTTTCTTTAAGTGGTAATACTGTCTTGATAGCAGCTAGTTCAAAAGTCAAGTAAACCCCATCTACATCAAGAACAATTGTTTTCTTTTCTGTATCTACTTCATCGACTGTTCCATAAAGGCCCCCGATTGTAATAACTTCATAGCCTTTTTGTAATTTATTCAAGCTTTCCATACGCTTTTGTGCTTGTTTCTTTTGAGAGCGTTGCGTAAAGAACATCAAGCCCACCATAGCCACAAGAATGATTAAAAATGTATATTGTGATTCCATTATATTCTCCTTTGTCTTTTACATAGGACTACTATATCAAATTTCAGTTACTTTTACAAGATTGTACCTTACTTTTCTAGTAAGAAAAAAACAGAGCTTGCGCCCTGATTTTTAGGATTATTTCAAGTTTTGAACGACTTTTACAAGATTTTCTACAGTAAAGCCATATTCTACCAATACTTTTGGTGCTGGAGCAGAGGCTCCGAAGGTATCAATACCGAGAACGGCACCATCGAGACCAACGTATTTGTACCAGTTTTGAGTTGCACCCATTTCGACTGCAACACGACGGCGAACTGCATTTGGAAGAATTTCTTCCTTGTAAGCTACATCTTGTTTATCAAAGACATCTGTAGATGGCATGCTGACTACGCGGACTTTTGCTCCTTGACTAGCCAATTCTTTGGCAGCTGAGACAGCAAGATTGACCTCTGAACCTGTCGCAATCAAGATGGTATCAAAGTCTGCTGCATTTTCATAGACAACATAGGCACCTTTTGCAACTTTATCAAAGTCTGTTCCTTCTTCAACAGTCAAGTTTTGACGTGTCAAGACAAGAGCAGTTGGTGTTTTCTCACTTGTCACTGCAAGGTACCAAGCTGCTTGAGTTTCACGCGCATCTGCTGGACGGAAAACATTTAGATTTGGCATAGCACGAAGACCTGCTAAGTGCTCAACTGGTTCGTGCGTTGGGCCATCTTCCCCTACCGCAATAGAATCGTGGGTAAAGACATAAGTCACAGGAAGACCTTGCAAAGCTGACAAGCGAACAGCTGCCTTCACATAGTCAGAGAAGACGAAGAAAGTTCCACCGTATACACGAAGTCCACCGTGAAGAGCCATCCCGTTCAAGATCGTTCCCATTGCAAATTCACGAACACCAAACTGAATGTTACGGTTCAAGCGATTAGCATCGTCTTGAAGTCCATCTGTTTTAATGTAAGTCATGTTTGAGTGAGCTAGGTCAGCTGATCCACCTAGGAAGGTTGGTAACTTAGTTGCCACAACGTTCAAAGCATCCTGACTCGAGTTACGAGTTGCTTGAGAGAAACCATTTTCTAAAGCTGGGAAGTCTGCTGGAGTCACTTCAACTGGATCACGTCCATCAATAATGGCTTCTACTTCTGCAGCCAATTCTGGGTGAGCTTCTTTATAATCAGCAACTAATTTTGTCCAAGCTTCATAAGCTGATGCGCCACGGTCTGCAACATGTTCTTTGAAATCAGCATATACTTGTTCTGGGATTTCAAATGGTTCATAGTCCCAACCGAGAGCTTGACGAGTAGCTGCAGTTTCATCTGCTCCAAGAGGAGCACCGTGTACAGCATTAGTTCCTTGTTTGTTTGGAGAACCGTATCCAATGACCGTTTTCACTTCAATCAAAGATGGCTTGCCTGAAGCTTTTGCTGTTTCGATAGCTGCATGGATGGCTTCCAAGTCTGTTCCATCTTCAACCAAGGCAGTGTGCCAACCGTAGGCATTGTAACGGTCACGAACACTTTCTGTAAAGGAATCCTTTGTCTCACCATCCAAGTTGATATCATTTGAATCATAAAGAACAACCAACTTGTCTAGTTTTTGTAAGCCTGCGTATGAAGCAGCCTCACTTGAAACACCTTCCATCAAATCTCCGTCTCCACAAATAACGTAAGTATAGTGGTCAAAGATATTGTAGCCTTCACGGTTATATTTGGCTGCCAAGAAACGTTCTGCCTGGGCAAAACCAGTAGCAGTTGAAATCCCTTGCCCTAGAGGACCTGTCGTAGCATCAATCCCTGCCGTATGACCAAATTCTGGGTGACCTGGTGTTTTTGAACCCCACTGACGGAAGCTCTTAATCTCATCCATGCTGACATCTTCAAAACCAGAAAGGTGAAGAAGGGCATATAGAAGCATTGAACCATGACCTGCTGAAAGAATAAAGCGGTCGCGGTTAATCCAGTTTGGTTGAGCTGGATTGATACGAAGTTGTTTTGTAAAGAGGCTGTAAGCCATCGGAGCCGCTCCCATAACCACACCTGGGTGACCTGAGTTAGCTTTATTAATGGCGTCAATACCTAGGAAACGAATTGCATTAACAGATAGATTTGACATAGAATTTCCTTTCTATTTGAGGTGATTATTGAATCACACATTCTATTTTACTATTATATGAAAATTATCCGTATCATGCAACATACGGATAACCTCCAAAGAATATTTTTATATTATAGCAAAGCTTTAAATTGAATGTTAGAGTCTTGTTCAAAACAATCATCAAAACCACGTGGATGATGGTATTCTACTAAGTGTTGATCTTGAGGATAAGTGTACTTACCGCCAACTTCCCAGATAAATGGATGGAAATCGTATTGCAAGCGATCTTTTCTCATTTTCCAAAGTTCTAGAATCTCATTAGTAGAAGCCATGAAGTTAGACCAGATATCATAGTGAACTGGGATAATGACTTTGGTACGCAGATTTTCTGCCATACGAAGAAGGTCGATAGATGTCATTTTATCTTGGATACCTACCGGATTTTCACCATAGTTATTCAAAGCAACATCAATTTTAAAGTCTTTACCATGTTTTGCAAAATAGTTTGAGAAGTGAGAATCTGCACCATGATAGATAATTCCACCTGGTGTTTCAAAGATATAGTTAACAGCCTTTTGAGCCATTTCTTCATCTGTAACAGCTAAGCCAGCAAGTTCACCGCCTGTCTCATCAGCACCGTTCACTGGGAGAGTTACCAAGCAAGTACGGTCAAATGATTCTACTGCATGAATCTTCATATCTTTTAATTCGATAGTGTCACCTGGTTTAACAACGATGATACGTTCTTTTGGAACACCCCATCCTTCCCAGATTCGTCCACAGTGGTAAGGACCGATAAACTTAACATGCTCTAACTTAGAATTGTTGAGAATTGCTGCAGCTGTGTATGGGTCGATATGATCACTATGGAAGTGTGAAACTAAGTAATAATCTAGTTCGTTGATAGCAAATGGATCGATAACCATCGGCTGAACACGTAAGTTTGGTTGCAACTTACGAACACCTGCCATATTTGCCATTTGGTGCCCACGAACCATATCTTTCACTTTTTTGGTTGATTTTCCACGGTTTGACCAAAGGTCCATGACAACGTTAGCACCACCTGGTGTCTTAATCCAAGTACCACAGTTGCCTAGCCACCACATGGCAAAATTGCCTTCAGGTACGACTTCTTCTTCGATTTCTTCGTTCAACCATGTTCCCCACTCTGGGAAAGTAGCTAAAATCCATGACTCTCTTGTAATTTCTTTGACGTTTGGCATATGTTGCCTCCTTTGGATATAATTGTTATCTTTGAGATTAGTATACCACCCTTCAAAACACTAAAAAAGACCAAGAAAAACACAGGTTTGTGTTCATCATTGGACTGTCCTTCAAATATCTTCCAAAAAAGCTTGAACTACTATTTCTTGATTTATAAGTGTTTGAACCTCTTCTTGGAACTTACTAGCCAACTTACTGTCTACAATATAAGACGAAATAAGACTAGAAAGATTTTCACTGAAACTTTTGCTCTCATTACGAAATATATTGTGTTTAAGATAGTCTAGCATTTTCAAAATATCTTCTGCTTCAAGGATAGGATTAACCCTTAAAATCGGAAATCTGCTATCCAAATCATCATTAGTAGTAATCACTACATCAACTTGTGCAATATCTTCCACACTCTTAAATTGTTCTGTTGTAAATACAGTGCCAATTTGCTCATTTGGAAAATAAAGTTTGCATTGTTTCAGCAAAAGTCTCGAAACCGCAACACCTTCATCACAAACGAGATAAACTTTTTTCATATTTTTTTGAGACGATGGTGTATACTTTAAAAATCCTCCAATATGAATCGTCAAATAGGCAATATCATCGTCTGTTAGCCGAATAAACCATGCTCCTTCTAAAATTTCCGCAGATTTTCTAGTGACTAAAAATAATTCTCCATACTTGGATCGAATTTGTTTTGTTAGAGGATTTTTAGAAAAAATACCGTAAGTCTTTCTAAATAACAAGGCTTTACAGTGGATCATCAAATTTCTTAACAAATCATCCTTGTTCTCAATCTCCATTCGGATTTGTGATTCAAAATACCAGATGAATTCTTCTAAAGCAAGTTTTAACTGCCGAAAATCATCACTTTCTGCATGAATATCCAAATCTTTACGATAGGAGAGGAGAAGAACAGCTACAAGAGAAACTTCAAGTTCTGACAAAGAAATTTCAAACTTTTGAAACAACCGTTCTCCTAATTTCTTAGACACCTGATACTCTATTCTTTTTCTTATCAAAGAAAATTCTTTCTCTATATCCTGATGTCTTTCTTGATACTGTTCAACATTATGACAGCTTAACAGCAAATAAGGTAGAACCTGCAACATAAAAGTTACTTCATGATGATTTATTTTCTTCCCTAAATCTTGTTCAACTAAAGGAACCTGTTCCTTAAAAAATTGGTTCATTTCAACAGAAAGCAAACACTCACCATCTAACCTCTCTTTCATCTTATCTTCTAAAATAGATACAAAAGTGGCATTTTCTTCCATAAAAATATGATATAGAAGCGATTGAAGATACTGAATTTTATTAAGAGGGTGGGCATGAAGATGGTATCCCTGTGACTTGCTCACTTGCAAGGTCACCTGATATTGTTCCAAAGTTAGTTGATAACGAATACTATTCAAATCATTGAGAACAGTATTCCTAGACACCTCTGTTAACTCCATCAATTTTTCAATCGTAATACGTTCTTTAGAAATACCTATCCATAGTAACATTATCATCATACGTTCATGCGCACTCATGATATAATCGTACGAATCTACTTCCGATAATAGTTCACAACAAGCATCTCTCTGCTCTTCCGTTAAGTGAATACCAATTCGTGGAATACTAATGATATGAAGCGCCTCGTCACCCAAAGCAGCATTGATTTTGTCAATGTGATAATAAATTTTCCTTCTTGACTCTTTCAAATCTTTTGAAATCGCCATAATCGTTTTGGACGTTTCTTGATCCATCAAATATTGAAGCAAATCACAACTTGCCTTATCCAGTACCATATTTCATACTCCTCTATCAATCAACTGCCTTGAAAACAACTTTATAATAGTATCACATTCACTAACGCATTTCAATTATCAACAGTAGTCTCTTAATAACGAATACTTACAATTACAAAAGCGAGGCTTGGATCGAAAGGTCCTAGCCTCTTTTCAATTCAATTTCTTATTTCTTTTGACCGTAATAAGCATTTGGTCCATGCTTACGTTGGTAGTGTTTTTCTAGAATGTACTGAGGAGCAGGTTCAACTCTTGGATTGATTTGTTCTGTAAAGCGATTCATCTTTGATACTTCCTCTAGTACGACAGAGTGATAAACAGCATTCTCTGGATTTTTTCCCCAGGTGAATGGACCGTGATTACGTACAACAATACCTGGTACTTCAACAGGATTGAGACCACGACGCTCAAATTCTTCTACGATAACCAAGCCAGTATCTTTTTCATAGGCTACTTCTACTTCATCTTTGGTCAAACTACGAGCGCAAGGGATTGAACCGTAGAAATAATCTGCATGGGTTGTTCCATAGAAAGGAATATCACGTCCAGCCTGTGCCCAACCAACTGCTTCTGTCGAATGGGTGTGTACCACACTACCAATCTCTTGCCATGCCTTATATAACTGCACATGAGTTGGGAGGTCAGAAGATGGTCTTAAATCTCCTTCTAGAACTTGGCCATCCAAGTCCGTCACCACCATGTTTTCAGGTGTCAATTCGTCATAATCTACGCCTGATGGTTTAATAACAATGATACCTAGTTCGCGATTGACTTCCGATACATTTCCCCAGGTAAATTTAACAAGTCCATGTTTTGGTAATGATTGATTGGCATTACAGACTCGTTTACGTATATCGTTTATTACTTGATTCATCTTACATCAAACCTGCTTTCTTAATTAGTGGATAGAGAAAAGCTTGCGCCTCTTGAATGGCTGCGCGTGTTTCTTCTACAGTTTCACAATTTTCAGACCACATTTCGATTAGGAAAGGTCCATTATAATTGGTTTGTTTTAAAATATCGAAAGCTTCTTCCCATTTGACACAACCTTGCCCAAAAGTTACATCTCGGAACTGGCCCTTTGAACTTTCTGTCACTGCATAAGTATCCTTGAGATGGAGAGCTGCGATGGCATGATGCCCAAGATAAAATTCACTGTAGACATCATTATGCCATGCAGATACATTACCAATATCTGGGTATACAAAGAGGTAGGGAGAGTCAATCTCTTTTTCTACAGCCAAGTATTTTTCGATGCTATTGATGAAAGGATCATCCATAATTTCAATAGCAAGTACCACCTGAGCCTCTTCAGCCCAGTCACAAGCTTTTCTCAAATTTTTGATAAAACGTTGGCGTGTCTGGGGTGACTTTTCCTCATAATAAACGTCGTAACCAGCTAATTGAATAGTACGAACTCCCAAGTCTTGGGCTAATTCAATACATTTTTTCATGAGTTCTAGAGATTTTTCCTCTAGAACTGGATCATTTGATCCCAATGGGTAGCGACGATGGCCTGAAAAACAGATAGAAGGAATACGAACACCAGTTTTATAGATTGCTTTGACAACTTCCAAACGCTCGTCCTTGCTCCAGTCCAGTCTTGCTAAACGCTCGTCACGTTCATCAATAGACATCTCGACAAAATCAAATCCTAACTCCTTGGCAAAATTTAAACGTTCTAGCCAAGTAAAGTGTGTCGGGGTTGCCTTTTCATAAATTCCAATTGGACGTGCCATGGTTTACCCCCAAATTCGTCTGATTTCATCCTTGAAGGCACGCGCTGCTCCTGCTGGATCTGCAGCCTCTGTAATTCCACGACCTGCGATAAAGGTAAAGACATCAACGCCTTCAAATAGTTTGAGAGTATCTACATCTAGACCACCTGTTACAGACACACGGAAGCCCATGTCGATAAGTTTTTTAACCTTATTAAGGTCTTTTTCACCCCAAGTTTCACCAGCAAGAAGAGCATCACGAGATTGGTGATAAATAGCTTGTGAGATACCTGCATCTAGCCAAAGCTGAGCTTGTTCAAAAGTCCAATCGCCATAAAGCTCGATCTGGATTTCGCCTCGTTCTCCTCGTTCAGTCTTGATAGCCTTTAAAGCTGCTTCCATAGTAGGGATGGTTGCACAACAGATACAAGTCATCCAGTCTGCTCCACGAACCGCATTATTTTTAGCAACTGTTCCACCAGCATCAGCACATTTTGTGTCTGCCACAATAATCTTATCTGGGAAAAGGCTACGCAAGACTTCAACCAGTTCACTTCCAACTTGAAGCAAGCAAACAGTTCCAGCTTCGATAATATCTACTTCCTGACCAACAGAAACAGCTGCTTTAATCGCTCCTTGCAAGTCTGAATGATCTAATGCAACTTGTAAATTAGGGATTCTTTTTGTCATTTCTTTATTCCTCTTTCTAACTTTCCAAATCCAATCCTTCGAGATAAGGGCTATCCTTAGATTCTTCAATCATAGCCAAGACATCTTCTTTAGTCTGGCAAGCCTGTAAACGTGCAATAGAATCTTCTAATTCAAACAGGGCAATGATTTGTGGAATGGCTACACTTGTGTGAATTTTTGAGCTTGTTGCTGCTAGTGCCAACAAAACAGATACCTCTTTCCCATCTGAAAATACAACAGGATTTTGTAAGGTAATCAATGAAAAGGCATCTCTTTGCACTCCAGCTTCAGGTCTAGCGTGGGGCATAGCCATACCTGGCATTAAGATATAGTAAGGGCCATACTCTTCAGTTGATTCGATAATAGCATCGTAATACTCTGGCAAAATTGCCCCACTTTCAATCAAGGGATCTACTGCTACCTTGACTGCTTCTTTCCAGTCTTTAGCTTCTAAACCTAGTCGGATCGAGTCATTGTCAATTAAAGCTTGTTTTAAATTCATATCTGCCTCCTTTATTTAAAGAGGGAGAAGGACAGAAACGATGATTCTCAGTTTCTATCCAGCCCCCTCCAACCTTTTACTGTAGTGCTTGACTGAGTTTTTCAGTGATTTCTTTATCATCCATCAAGTTGTCAAGCCCAATTAACTTCCCATTAGTTCGCCCTTCCAATTCTTGGATCAAATGAAGAGAAGCGATTACGATGTCATATCCTGCTGCTAAACCTTTAGCTTCACCGACACTGCATGAATTGACTGTAAAATCTGTTTGATTAAGCTTACGGAGAGCATTTTCAACCTTCATCTTGATAACCATTGATGAACCCATTCCATTTCCGCACGCTGCTAATACTTTAACCATTTTATTTCTCCTTTTCTAGATACTAAGCTTCTTCTTGAACTGCACCGTTGTAATATTTCTCTTTATCTTTTGCTTTGGCAAATTGAAGTTGAGGAATAACAAGCAAGAAGAGACACACAAGTACATAACCAACAATACCAAGGTATTTGAAGATATATCCAAATCCAAGCCATGGGAATTCAAAGTCGATATTTCCATGGTAACCACCATAAGATGCTAAATCAAGAAGAGCTACACAGAGAGCTCCTAAAGCAACTTGGAGAACACCTGAGATGAAGGATAGGATAACAGCCGCTTTCCATCCACCGCGTTTATCAGCGTAGACCGCAATGGCTGCATTGTCAAAGAACACTGGTACAAATCCTGTAATAATAAGAATCGGATTTTTAAAGACGATGAGCAAGACAATTGTGATCAATTGACCAATCAAACCAAAGGCAAATCCTGACAAGACAGCGTTTGGAGAACCAAATCCATAAGAAGCTGCAACGTCAACCGCTGGGAATGAGCCTGGCAACAATTTGTTTGAAATACCTTGGAAGGCGTTTGTCAACTCAGATACGAACATGCGGACACCTTGCATCAAAACGAACAAGTAAACTGAGAAGGTAAAGGCTGTTTGAATAATGTACATAAAGAAATCTTGTTTAGCAGGATTGAATAGAGTTCCTGAAGTGATGACTTCTTTATTAGACATAATGTCTGGACCCAAGATTAAAAGAATGGCTCCGAAGAATACGAGCATCAAGGTAGCAGATGCAACAACTGTATCGTGGAAGATTGAGAGGAACTTAGGTAATTTAAGATTGTCTAAACTTTCTTCTTTCTTACCAAAGCGTCCTGCTACTTTATCTACAAACCAGATTGCAAATTGCTGTTGGTGACCAATCGCAAATCCGCCACCACCAGTCAAGCGTTGAGTTGCCTCAACAGTCATATTTGAACTAACTGCCCAGTAAAGTCCACAGATGATACCAATCGCTGCTGTACCGTAAGCATTGCGCAATTGTGGTACTAAGAATAGAACCATAAGAGATACTGTTGCAGCTTGTTGTACCATGATGTGACCAGTAATAAAGAGGGTTCTTACCTTCGTGATCTTGCGAAGAGCTACGAGCAAGATATTTATTCCGAAACCAATCAATAGAGCTGTAGTTGCAGTTCCAACAAAATCTGGAAACTCTGCTGCAATTTTGTTGTTTGCTGCAGCAAGTCCAAAGTAAGGGTCGATAACCGCTGCACCAATTTGGAATTTGTAGTTAAGGGCTGCTAAGATCGGACGGAAGGTTGTAACCAAACCACCTGCACCCACATTGAGCAACATATACCCTACTGTTGCTTTAACAAACCCTGAGAAAACGTCGTGGGCAGGTTTTTTCAAAAGTGCGTATCCTATCAACACCAATAAACCTACGAAAAATGCGGGATTCTGCAAAATATTGCTAGAAAACCAATTTAGAACACTTGAAATGACTTCCATAATTGTTCTCCTTTTGAATTGTTTTTGTAGGTTTATTATATAATTTGAAAGCGTAAACAAAAAGACCAAGAATTACACAGCGGACTGTTCACTCTTGGACTGTATGATTTATGATATTTTAATGATTAGCTTAGTTTCTCGTAGCTAGATAAAATGGAAGAATTTTATCATAAGATTTCAGTAGGGCTTCTACGATTTCTTCTTCAGATGAATTCTCTGTTATAGGGACATCTATTTTAACTAACACTTTTCGGACTTCCTGATTGGATAGTTTATTTCTTAAAATTTGACGATTTTCTTCGTTCGCCTCCCACCGTTGACTTTGACCATCAGAGTAGACTAGATAATAAACACCTTCAACGGTTGGAACTTTTAAAACTTTGGCCTGCTTGCCTAGAGTTCGCTCATCTTTCTTACGCTCGATGAAACTGACCTCTAAGGAAATTCCAAAGTCAGTAGATGTCCCATACAAACGAAGAGCCAACATAGGTTCTGTTACTTGTCCGTCTCTCTGTAGATAAACCCAAAAATGTGGTCGTAAACGTTGCGCCTGATTCATCCACTGGCTAGTCTGTTGAAGTTGCCATTCTGGATGACTTGCTTGAAAGGCTTTAGCCAGTTCTGTAAAAGCCTTTCGAGCCTCTTGGCCTTTGTGGCGCAATTCCAGCATTTTCTCTCGCTCTGCTCCCGCCTTATCAGGATTACGGTACTGCAAATCAGCAAAGTCTAAATAGTCTCTTATCTTATTCAACATTAATTTAATCTCCTCCAGCTAGCAAAAAATCAGGATAACCCTGATTTTACTTATTCTGTATCTACGACAACATAACGATTTGGCTCATCACCTTCAGAGTAACTGGTCACGCCATCCATACGTGAAATAATACGATGAATAATCTTGCGTTCGCTATTTGACATTGGATCTGTCTGATGACTGCGTCCTTCTTCTAAAACACGAGTCGCCAATTTTTGCGCATAGGTCTGCAAGACTTCTGCACGGTGTTCAACATAATCATTGACATTAATAGTAATGTAGAAGGTTCTTGAATAGCGGTTGTAAAGATAATTTTGAGCCAATAGTTGCAAGGCCTTCAAGACTTTACCATGGTAGCCGATAATACGACCTGGTTCGTTAGTATCAATTTGCAAATTGATGCTACGACGGTTATAGTCATTTGAAAGTGTAGCTTCAACATCCATGTCATCAATAATTGTTTGAACATAAGTCGTTACTTCCGTAGCTACTTGTTCAATATCAAAGCTCGGTTCAACTTTTAAGCCCAAGTCTTCTAGTTCTTGACTTTCAGTTTGCTCAGCTTGGTTTTCAATAATAGGAGTTTCTACTTCTTCTTCGAGAGCAGTTTCTTCAAGTTGTAATTCATTTAAAATCTCAATGTGACCAGTTTCTTCTAAGATAGTGCTGGCATGTCTTTCATGTTTTAAGATTTCAGCCTTGACTTCATCAGAAATACCTTGGCCTTCTTCCTCAATCTTTTTAATTGCCTCTACAACATGACCCAAATCAACAGTTGCTTCACTGACTGTTTTAACAGGCTCATTCAAATCATTAATTTGCTTCGGAACTCCCTTTACAGCTTGTTGGTTTGCTTTTACAACTGTCGTTTCACTAATAGCATCAATATCCACTTGGGCTGGTTTTTTACCAAATAAACCAAGAAATCCTTTTTTCTCACGAGAAATGACTTTGATATGAGCCTTCATTCTTGGAATATCTAATTCTTTCAATCCTTTCTGGATTGCTTCTTCAACAGTTGAACCTGTAAATACTACCATTACCAGATTCCTCCTTATTATTTCGTTTTCTGAGCCTTTTTCTTGGCTTTTCTTTTTCTATTTTCCAAATCTTTCTGTGCCTGTACTACAGCCTCGCGCTCTGCAATAATCTTGAATGGATTGTTCAAGAAATAGGTTTGCAAGACTTGATAAGCATTGGACACTGCCCAGTAGAGAGCGACTCCGCTCGGAGCATAAACCCCAAAGATAAAAATCAAGACCGGAATACCGTACATCATCGCAGTCGTAGCTCCATTACGCTCAGACAAGGCTTTGTTGGACAGCCAAGTACTTAAAAAGGTGAATACTGCTGCTAAAATCGGAAGAACAAGGGTTGTATCCACACCACCAAGGTTAATCCATAAGAAATGACCTGTCTTTAAAAAGTCAACTCTTGATAGAGCTTGGAACAAGGCCAAGATAACCGGCATCTGAATCAAAATCGGCCAAAGAGAATCTGACTGTCTGACACCCATTTCTTTAAAGACTTTACGCATTTCTTGCTCTAGCTTGGTTCTGCTTTCCATATCTCGACCTGGATATTGTTCTCGAAGCGCCTTAATGCGTGGTTGAGCTTCTTGCATTTTTCTGGAAGCCACCATTTGCACTTGAAAGACTGGCAAAAGCAGTGTACGAATCAAGACCGTAAAGAGAATAATCCCCACTCCGATACTGATATCAAACGATAAAAAGCGAATAATTTCCGCAAAGAAGTAAACAAATTTACTCCAAAAATCAGCCGAATTGGCTGTAATATCGCTAGTTGTCCCATTTGTTGCACAGGCTGTCATGATAAATAGGGACAGTCCTAGCAAACTAGTCAACTGTAGTTTCTTTTTCACTCCCATTTCCTTCCTGGTAAATCTTTGATAATTTTAATACGTGGAGTAGATTTTTCTCCATCTCTGCGTATCCCAAGGTTTCGACCCCTTTTCGAGCAATGACAACAAAGTCGACATCTTCTACCAGACTCCCTTTGGCATTCTGGATAATATGACGAATCCGTCTCTTAATTTGATTTCTAGTGACGGCATTCCCCAGTTTTTTGCTAACTGATAGACCTACTCGAAAATGGTTTTTCTGATTTTCTAGTTGGTAGACAACAAACTTGCGATTGGCAAAACTTGTCCCCTCCTTGAAAATCGCCTTAAAATCTTTCTCTCTTTTTACACGAAAGTTTTTCTTCAAAACTCAACTCCATCTATTAAATTACTACTATTATACCATATTTTTCAAAAAAGCCAATCATAGCAAGGTTTTGGACAATTTCACCATAAAAAGAAGCTGGAAAAATCTCTTTCCCAACTCCTTGTACGGAATATTTTTTCTGATTTTAGTTATTTTTTTAAGCGTTCAACGTCACGGGCAATGACTAATTCTTCATCAGTTGGAATAACCAATACACGGATCTTCGCTGCCTCTGTTGAGATATCTCCTGTCACACCGAAGACGTTCTTTTCTGGATCAACATCACAGCCAAACCAAGAGATACCTGAAATAACATCTTCACGTACGTTTGCTGCATTTTCACCGATACCTGCAGTAAAGATAATAGCATCTGCTCCATTTAATACTGCAAGGTATTGACCGATATGTTTTTGGATACGGTCAACATACATTTCATAAGCCAAAGTGGCATCGTGATCCCCTTCTTCCATAGCAGCAATCACATCACGCATATCACTAGATTTACCTGAAACCCCCATAAGCCCTGATTCACGATTAAGGATGCGACTAATGTCTTCAGGCGTGTTAAAGTCCTCTGTATATTGCATTAAGTAAGGAATGATGGCTGGGTCAATATCCCCTGTACGAGTTCCCATCATCACACCACCAAGTGGAGTGAAGCCCATTGAAGTATCCACAGATTGACCACCCTTAACAGCTGTAATAGAAGCACCATTACCGATGTGGCAAGTAATCAATTTTAAGTCTTCTAATGGACGGCCCAAGAGTTTTGCTGCTTCTCCTGCTACAAACTGGTGACTTGTACCGTGGGCACCATATTTACGAACCTTGTTTTCTGTGTAATATTTTGTTGGTAGAGGATAGCGATAAGCTTTCTCTGGCATAGTTGTGTGGAATGAAGTATCAAAAACAACTACACTGGTAATGTCTGGCAACAATTCCTTGAAGGCACGAACACCTGCCGCATTGGCTGGATTGTGGAGAGGAGCCAACAAGCTCAACTCTTCAACTTTTTCTAAAACATCTCCCTCAACAACTGTTGATTCTTTGAAATATTCTCCACCGGCAACAACACGGTGGCCAACACCTGTAATCTCGTCATAAGCCTTGATAATATCGAAACGAATCAAGTCATCCAATAAGATTTTTACAGCTTGTGTATGATTTTCGATATCCAAAATTTGTTGTTCAGAACGACCATCAAATTTTACAGTTGAAATTGAATCTTTCAAACCGATACGTTCAATCAAACCTTTCGCCAATACTTTTTCTTCTGGCATTAAGTATAATTGCCATTTCAAACTTGAACTTCCCGCATTGATTGCAATTGTTTTTGTCATAACAAGACTCCTCTTTTAAGCGTTTTCATCTATTATAACAAAATCTATTTTATATTTCAGTACCTTGAGTCCATTTTTGAAAATTTTCTTTAAATTTCATTAAAACACTTGCATCTTGCAAGCTAGCAAGTGGATAAACAAAAGGATCTACTGCTATTTCATTTTTCTTCTGTAAGATAAAAATCGTCTTGGATTGTTTAGCACTGGCAAAAAGATTTTCAGGCAAACTAATCATGGCAGTCAGACTCGCCTCCTCTTTCAACCAGCCTTTCAACAAGTCACTTTGAGGACTGGTCAACAAATAACTCGGAGCGAGAAAAATAGCATATCCATCTGACTTGAGATACTTAAGCCCTTGTTCCATGAGCAAGTGATGGGCGTAGGTATGTTCTTGGCTAGAAGCAACTTGATGGCGCGACGCAACGGCATCATCAGGATAATAGCCGACAGGCAAGTCGCTGATGACCACGTCGCTTTCTTTGAGCATTTGTGGACGAACGGCATCTCCTTGGACAAAGCCAGCCTGCAAACCAATTACATCTGCCATGCTAGCTGCCAAATCAATCAGCAAATCATCCACTTCCATTCCCAAGTAATCCACCTTTTTATCAAGCGAGGTCAAGAAAGTAGCCCCCAGAATCCCCATCCCGGAACCCATTTCGAGGATAGTAATTTCCTCCTCTTTAAACAATTCTTCCACAATAAACACCAAAAGTAAAGCAATAGCATCTGGCGTAAACTGGTGATTGGCCTGTAGGGGCTCTGTCTGCCCAGCCTTCATCAAGAGAAACTGGTAGGTCTTGAGCCATTCTTCTTTGCGAAGCGCTAAGCGTTTAAGGGCATGATTGTTCTCCTTGACCTGCTCTAGCTCAGTCTCACCATCCAAATAGATGCTGTTTTGCTCCACCAGGGCATCATAAAAGTTGGTCGCCAAATCACTTTGGATGACTTGGACATTCTCTAGTAAATACGTATAAGCTTGTTCAATTTTTTCAAAATCCATATTCCTATCTTACCAAATTTCCCTTCTTTTTTCCATCCTTACAGAAAAATCACACTATATCTACATTGGTTTTTCGTCAATTTGTTACTGACGACATCAATCTTATCTACACAAGATCAGATAGACGTTTCTAACTATCTACAACTGTACTCTTATCTTGCTGTCTGATTATTGCTTGGTATAAAATGGCACGTAATCATTCTAATAACTCACCCCTCTTCTACTAATCCTCTCTAATATATAATCGAAGGAAATAAAAGATCAAAACAGTGCAAGAAAAGTCCACTAATACTCAATGACAAAGAGCAAACTAGCCGCAGGTTGCTCAAAGCACTACTTTGAGGTTGCAGATAGAACTGACGAAGTCAGTAACCATACCTACGTCAAGGCGACGTTGACGTGATTTGAAGAGATTTTCGAAGTGTATAATCTATCAATACTTTTATGAAGTGATTTTTCGTACTCAATTTTTTAACCGACTATACAAACACAAGGATGGGAAACTCAATTCCAGCCGAAAAGAAAGGAAATATTCCACAATAAAACGCATACTATCAAGTTTTTGAACACCTGATAATATGCGTTTTTATGATTTTACAGACTTTTTTGTCCAAACTCGATAGACACATCTATAGCCGATCAAATATGAGATAAGCAGATTATTTACATTTCTTCTTCATCATCACGTTTACGGCGTTTCGCAAATAAACCTAAACCAGTCACAGCTGCCAAAGCTCCTAGAAGCGCAGATGTTTTGGAAACTTCTGTACCTGTATTTGGCAATTGCTGTCTTGACTTAGCTGTCGATTCGGCACTATTTTCAACATGTGAAGTCGAATGATCAACGTTTGATTCTACAAGCGAGCTTGACGTTGAAGCACTCTCAGAAGCTACACCTGAAAGTGACGTACTCATTGAAGTCGACATAGACACCGATGTTGAGATTGACACGCTTAGACTTGTTGATTGCGAAGCACTTTCACTCAAACTAAACTCTGGTTTATCAGTACTATCTGGATCTGACATACTTGATAATCTTGAGAATGATTCAGACACTGAGGTACTTACTGACGCACTGGTTGAGGCCGATTCTGAAACCGATGTCGATACAGAAGAGCTAATTGAATCAGAAGTAACTACACTATCAATATCGAGAGTAGCCTTAGAATGGATTTCAGGTAATCCCTTACTTGTAACTACCGCAGCACTGGTTGACGCTGATTCAGATGCGCTTGTGCTGGCTGATTGACTTGCACTTGTCGATG
>NZ_AEDU01000017.1 GCF_000148525.1 Streptococcus mitis SK564
ATTAAAGGAATGACTCACTGTCCGAGTTAAAACAGAGGGAACGAAGCGACTGATTCGTTGGGAAAAAGAACCCAAACCAAAGGACATGATTTTGGAACCCAACATGGCATCCTTGGTCCCTAATGCAATCTCCTTGCCCTCTTTTTTAGCATACGTAATGAGCTGGCGCAAATGTAACTTGGAAATTGGGCTCGTGAACAAGACTCTGTCTTTAGTAAAGATATACTGGCCATTATAGGTTACCGCAAAGTCCAAATCCAAATCGTCCATCAATTCCTTAACAAAAAAAGGTCCTCGCCCTGTCGCTACACCAACCAACACCCCTTGTTCTTTGACAATCTTAATCGCGTCCTTAGTGGATTTCAAAACACTCTTGCGATCGTTGACCAAGGTTCCATCGATATCAAAAAAAACAGCTTTGACTTCCATCCTATCCCAATCTCCCCTTTTGTGATACAATGATTATACCACATTTCAGAAAGAGTGAGTAAATCATGCCTAAGAAAATCCTTGTTTTACATACGGGAGGGACTATTTCCATGCAGGCCGATGCCTCTGGCGCTGTTGTAACGAGTTCAGATAATCCCATGAACCATGTGTCCAATCCCCTCAACGGAATCCAAGTCCATGCCCTAGACTTTTTTAACCTGCCAAGCCCTCATATCAAACCTAAGCATATGTTGGCCCTCTACCAAAAAATCAAAGAGGAAGCTGCTAACTACGATGGGGTGGTAATCACACACGGAACCGACACTTTGGAAGAAACAGCCTATTTCCTTGACACCATGGAAGTTCCCCATATGCCTATCGTTCTAACAGGTGCCATGCGCAGCTCTAACGAACTCGGTAGTGACGGTGTTTATAATTATCTGAGTGCTCTACGAGTGGCCAGCGATGACAGGGCTGCTGATAAAGGAGTTTTGGTCGTTATGAACGATGAAATCCACGCAGCCAAGTATGTTACTAAAACACATACAACCAACGTCAGCACCTTCCAGACTCCAACACACGGGCCACTTGGTCTGATTATGAAACAGGAAATCCTCTACTTTAAAACAGCTGAACCTCGTGTTCGCTTTGACCTTGATCACATACAAGGTTTAGTCCCTATTATCTCGGCTTATGCTGGTATGACAGATGAGCTGATTGATATGCTGGATTTGGGACAATTGGACGGTTTGATTATCCAAGCCTTCGGAGCTGGTAATATTCCAAAAGAAACGGCTCAAAAATTAGAAAGCCTTCTGCAAAAAGGAATACCAGTCGCCCTGGTTTCACGATGCTTTAACGGTATTGCCGAGCCTGTTTATGCCTACCAGGGTGGAGGCGTACAGTTGCAAAAATCAGGCGTCTTCTTTGTTAAAGAACTCAACGCCCAAAAAGCCCGCTTGAAACTCCTTATCGCCCTCAATGCCGGACTAACAGGGCCAGCTTTGAAAGACTATATGGAAGGGTAAGTCTCTTCTCTAAAAACAAATCAGGAAATCTTCACGATTCCCTGATTTTTTCTATTTCCGTTTTCGTGTCGAACGACGTTCTGTCAAACCATGAGGTAAGAGAACTTCACGTTCTTCCAACTCTTCCTTGTGCATAATCTTAGTCAACATACGCATACTAATAGCACCAAGGTCATAAAGAGGTTGGGCAATAGTTGTCAAGTTTGGACGGGTAAAGCGTGAGATTTGTGAATCATCACTAGTAATGATTTCAAACTCTTCTGGCACAGACACACCCTTATCAGCAAGGCCGTTCAAGACACCTGCTGCCAATTCATCACCTGTTACAACTGCTGCAGTTGCGTTTGATGAAATCAAGCGTTCTGCCAAGGCATAGCCGTCTTCATAAGTGTATTTAGATTCAAATACCAATCCTTCGCTATAAGAAATACCTGCTTTTTTCAAGGCTTCCTTGTAACCAACCAAACGAACCTTACCATTGATATCATCCACTAGTGGACCACTTACGAAAGCAATGCGCTCATTTTCTTTAGCAAGATAGGTCACTGCATCAATCGTAGCTTGTTTGTAGTCAATATTGACACTTGGAAGCTGATGTTCTACATCCACAGTTCCTGCAAGAACAACTGGTGTTCGAGAACGAGAAAACTCTGAACGAATTTTTTCAGTCAAGTGGTAACCCATAAAGATGATACCATCTACCTGCTTAGAAAACAGGGTATTGACAACTGAAACTTCCTTGTCATCGTCCTCATCACTGTTAGCGAGGACGATATTATACTTGTACATTTCAGCGATATCATCAATCCCTTTAGCAAGTGTTGAGAAATAACCATTGGTAATATTGGGGATCACGACACCGACAGTGGTTGTCTTTTTACTTGCAAGACCACGCGCCACGGCATTTGGACGGTAATCCAAACGGTCAATCACCTCAAGCACTTTTTTTCTAGTATTCTCTTTTACATTCTTATTGCCATTGACTACACGGCTAACTGTCGCCATTGAAACTCCTGCTTCACGGGCGACATCATAAATCGTTACTGTATCGTCTGTATTCATTTCATTCCCTTTCTATATCATACCTCACGAGACTCCAAAAAAGAGGCGGTATGAAAATTTCGTTTTCATGATTCTACTTATTCCATTTTATCACTATTTGTAAACACTTTCAAGCATTTTTTGAAGATTGTTTGAAAAAAATTTCATAGAAAACTATGTTTATGAAGAAAAAATCACCTTTTCTTGATTTTTAATCCTATTTGCTGTATGATAAGGAAAAAGAAAGGAGGCAAAGATATGGCTTTTACCAATACCCACATGCGGTCGGCTAGTTTTGGCATTGTTACCAGCTTGCCTGATGATGTCATTGACTCTTTTTGGTATATTATTGACCACTTCTTAAAAAATGTCTTTGAATTGGAAGAAGAACTCGAGTTTCAATTGCTTAATAACCAAGGAAAAATTACCTTCCATTTTTCAAGTCAACACCTCCCTACAGCCATTGATTTTGACTTTAACCACCCTTTCGACCCTCTTTATCCCCCGAGAGTACTGGTTTTAGATATGGACGGTAGAGAAACTATCCTCCTCCCAGAAGAAAATGACCTATTTTAAAAACTCTAGCCTTCAGTTGCAAGTGACTGAAAACTAGAGTTTTTCTATTTTTTCAAAGCATTATACAAGTTGCGGATAGGTTGCTTTAATGTAGGATGGATAAAATGAGGTGCAATTTCCTGTAAAGACTCAAGGACAAAAAGGCGTTCCGCTATGTAAGGATGAGGCAAGATAAGGTCATCTGTATAAATGACCTGGTCCTCCACAAAGAGCAAGTCCAAATCAATCAAACGAGGCCCCCAATGTACTTCTCTCACCCGTCCCATCTCTAACTCAATGGCTAACAAGGTCTCTAATAGCACTGGGGCAGGCAACCATGTTTCTACTTCAATCACTTGATTTGCAAAGCTATCCTGCTCCACACCACCCCAAGGCTCCGTCGTCAAGACACTGGACTCTTTGAGAATATGGATACCTCGATTTCGCATCTTCTCAGTCGCTTGCTCCAAGTTTGCTTGCTTATCCCCCATATTGCTTCCTAGGGCGATAAAGGCTCGTTGCTTGCGGCGATGAATGGTTACCGAGCAAGTATCTAGTGGCAAATGCACTGGCGCCCAAGGCTTTTTCAGTTTCAGCTTAATTTCTTGAACAAGAGGATAAGCCTCAAAAGTACGTTCTACCAGTTTGTAGGCTACCGTTTCAATCAAATCTTCACTCGTTTCCTGAAACCAAGTCGTCCACTGCTGACACAGTTCTCCATAATGGACAGAGGCTGTTAAATCCAAGTCTGTAGCCGCCTTGGTCATATCATAGGATAGGATGGCTGAAACGACAAACTTCTGCCCCAATTCTTTCTCACTAGGAAAAAGACCATGATAGGCAAAAATTTCCAAATCCTTAATCTGCAGTTGATCCATAATGATTCCTTTCTAGAAAAATCCGCCCAAAGCAGATTCTTTTTATAGTCCCATTAAACGATAAGCCTGATCTCGAAGGTCCTTATCTGTTTCAAATAGACCACGAGCTACTGTCGTCAAGGTTGCAGTACCTGGTTTTCTGACACCACGCATGCTCATACACATATGTTCCGCCTCAATGACAACAAAGGCTCCTTTAGCACCTAGATACTCCATCAAGGCATCGGCCACTTCGATATTCAACCGTTCTTGAATTTGCGGCTTTTTCGAATAAACTTCAACCGTACGGGCTAGCTTAGACAAACCTGCCACACGGCCATCTGGAATATAGGCAATATGCGCTCTACCATAAAATGGTAGAAAGTGGTGCTCACACATGGTATGGAAAAAGATATCCTTTTCTACCACCATATTATCATCAATAATCTCAAAGGATTTTGACAAATGTTCCTCCGCTGTTTGACCAAGACCTGAAAAAATCTCTTGGTACATACGGGCTACACGAGCAGGTGTTTCCTGCAAGCCCTCGCGGTTAGTGTCCTCTCCTACAGCCTCGATAATCATTTTTACAGCTGCTTCAATCTTTTGTGTATCCATTCTCGTTCTTCCTCTCCATCAGATAGGATCTCACTTGGCTCAAGAAATACAAAGAACCCGTGACAATCCTAACTATTTGTTTCTCTTCTTTTTTATCTATCAATTTCTGCTCTAGAAAATCCTGCCAATCTTGGTAGCTGAGATTTCTAGACTTAGCTGCCTCTTTCAGCACGCTTTCATCAGTCGCCCGACTATCGTCAAAATGTGTCAGGGTAAGCTCGGTATCTGGTATTTCCCCCAGCAAATCCAACATATCCTCCAAGGCCTTGGTTTTGATACAAGTAAAGAGGATTTCCTTATGATAATCCGCAAAGCGTTCTTGCAAGGTTGCTAATAAAGCCTTGATAGCATGGGGATTATGGGCTCCATCCAAAATCATCAAGGGGTCTCTTGACACAACCTCCAAACGCCCTGGCCACCTTGTTTCTTCCAAGGTCTGAGCAAGCAAGTGATTGCTTGCTAGTTCTCGGCCATCCTCCTGACAAACAGCATCAAATAAAGCTATTGCCATTCCTGCATTCTCTATCTGGTGCAAACCAAGCAGACCAGTCTGGAAGCGACCTTGTCTGACAACACTTGTATAGTCAAAGACTTCGCCTGTAACCACACTCTTTTGATGGCTGACCTGATAATCTGTCCCGTAGGCAAGTCTCGGCGCATCTTTCCCTTCCGCAATACTGTCAATCACACCCAAAGCTTCTGGAGCGATACGACCTGTTACCAAGGGAATGCCTTGTTTGATAATACCAGCTTTCTGCTCTGCTATGGCCTCCAAGGTGTCACCAAGTAGGGCCACATGATCCAAGCCAATGGTCGTGATGCCTGTTAGAATAGGCTGGCAAATATTGGTACTATCTAAAAGTCCACCCATGCCAACTTCCATGATGGCCACATCTACTTGCTCTGCGGCAAAGTAATCATAGGCTATAGCTGTGATAATCTCAAACTCAGTTGTCCCCTGCAAATTAGCAGCCGATTCCCCCTCAAGCAAAGACCGGTAGTCTGCCATGAGGGCTTCTAGCCTAGCCTCTGGAATGGATTCCCCATTGATGCTAATCTGGTCTGTGTAATGAATGAGATAGGGCGAGCTAAACACGCCAACTCTCAGTCCTAGCTTTTCTAGCATCTTTTTCAAAAAAGCAATGGTCGAACCCTTGCCGTTAGTCCCTCCGACATGGATGACCTTGAGTTTTAGATGGGGATTGCCACGCAAAGCTAACAGTTCCACCATTCGTTCCAAGCCAAAATGCGGTTGATCCGTCCGGTAGTTAGCAATCCACTGATTATTTTCAAATTCTTTCATCTTATTTATATTGTTTTAAATCTAAATTTTCCGCTTCATCAGCCAGACGAATAGCGGAGGCAATTTCAACTGCCATCCTGTGACTAGCTACGTCATGCACGCGCACCACTTCCACACCCTGTCTCGCAGCGATACTGGTTACATGAGCAGAAGCCGTATCTCGATTACGGAAACCAATTTCTGTCTCAGGATTGACTTCAAACCCACTTTCTTCAAGGATATTGATGACAAATCGCTTGCGCGACACTCCAAGAAAGATTGGATAGCCTTTCTGATGGAGTTTATTCAAGTCCCGTAGAAGGAGGAGATTTTCTTTCTTGGTCAGACCAAAGCCGATTCCCGGATCCAACAGGATATTTTCTTGTGAAATCCCAGCTTGATTTGCTCTCGCTAGTGCTCGTTCAAAGAAAGTCTCCATCAAGTCTTCGATTGACAATTTTTCAAAGTACTCCAACTCTCCCACTGTAAAAGCTTGACCAAAACCAAAATGAGGGAAGATGAGCGAGCTAGGGTGCTGAGGTCGAGCCATGACTGGATTAAACATGATGACCACTTTCGCACCAGCCTTAGCAACCACATCCGCCATTTTTTCATCACCCATGAGACCAGTGATATCATTGACTAGATTGGCACCAGCAGCCAAAGCAGCCTCTGCCACCTGACTTTTCCAAGTATCAATAGAGATGAGGACATCACTTTCCTTGCGAATCGCTTTAATCACTGGAACAACACGCTGGATTTCCTCTTCTATCTCAACATAGCTACTTCTTCCCGGCCGAGTCGATTCTCCACCGATATCTAGCATGCTAGCCCCTTCTGCTATCAATTTACGAGCCTGCTGGAGTGCCTGCTCAAGAGCAAAAAATTGACCACCATCCGAAAAGGAGTCTGGGGTTACATTGATAATTCCGCAAATAGCTGTCTTTGCATGATTGGCTTTACTTGACATATCGGTCACTCCCTCAAGGCTTTTCATCATATTATTTCTCTATTTTACCATAAAAAGAAAAAGATGGACACGATTGCATTCATCTTTTTCCCAGTAGAAACAAGTAAGCAATTGTCAAAAATCTTAAACAGAAATCCCTAATGTCCGACTCATAATCACCACAAGAGCCAACAAACAGAAAACAACCCCATTAACAATCATGTGAAGTAAGATAGACATTTCCAAACGTTGGGTCTTGTAAGCCGTCCAAGACAGAACGATCGACATAACTCCATAAATCAATAAAGAAGGTAAATTACTCGGTTGATGCAATAAAGCAAACACAACCGTACCGACTACAAATCCCAAGTTCTCCTTGCCTTGGAAAATCTTTTTAGGAACAATTCCCCGACACAAGATTTCCTCACAAATCGGAGCAAGTACGGCTAGCAAGAAGAAGCTAGAAATCAGAGAACTATTCTGAACCATGTCGTTAATCTGAGACTGGTTAGCTGTTGTCGTCTCATTTGACAGTTGCAACAAGATAGAACCAAGTATATTTGAACAGATAATGACTAAATAACTCAAGCCCAATCGTGCCAAATCCTTAGCTCTAAAAAATGAAAAATTAAAACTTGCTAATTGCGTTTTACGAGCTCCAATAATAAATAGAACCAGAACTACAATCGAAATACCAGCAACTATCAGTCCTGACTGTAACAGTGGTACTGCATTTAAAGTTAAAATAGCAGTAACCCCTATAGGAATCTGATATAAAATTGTCGCCAAAAAAAAGATTAACAGCCAACCTGCACGATGCAATAATTCTTTCCATATATTTTTCTCTTTCATCACCTATCTCCTTTGTATTCAAAAAGGGGGAAAATCCCCCTGGGTTATCCTATTATAAGGCCATGCTGATGTAGTTAAGGATAAACAAAGCATCCAAAATCCAAATCATGACATGAACATCTTTAGCTTGACCTTTGACAAGCTTAGTCAAAGTGTAAGTCAAGAAACCAACTGCAATCCCTTGAGTGATAGAGTAGCTGAATCCCATAAAGATAGATGTGAAGAAAGCAGGAACCGCTTCAGACATATCGTCCCAATGGATATTTTTCAAGCTAGCCAACATCATAATCCCAACGATAATCAAGATTGGAGCTGTAGCGGCTGTTGGTACAATCGCTAGAAGTGGGCTAAAGAAGCTTGAGATCGCAAAACAGATTGCCACGACCAAGGCTGTCAAACCAGTACGTCCACCTGCACCAATACCAGCAGCAGACTCAACATAAGTCGTTACGTTCGAAGTACCTGCGATGGCACCAATTGAAGTACCAATCAAGTCAGAGTAAAGAGCCTTGTCTAACTTAGCTGATTGATGATTTTCACCATTTGTCGCTACGATACCAACTTTTTCACCTGTACCGATCAAGGTACCAATTGTGTCAAAAATATCTGTCAATGAGAAGGCAAGAATAGCCATCAGAGTTTCAGGCAAGCGAGCTGTATCTGAAATCAAAGCTCCCAAACCTTCTGAACCAAGAGCTGCACCAAAGACTGTCTTCAAGTCTTCAAAAGCTGCACCAACATGGTTGTTAGCAAAATCGATGCTAGACAAATCTACCAAACCAACTGCGATAGCAAGAACAGTTGTTGTCAAGATAGAGAGGATAATTCCCCCTTTAATTCCTTTGATAACAAAGAAAATTGTGATAGCAAGTCCTGCAAGAGCCACTAAAACAGCTGGATTATTAAAGCTGACCAATCCTGGAACTGCTGAAGAGTTTGCTGCAATCGTTGCTTGAGCTTTGTCAGCCCCTTCTCCTACAACAGTATAGTTGCCTGGATCAATCGTGAATTTCAAAAGTCCAGCATTCTTAATCCCTACATAGGCAAGGAAGACACCGATACCAGCTGAAATAGCTGAGCGAAGAGCATTGGGAATCGATTCAATGATCATTTTACGAACATTTGTCAAGGTAATAATCAATGAAATAATCCCACAGATGAAGACCATAGCTAGGGCTTCTTGCCATGAATAACCAAGCCCGAATACAACTGTAAAGGTAAAGAAGGCATTGAGTCCCATACCTGGCGCTTGAGCATATGGTAAGTTGGCGTAGAAGGCCATCATCAGGGTACCAGCAACTGCACCGATAATCGTTGCGAGGAATACACCCTGAGCAGGCATCCCTGTTTGCGAAAGAATTTGTGGGTTTACAAAGAGAATATAGCTCATTGCAAAGAAAGTTGTTAAACCAGCGAGAACCTCTGTACGAACGTCTGTACCGTTCTCCTTTAGTTTAAATAATTTGTCCATTGTCAATCTCCTTTTAATTTTTACGAACAATAATAGAATTATATCATTTATCATTCACTTTTTCAATATCTTTGTTTGATTTATTTAATAAAATGATGGAATTTAATTTTTTGTTTGGAATCTGCTTTTCTCTCTGCTTTTTGCTATAATAGTAGACATCTTATCTGGAAAGACACTAGAAAGGTTCATATGACGAAAAAAATTATTGCAGTTGACCTAGATGGAACCCTGCTCAACTCAGACAGTCAGATTTCTGACTTTACCAAAGAAACCATTAAAAAAGTTGCTGAAAAAGGGCATCAGGTCATTATTACGACAGGTCGCCCTTACCGCATGTCAAAAGATTTTTACCATGAATTAGGCTTAGACACTCCTATGATTAATTTCAACGGCTCCCTTACTCATTTACCAGACCAAGTTTGGGATTTTGAAAAGTGTTTAACTGTAGACAAAAAATATCTGCTAGACATGGTTCGACGTTCTGAGGATATTCAAGCAGATTTTATCGCTGGAGAATACCGTAAAAAATTCTACATTACAAATCCTAATGAAGAAATTGCCAATCCTAAACTATTTGGCGTAGAAGCTTTCCGACCTGAAGACCAATTCCAGCCTGAATTGGTGACCAAGGATCCTAACTGTATTCTGCTGCAGACCAGAGCCAGTGACAAGTATGCTCTGGCACAAGAAATGAACGCCTTCTACCAGCATCAACTGTCTATCAATACCTGGGGAGGTCCGCTCAATATCCTTGAGTGTACCCCAAAAGGTGTCAACAAGGCCTTTGCTTTGGACTACTTGCTCAAGGTAATGAACCGTGATAAAAAGGATTTGATTGCCTTTGGAGACGAACACAATGATACCGAAATGCTAGCTTTTGCTGGGAAGGGCTATGCCATGAAAAATGCCAATCCAGACCTACTCCCTTATGCGGATGAGCAAATCGCCCTGACCAATGACCAAGATGGAGTCGCCAAAACACTGCAAGATTTATTCTTATAATCTATACTGATACTCAATGAAAATCAAAGAGCAAACTAGAAAGCTAGCCGCAGGTTGCTCAAAGCACTGCTTTGAGGTTGTAGATAGAACTGACGAAGTCAGTAACATATATACGGCAAGGCGAAGCTGACATGGTTTGAAGAGATTTTCGAAGAGTCTGACCAGCTTGCGAGCTGGTCTTTGTGCTCTTTTCACAGTCTCATCAACCAGTTAATCGATTGTTCTACTTTTTGCCTCCAAAACCTTGGAAAAGGCCTTCTTTTGTGATATACTTCACATATAAATACAAGAGAGCTCGTCATACTCGACTCTGTTGACACAAAATCAATCCAGTCCTGTTTCTCCTGCTCTCAGTTAATATCAAGGAGGATAGCTATGAAAGCTGTTGTTGTAAATCCAGAAAGCACTGGTGTTGCTATTGAAGAAAAAGTACTCCGTCCACTTGAAACTGGAGAAGCACTTGTAGAAATTGAATACTGTGGTGTTTGCCACACTGACCTCCACGTTGCCCATGGTGACTTTGGTCAAGTACCAGGACGTGTTTTAGGACATGAAGGTGTTGGTATCGTTAAGGAAATTGCCCCAGATGTTAAAAGCCTTAAAGTCGGCGACCGCGTCAGCGTTGCTTGGTTCTTTGAAGGATGTGGTACTTGCGAATACTGTACAACTGGCCGTGAAACTCTTTGCCGTACTGTAAAAAATGCTGGATACTCAGTAGACGGTGGTATGGCTGAACAATGTATCGTAACTGCAGACTATGCTGTTAAAGTTCCTGACGGACTTGATCCAGCCCAAGCCTCTTCTATCACATGTGCTGGTGTAACAACCTATAAAGCTATTAAAGAGGCCAAAGTTGAACCAGGTCAATGGGTTGTTCTTTACGGCGCTGGTGGTCTTGGTAACCTAGCTGTTCAATATGCTAAAAAAGTATTCAATGCTCATGTCATCGCAGTTGATATCAATAACGACAAACTTGCCCTTGCAAAAGAAGTAGGAGCTGACATTGTTATTAACGGCCTCGAAGTTGAAGATGTACCTGGACTCATCAAGGAAAAAACTGATGGCGGAGCTCATTCAGCTGTCGTAACTGCTGTGTCTAAAGTTGCCTTCAACCAGGCTGTTGACTCAGTTCGTGCTGGTGGTCGCGTTGTCGCTGTCGGCCTTCCTTCTGAAATGATGGAACTAAGTATCGTAAAAACCGTTCTAGATGGAATCCAAGTCATCGGTTCTCTTGTAGGAACTCGTAAAGACTTGGAAGAAGCCTTCCAATTCGGTGCAGAAGGTTTAGTAGTTCCAGTTGTTCAAAAACGTCCAATAGAAGATGCCGTAGCCATTTTCGACGAAATGGAAAAAGGTCAAATCCAAGGACGTATGGTACTCGACTTCACCCACTAATCTATTAGAAACCTATTTTAAAAGTTGGAATGCGCTTCCAACTTTTTTATATTAAATTTTTTAATAAGGATTCAAAAAAACTTCTCTAAAACTCAATATATCAATATTTTCAGATGTAATATTTTTAATTATTTTATGATAAATAGTTGATTTTTAGATGAAAACGGTTTATACTTAAACAGTCTTAAAGTTTTCTTAAACGAAAACTAAAACAAAAAAGGAGGAATGACAATAATGAGTATCGGAATCATTATTGCGAGCCACGGCGAATTTGCTGCGGGTATTCATCAGTCAGGATCTATGATCTTTGGTGAACAAGAAAAGGTTCAAGTTGTAACCTTTATGTCAAATGAAGGTCCTGATGATTTATACGCTAAGTTTAATAACGCTGTTGCTGCATTTGACGCAGAAGATGAGGTTCTAGTTTTGGCTGACCTTTGGAGTGGATCTCCATTTAACCAAGCTAGCCGCGTGATGGGAGAAAATCCTGAGCGTAAGTTTGCCATCATCACAGGACTGAACTTACCGATGTTAATTCAAGCCTACACAGAGCGCCTCATGGACGCTGCTGCAGGTGTAGAAAAAGTCGCTGCGAATATTATTAAAGAAGCCAAAGATGGCATCAAAGCTCTTCCAGAAGAGCTAAACCCAGTTGAGGAAGTAGCAAGCACTGCAGCTGCTCCAGTTGCCCAAGCTGCTATTCCAGAAGGAACTGTCATCGGAGACGGTAAACTCAAAATCAACCTTGCCCGTCTAGACACTCGTTTACTTCACGGTCAGGTTGCAACTGCTTGGACTCCAGATTCAAAAGCAGACCGTATCATCGTTGCTTCAGATAACGTAGCTAAAGACGAATTACGTAAAGAATTGATTAAACAAGCAGCTCCAGGTAAAGTGAAAGCAAACGTTGTTCCTATCCAAAAACTAATCGACGTTGCAAAAGATCCTCGCTTCGGAGAAACACATGCCCTTATCTTGTTTGAAACACCTCAAGATGCTCTTCGTGCTATCGAAGGTGGCGTGCCAATCAAAACTCTTAATGTTGGATCAATGGCTCACTCAACTGGTAAAACAATGGTTAACAACGTTTTGTCTATGGATAAAGAAGACGTTGCTACATTTGAAAAAATGCGTGACCTCGGTGTTGAATTTGACGTACGTAAAGTACCAAACGACACGAAAAAAGATTTGTTTGACTTGATCAACAAAGCAAACGTGCAATAATCGATTTTATGAAAGGATTTTAAAGATGTCTATTATTTCTATGGTTTTAGTAGTCGTTGTAGCCTTCCTAGCAGGTCTTGAAGGTATCCTCGACCAGTTCCAATTCCATCAACCAATCGTAGCTTGTACCCTTATCGGTCTTGTTACTGGTAACCTTGAAGCAGGGATTATCCTTGGTGGTTCTCTTCAAATGATCGCCCTTGGTTGGGCTAACATCGGAGCTGCCGTAGCTCCTGACGCTGCTCTTGCTTCTGTTGCTGCTGCCATTATCATGGTTCTTGGTGGCGACTTTACTAAGACAGGTATCGGTGTTGCCCAAGCGGTTGCTATCCCTCTTGCAGTTGCTGGTCTATTCTTGACTATGATTGTCCGTACACTCTCTGTCGGATTGGTTCACACTGCTGATGCTTCTGCTAAAAAAGGTGACTTCAAAGCAGTTGAACGTGCTCACTTTGTCGCACTTCTTCTTCAAGGTCTTCGTATTGCAGTCCCTGCAGCACTCCTTCTAATGGTACCAACTGAAACAGTACAAAGCATTCTAAATGCTATGCCTGATTGGCTCAAAGATGGTATGGCTATCGGTGGTGGTATGGTCGTTGCCGTTGGTTACGCTATGGTTATCAACATGATGGCAACTCGTGAAGTATGGCCATTCTTCGCTATCGGTTTCGTGCTTGCTGCCGTGTCAGATATTACTCTAATCGGATTTGGTGCTATCGGTGTTGCTATCGCTCTTATCTACCTTCACCTTTCTAAAACTGGTGGAAACGGTGGCGGAGGAGCCGCAACTTCTAACGACCCAATCGGCGATATCCTAGAAGACTACTAAGATAAGAAAGGACTGAAAACATCATGACTGAAAAACTTCAATTAACTAAATCAGATCGTAAAAAAGTTTGGTGGCGTTCAACTTTCTTACAAGGCTCTTGGAACTATGAACGTATGCAAAACTTGGGTTGGGCCTACTCATTAATTCCAGCTCTTAAAAAACTCTACACTAAAAAAGAAGATCAAATCGCTGCTCTTGAACGCCATCTTGAGTTCTTCAACACTCACCCATACGTAGCCGCTCCAATCATGGGGGTTACTCTTGCACTTGAAGAAGAACGTGCTAACGGTGTTGAAATTGATGATGCTGCTATCCAAGGGGTTAAAATCGGTATGATGGGACCTCTTGCTGGTATCGGTGACCCAGTATTCTGGTTTACAGTACGCCCAATCCTTGGATCACTCGGTGCTTCACTTGCCCTTACTGGTAATATCTTAGGTCCAATCCTCTTCTTCGTTCTTTGGAACTTGATTCGTATGTCATTCTTGTGGTATACACAAGAGATTGGATACAAGGCTGGATCAGAAATCACTAAAGATATGTCTGGCGGTATCCTCCAAGACATCACTAAAGGTGCTTCTATCCTTGGTATGTTCATTCTTGCTGTCCTTGTTCAACGTTGGGTAAATATTAAATTTGCTTTCGATGTTGCCAAAGTTCAACTAGATGAAAAGGCTTATATCCATTGGGATAAATTGCCAGAAGGATCTAAAGGTATCCAAGAAGCATTCGCACAAGTAGGACAAGGATTATCTCAAACATCTGAAAAAGTTACTACTTTCCAACAAAACTTGGATATGTTGATTCCTGGACTATCAGGACTACTCCTTACTTTCCTTTGCATGTACTTGCTTAAGAAAAAAGTATCTCCAATCACTATTATCCTTGCACTCTTCGCAGTGGGTATTGTGGCACATGTTCTTCACATCATGTAATCAAGCAACTTAAAAGGAATCAGGTTCTAAAATCTGATTCCTTTTTTCTATACTTTTATTTGGCCAAGGCACCCATTGGATCCCATGGTGCGAGTACAATTGGTTCTGCTTCATAGGCAGCTTGTTCTGCTGCTGTCAGCAATTCTTTACGGACAACGATTTGGTATGTGTATTCGTCCATCCAAGCGTCTGAGGCAACAAAGTAACCATCTGTACCGACCTTGTCTCCCCATGAGTTTTCAACCTTCCACTTGGTTGACTTGCCATTTTCGTCCAAATCAACACCTGTCAAGACCATGGCGTGGGTCATCAAGCTTTCACTGTAGTCCAGACGTCCAGCCTTGTCTTGAGTGAATTGAATGTCCATGCTTGATTCGAAGTCATAAACATCTGTCGCAAGGATTCCAGCCTTACGGTTGCTGAGCTGACCAACATCAGAACCAAACCAAACAGTCTCACCTGTTTGCATTTGAGCAATCGCCAATTCTTTCAAGCGCTCCATCGGCACGTTGATGTAGCGAACTGCACGACTGCCAACCACATTTCCTAACATCTCAACTGTATAAGATTTACCGTATGGTTTATCAGCAGTTGGGGCATTGATAACAGAAACGTAATCTTCTAGTGGAAGATTGACATATTTCTTGTAAAACTCTTGTGGTGTGATGCCCTTTTCACTTTGATAGTTGTTATCCTTATCGCGATAAGCAAAGTCAAATTTACGTGGTGGAAGGCCTAGTGACATGGCAAGGAAGTTAAAGATTTCTTGCAAGAGGTCTTCTTTCTTAGCTTGGACAGTCGCTTGGTCTGCGCCAGAAGCAAGCAAGTCACGCAAGATTTGAGCATCTTGACGAAGCAATTTGTTGAGAATGGCATTTAGCTCACGACTGCTGCTAGATGAAACAGACTCTGGATAAACAGACTTAGGAACGACACCATATTTCTCAAAGAGAGAAACGACCATATCCCATTGACCGCCATCTTGTTGTGGAGTTTGGAGTAGGAATTTAAACTTACGGCTCGTCAAATCTTGGTCTGCAGTCGCAATGACTTGCTCCAAGAACCAGTTGGATTTCTCATACTTGTCCCAGAAGAAGGTGTGGGCCTGTGATAACTCAAAATTTTCCAGTTTGTATTGTGAGATGAGCTTGTGGCGGAAAGTGTTAAGGGCTGCAAACATCCAGCAACGACCAGACGCTTTCTGGTTGGTTACCTTGTCCTTAGTCAAATCCAATGAGAAAACAGGTGTGTTGTCTACATGGCTTTGGCGACGTTCTAGGGCTGCAAAAATTCCGTTGTGGCTGGCAGCATTTTCAATCGCTTGGTATTTGACATTTGCTTCATAGTTGGCAAATAATTTATCAGTAAATGATTCTTGAATCGCGTTCATAGATTCCTCCTTTTATTCTACAGTCTATTATAACTCTTTTCACAAAGGAAGCAACTGAAAAACATAAAAGGCAAGGACATTCTTCCTCACCTTTTCGAATATAAATCAAATTAAGCAATATTCGCAAGGAGAGCTTCTAACTCTTCCTTGGTCAAGCGACGCCATTCTCCTCGCTGCAAGTTCTCATCTAAAACTAAAGTTCCCATAGTCAAACGCTGTAGGTCCACTACTTCCTTGCCACAGTAAGCCACCATACGCTTGACCTGATGGAACTTCCCTTCTGCAATGGTCACACGAATTTGGCTTTGAATTTTTTCTGTATCTATGGACACAATCTCCAGTTTAGCGGGCTGACAAGTAAAGTCTTTGAGAGGAATACCCTTAGCAAATATCTCCACATCTTCTTGGGTCATGATTCCCTTGACTTGTGCCTGATACGTCTTGTCAACATGACGCTTAGGTGAAAGAAGAGCATGGGCCAGCTGACCATCATTGGTCAAGAGCAAAAGACCATGCGTGTCAATATCCAAGCGTCCTACTGGGAAAACTTCCTTGCTCCGAGCCAAGTCATCCAACAAGTCCAGAACGGTTCTGTGCTTAGGATCCTCAGTCGCTGAGATGACTCCTTTGGGCTTGTTCATCATGTAGTAGACAAACTCTTCATACTCCAACACTTGCCCATCAAAGATAATCTCATCTCTTTCTTCATCAATCTGCAATTTAGCTGATTTCTCTTTTTTACCATTTACCGTCACTCGCCCAGCCTTGAGCATGTTTTTGACCTCAGTCCGGCTCCCCACAGCGCAGGCAACTAAAAATTTATCCAATCTCATAGAACTATTATATCATATCAAAAGGAGGCTGTCTCAATGACCAACCTCCTTTTCATTTCATACTCTTCAAAAATCTCTTCAAACCACGTCAACGTCGCCTTGCCGTATGTATGGTTACTGACTTCGTCAGTTCTATCTGCAACCTCAAAACAGTGTTTTGAGCTGGCTTCGTCAGTTTCATCTACAACCTCAAAGCAGTGCTTTGAGCAGCCTGCGGCTAGTTTCCTAGTTTGCTCTGTGATTTTCATTGAGTATCAGATTTAAGAAATTAACTTCCTCGTCTCCAAAAAATCGCTAAGACAATCATGGCTCCTAATACTGCAGGGATAATGGCTGTTCCTGATATAATTGGACCCCAAGTCCCAAAAAGCAAGTGGCCTATAAAGGCACCAATCCATCCGAGAAACATTTTCCCAAAACATCCCATTCGCTCTCCACGGTTGGTCAGAGTACCTGCTAAAAATCCCACTAGGAGACCAACGAACATACTTCCTAACATATTATCTCCTTAATTTGCCCAATCTCCGTTACGGAAGAGTGGTACACGTGTTCCATCCTCACGGATACCATCGATATCCATTTGGTTAGAACCAATCATAAAGTCTACGTGAACATCTGAACGGTTAAGCCCCGCAGCATCAAGCTCCTCTTCACTCATCTCCGCTCCACCAACAACGCTAGTTGCATAGGCTGCACCGATAGCCAAGTGATTTGACGCATTCTCATCGAAAAGGGTGTTAAAGAAGGTAATGCCTGACTGAGAAATTGGGCTTGGATCTGGTACCAAGGCACATTCACCCAAGGCACGCGCACCCGCATTTTCAAAGACAAGGTCTTTCATGACCTGATCACCCTTATCAGCATTGATATCTACGATTTGTCCATCCTTAAAGGTTACCTTAATACCTTCGATGATATTTCCATTATAGCTAAGCGGTTTTGTAGAAGTGACATAACCATCTGCGCGACGGAAGTCAGGCGCTGTGAAGACTTCCTCTGTCGGCATATTTGGCAAGAATCCTTCGCCCTGCGCATTGATAGCGCCAGCTGATTCCCAAACGTGGTTCTTTGGCAAACCAAGTGTCAAATCGGTTCCTGGCGCTGTGTAGTGAAGGGCTGAAAATTGTTCTTTATTAAGCATATCAGCCATGCTCTTAAGGATAGCTGCATGATTTTCCCAAGCCTTAACAGGATCTTCTTCGTAGACACGGCAAGTTTTAAAGATTTGGTCCCAAAGAAGATCGACTGCTTCTTCGTCGCTCGCAGCATTTGGAAAGACTTTCTTAGCCCACTCAAGTCCAGCAGCAGCTGCTACAGTCCAGCTAACCTTGTTGGATTGCGTTGCGATGCGCATTGGCTTCATAGCAAGTCCCATAGCTTTAGCAGAAGCTGAAAGCTTGTCAGCGTCCACACCGTTCAAAGCACCTGGATCAGATGAACGAACCCCAAGACGGCTAGCTTTGTTCTCCAAAAGATAGTTCATCTCAGCAATCTTGTATTCTGGCACATTGTCCAAACGTTCTATCGGTGCATGGAGAAATTTCTCACGGTTAATCACATCATCTGTCCACTGAACGATAACCTCATGCGCACCCAAAGCATAAGCTTCTTTGACGATTAAGTGAGCCAACTCACGTTGCTCCACATCGATAGAGAGAGCCAAAGTGTGACCAGGTTGCACATTGATTCCATTTGCAACCAATAATTTCGCATATTTTTCTAGATTTTCTTTAAAATTTGGTAAAACCATGTTGTTTTCTCTTTTCTATTTTTATTTTTCTTTCAAAGCAGAGAATAATCCTGCTAAAGCAATAGCACCTGACAAGAGTGCTGTTGATAGAAGAATTGTCTGATCAGCAAGTTCTAATTGATATTCAAATACCTTCTCAGCCGGCTTATCTTCCGCAAAAATTCTTAGTTTCATGAGACCCCCCTTAAAATTTATTAAAATAAATCACTATGACTACCTGTCCTAAGCAAGTTTAAAAGTAATTCTTCCTTGTCTACTTTATAAACCAAAAGCCAATCTGGCTGGATATGGCATTCACGAACTCCTTGAAAATGCTTGGATGCTGTCAGTTGATGATCACGATATCTAGCAGGAAGTTCTTTTTCTTGAACCAGAAAATTTAAAACTTCTTCTAATAATTCTGCCCTCAAACCACGCTTCATAGCCAACTTAAAATCTTTTTTAAACTGTTTATGATAACGAATCTTAAGCACGCAAATCCTCCATCAAGTCAGAGACTGATTCAAAGGATTGGCTCATATTACGATTTTGGTCTAAATCCGTTAATACCTCAAGCAACTTCCGATTCTCGTCTAGTCTAACATCAAAAGGTAATCCCTGATATTGAATAGCCTGACGAAGAAAAATATTGATAGCTGTTGTCATATCCATTCCCAGATTACTAAACACCTGTTGAGCCTGCTCCTTCACCTCACTATCCAAACGGATGCTCATACTCGTCTTTGACATACTCTCACCCTCTTTCTATAGACTATTTTAACAAAAAAGAAGGCTAATGTAAATCTATTGGATATACATTAGCCTCTTTGGATAGATGATTATCGTTGCTCTGATGACTTATTTTCTATAAAATGATTTACCCTAGTCAAGATCTCTTTTTCCAGTTCTGTTATTTGTTCCGGACCCCAACCAGAATCTTTTTTAGAAGTTATCTTTGCCATCATCTGTAATTTTAAACTCTGACGATGGAATATCCCTTCTCTTTCCCATTGTTCTAATTTAGCCTCTGGATAGGAGTTGCCAAACCGGGAGTTCTGACTATCGGTAATGATACAAAGATTGCCAAAGGAATGTAAAAACTCAGCAGGTAATTGGCTCTCTCCATCATGTCCATTTGGATTCTGAGGATACCAATGCTCTATGGAGCGACGATATGCAAATTTAAAATCTTTAAACTCAATATCGTAATCTTTCTTCAATTCTTCACGATTTTTCCACAAAACATAATCCACAAAGTTAAAAGCGTAAACAGGAATTACCCCATATTTTTTGATACTTTTATCTTCGGTAAACAATCTTTCCTCAGCATATCTCACTGCCATTTTTTCAAGAAAATCCTTAAAAAGACTAGCAAATTCTGTTTGATTTAACTCTTCAATATGGTTAAAGAGGAATTGCAAGATTTCATATAACCAACGACTATCACGATTAGCAGTAAAGGTCACAGCAAACATGGATTGAAGGAGGATAATGTTTTTGTTTAAATTGTCAAAAGTATTGTTTTGATAATTAATTCGAACATATCTCCATCCTCCATTTTCATTTCGTTGATATGTCTCATACTTACCTCGCTTGATTTGCCATTCGGTTTCATTTTCTAATTGAACATTTTTTACGATTAGCGTATCAAATATATGCTTCATAGTCAGAAGTAGTTGCCCAAATTGTTGGACCCATTTTCTATCTCGACGTTCAATTTGAAATATTGTCAATAATTTTTTATCATCAAATGTAGTTTCGTCATTTCCTTCCATGATAAAAAAAACTTGAAGCAAAAATGTTGGAAAATCAATTACAGTCGTATAATTTGAAATATCTGCTCCATTATTTACTAAGCTACTACTTTCATATTTTGTCTGAGTAATTGCATCTAGTAAACTTCGTTGCTCAATTTTTTTTACTCTTATTTTCTCAAATACACTTTCCAATTTGAAGTTAGTAAATTCTTTACCAAAAATTTTCTCCCCCTCTTCATCAGTATTGTTTGGTCTACTTCGAATTTGAAAAGTTTTTATTACCGGCTTATCAAATTCTGCACAGGCATCCCAAATTCTCGCAAATCTTTGTGCCATTTCTTGATCTTCACCGAACTTAGCCATCATTTGTGCCTTGAGAATCTCATGAGCCTCTAGTTGTTCTCCTCGAGAGTTGAAACGTTCGAAATAAAGATTCAAATCTAAATCTTCAGGAAGTATACTCCGAAAAATGATAACATTCTCAAAAAGATAATCAACGAAAGACTGAGGATCAAGACGGCGCTCCTCTAGCACTTTTTTCAATGCGTCTCTAGCATGTCCGTAACCTCTAGTCAGCTCATTTTCATCGCCCTCTAAAATTTTTTTCTTGGCAAATAGATCTTGAATATTCTTATTTGATTTCTTCCGAGCTGGGAAGGTAAGATTGACAGCCTTCAATCTATCAAAACCAAACTCATGCTTCAAAGCTAAGGCAATCAAATTAAGGGCTGTTGTTCGTTGTTGCCCATCTATGATTTTGAAAATGTCATTCTCTTTATTAACGACTAATGTTCCAATATAATAATTATAATTGTCTCTATTTTCTTGAAAAGCATCTGCTACGTCGTTCAATAACTGCTCAATTTCATCATAAGTCCAAGCAAAATTTCTCTGATAAAGAGGGATAGCATAGGTATCTTCATTTAACAAACGATTAACTGATAAGCTTATATGTGTTTCTACCATTTATTTTTTTCCTCTTCTATAATCTTGTCCACAGTATAATTTTCAAATAATTCTCTATCTATCTTGACCATAAAATCATTCGGAGTGACAGCATGAGATAAAAGTTGAAATAGCTTTTGAACCTCTTTTTGTCTAAAACTTCCACCAGCAGCGTATTTCCCTACCGTTGCATCATATATGGCTTTAGACTTAACCCGAGGGTAATAAGACCAAATAAACAAGGTCTCTACTATCTCCTTTGATAACTCATCTTTTCCAAATCTATCTGCAAAAAGTGAACAAATATTTAAGAATATATTGTGACACTTGAGGTAGCGTCCTTTTGAGCTATTGTAAATGTTCAACATACCTTCTGGGTAAGCTACATTTTTTTCTTCCTCCTCTGACTCATTAGAGACCCCTAACTGTTTATTTAAAAAATTTTTATGAACTCTAATAGTTTCATGAGCAGATTCAATATACTCAAAAAATTTACTTCCATCAATGATTGGCATAGTAATTGACATAGGAAAATTTTCAATATGACGATACAATTCTAGATATGGAAAGTTCTGATTCAAATCAACGCCTTTAAAATCGTCAATAAAATCCTCTGTAAAACGGAGATAAGAGCCATAACGCTTGTTTGTTAATCCTGTCTCTCCTCGCGACCAACGTCTCATACGAAAAAGATGTTTATCAAACAACTCTTTGAGACTTAAATCTTTATCTTCCACAAATTTCTCCCACTTTTCAACAATCTTTTCATCTTCTGAATCTTGCTTGCGAAGATGATAGGCTTTGAGCAAATCATGAGGTTCTAAAGATTTTCCACGATTATTCTGAGAATCAAATAGCTGAAAGGCCTCTGATAATCGTTCCTGTGGCATAGTAATCACGGAGACAGAACAATTTTCCAATAAAAAGTTGCAAATATCTTTTGCCTGATTTTCGCCGACCAATTGAGTCAAATTTTCCCACTCATTATAATTTTCACTCGCATGATAGCAAGATAGCTCTCCAAATACAGCACTACTCAGCAGTTGCTTAGCACCCTTATAATTCTCTAAATCATCTAATAAATGAAGAAACAAGGAAATTGAAATTAGCCGTTGCTGTCCATCGACAATATCTAAGTATTCATCATTTTCATGCAAGATAACGGAACCAATCTGATATTCCTTCTTCCCCATAGCATCTCGTAAATCATAAAAAAGATTACGGATATGTTTTCTGTTCCATTTATATGGTCTTTGATAAGAAGGAATTCGCAAATTCCCTTCTTTCAATAGTTCTCCAACCTTTTTAGAAGTAAATTGAATAGTCATTTTATCCTCATCTATATTTATCTATCATTTCTTGAACTGTTTGCTTCATATCCTCTACTAAAATTCGAGGAGACAAAATAGTGACTGCTTCCCCTTGTCCCAGCAACCAGCGTTTAAGCCCCGGTGTATGCTGACTTTCAAACTGAAAATGAGTCCAGTCGCCATTTTTCCCAACTATTTTTGCATTTGGAAATTGGTCCATCACAATAGTCGGATCATTCAAATACTCGATCTCAATACTGATTTTCTTCCCGATAAAAGCATCTACTCTCTCGTTACGAATGTCGCCATCTCTAAATTTATCTCGATAAGAAATAGAAGGTTTCTCTATACCACTAAGAGACCATGACTGGATACGGTCTACTCTTAAAGTAATATAAGTAGCATGTTTCAACTGGTAAACAACCAGATAGAAATAATGATTATCATAGTAAAGAGAGACTGGCAAAACAGTCTGCCTCTTAGAAGATTCAGAATAAGGTTTTTGATAGATAATATCTAGAACCTGTTCATGCAAAATAGCTTCTGATAAATTCCAAATTTTCTCTATTCTATTTTGTTGATCCGTTAAGGGAGCATAGTTAAGCTTTTCGCTGCCAATGATCTGCTCAATTTCTTTCTGATCAGCACGGGGAACCAAGACCAGTAAATTATTTAGTAAGCTAGCAATTTCTGGTCTGTTCAGTGCTCGATTTTCCAATAAAATCTTTGAAATAACGAGAATATCCTTTTTATTAAAAACTGACTTACTTGATAGGCTATACTTATTTGTTTTACGACTATAAAGCAAGTCTCCACTAAAATCGGGATAACTGGATAAAATATCACGAAGGAGCGAAAAATCTCTCTGTATCGTCTTTTCACTAACCTCAAATTCCTGAGCCAGTTGCTTTTTTCCTAACGGAGTCCCAAACTGTAAACGTAAAAAGATTGTTAGTAGTCTCTCTTGATCATTCATCTAAAGTCCTTTTTATTAATCTTCAAGCGATGTTAGACACGCTGTCATTCCCCACTTAAAACGCACAATCAAACGAGATTGAACATTTTTCAACTGATCTGGTTCAGAATTACCGGATAAAACAATTTGCGTTTTCCTACCAAAGAAAGAATTAAAGAGGTTGAAAAATTTTTCTTGAATCATATCATCTTTTTCTTCCAATACCTGAATATCATCTACTAGTAGAAGATCCAACTCCTCACCTCTAACTTTTTGTATTTCTAGCTCATTTTCTAATAAGTTTTCGGCAGAAATATATTTTACTCTCTTTTCTGGATTGTTCTCAAGAACCTTATTTCCAATTGCTAGCAGGAGATGTGTTTTTCCTGAACCTGATTCACCATAAATATAAAATGGACTGTATTTTAAGCCTAAGTTCTTTACTACTTCTAAGGCTTCTTTCTTTGCTAAAGCATTACCATCTTTTTCTACAAAATTTTCAAATTGATATTTGTTATCTAATCCGGTATTATTCATCGTTTAAACCTCTTTTTCTTTTATACCATAAGTATAACAAAACAGATGGACAATATTTGTCCGTCTGTTAATTTTTTTCTTAAAACAATTCATCAAACAAACTCAACTGGTTATCCTCTGGCATATTGCCCAGAATCCCCATTTCATCCATCTTTTCAACCAAAGTTGATGAGAGACCACCACGTTTGCGTAGTTCTGTTTTAGAGAGGAATTCTCCCTCTTGGCGCGCCCGCACCAGTTGCTTGGCAACGTTCTCTCCCAGACCATCCATAGCAACAAATGGCGGAATGAGGGTATCCCCATCGATAAGGAACTCTGTTGCCTGACTACGATAGAGATCGAGTTTGCCAAACTTGAAACCGCGTTCCCACATTTCATTGACAATCTCAAGAGTTGTATAGAGGTCAATTTCCACATTAGAGGCTTCATTATTCTTCCGTTTTTCAGCGATTTCTTCCATTCTACGCTTGATAGCATCTAAGCCCCCTCCCATGGTCTTGATATCAAAAGCCTTAGCTCGGATGGAGAAGTAAGCACAGTAATAATAAATCGGATGGTGAACCTTGAAGTAGGCCACACGCAAGGCCATCATAACGTAGGCTGCCGCATGGGCTTTGGGGAACATATACTTGATTTTCCCACAGGATTCGATATACCACTCTGGCACCTTGTTTGCCTTCATAGCTTCGATATAGCCATTTCGCTCCTCTTCGGAAATCTTCAACCACAAGCCCTTACGTACCCGTTCCATGATGGTAAAGGCCATCTTAGGCTCGAGACCAGCATGCATGAGGTAAACCATGATGTCATCCCGACAACCAATAACGGTTGATAGGTCTGCAATTCCTTGCTTGATCAAATCTTGTGCATTTCCTAACCACACATCGGTACCGTGAGACAACCCAGACAGCTGAAGCAACTCTGCAAAAGTTGTCGGATGCGTCTCATCTACCATCCCACGTACGAAGTTGGTTCCAAACTCTGGAATCCCCAGCATACCCGTCGGCGTTCCGATTTGCTCAGGTGTTACCCCTAGCACATCGGTCCCTGAAAAGAGGGCCATCACGCCTTCATCATCCATAGGAATTTCATTAGGGTCAATCCCAGACAAGTCCTGCAGTTTCCGAATCATGGTCGGATCATCATGTCCCAGTACATCGAGTTTGAGGACGTTCTCATCGATATCGTGAAAGTTAAAGTGGGTCGTTTGCCATTCAGCAGTCACGTCATCTGCTGGATACTGGACAGGCGTAAAGTCATAGACATCCATGTAGTTTGGAATAACAACGATTCCCCCCGGGTGTTGTCCTGTTGTCCGCTTGACACCAGCTGCACCTTGAGCAAGGCGTTCCACCTCTGCATCACGATAAAACTTCCCGTAGTCTCTCTCGTAGCCCTTTACAAATCCATAGGCAGTCTTGGCAGCTACCGTACCAACCGTTCCCGCACGGAAGGCATATTCCTCACCAAAAATATCACGCACATCCAAGTGGGCGCTAGGCTGATCTTCCCCCGAGAAGTTCAAGTCAATATCGGGAACCTTGTCCCCATCAAAACCAAGGAAGGTCTCAAACGGAATATCCTGCCCATTTTTGCTGAGTTTGTGGCTACACTTTGGACAGTCCTTATTAGGCATATCAAAACCTGAACCGTAAGAACCATCGATGATAAACTCGCTGTACTGACACTGACCACAGACATAGTGAGGAGAGAGAGGATTAACCTCGGTAATCCCAATCATGGTCGCAACGAAACTAGAACCAACAGATCCACGAGAACCAACCAAGTAGCCCCGTTCATTAGAGCGTTGCACCAGCATCTGCGAGGCCAGATAAATCACAGCAAATCCATTCCCAAGAATGGAAGTCAACTCTTTTTCAATCCGCAAATCAACAATATCTGGTAGCGGATTTCCATAAATCTCAAAGGCTTTCTTGTAGGTCAATTCAGCGACCGTTTCTTCAGCCTTGTCGATGAAAGGCGTATACAAGTCACCCTTAACGACCTCAACAGGTTCAAAGGTCTCTGCCAAGGCATTGGTGTTTTCAATAACCAGTTTCCGTGCTAAATCTTCTCCCAAGAAGGCAAATTCATCCAACATCTCATTAGTCGTTCTAAAATGAGCCTTTGGGAGAGGAGCTGGTTGAGCATGTTCACCATGACCGATAGTTCGGTTAATCATAGCCCCCTGGCCTAGACTACGGACGATAATTTCACGATAAATCTCTTCTTCTGGTTCGATATAGTGAACATTTCCCGTAGCCAAAACAGGCTTACCAAGACGATCTCCAACCTCTATCAAACTCTTGATAATGGTCTGTAGTTCTTCCATATCCTTGACCTGCTCCTTAGCAATCAAGGGAGCATAGATAGCTGGTGGCATGACCTCGATAAAGTCATAATACTTGGCCACCTCAACCGCCGCATCCACACCTTGGGAAACAACCGCATCAAAAACTTCACCTTCTGCACAGGCTGATCCTAAAATCAAGCCCTCCCGATGGGCATCTAGAACCGTTCTCGGAATCCGTGGTGCCCCTTCAAAATACTTGGTATTGGACAGAGAAACCAGCTTAAAGATATTTTTTAAACCTATCTGATTCTTGACATAAATAGTCGCATGCTTGATTCGAGCTTTTTTATAAGAATCTGGACTAATCAGATCAATATTTAGTCTAGCCAGATCAGTCACACCATGTTTTTCTGCCACCTCTTTTATAAAAATGAAAAGTAGACGACCAGTCGCTTCCGCATCGTAGTTGGCCATGTGGTGATGTTCCAAGGCCACACCAAAACGCTTAGTCAAAGGTCCCAAACCATGACGCTTATACTCAGGATAGAGATTTCTAGCAAACTCCAGTGTATCGATAACTGGCTGACTAATCTTTGACAGACCATGACGCTCATAATTGGCATTCATAAAGCCAACGTCAAAGGTCGCATTGTGGGCAACCAATACTGTATCCTTACAAAATTCTTGGAATTCTTGCAGAACTTGTTCCAGTGGTTTGGCATTTTTGACATGATCATCTGTAATACCAGTCAACTCCGTGGTAAAGGCTGACAAGGGATGCCCAGGATTGATAAATTCATCAAATTCGGCAATAACATTCCCCTTGTACATCTTAGAAGCCGCAACCTGAATCAAATCATTATAGATAGCTGAAAGTCCTGTCGTTTCCACGTCAAAAACCACGTAGGTCGCTTCCGACAAGTCCATCTCCACTTCGTTATAGACGATAGGGACACGGTCCTCAACGATATTGGCTTCCATTCCATAAATCAGCTGAATTCCCGCTTTTTTGGCCGCCTTATAGCCGTGTGGGAAGGACTGGACATTCCCGTGGTCCGTGATGGCAACAGCCTTGTGTCCCCACTTAGCAGCTGTCGCAACGATTTCTTCAACCTCTGGCAGAGCATCCATGGTCGACATGTTAGTATGAGCATGAAACTCAACCCGGCGCTCATCTTCTGGCATCAAATCCTTCCGCTCATAGTGAACAACCTCCTGCACATCCTGCACGTTCATTGTCAAATCGCGTGTGAAGTTATTCATCTCCACATTTCCACGCACTCGTAGCCAAGAATTTTTCTTGATTAGATCAAATTTCTGAGCCTCTTCCTCATTTTTAACCCACTTTTGCATAGAAAAACTTGAAGTATAGTCCGTCATTTTAAAGTTAATTAAAACACGACCGGTTCTAGTCACTTTTTGCTCCACATCAAAAACAACCCCTTCAAAGACCAGACGATTTTCCTCAGTCGTCACTTCGATCATAGGAGTAATCTCTGCCTTATCCAGCTTTGGTTTAGCCGCAGCCTTTTTGGCCTGAAAATCAAAGGCTGGTTTCTCTTCTGCTGGAGGTGGCGCCATCTGTTCCAGTTGCTCCATAGCACGGAGCGCTTCCTCATTGGCAGCTTGAACAATCTGCTCATTTTCAGCATGAAAGGCTTCTTCCTGCTCTTGAGTCAGCACATCATTCTTCTCTACTTGACAGTTAAAAGTAGGAAAACCAAATTTTTCAAGTTGTTTAGCTAAATTAGGAAGATGATTCTTCTTAAAATGTTCCTTATCAATCGCCTCTGAACCTTCAATAAACAGTTGATTACCTTCAGCACGAACTCGCAGATTTTGATAAAGAGATTTAAAGCCTTGACTAGCACACGGCCCTTCAGAAAAAGCCTCTCTATAATAGGCTTGTAAAAGTTGATTTGAAAATTCTTGAGATAGAGCCTTGATTTCAAAAACAGCTTTATTTCCTGTCTTAGAAAATTCCTCACTCAAACCTTTCTTTAATTCTAAAAAGATTTCAATCGGTAAAATATTAGAAAATACGAAATGAAACTCCCATACCTTACTAATTTTATGAACTACAACTCGCTCAATATCAGCCTGTGATAAAGCAGATGCCTGTCTCATTTCAGCAGGCATCCCCAGTTGATTCATCAAAATTTCAAAACTGTTTGACATTCATTTTCCTCACATTATTCTCCTACTATTTTACCATATTTAGAGGTATTTTCTAAAGACAAAAGGAAGCCACTAAGTGACTTCCTTCTAGAGTGAAGACTGATTAGTCTTCACCTTTGTTTTTCTTAATGATTTCTTCTTGTACTGACTTAGGTACATCTTCGTAGTGGTCAAATACCATCATGAATGTACCACGTCCTTGAGATGCAGAACGAAGAACTGTTGCGTAACCGAACATTTCAGCAAGTGGAACGTAAGCACGAACGATTTGGCTGTTACCGTGTGCTTCCATACCATCTACACGTCCACGACGAGCAGTTACGTGACCCATAACATCACCAAGGTTTTCTTCTGGAACAGTGATTGTCACAAGCATCATTGGCTCAAGGATAGCTGGTTGTGCTGATTTAGCAGCTTCTTTAAGAGCAAGTGAAGCCGCGATCTTGAAGGCAGTTTCAGATGAGTCGACATCGTGGTATGAACCATCGTAAAGCTTAGCTTTAACGTCAACCATTGGGTAACCTGCAAGAACACCGTTAGCCATAGATTCTACCAAACCTTTTTCAACCGCTGGGATAAATTCACGCGGAACCACACCACCGACGATTGCGTTTTCGAATTCGAATCCTTTACCTTCTTCGTTTGGAGTAAATTCAATCCATACATCACCGAATTGACCTTTACCACCAGACTGACGTTTGAAGAATCCACGTGCTTGAGTAGAAGCGCGGAATGTTTCACGGTAAGATACTTGAGGAGCACCTACGTTCGCTTCAACTTTGAACTCACGACGCATACGGTCAACAAGGACGTCAAGGTGAAGCTCACCCATACCAGAGATAACTGTTTCACCAGTTTCAACGTTTGTTTCAACGCGGAATGTTGGATCTTCTTCAGCCAATTTTTGAAGGGCAATACCCATCTTGTCTTGGTCAGCTTTAGATTTTGGCTCAACCATCAATTGGATAACTGGTTCTGGAACGTTGATTGACTCAAGGATGATTTTAGCTTTTTCATCAGTCAAAGAGTCACCAGTTGTAGTATCTTTCAAACCAACGGCAGCAGCAATATCACCTGAGTAAACAGTGTCGATTTCTTGACGGCTGTTAGCGTGCATTTGAAGGATACGTCCGATACGTTCACGTTTACCTTTAGAAGTGTTCAATACGTAAGAACCTGATTGAAGCACACCTGAGTAAACACGGAAGAATGTCAAACGACCTACGAATGGGTCTGTCATGATCTTGAAGGCAAGAGCTGCAAATGGCTCCTCATCAGATGCTGGACGAGTTTCTTCTTCGTCTGTATCTGGGTTGATACCTTTGATTGCTGGGATGTCAAGTGGGCTTGGAAGGTAGTCGATAACCGCATCAAGCATCAATTGAACACCTTTGTTTTTGAAGGCAGAACCACACAATACTGGGAAGAATTCAACGTTGATAGTCGCTTTACGGATACCAGCTTTCAATTCTTCGTTAGTGATTTCTTCACCTTCGAGGTATTTCATCATCAATTCTTCGTCAGTTTCAGCAACTGCTTCGATCAATTTTTCACGGTATTCTTGAGCTTGGTCAAGGTATTCAGCTGGAATATCTTCTTCAAGGATATCTGTACCAAGGTCGTTAGTATAGATTTCAGCTTTCATCTTGATCAAGTCGATGATACCACGGAAGTCATCTTCAGAACCGATTGGCAATTGGATTGGGTGTGCATTTGCTTGAAGACGATCGTGAAGTGTGCTTACAGAATAAAGGAAGTCAGCACCGATTTTGTCCATTTTGTTGGCAAATACGATACGTGGAACTCCGTACTCAGTTGCTTGACGCCAAACTGTTTCAGTTTGAGGCTCAACACCTGATTGTGAGTCAAGAACGGTAACCGCACCATCCAATACACGAAGAGAACGTTGTACTTCGATTGTGAAGTCCACGTGTCCTGGTGTGTCGATGATGTTTACTCGGTGGTTGTTCCATTGAGCTGTTGTCGCAGCAGATGTGATAGTGATACCACGTTCTTGCTCTTGCTCCATCCAGTCCATTTGTGACGCACCTTCGTGAGTTTCACCGATTTTGTGGATTTTACCAGTGTAGTAAAGAATACGCTCAGTAGTTGTTGTTTTACCGGCATCGACGTGAGCCATGATACCGATATTACGAGTTTTTTCAAGTGAAAATTCGCGTGCCATGAGGTTTATTTCTCCTATTTATTTTTGATTTCTATTCTATTATAACACGATTTTAATAAAAACGGATAGGCAGGACCTACCCGTTCTCAATCTTTTCATGCTATTGTTGGTTTCAACTTACAAGCTGGTAAGTTGAATTGTTGCTAAGAGCTGATCGAGCTCAATTGAACTCGGGCTAGAGTTAGCTAGCCGATTTGAGCCGGAACGGGATGCTGTGTGAAAAAGATAAACTTCCTTGTATTCGTCGAATACTGCGTCAGTTTCCTATTTTCACCTTGCATCCTTACCGTTCCTAGCATCATGATTTTACCAACGGAAGTGTGCGAATGCACGGTTAGCTTCAGCCATACGGTGAGTGTCTTCACGTTTCTTAACTGCTGCACCAGTGTTGTTAGCAGCATCCAAGATTTCTTTTGCAAGACGGTCTTGCATTGTGTGTTCACCACGAAGACGAGCGATTGTTACCAACCAACGAAGTCCAAGTGTTGTACGACGTTCTGGACGAACTTCAACTGGAACTTGGTAGTTAGATCCACCAACACGACGTGCACGTACTTCAAGTACAGGCATGATGTTTTCCATAGCTGTTTCAAATACTTCAAGTGCATCGTTACCAGTAGCTTCTTTGATTTGCTCAAAAGCACCGTAAACGATTGAAGCAGCTGTACCACGTTTACCGTCAAGCATAACGCGGTTGATAAGACGAGTAACTAGTTGTGAATTGTAAAGCGGATCTGGCAATACGTCACGTTTTGGAGCTCTATTTTTACGACTCATTTCTCTTTATCCCCTTTTCTTATGCTTTTGGACGTTTAGTACCGTATTTAGAACGGCCTTGTTTACGATCGTTAACACCTGCAGTATCAAGTGCACCACGGACGATATGGTAACGTACCCCTGGAAGGTCTTTTACACGTCCACCACGAAGAAGCACCACGCTGTGCTCTTGCAAGTTGTGTCCGATACCTGGGATGTAGGCAGTAACTTCGATAAGGTTGCTCAAACGTACACGAGCGAATTTACGAAGGGCTGAGTTAGGTTTTTTAGGTGTCATTGTTCCAACACGAGTTGCAACACCACGTTTTTGTGGTGAAGAAACGTTTGTTTGAACTTTTTTATGACTGTTGTAACCAACGTTCAAAGCTGGTGATTTAGATTTTTCTACTTTTGATTTACGCGGTTTGCGAACCAATTGGTTAATTGTAGGCATCTACATTCTCCTGTGTTTTTTTATTTTTGGTGATGATACACTTGGTGACAGCTATCATCTGTGTGTACTTTTGCAACATTTGTCAGCACGTCCCTGTACACTCTTGAGAGACCAAAAGTAAAAAGTACCGTCTATTATTGTAACAAAATTTTCTATTGGTTGTCAAGATATTTTTCTTTTTTATTGTTAATTTTAGCTCTTTTGTAGTGCCTCCTAAAAAAGAAAAAGGAGGAAACCAAGCCCTCCTCTAGTTACAAAATTATTTGGTTTGATTGAATAATTTCAATTTTAGCACATAATGGTTTTCTAGATATGATAGTATCACAACCAACCAGATTCTTTCGCGATATTAGCTGCCTCTGTTCGATTACCTGCATCTAGTTTTGAAAGAATATTGGTGACATAGTTTCGGACTGTTCCGTTGGATAGATAAAGTTTGTCTGCAATTTCTTGGTTAGAGAAGCCCTGAGCAATTCCCTTTAAAACTGCGATTTCTTGCTCCGTTAATGGATTGGGATGCGTCATCACCACTTCCATCAATTCAGGCGAATACTCCTTGCCTCCTTCGAGGACAGTGTGCAAGGTATGCATGAGGTCTGCAATGCTTCTTTCTTTTAATACATAAGCATCTACTCCAGCCTTGACTGCACGTTCAAAGTAACCAGGGCGCTTGAAGGTCGTCACCACAACCACCTTTGTTTCTAAATTTTCTGCTCGTATCCACTCCAAAACTTCAAGACCTGTCTTAACAGGCATTTCTACGTCAAGGATGGCGATATCTACAGACTCCTTTTCAAATAGTTGGATTGCTTCTTGCCCATTCTTGGCTTGTAAGACAGACTCTACATCTGCTTGAAAGGCAAGCAACTGGCACATGGCATCTCGTAACATACTTTGATCTTCTGCAACAAGTAGTTTCATCTTAGTTTCTCTCCTTATAAGGTAGTCGAACCTGCACTTCCGTTGGGTGTTTCTGACTGATTACACTTACTTCTCCTGAAAATGGAAGGACACGATCTCGGACTGTATGGAACTCATCTCCTTTTATAGAAGCGAAGCCACAGCCATCATCACTTACTGTTAGAATGAGTTCCTTCTCTGTCCGTTCTAATTTTAAGTAAGCTTTAGACGCTTGGGCATGTTTGATGATATTGGTTACTAACTCAAGCAAAATCATGGAAGCCGTTGACTCCAATTCCTGAGTTAAGCTAGCTGTATCTAGTTGATTAGCTATTTCCACCTCAATTCCAGCAATTTCTAACATCTTTTTCACAGTCTCTAGTTCGGATGTCAAAGTTCTAGACTTAAGATTTTCCACAATGGTTCGCACTTCACGCATTGATTCTTTGCTAATTTGCTGTATTTCTCTTAATTCCTTTTCCACCTGTGGATAAGCCTGTATTTGAAATAACTGCAAGGCTAGATCAGTTTTAACACTAATCATAGCAAAGGTATGCCCCAGACTATCATGCAAATCTTGACCGATACGACTGCGTTCATTTTCAGCAAGCAATAGATTTATCTGGGCATTTTGCTTAGCCTGAGCTTCTTTCAAATCCTCCACAATACGAATCCGAACCAAGCCAAAAGTCATTAAATCGACAAAAGCAAGAATTACAAGTAGATAGAATAGAAACTCAACTTCGATTCTCTGAAAAATCAACAGTTGGCCCACAACAAGGACTTGAGCAAGAAGAAAAGTCCAGACATGTAAAGACTTTAAACCACCTACGCTGAAATGATAACTTAAGAGATTGGATAGGAAAAAGAAAAACCAGATATAATTAACAGCAACAAAGGCAGTATTCCCAACTACATAAGTCAGCATGAGGCCCCAATATAGCCAAGATAGGCGCTGGCTCTTAGTTGTTAAAACACCCAAATACGCCACTACAAATAGAATATCAATCAATAAATGCCAGGCAGAAAGCCACCCAGTCACTACAGGTAGGATGGGGAAAATCATAAAAATTAAACTGGCCCAAAACATATAATGTATGCTTTTCAGTCTTTCAAGCATTAAGCATTCTCCTTATGACCTTGAAGGTAAATGGTCAAACCAAACAAAACTGCTGAAAAAACAAGTAGATAAACTGTGGCTGATAGATTGATGCTACCCTCGTTTAAGAAGGTCTTGAGCAACTCCATCAACTGATAAGTTGGTAGACACTTCCCGATTGCTTGCATCCAGTCTGGAAATAAAGAGATGGGCATCCAGAGTCCGCCTAAAACAGCCAAGCCTAGATAGAGAAGATTGCCCACGACAGACATCAGCTGACTAGAAGGCAAGAGTGTCAAGGTCAAGCCAAGCGCTACAAAAGCTACACTTCCTACTATCAGCAAGAGCGCAGCCCCAATCCAGCTTCCTAAAGGCATATCCACATCTCTGACCAAGTGCCCAACTGAGAAAACAACCAGGATTGAGACCAGATAATCAACCATCATACTTGTTATCTTTGATAGATAATATTCTACCATATTTACCGGAGTATGGCGCAATGTTTTCTGCCAGTTGTTGATTTTATCTGTATGTAAAACAGCTGGGAATGAAAACATAGCTGTCGACATCATGGAAAAGGCTGTCATGGAGATGAGGTAATCACGCATAAAATTAGCTGGTCCACCAGGTGTGTCCTGGTACATGCCTGAAAAGAATAAATAGAAGGCTGTCGGCATCCCTACGGATAATAGATAATAGACTAATTGTCGTTTGGTCAATAGAAATTCTATCTTGTTTAGTGCGATCCATTGTTTCATCTTAGTCATCTCCCTTCTGAGTTTCTTCAAAGATTGTATCCAACAAACTACGATTATTAACTTCAATTTCTTGAATCCTACATCCTGCTTGCACTAACAGTTGCCAAAAAGCATCCGCTTCACGTGTAACTACTTGCAAAGCATCTTGTTTTTGTGACCAGTTTTCAACCAAGTTAGACTGCTCAATGACTTCCTTGTATGCTAGAGGAAGGATAAAGTGCTTTTCAATCTCCTCACTGCGCATGGCTAGAGGTGTTGTATCGCGAATCAACTCTCCCTTATTCAAGACCAAGATTCGGTCCGCTGTATGCTCTACCTCTTCGATATAATGGGAGGAATAGAGAATGGTAACTCCCTTAGCTTTTAGTTCCTGAACAATTTCCCAAAAGCGTTGACGAGTTGAAGTATCCATGGCAGCAGTTGGTTCATCTAAAAAGACAAGCTTTGGTCGCCCAATCAAGGTCAAGACAAAAGAGAATAGACGCTTTTGTCCACCTGACAATTTTTCTGCGAATTGCTCTTTTTGTTGCTGGTCAAACTGCAATAGTTGATTGATTTCCTGGTTGCTCAAGGGATTTGGGTAAATGCTTTGAAAGAAAGCAATCAACTCTTTGACCTTTAATTTCTGAACGATGACATTTTCTTGAGGGAGGTAGGATCTTGTGTAGTCTAACTTAGAGCTCGTCACTGGCAAGCCTTGGATGGATACTTGACCGCTTGTGACCAGTTTATCTCCAAGCAAACAGTCCAAGAGTGTGGTCTTCCCAGCACCATTGGGACCAATCAAGGCGACGCATTCACCTTCAGCTATCTCAAAGGAAATATCCTTCAAAATAGCCTTGCCCTTGATGATTTTATTTAAGCTTTCTACCTTAATCATGTTCATGATATTCTCCTTTCAGCCACTCCTTTCCCATAGGAAAGGCGATAAAAATCATAAATCCTAGTCCCCAGGCACCACGGATGAATTGGTGAAGGAAGGCTTGATCGAACCAACCTGTAAACATTTCTACCAACCATACCACTAGTGATAGTCCAATAAAAAGATAGAGAAATGCTTTTTTCATTTTTCAAACTCCTTTTTCACATCTGATACTAATTTCAAACCTTCTCGGATAAGCCAGGACATCATTCCAAATCCTGCAAATAGCTCCCAAGGAAAATGATAGAAATCTTCATCCAATCCTGAGAACATGAGATAAGTCATGACTCCTGCTGCTACTAAACTCATTGCGACAATTACTTTATGTTTCATTTTTTCTTCCTCCACTTGATACATCTATTATAATTCTTTGAATCTACTGCCACTAGAAGCTTCTGTCATGAGGAAATATGACAAATGTCATAAAAGATTCTGTTCAAAACAAGCAAGATACACTATACAATAAAACACAAATAGAAAAATCTAAGGCAGCTTCCTCAAAAGAAATATCAAACCCCATTCACACTATAATGAAAACTAATACTTATTTAAAATCAAAAGAGCAGAAATTTTTATCGCACAAACACATATATTATAGGCAGAATAAAAAAACTCTTCAATTACTTTCTTAAAAGCTTGTAAGAATTATAAAATCTGTTAAATTTTAATTTAAGTACCTAAACTACAGTATTTATTGAACAAATCAAGAAACAAAAAAGTATACGCGACCAAAATGAATTACTGAAATTAAAAAAGAGAGAAGCAAACTGATTCTCTCTTAATCGTATATAATATCTAGTTAAATAAAAAAGATACGCTTACGTATCTCTGTAATG
>NZ_AEDU01000016.1 GCF_000148525.1 Streptococcus mitis SK564
GAAACTGACGAAGTCAGCTCAAAACACTGTTTTGAGGTTGCAGATAGAACTGACGAAGTCAGTAACATACCTACGGTAAGGCAACGCTGACGTGGTTTGAAGAGATTTTCGAAGAGTATTAACTGAAAAGCATGACTAGGAATATCATTGAATATGGTTAGCTAAATCTTCCTGAGCTTTTTTATTTGACTCAGCTTTTTCTTTCAGCCATTTTTCATAGAGTTCTTGGTACTGTTTAGCAGTTACTGCCTCTTTTTGCAATTCAACATATTTGTAGTTATCAGCATTTCCTTTATTCCCAACGAATGAGAATGGGCCTGTAAACGGTACAGTCTTACGGAAGATTGGGTTGGCTCCACCACTTTGAACTGGTAGGAAGAGGGCACTATCTGTCAACCAAGCTTGGGCTTCAGCATATTTTTCATAGCGAGCTTGAGTATCTGTGATTTCCGCATCTGCCTGATCCAAGAGTTTCTTATAGTCAGCAAGACCAATCTTGTCCTTGACTTCCTTGTCTTTTCCTTCAGACAAGCCCATGTTTTTCAACTGAGAACCTGTCTCTGGATCAAGGATGGCTAGGTAAGTCTTCGGATCTGAGTAATCTCCACCCCATCCTGAGATGTCGATATCGTAGTCTTTTTGTTCTGCTGTATCTGCAAAGAATGTAGCTTGATCCTTCTCGTCTGGAGAAAGTTGGATAACATCAATGACTACATTCTCCTTACCAAGAGTTTCTTCCACTGTTTGTTTGAAAGATCCAGCCTGTTGCACATCTAATTTAGCAGTCTGGTCAACTGGCATATCCAAATGAATTGGGAAGGTTACTCCTTGAGCTTGCAGACTTTCTTTGGCCTTCGCAAACTTCTCTTTGGCCTTTTCAGGATTCAAGAAGGCTTGCTTACCATCGTTTAGGTTGATATTTGCCCAATCTTTACCATAGTTGACAATTTTCTCATTGACAATGTCACCAAAGTTCTTATCGCCAACTTGGACAAAGTTACTTGGTGTAACTGTGTTACGCAAGATACGGTCTGCTCCATCTTCACCATTTGTCTGTGCTGCATAAGCATGACGGTCAAAAGCAAAGTTGATAGCCTGACGGAAATCTTTATTTTGCATAGCTGCGCGTGAATCTGTCTTTTCCTTATCAGACTGTTTCATAGTCTGCTTGTAGCTTTGACGATTGACGTTGAAAAGATAATAGAAAGTAACTGAGTTCTGTGGTGTATAGGTAATCTTGTCCTCATTTCCCTTCTTGAGTTCAGCAAAGACTGAACTTGTTGGGAAGATACGACCATCAGTATAGTTGCCTTCCAAGAAACCTCTAGCAATGCTGTCTTGGTCAGAACCGTCAAAGAAAGAGAGCTTCACTTTCTCGATTTTAACATTGTCCTTATCCCAGTAATTAGGATTTTTGTCAAACTCAATCAAAGATTTGGATGTGAAGGACTTAAACAAGTAAGGACCATTTGACAAGATACTTGATGGTGTCACACTTCCAAAGTCATCTCCCTTAGACTTCAAGAAGGCTTCATTTACAGGACTAAGAATACTTGCTGTTGTTTTAGAGTTCCAATAAGTTTCAGGTTGGTTGAGGGTATATTGGAGAGTGTAATCATCCACTGCCTTTACACCAACAGTTCCAAAATCAGATGATTTCCCTTCAACATAGTCTGCTAGACCCTTGATAGAGTCTTGTACCAAGTACAAGTTTTCAGCCTTTTTATCAGCCGCATACTTAAGACCAGTCACAAAGTCATGAGCTGTTACATCCGCATACTCTTCTCCTTCAGAAGTGTACCATTTAGCTCCCTGACGAATTTTATAAGTGTAGGTCAAACCATCTTTTGATACTGTCCATGACTCAGCCATAGATGGAATGAGATTGCCATACTGGTCATTTTCCAACAAACCATCAATCAAGTTGGTTGTGATACTAGATGTAGAGTCTCGGGTAGAAGTAATATAATCCAAGGTATCTGGGTTATTAACAAAGATATAAGAGTAAGTCTTGTCTGTATTACTTGATTGGGAAGACCCACATGCCGCTAGAGCTAGACCTGCTGTCAAAGCCATAGCTCCAAAAAGCATAACTTTTGATTTCTTCATGATTATTCTCCATTTTTTACAGTATGTGAAATATTATACACTATTTGAGCAAAAATATAAAGCCTTTTGTACTTTTTTATAAAAATAAAAATCAGTAGACTCGAGTTCCTACTGATTTTTGATATAGTTCGTTTGGATTATGCAGCCAAAACTTTGCGTCCTTTACGACGACGAGCTGCCAATACGCGACGACCGTTTTTAGTTGACATACGGTTACGGAATCCGTGTTTGCGCGCACGACGAAGTTTACTTGGTTGATAAGTACGTTTCACGATGAATACCTCCTCATAGATTTTGTATTCGTTTAGCCGGCTATAAAGTGATCAGTTACTAAACATACTTTACTATTCTATCTGATTCTTTCACTTTTGTCAATAGCTCTAGGCAAATGTTTCCAGCTTTTTAGCGCTTTTTCTAATGTAAGCCCTATCTGCGATACTGTTTCAAGAAACGAGTCATCTTTTCTTGGATTTGGGCTAGTTCATCGACACGAGGAAGGTAAACAATACGGAAGTGGTCTGGTTCCTGCCAGTTAAAGCCTCGACCATGAACCAAGAGAACCTTTTCCTGCTTCAAGAAATCAAGGACAAACTGTTCATCATCATCGATACGGTACATATTGCGGTCGATTTTAGGGAAGATATAGAGTCCAGCCTTGGGTTTAACCGCAGACAAACCTGGGATATCTTGAATGGCATTGTAGATGAAGTTTCTTTGCTCGTAAATTCGTCCACCAGGAAGAAGCAGTTCATCGACTGATTGGTGGCCACCCAAGGATGTTTGTACGACCTGTTGGGCCAAAACGTTAGAGCAAAGGCGCATATTGGATAGCATATTGAGCCCTTCGATATAGCCCTTGACATGAGTCTTAGGTCCAGACAAGACCATCCAACCCACACGGAAACCAGCGATACGATGGGATTTTGACAGACCATTCATGCTGACACAGAAGACATCTGGTGCCAAGCTCGCCACAGGCGTATGCACATGTCCATCCATTACCATGCGGTCATAGATTTCATCCGCAAAGATAATCAAATCGTTTTGACGGGCAATCTCAATAATCTCCAACAAGAGTTCCTTAGGATAAAGGGCTCCAGTTGGGTTGTTTGGATTGATAAGGACGATTGCCTTGGTATTGGAAGTGATTTTTGACTTGATATCGTCAATATCTGGGTACCATTCTGCTGCTTCATCACAGACATAGTGAACGGCATTTCCCCCAGCTAGGCTGACAGCTGCTGTCCAGAGAGGATAGTCTGGCATTGGCACCAAGACCTCATCCCCGTTGTCCAAAAGCCCCTGCATGGACATGACAATCAGCTCACTGACACCATTTCCAAGGTAGATGTCATCAATATCTACATTTGGGAATTTCTTCAATTGGCAATACTGCATGATGGCCTTACGGGCTGAGAAAATCCCTTTGGAGTCAGAGTAACCTTCACTATCACGCGCATTCATAATCAAGTCATGAATGACTTCGTCTGGTGCTGTAAAACCAAATTCTGCTGGATTTCCTGTATTCAGACGTAAAATCTTTTCTCCATTAGCTCGCATCCGCATGGCTTCTTCCAAAACAGGACCACGGATATCATAAGCAACATGCTCTAACTTACTAGACTTGTTATATTCTTTCATCTTGTTTCCTCAATTCATCAGGATAGTAACATTATACCACTAGAAAGAAAATGCGACAAGTTTACTGAAATGTGTTACTAAAATCCTATAGAAGAAAAACCTCGCTAAAAGCGAGGTCCAGACAAGTGAGATAGCAGGTGTTTTGCGAAAAACACATCACATACCAAAAGATAAACCTAGAAAAAGCAAGCCTAAAAAGGAGTCATAAAGAAGATTGAACATGAGGAAAAGTCCCCATATCATCAAGTAATCCCAACGCCCACTTCGTTTTGCAACTAGGAGTAAGATTAGATGGTAGAGTACATGAAAGACTAAAAATCCGATAAAACCTGGATAAAGAAACGGTACCAGACTCTCTAATTGCCAGACCATGATAACTTCTAGCAAGACTGAAACTAGGATGATTCCATAATAAAGGAAATTTGATTTTTGAAAAGAATTTTTCATCATTCTCCCTCCCTTCACTTCTTTCCTGCTATCCTTTCTTTTATTTTATCATATATTTATATAGATTTTAAGCACTAACATTCTTTTGAAAAATACTTTTTTTGCTTTACTTCTATAGTGAAAAGGTTTACAATTATAGTAAGAAAATTTCAGGAGGTTTCATTATGGCACAACGTTACCAAAATATTATGGTCGCAATCGATGGTTCTAAGGAAGCGGACTTGGCTTTTGTCAAGGGAGTTCATTCTGCTCTACGAAACGACGCTAAACTCACCATCGCACATGTCATTGACACACGCGCACTCCAAAGCGTATCCACCTTTGATGCTGAAGTTTACGAAGAACTCCAAGTCGACGCTGAAAGTCTGATGAAAGAGTACGAAAAACGTGCTAAAGATGCTGGGGTGGCAGATGTTCATATCGTCATTGAAATGGGAAATCCAAAGACCCTACTGGCACGTACTATTCCAGATGCAGAAGAAGTTGATCTCATCCTCGTTGGCGCAACTGGTCTCAACGCCTTTGAACGCCTCTTGGTCGGATCTTCATCTGAATACATCCTCCGCCATGCTAAGGTCGATTTGCTGGTTGTGAGAGAACAAGAAAAAACCTTATAATCACGAAGAAAAGGAGCTCAACGCTCCTTTTTGTTTACTATTTATACTCTTCAAACCACGTCAACGTCCATCTACAACCTCAAAACAGTGTTTTGAGCAGCCTGCGGCTAGTTTCCTAGTTTGCTCTTTGATTTTCATTGAGTATTATTTCTCTCTTTATGGCGTTCGTAAGCCTTGAGCTGGCGCTTCAGTTCCTTTTTAATAGCAGGTTCTGGAGCATATTTTTCTTCCCAATCATCTGGTTTTAAGATTTTGTGAGTCACTGGATCAAAATGAGCCTTGCCGTCAGGGAAAATTTTCCCCATATTAGCCTGATGGACAATGTCAAAAATACGTTCTGGGTCCACTCCCATCAAGACAAAACTACCGTAGGTAAAGTAAAGTGTGTCAATCAAGGCATCCACTTGCCCTACCAAATCTTGCTGAGCAGGCGTCTTCTGTGCTACCTTATCTGCTGCCTTATCAAGGGCCTGATGAAGTTGCGATAGAGCTTGACCAAAGTCCTCTTCAGAAGGGCTGGCAGCTCGAACAAACTCCACCAATTCTTCTATTTTAAAGCCAGCCCTATGGGTTGCACCTTCTAAATCCCAAGCTCGAGGTTCTTCTTGGGTTCGTTCATCCATCATGTGGTGGAAGGTCTTGACCTTATTGAAATGATAGTCACGGCTGACAAAGACTTTTTCTGAAGCTAAAACACCAAAATGTTCTAGGGCCTTATGGATTCCGTCTTGCTGATTGCTGGTGGTAATGTGCTTGGCAACTTCCTTGACACTGCTACTACCATTTCCCATAGCGACCGACATACCGACACCAGCCAGCATTTCAAGGTCGTTATCCGAATCACCAAAGGCCATCACTTGGTTGAGGTCAAAACCATATTCTTTCCCAACTCGTCGAATACCTTCCAATTTAGAGTTTCCTTGATTGATGACATCCGCTGCAAAAGGATTGCTACGTGTCAATTTCAAGTCTTCAAAATCAGCTGCAGCCTTCTCAGATTCTTCCGGTGTCATCAGCATCAAAACTTGGTAGATAGGCTGATTCATCAGATGAAGCAGGTCTTCTTCCTTTTGGGGAACAACCTTGCTGACCATACG
>NZ_AEDU01000015.1 GCF_000148525.1 Streptococcus mitis SK564
AGCAGCCTGCGGCTAGCTTCCTAGTTTGCTCTTTGATTTTCATTGAGTATAAGCATAATGACTGGTTTCAGAAAAAGGCCTTACCAGACGCTTCTTGGTTCTGGTAGGGCCTTTTCTTTATTCTTTTAGGTGATAGGAGTAGCTAGCGACAACGACGTCTTGGTGCCAACGAAGGGCGTATTTGAGTTTGAGGCTCATTTGATTGTGTAGAATATTTTGCCAAGGTTTATTAGGAATAAACTGGGGTACCAGAACAGTGACTGTATAGTTCTTTTTCTGGGCATCCTCAGAGATTCGTTTGACATACTTGACAGTAGGGGTGATGATGTCGCGGTAGCTGGTCTTGATATTTTTCAGAGTAATGGTTGGGAAGTAATCGGCAAATTCTTGGAGAATTTCTTGATCTTTTTCTGCTGTTTCCTTGGTAGAAATATGCATGGCTAAGACTTCGTCACCGATACTTTGAGCGTAGTTAATGGCTCCGACGCTAACTCGGGTAACATTTCCTACTAGGACGAGGACAAGATTGCCATCGTAGGTACGTTTTTCGATGCCTTCATAGAGTCGCAGTTGTTGAGCTACTTTTTGGTAATGACTGTGAATCGCCAAGAAGAGTAGAGTGAGTACGAGAATAATCGGGAAGAAAGGCCAGATATCACTGAGACGAAAAAAGAGCAGGATTAGCACGATAGCGTAGCAAATGATAGCCCCAAGGATATTGGCAAGAGCAGGTTTTAAGAAATTTGCCCCTTTTTCTTTTTTCCAATGGCGAATCATCCCAGTCTGAGATAGGGCAAAGGGCACGAAGACACCGATAGTATAAAGAGGAATCAAGCGTTCGGTATTGCCATTAAAAATGAGAAGAAGAATCATAGCCCCAAAAGCCAGAGTTAAAATTCCATTGGAGTAGCCTAGTCGGTCTCCTTTTTCCATAAAGAGATGGGGCATGTACTTGTTTTTAGCCATATTGTAAGCCAGCATAGGGAAGGCTGAAAAGCCAGTATTGGCAGCTACGGCCAAAATCAAGGCTGTGGAGAATTGGAAGGTATAATAGCCAAGGTGGCCTAAGAAGGAATTACCAAGGATGCCTTGAGCCATCTGTGAAAGAATAGTTTCTCCGTGTTGAGGCATAATCCCCATCCAGTAGTTTAGGAAGGTAATACCAGCAAAAAGAAATCCTAGAATCAGTGACATAATGGTCAAGGTCTGAGCAGCATTCTTTTCTTTTGGAGCCTTGAAAAAGGGAACGGCATTTGAAATAGCTTCAACCCCTGTCAGAGAGGCAGATCCGCTGGTAAAAGCTCTTAGAATGAGAACGATAGACAGGCTCGGAACAGCATGCCCGATAGGTGAAGTTGCCTGATAGCTGAGAGACCCTGTCATTAGTTGAAAGATTCCGTAGAGCAAGAGAAAGACAGTACTGATGATAAAGAGATAGACAGGAATCATCAGTGAACTGGCAGATTCTTTTAAGCCCCGTAAATTCAGGAGCATAAGCAAGCAAACCAGAAAAATGGAGATGTGAAGGTTGTAAGGGTGGAGGACAGGGAGGGCTGCTGTGATAGCATCAGCTCCAGATGATACCGATACCGCCACAGTCAGCATGTAGTCAACCAGCAGACTACCTCCAGCAATTAAGCCTAGCTCGGGAGATAGATTTTCTCGAGTAACCATATAGGCCCCTCCTCCTTGAGGATAGGCATGGATGATTTGACGGTAGGAAACGGTCAGGCTGGCCAGAAGTAGGAGAACAAAAAGGCCGATAGGAAGGCTCCACCATATAGCAAGAGGAGAGAGACTAGCCAAGACGAGGACTACTTGCTCAGGCCCATAGGCAATGGAAGATAGAGCGTCGCTTGATAACATGGCTAAGGCCTGCATTTTTCCCAGCAGACCTCCCTCGCCTTCTGTTAAGGACTTAAGAGGACGACCTATAAAGGTCTGTTTTAATTTTGTAAACATGGTATTTTCCTTTTCTGAAAATTTCAATAAGTGCTATTATACTGCTTTGGGAAAATAGCGTCAAGAGACGACGATGGATTTTAGAATATTTTGTACGGATGAGGAGAGAGGGCAGTTTTTTGGTATAATAGAAGATAGAAAACGAGGTTAGAAGAGATGATTTTTGATACACATACACATTTGAATGTAGAAGAATTTGCGGGTCGTGAGGCAGAAGAAATTGCCTTGGCTGCTGAGATGGGTGTGACACAGATGAATATTGTTGGTTTTGATAAGCCGACGATTGAGCGTGCCTTGGAGTTGGTAGATGAGTATGACCAGCTCTATGCGACTATCGGTTGGCATCCGACAGAAGCTGGAACTTACACAGAGGAGATTGAAACCTACTTGCTTGACAAGCTCAAGCATCCAAAGGTGGTTGCCTTGGGTGAGATTGGTTTGGATTATCATTGGATGACAGCGCCGAAAGAGGTGCAGGAGCAGGTTTTTCGCCGTCAGATTCAGTTATCTAAGGACTTGGATTTGCCTTTTGTTGTCCACACCCGTGATGCGCTGGAAGATACCTATGAGATTATCAAAAGTGAGGGCGTTGGTCCTCGTGGTGGGATTATGCATTCATTTTCAGGGACGCTTGAGTGGGCAGAGAAGTTTGTCGCGCTTGGTATGACTATCTCCTTCTCAGGAGTGGTGACTTTTAAGAAGGCAACTGACATCCAAGAAGCAGCTAAAGAGTTACCTTTGGACAAGATTTTGGTGGAGACGGATGCTCCCTACTTGGCTCCTGTACCCAAGCGTGGTCGCGAAAATAAAACAGCCTATACTCGCTATGTAGTGGACTTTATCGCAGACTTGCGTGGCATGACGGCAGAAGAGCTAGCGGCGGTAACAACTGCAAATGCAGAACGAATTTTTGGATTGGACAGCAAGTAATGAAAGAAAAAATTTCCCAAGTTATCGTGGTCGAAGGGCGCGATGATACGGCCAATCTCAAACGTTACTTCGATGTAGAGACCTATGAGACACGAGGTTCTGCTATCAATGACCAGGATCTAGAGCGGATTCAACGCCTGCACCAACGTCATGGAGTCATTGTCTTTACAGACCCAGATTTTAATGGGGAGCGGATTCGTCGTATGATTATGACGGCCATTCCAACAGTTCAGCATGCCTTCCTCAAACGAGATGAAGCTGTTCCTAAGTCCAAAACCAAGGGGCGTTCTCTGGGAATCGAACATGCTGGCTATGAAGATTTGAAAATAGCTCTAACTCAGGTAACAGAACAATTTGAACATGAGAGTCAGTTTGACATCAGTCGTAGCGACTTGATTCGCCTTGGTTTTCTAGCAGGGGCAGACAGCCGTAAGCGCAGAGAATATCTAGGAGAGGCTCTCCGAATCGGCTATTCTAACGGCAAGCAACTACTCAAACGCCTAGAGTTGTTTGGGGTTACCTTGGCAGAAGTGGAAGAAGCTATGAAATCTTATGAGAACAGCTAAGCAGACCCCAAAATACAAGGGGAATGTGTTACAATAGTAGTAACAGATAATAGAAAAGAGAATAGATGAGAATTGCAGATTATAGCGTGACCAAGGCAGTGCTGGAGCGTCACGGTTTTACCTTTAAAAAGTCCTTCGGGCAAAATTTCTTGACGGATACCAATATTCTTCAAAAAATCGTGGATACGGCTGAGATTGATGACCAGGTTAATGTCATCGAAATTGGCCCAGGTATTGGTGCCTTGACGGAGTTTCTGGCTGAGCGTGCAGCAGAGGTCATGGCTTTTGAGATCGACCACCGTTTAGTACCGATTCTGGCAGATACTCTTCGTGATTTTGATAATGTGACAGTAGTCAACGAGGACATTCTTAAGGTCGATTTGGCGCAACATATCCAGAATTTCAAAAATCCTGACCTGCCAATCAAGGTAGTAGCTAACTTGCCTTATTACATCACAACGCCTATTCTCATGCACTTAATTGAGAGTGGCATTCCTTTTAGTGAGTTTGTGGTCATGATGCAAAAAGAAGTGGCGGATCGTATCTCAGCCCAGCCTAATACCAAGGCTTACGGTAGCTTGTCGATTGCGGTTCAGTACTACATGACAGCCAAGGTTGCCTTCATCGTACCTCGTACGGTCTTTGTGCCAGCACCAAACGTGGACTCTGCTATTTTGAAAATGGTGCGTCGTCCAGAACCAGCCGTAGTAGTAGAAGATGAGAACTTCTTCTTTAAGGTTTCCAAGGCAAGTTTCACCCATCGCCGCAAGACTTTGTGGAACAATTTGACAGGTTACTTCGGCAAGACTGAAGAGGTCAAGGACAAGTTGACCAAGGCTTTGGACCAAGCAGGCTTGTCACCAAGTGTACGTGGGGAAGCTCTCAGCTTGGCAGAATTTGCCAGCCTAGCAGATGCGCTTAAAGGGCAAGGACTCTAAGATGCAGGGACAAATCATTAAAGCCTTGGCTGGGTTCTACTATGTAGAGAGTGATGGCCTGGTCTATCAAACACGCGCGCGTGGAAATTTCCGTAAAAAAGGTCATACCCCTTACGTTGGGGATTTAGTCGACTTTTCTGCCGAGGAAAATTCAGAAGGCTATATCCTCAAGATTCATGAACGGAAAAACAGTCTGGTCCGTCCACCTATTGTCAATATTGACCAAGCTGTGGTGATCATGTCCGTCAAGGAACCTGATTTTAACAGCAATTTGCTGGATCGCTTCTTGGTTCTTTTGGAGCATAAGGGCATCCATCCTATCATTTATATTTCTAAAATGGATTTGCTGGAAGATAGAGGAGAACTGGATTTTTACCAACAGACTTATGATGATATCGGCTATGACTTTGTGACCAGTAAGGAGGAACTTTTGCCCTTGTTAACAGGTAAGGTTACGGTCTTTATGGGGCAGACAGGTGTTGGGAAGTCAACCCTTCTCAATAAAATCGCACCTGATCTCAATCTTGAAACAGGAGAAATCTCAGACAGTCTGGGTCGCGGTCGTCATACCACTCGAGCTGTTAGTTTTTACAACCTCAATGGGGGTAAAATCGCGGACACACCAGGTTTTTCATCACTGGATTATGAAGTATCAACGGCTGAAGACCTCAATCAGGCCTTTCCAGAGATTGCTAGTGTTAGCCGAGATTGTAAATTCCGTACTTGTACCCATACCCATGAACCGTCCTGTGCTGTCAAGCCAGCAGTAGAAGAAGGAATTATTGCCACCTTCCGTTTTGACAACTACCTGCAATTCCTCAGTGAGATTGAAAATCGCAGAGAAACTTATAAAAAAGTCAGCAAAAAAATTCCAAAATAAGGAGAAACCTATGTCTCAATACAAGATTGCTCCGTCAATTCTGGCAGCAGATTATGCCAACTTTGAACGTGAAATCAAACTCCTAGAAGCAACTGGGGCAGAATATGCCCATATCGATATCATGGATGGTCATTTTGTACCGCAAATCAGTTTTGGTGCAGGTGTGGTCGAAGCTCTTCGTCCTCATAGCAAGATGGTCTTTGACTGCCACTTGATGGTCTCTAATCCTGAGCATCATTTAGAAGACTTTGCGCGTGCAGGTGCAGATATTATCAGTATCCATGTGGAAGCAACGCCTCATATTCATGGTGCCCTCCAAAAAATTCGTTCACTCGGTGTCAAGCCTTCAGTCGTTATCAATCCTGGCACACCAGTTGAAGCCATCAAGCACGTCCTTCATCTAGTTGACCAAGTTTTAGTCATGACAGTTAACCCAGGCTTTGGTGGGCAAGCCTTTCTACCAGAGACAATGGATAAGGTCCGTGAGTTGGTTGCCCTTCGTGATGAAAAAGGTTTGAACTTTGAAATCGAAGTGGATGGCGGGATTGATGACCAAACTATTGCTCTAGCCAAAGAAGCTGGTGCGACCGTTTTTGTAGCAGGTTCCTATGTCTTTAAGGGAGATGTCAATGAGCGAGTACAAACTCTCAGAAAACAACTGGACTAGGGTTGCCGTTTTTGCAGGAGGAGACCGCGGTCATTATCGGACAGACTTTGATAGTTTTGTCGGTGTGGATCGAGGCTCGCTCTGGGTCTTGGAGGAAAACCTACCTCTTGCTCTAGCGGTTGGAGATTTTGATTCTGTCACTGCAGAAGAGCGACAGGTGATTCAAAAAAGTGCCCAGCATTTTGTCCAAGCCCGACCAGAAAAGGATGATACAGATCTGGAATTGGCTCTCTTGACTATCTTTGAGAAAAATCCTCAGGCTCAGGTCACTATTTTCGGTGCTTTGGGTGGCCGTATTGACCATATGTTGGCCAATGTCTTTCTGCCTAGCAATCCTAAGTTGGCACCCTATATGCATCAAATAGAAATTGAGGATGGGCAAAATTTGATTGCCTATTGTCCAGAAGGGACAAGTCAGCTTGAACCCCGTTCAGACTACGACTATCTAGCCTTTATGCCAGTTCGGGATAGCCAGCTGACCATTCTCGGAGCCAAGTATGAGTTGACAGAGGAGAATTTTTTCTTTAAAAAAGTGTACGCTTCTAACGAATATATAGATAGGGAAGTGTCGGTGACTTGCCCAGATGGCTATGTGGTCGTGTTGCATAGCAAGGACAGGAGGTAGAATGGAAAGTTTACTTGTTCTATTATTGATTGCCAACCTAGCTGGTATCTTTCTCATTTGGCAAAGGCAGACTAAGCAGGAAAAACATCTGACCAAGAGCTTGGAGGATCAGGCAGATCACTTGTCAGACCAGTTGGATTACCGCTTTGAACAAGCAAGACAAGCCAGCCAGTTAGATCAAAAAGATTTGGAAGTGGCTGTCAGCGACCGTTTGCAAGAAGTGCGAATGGAATTGCACCAAGGTCTGACTCAGGTTCGTCAAGAAATGACAGATAATCTCTTGCAAACTAGGGATAAGACTGACCAACGTCTTCAAGCCTTGCAGGAATCCAATGAGCAACGTTTGGAGCAAATGCGCCAAACAGTCGAGGAAAAACTAGAAAAGACCTTGCAGACGCGCTTGCAGGCTTCCTTTGAGACAGTTTCCAAACAATTGGAGTCTGTCAATCGTGGCCTTGGAGAAATGCAGACAGTTGCCCGCGATGTCGGAGCTCTTAACAAGGTTCTCTCTGGAACCAAAACGCGAGGTATTCTGGGAGAATTGCAACTGGGGCAAATCATCGAAGATATTATGACACCTGCCCAGTACGAACGAGAATATGCAACGGTTGAAAACTCTAGTGAACGAGTGGAGTATGCCATCAAGTTGCCCGGACAAGGCGACCAGGAATACGTCTACCTACCAATTGACTCTAAGTTTCCACTGGCAGATTATTACCGTCTAGAAGAAGCCTATGAAACAGGTGACAAGGACGAGATCGAACGCTGTCGTAAGTCGCTCCTAGCCAGCGTCAAACGCTTTGCCAAGGATATCAAGAGCAAGTACATAGCACCACCTCGGACGACCAATTTTGGAATTTTGTTTGTGCCAACAGAAGGTCTCTACTCAGAAGTCGTTCGCAATCCGGTCTTCTTTGATGACTTGAGACGGGAGGAGCAGATTATTGTCGCAGGTCCAAGTACCCTATCAGCCCTGCTTAACTCTCTATCAGTTGGCTTCAAGACTCTCAATATCCAAAAGAGTGCCGACCATATCAGCAAGACTCTTGCCAGTGTTAAGACCGAGTTTGGCAAGTTTGGTGGCATTCTGGTCAAGGCACAAAAGCATCTCCAACATGCCTCTGGCAATATTGATGAACTATTAAACCGTCGCACTACAGCTATCGAGCGGACGCTCCGTCACATTGAGTTGTCAGAAGGTGAGCCTGCGCTTGATCTACTCCATTTCCAAGAAGATGAGGAAGAATATGAAGATTAGTCACATGAAAAAAGATGAGCTATTTGAAGGCTTTTACCTAATCAAGTCAGCTGACCTGAGACAAACTCGCGCTGGGAAAAATTACCTAGCCTTTACCTTCCAAGATGATAGTGGCGAGATTGAAGGGAAACTCTGGGATGCCCAACCTCATAATGTTGAGGCCTTTACAGCAGGTAAGGTTGTTCACATGAAAGGGCGCCGAGAAGTTTATAACAACACCCCTCAAGTCAATCAAATTACCCTTCGCCTGCCTCAACCTGGCGAACCCAATGATCCAGCTGATTTCAAGGTCAAGTCGCCAGTTGATGTCAAGGAAATCCGTGACTATATGTCGCAAATGATTTTCAAAATTGAAAATCCTGTTTGGCAACGGATTGTCAGAAAACTTTACACCAAGTATGATAAGGAATTTTACTCTTATCCAGCAGCTAAGACCAACCACCATGCCTTTGAAACGGGCTTGGCCTATCATACGGCAACCATGGTGCGCTTGGCCGATGCCATTAGCGAGATTTATCCTCAACTTAATAAGAGCCTGCTCTATGCAGGAATTATGCTACATGACTTGGCTAAGGTCATTGAGTTGACGGGACCAGATCAGACTGAGTATACAGTGCGAGGCAATCTTCTTGGACATATCGCTCTGATTGATAGTGAAATTACCAAGACAGTGATGGAACTCGGTATCGATGATACCAAGGAAGAAGTCGTTTTGCTCCGCCACGTCATCCTCAGTCACCACGGCTTGCTTGAGTATGGAAGCCCAGTCCGTCCACGCATTATGGAAGCAGAGATTATCCATATGATTGATAATCTGGATGCAAGCATGATGATGATGTCAACAGCTCTGGCTTTGGTGGATAAGGGAGAGATGACCAATAAAATCTTCGCTATGGACAATCGTTCCTTCTATAAACCAGATTTAGATTAATAATTTAAGAAAAATAAGCATTTTTTAGGACAAGAATGTTCGTTTTTTTATGTGAATATGGTATAATAAGTAAAAGATAAAAATTAATACTCTTCTAAAATCTCTTCAAACTAGGGTAACATCGCCTTGTCGTATGTATATATGTAGTTATATTACAGACTTTGTCAGTTCTATCGACAACCTCAAAACAGTGTTTTGAATCGTCAGCGACCAGCTTTCTAGTTTGCTTTTTGATTTTTTGAATAAAAATGGAATAGGAAATAGAAATGAAATTAAGAAGAAGTGATCGGATGGTTGTCATTTCCAACTATTTGATTAATAATCCTTATAAACTAACTAGTCTCAATACTTTTGCTGAAAAGTATGAATCTGCTAAATCATCCATCTCAGAAGATATCGTGATTATCAAACGAGCCTTTGAGGAGATCGAAATCGGTCATATCCAAACAGTAACTGGTGCTGGCGGAGGTGTCATTTTTACACCGTCTATTTCGAGTCAGGATGCTAAGGAAATGGTTGAAGACTTGTGTGCCAAGTTGTCAGAAAGTGACCGTATCTTGCCAGGTGGTTATATCTACCTGTCTGATTTGCTTAGTACACCAGCTATCTTGAAAAATATTGGTCGCATTATTGCCAAGAGCTTTATGGACCAAAAAATTGACGCGGTTATGACAGTAGCGACTAAGGGTGTTCCTCTCGCAAATGCAGTTGCCAATGTCCTCAATGTTCCTTTTGTTATTGTGCGCCGTGACCTGAAAATTACCGAAGGTTCAACTGTCAGCGTCAACTATGTATCCGGTTCAAGTGGTGACCGCATTGAAAAAATGTTCCTTTCAAAACGTAGTCTCAAGGCTGGTAGCCGTGTCTTGATTGTGGATGACTTCTTGAAAGGTGGTGGAACTGTCAATGGGATGATCAGTCTCTTGCGTGAGTTTGATTCAGAATTGGCAGGTGTAGCAGTCTTTGCGGATAATGCCCAAGAAGAACGTGAAAAGCAGTTTGACTACAAGTCACTCTTGAAGGTAACCAATATTGATGTCAAGAACCAAGCCATCGATGTTGAGGTTGGCAATATCTTTGACGAAGATAAATAAGAGATAGAACTAAAGGTTGGAACGATTGTCCCAGCCTTTCTTTGCAAATAGAATAGAAGGAAGCTTATGAAAACACCATTTATCAATAAAGAAGACTTAGAAGCGATTGTTGCCGAGTTCCTGACTCCCTTTCACTTGTATGATGAGAAGGGAATTCGTGAGAAGGCAAGAGCCGTCAACCAAGCCTTTTCGTGGAACAAGGGTTTTAAGGAATATTTTGCAGTTAAGGCTACTCCAACACCAGCTATTTTGAAAATTCTCCAAGAGGAAGGTTGCGGTGTGGACTGCTCTAGTTATGTGGAGCTTTTGATGAGTCATAAACTGGATTTCCCTGGTTCTGAGATTATGTTCTCTTCAAACAACACGCCAGATAAGGAATATGCCTATGCGCGTGAATTGGGTGCGACCATTAACTTGGATGCCTTTGAAGATATTGAACATCTAGAGAGAGCAGCAGGTATTCCAGAAATTATCTCTTGTCGTTACAATCCTGGAGGCGTTTTTGAACTAGGGACAGACATTATGGACAATCCTGGAGAAGCCAAGTTTGGCATGACCAAGGACCAGCTCTTTGAAGCTTTTGCCATCTTGAAGGAAAAAGGAGCCAATACTTTTGGGATTCACTCCTTCCTAGCGTCCAATACCGTGACCCATCTCTATTATCCAGAGTTGGCTCGTCAGCTTTTTGAATTGGCTGTTGAAATCAAGGAAAAGTTGGGCATTTCGCTAGACTTTATCAATCTTTCTGGCGGTATTGGTGTCAACTATCGTCCAGACCAGGAGCCGAACGATATCGCCTTGATTGGTGAGGGAGTTCGTAAGGTGTATGAAGAGGTCCTTACGCCAGCAGGTCTTGGTCAGGTTAAGATTTTCACCGAATTGGGTCGTTTTATGCTAGCCCCTCACGGTGCTTTGGTCACAAGAGTCACTCATAAGAAGGAAACCTACCGTACCTATCTAGGTGTGGATGCATCAGCAGTCAACCTCATGCGTCCAGCTATGTACGGAGCCTACCATCATATTACTAACGTGACCCATCCAGATGGACCAGCTGAAGTAGTAGATGTGGTTGGTTCACTCTGTGAAAACAATGATAAATTTGCAGTGAATCGCGAACTGCCTCATACAGAAATCGGTGATTTGCTGATAATTCATGATACAGGTGCTCACGGTTTTTCAATGGGCTACCAGTACAATGCCAAACTTCGTTCTGCGGAAATCCTCTATACCGAAGAAGGTAAAGCCCGTCAAATCCGCCGTGCAGAGCGCCCTGAGGACTATTTTGCAACCTTGTATGGCTTTGATTTTGAAGAATAAAATGATAAGTAATTGAAAATGAAATTGAAAAACAGATTGCTTTCTAAAAAATAGGCAAAAATCTTGTTTTTCCTTCAAGTCGTGATATAATAAAACTATAAAACGTTTTCAAGGAAGGTAACGATATGTCTGAAGAAACAATTGATTATGGACAAGTGACAGGAATGGTGCATTCAACGGAGAGCTTTGGTTCGGTAGACGGACCTGGTATTCGCTTTATTGTCTTTTTGCAGGGCTGTCACATGCGTTGCCAGTATTGCCACAACCCAGATACTTGGGCGATGGAGTCCAATAAGTCACGTGAACGGACGGTAGATGATGTCTTGACAGAGGCCTTGCGCTACCGCGGTTTCTGGGGGAATAAGGGTGGTATTACAGTCAGTGGAGGAGAAGCCCTCTTGCAGATTGATTTCTTGATTGCCCTCTTTACCAAGGCTAAAGAACAAGGAATCCACTGTACTTTGGATACCTGTGCCCTTCCATTCCGTAATAAACCACGTTACCTTGAAAAGTTTGACAAGCTCATGGCCGTCACTGACTTGGTTCTCTTGGATATCAAGGAAATCAACGAAGAACAGCACAAGATTGTCACTAGCCAAACCAATAAAAATATCTTGGCTTGTGCCCAGTATCTATCAGATATTGGAAAACCTGTCTGGATTCGCCACGTGCTAGTTCCAGGATTGACAGACAGAGATGATGATTTGATTGAACTTGGTAAGTTCGTCAAGACCCTCAAAAATGTTGATAAGTTTGAAATTTTGCCTTATCACACCATGGGTGAGTTCAAATGGCGTGAATTGGGAATTCCATATTCACTCGAAGGGGTCAAACCTCCAACAGCAGACCGCGTCAAGAACGCTAAAAAACTCATGGATACCGAAAGTTACCAAGACTATATGAAACGTGTACATGGATAAAAAAGAAGCCTGATGGAAACATCGGGCTTTTAAGTTTACACAAATCTAGATAATTAAATGAAACAAAATTTTAAATCTTTTTTACTCTCTAAATCCTGAAAAAAATCCGAAAAAGAATGTGTAAGATATAGTTACCTTTAGAAATATTAAATAGAATAGGAGAACATCTATGGAACAAAGTATTACCATTAAAAATTTATGTAAGTCGTATGGGCAAACTCAAATTTTAAAAGATATTTCTTTTGAAGCAAAAGCAGGTAGAGTGACTGCTTTCCTGGGTCCAAATGGAGCTGGAAAAAGTTCAACCTTACGTATTTTATTAGGATTAGACAAAGCAACATCTGGTCTTACCAAAATTGGAGATCAAACTTATAAGGAATTAAAATTTCCCCTAAAGATTGTAGGAGCTTCATTTGACAGTGTAGGAGCTCCTGATGATCGTACTGTTTATCAACATTTGAAAATTGTTGCTGCTAGTAATGGGATATCCAGTCAGCGAATTGAACAAGTCTTGGATATGGTGGATATTAGCCATAAGAAAAAATCTAAAATTGGGAAATTATCATTAGGCGAAGGACAACGCTTGGGAATTGCAACAGCTCTATTAGGAAATCCTCAATATCTGATATTGGATGAACCGACTAATGGGTTGGATCCAAGAGGAATTCGGTGGTTTAGAGAGTTTATAAAAAAACAAGCTCAAGAAGGGAAGACAGTCTTGCTATCATCTCATATATTATCGGAAGTGGAAGCAGTAACAGATGATGTAGTTATCATAAATAAAGGAAAAGTTCTTATAAAAGGGACTTTACAAGAAGTGATGAAAAATCTTTCTTCACTAGAGGAAGTCTTCTTTAGTTTAACAGAGGGAGGGAAGTGATATGGCACTTATTTACTCTCTTCATTCTGAAATATTGAAATTACTTTATAAGAGAGCTACTCATGTTGTACTATTCTTGATACTGGTATTTCAAACGTTTTTAGCAAATATTGGTGCTTCTCAAATTGTTTCAGTAGGTATTCATGCTACACCAGAGACAAATCCAGATTTAGCAGAAGCCATACCTCCTATTGAATTTTTAGGTTTTGATGTCACTTTATTTGGTGTTTTTATTATGATTATCCTAGGTTCAATTTATGGAGCCGAGGAGTATAAATGCTCTGCTATTCGTACAAGCCTCCTCTCTATTACAAATCGAAGTACTTTCCTAGTTTCAAAAACATTAGTTTGGCTTGTATTTTCTTTTTTCATTTCCTTTCTGTCAATATTCCTTACGATTAACATGACACATTATGTTTTAGGACAAGATGGCTTATTGCTTTTTTCACTAAATGGAACAGTTTGGTTCTATATATTTTTAGCCAGTATAGCTTGGACTTTGTTGGGACTGCTAGCCTATATTATGGCTTTGACATTTAAAACATCCATTGTTCCTCTATTATTTTTGCTTCCCCAAGTCTACAATTTAGGAACATTCTTAGCAAACTATATATCGGTTGCAAAATTTCTTCCAGTTGCATTGGGGCAAGGATTGATTGCTACATCTCCTCAAATTTTAGAACATAATAGTTTACAAAATATTTTATTTTTACTTTGTTGGAACTTCTCATTCTTGGCTTTAGCAATTTACCGCTTACTCAAGTCAGATATCGGAGGAGGTGAATAAGTTGAAAGAACAACTTAAAAGTGAGTATCTCAAGTTTATTATGAATCCTTGGCACTGGTTGATTGTAGGTGCTCTATTACTGTGTGTTCCGGCGATGGTTGTTTTTTTAAATAGTAAGCCAGACCAGTTGACTCTACAGTTTGTTTTGGAACAGCTACTGCAAAGTCTCTATTTAGGACAGGCAGGTTTCGTTAGTCTAGCGGTTCTATTTATAGGTCAAGAATTTACAGGTTCTAGCCTTCGTACCAGTTTTCTTACATGTCCAAATCGTTTGAAATTTATAATCTGTAAACTAGCTATTGTATTATGTATGGAAATTGTATTATTGGTTGCTGTAATATCATTATGCATACTAATCGCGCAAGGATACTACAATATCAATCTTTTGAGCGATATTAAACATGTTCTAACAATCCTATTTCCAGCTTGTATTTCTATTTTAACCTTCGCTCTTTTAAGTGGTATTTTTGTATTTATTTCCCAGTCTTTTATCTTAATTTTGGGAATAAGTTTATCCCTTTTATTGGGGTTGGGACAAATGTTATTACAATTCAGTTCTTTTTTTAGAAATTTACCATTACTGGCTAGTATGAATTGTTTTTATACCTATCCATTGTCTCTTTATTATCCAGTGTGGCAAGGCCTAGGGATACAAATAGTTTGGTTATTAATTGTTTTTCTATTTGCTACATTGATACTTATAGGAAAAAATGTACGCTAAAGACAGGGGATATCCTGTCTTTTTCTCAGTTAGTGCTATAATATATTCAGGAGGGTGAGTTATGGCTTATAAAATTTTGGTTGTAGATGATGATCTTGCTATTCTTCGCCTAATAAAAAAAGTACTAGAATATGAAAAATATGAAGTAGTCATACGAAATAAGATAGAAGAGATTGATCTTTGTGATTTTACAGGCTTTGACTTGATTTTATTAGATATTATGATGCCTGTTAGTGGTTTAGAAATCTGTCAGATGATTCGCGAGCAGATAACTGTTCCTATCTGTTTTATAACTGCTAAGGATATGGATGAAGATTTAGTAGCTGGAATTAATGCAGGTGCTGATGATTATATTATGAAGCCCTTTAGTATGCAAGAATTGTTAGCACGTGTTAAAATGCACTTACGTCGTGAAGAACGGATTAAAGGAAATGTTCATCAAATAAAGATTGGGAAGCTTATACTATATACGGATAGTAAGGAACTATTTGTAAACGATGATAAGATTGCTCTGACAAGGAGGGAATTTGACATAGTGAATCTTTTAGCAAGCAACCCAAGTAAAATATATTCTATTGAGGAAATTTATAATTATCTATATCCACAAAGTTCAGAAGCGCTTTTACGTTCGGTTTCAGAGTATATTTATCAAATTCGTCAAAAGCTGAAACCTTATCAATTAAATCCAATTAAAACCTTGTACGGTGGAGGATATCAATGGGTAGAATCAAAAGTTTTAGACAATTAATTCGAGAAACCTGTTGGAGGATTATTTGGCAGTTTAGTCTTGGCTTACTAATGGCCTATCTTATTCCCTTAGCTTCAGTATCTATACAAATAAATGAAGACGGGAAACCTCTAAAAAATAGTGGTATTCTATCAATTTTTTTCAATGTGTCATCAGGGATATATATTTGTGTTTTATTGATTGTTCTAATAAGTTATCACATTGGAAAATTGTTGAAAAAACTGAGTTATGAAATGACTTTGATTTATGAAAATAGTATATGGTTAGAGCGGGAATGTACAGAAAGATTAACGGTTAAAGAATTTCGTGAGACGGGAAATCGGATTATTGTGATGCAAGATAGAATTCGACAATTAATAGTTAATGAGAAACAGCAGAAAGAAGATTTGATGTTTCAGGTTTCAGCAGCTTCTCATGATTTAAAGACTCCCTTAACCATTATTAGGGGGAATGTGGAATTTTTGCAGGCAATAACTGAAAACGACCAATCTCAAGAATGCTTAGCAGATATAGAAAGAGCTAGTCAACAGTTACTAGATTATTTCAATCAATTGATTCACTATTCTAAAACCTATTATGATGATGAGACAGGTTGGACGGAGTATTCCTCTTCAGATTTTATCAATGAATTAGAGAAGGAAGTCTCTTTTTTGATAAAAGGTAAGATGAAGTTTTCTTTTGAACAGAATGTGAAAGGAACTGAAAACTATTATATAAATCCATCTCTTCTGATTCGTGCAGTACAAAATATTTTAACAAATGCTTTGGAATACGCTGATAAACAGAATCATAAAATTAAAATTAGAGTAGAGCAAGAGGGGAAGGAATTGAAAATAGGTATATGGAATAATGGTTCGGAATTTCCAGAGGAAGTTTTAACTAATTTTGGAAAGCTCTTTTATCGTATGGATAAAGCTAGATCGGTTAAAGAGCAACATTATGGTATTGGACTAAGTTTTGTATGTAGAGTTGCAAAACTACACAAAGGCCGAGTTGAGCTTAGAAATAGAGATGAGGGAGCAGAAGTTTTAATAACTGTGAATTGTATTAAATCATAGTGATTTACTTGTTAATTTATGATTGAATAGTTTTTATATGTGAGCTTTTAAACTATTTAACTTTTTCGACTAGTATAAGATGTAACGGTAGATAATAAAAACGAATGATGATATCTAGTTGATGAAAACTATTTATCATTCATTCGTTTTTTAATTATTGGATAATTTACGTAGCTTTATCTCGAACGTTGTTTTCCAGCGTTGCGATTTTTGTGTTTTTTCTTGCTTGTGATAACAGTTGGTTGTTCAGGGGTAACGTCTTTTCGTCCACTTGGTTTAGAGAAAGCACTTGCTTTTGGTGGGTTCTTGGCTAGTTCTTCACGGACTTTTTTGCGAAGTTTTGGACGAACGATATAGTTGACGATAAACTGTTGGAGAATCATCATGAAACCACCGACAACCCAATAAAGTGTGACACTAGCTGGTGAGATGAGGGAGAAGCCGGCAATCATGACTGGGCTCACGTAAGCCATTTTCTTGATTTGATCTCTTTGCGTTTCATCTTCTACTCCGTGAAGTGAAAGGAGTGATTGAAGATAGTAAAGGACACCAGCGCAGGCAGCTAAAATCATACTTGGAGAGCCTAGAGGAATTCCTAGGTAACTTGCTTGAGCAACACCTTCAGTATATTGGGCAGCAAAGTAAATTGCAGAGAAGAAAGGCATTTGAAGGAGGATAGGGAAACATCCTACACCACCAAACATGCTGATGCCGTGCTCTTTTTGAGCAGCAAAGAGAGCTTGTTGGGCTTCGAGTTTTTCTTCTTGAGTTGTTGCTTCCTTGAGACGTGTTTGGTGTGGCTCAAGGACGTGCTTGAGGGCGTTCATCTTTTCAGAGTGAAGCGTTGCCTTCCATGATTGGTAGATACCAAGTGGCAAGATAATCAAGCGCACGATAATGGTTACGATGATGATAGCGATACCGAAGCCTAGACCTTTATCAGTAGCGAAGTACTTGATAGCTTCAGCCATAGGCGCTCCGATAGTATTCCAAATAAATCCTATTGGCTTTCCTGTGGCTTTATCGACGCTAACACAGCCAGTCAAGACTAGCAACATAGCCACTCCCATAGCCGAGAGTGCAAAACGTTTAATAGATTTCACTGTTTTTATTCCTTCTTTAAAAATTATACCTTTCTATTCTACTGTTTTTTTACAAAATATACAATAGTTCTAGAGACCTAATTTGCGATTTTAAAGTCAGGGTAGGGAGGAAAGTTGCTTAGTTTGACATCTAAGTAGCTGACTTTTGAAAAAGGTGTGGGTCCTTTGCGGATTTCTTGGATAAATTTTGCCATGGTAGCAGATGAGTCTGCTTGGGCTAATATTTCCACTGTGCCATCGTCGTTATTCCATACCCGACCTGTGATGCCACCAATTTCAAGTGCTAAGCTGTAAACACCCCAACGAAAGCCGACTCCCTGTACCCTACCTTGGGCAATCATTCTAACCTTTTGCATACCAAACCCCTTTGATTGTGTTATAATATTTCTATGACTATTATAACCTCAAAAGCCAATTCTGTGGTAAAAAATGCCAAGAAATTACACCAAAAAAAATACCGCAAGTCTGCTTATTTGATTGAAGGCTGGCACTTGTTTGAAGAAGCTGTTCAAGCTGGAGTGACGATTGAGAAAATCTTTGCCCTAGAAAGTTACCGAAATCAGTTAGCTGCTTTTCCGCAAACTATCTGGGTGTCAGAGGATATTTTGCTAGATTTGGCGGATTCTCAGACTCCACAGGGAATTGTTGCCGTGGTTCAAAAAGAAGAAGTAGGGCAAGTTGATTTTAGTCAGGGCAAGTTCTTGTTTTTGGAAGATGTGCAAGATCCTGGTAATGTGGGAACGATCATTCGGACTGCGGATGCAGCAGGTTTTACTGGAGTAATTGTTTCAGATAAATCGGCAGATATCTACAGTCTCAAGACCCTACGTTCCATGCAAGGCAGTCATTTCCACCTGCCTATTTACCGAATGTCTAGTCAAAGGCTTCTTGAGGAAGCTAAAAAGGCTTCTATCCCAGTGCTGGCAACAACCCTATCTAAAGATTCTGTTGATTACAGAGAACTGCCTTCTATAGAAAATTTTGTACTAGTCATGGGAAATGAGGGCCAAGGAATTAGTCCCCTCATGGCTGAAAGTGCAGACCAGTTGGTCCACATTAGTATGAAGGGACAGGCGGAGAGTTTGAATGTTGCCGTTGCAGCCGGTATTTTAATTTTCCATTTAAGCTAATTTTAACTTTCTTTGTTATAATCAAGGAAAGATGTTCATAGAAAAGGAGAAAATATGAATCACACTATTATTCATGACCGCGCAGGTCTCAATCAATTTTACGCTAAGGTTTATGCCTTTGTTGGTCTGGGGATTGCACTATCCGCTTTGGTATCAGGCCTTATGTTGACGGTCTTTCAATCTCAGTTGGTTTACTTTTTGATGCAGGGACGTCTCTGGTTGACCATTGCTACCTTTGCGGAGTTGGCCTTGGTTTTCGTTGCCAGTAGTATGGCTTCAAAGAATAGTCCAGCGGCTCTTCCAGTATTTTTACTTTACTCAGTATTAAACGGCTTTACCCTCAGTTTTGTGGTGGCCTTCTATACTCCGGGTACAGTTTTATCTGCCTTTGTATCGAGCGCCCTTCTCTTCTTTGTCATGGCGGCAGTTGGTATCTTCACCAAGAAAGACTTGAGTGGCCTTGGTCGAGCGATGATGGCGGCTCTTATCGGTTTGCTGATTGCTATGGTAGTCAATATTTTTTTGGCTAGCGGTTTCTTTGATTATATGATTAGCGTAGCCATGGTTTTGGTTTTCTCAGGGTTGATTGCTTGGGACAACCAAAGAATTCGTCTCGCTTATGAACAATCACAAGGCCGTGTAGCGACAGGTTGGGTTGTGTCAATGGCTCTCAGTATCTATCTTGATTTTATCAATCTCTTCCTAAGTATTTTACGTATCTTCGGTCGTAATGACTAAAGGGGCTATGAAATCAGTGTTTTGAGTGACACTGATTTTTTTCGTATTTGCTCTTTCCTTTTCTTGAAAATAGGTGTATAATGCTTTTAATTAATTTTTTGAGGAGTAGTTTATGAAGAAAAGTTTTATCCATCAACAAGAAGAGATTTCCTTTGTCAAAAACACTTTTACCCAGTATTTGAAAGATAAGTTAGAAGTTGTCGAAGTTCAAGGTCCTATCTTGAGCAGGGTCGGCGACGGGATGCAGGACAACTTATCAGGTGTGGAGAACGCCGTATCGGTCAAGGTTCTCCAAATCCCTGATGCTACTTATGAAGTGGTGCACTCACTTGCTAAATGGAAACGCCATACCTTGGCTCGTTTTGGTTTCGGTGAGGGGGAAGGTCTTTTCGTCCACATGAAGGCCCTTCGTCCAGACGAAGACTCGTTGGATGCGACCCACTCTGTTTATGTTGACCAGTGGGACTGGGAGAAGGTTATCCCAAATGGTAAGCGTAACATCGCTTATCTAAAAGAAACAGTCGAGAAGATTTACAAGGCTATTCGCCTTACTGAGCTAGCTGTTGAAGCCCGCTATGACATCGAATCAATCTTGCCAAAACAGATTACTTTCATCCATACAGAAGAGTTGGTAGAACGCTACCCAGACTTGACACCGAAAGAACGTGAAAATGCTATCTGTAAAGAATTTGGAGCAGTCTTTTTGATTGGTATCGGTGGGGAGTTGCCAGACGGTAAACCGCACGATGGACGTGCACCAGACTACGATGACTGGACAAGTGAGTCTGAGAATGGCTACAAGGGTCTGAATGGCGATATTCTTGTCTGGAATGAATCTCTAGGTGGAGCCTTTGAGTTGTCTTCTATGGGGATTCGTGTAGATGAAGAAACCCTTCGCCGTCAGGTAGAAATCACTGGTGATGAGGACCGTTTAGAATTGGAATGGCACAAGGCTTTGTTGAATGGCCTATTCCCATTGACAATCGGTGGAGGGATTGGACAATCTCGGATGGCCATGTTCCTACTTCGCAAGAAACATATCGGAGAGGTGCAAACAAGTGTTTGGCCTCAAGAAGTCCGCGATACTTACGAAAATATTTTGTAGAGAATCGAACCGCAAGGTTCGGTTTTCTTTCTCTTTTTGCCTATAATTTGGTATAATAAACGGTATGAAAATCGTATCAGGAATCTATGGGGGACGTCCCCTCAAGACACTAGAAGGCAAGACGACAAGACCTACTTCGGATAAGGTTAGGGGAGCCATTTTTAACATGATTGGTCCCTACTTTGAGGGGGGGCGAGTCTTGGACCTTTATGCAGGTAGTGGTGGTTTATCTATCGAGGCAGTATCGCGTGGCATGTCCAGTGCTGTTTTGGTGGAGCGAGACCGTAAGGCTCAGGCTATTGTGGCTGAAAATATTCAGATGACCAAGGAAGTTGGAAAATTTCAACTTCTCAAGATGGATGCGGAAAGGGCATTGGAACAGGTATCTGGGGAATTTGACCTCGTTTTCTTAGACCCTCCTTATGCCAAGGAACAAATCGTAGCAGATATTGAAAAAATGGCTGAGAGAGCGCTTTTTTCTGAAGATGTCATGGTCGTGTGTGAGACGGATAAGGCCGTTGAACTTCCAGAAGAAATTGCCTGCCTTGGCATCTGGAAGGAAAAAATTTATGGAATTAGTAAGGTGACAGTCTATGTCAGATAAGATTGGCTTATTCACAGGCTCATTTGATCCGATGACAAATGGGCATCTGGATATGATTGAACGGGCTAGCAAACTCTTTGATAAGCTCTATGTCGGTATTTTTTTTAATCCTCACAAACAAGGATTTCTCTCTATCGAAAGTCGTAAACGGGGGTTAGAAAAGGCTTTGGAACATTTGGAAAATGTTGAAGTCGTGTCTTCTCATGATGAATTGGTGGTTGATGTCGCAAAAAGACTGGGGGCTACTTGTCTAGTGCGTGGTTTGAGGAATGCAGCGGATTTGCAATATGAAGCCAGTTTTGATTACTACAACCATCAGCTGTCTCCTGATATAGAGACCATTTATTTACATAGTCGACCTGAACATCTCTATCTCAGTTCATCCGGTGTTAGAGAGCTTTTGAAGTTTGGTCAGGATATTACCTGTTATGTTCCCGAGAGTATTTTGGAGGAAATAAGAAATGAAAAAAAAGATTAGATGGCCCTTATATGTCATTGCGGCCTTGATTGTGACCTTCTTGGCATTTGTAGTGCCCTTGCCCTACTATATAGAAGTTCCAGGTGGTTCGGAAGATATTCGCCAAGTCCTTAAAGTCAATGACACAGAAGATAAGGAGGCTGGGGCCTATCAATTCGTTACGGTTGGTGTCCAACATGCCACTTTAGCCCATATGATTTATGCTTGGTTGACGCCTTTTACAGATATTCGTAGTGCCCAAGAGACTACAGGTGGCTCTTCCGATGTGGAATTTATGCGAATCAATCAATTTTACATGCAAACATCGCAAAATATGGCCAAATATCAAGGGTTAAAAACAGCTGGTAAAGATATCGAACTCAAATACCTTGGGGTTTATGTCTTGACTGTAACGGATAATTCGACCTTTAAAGGGATTCTCAACATCTCTGATACAGTTACAGCAGTCAATGATCAGACCTTTGATAGTTCCAAAGATTTGATTGATTACGTCAATTCTCAAAAACTAGGGGACTCCGTCAAGGTCACCTATGAAGAGGATGGGCAAACCAAGTCTGCAGAAGGAAAAATCATTACTCTAGAAAATGGCAAAAATGGGATTGGAATCGGTTTGATTGACCGTACAGAAGTGACCAGTGATGTCCCAATTCGCTTTTCAACAGCTGGTATCGGTGGTCCAAGTGCAGGTCTCATGTTTAGTCTGGCCATCTATACTCAAATAGCTGACCCTGGCCTTCGTAATGGTCGTATCGTTGCCGGTACAGGAACCATTGACCGCGATGGGAATGTGGGGGACATTGGAGGTATTGATAAGAAAGTTGTAGCTTCGGCTAGAGAAGGTGCCGCTATTTTCTTTGCCCCTGATAATCCTGTTAGCGAAGAAGAACAAAAAGCACACCCGGACGCGAAAAACAACTACCAAACAGCCCTAGAAGCAGCTAAAACAATCAAGACAGATATGAAAATTGTGCCAGTTAAAACCCTACAGGATGCAATTGATTACTTGAAAAACAATCCCTAATTTCTAAGGGAAGTTTCCAAACTAGCGCACAAACAGAGAAGATGGTATAATAGTCAAATGGTTCAATTATTATTCACTCTAAGCAGTCACATGCTCTTTATTTATGTGAGTTTTTACCTTTTAAAGGATCTTGTTAGATGGGAAAAGGTTTTAAAAGTGACAACTGAGAATACAGGAAAAGTTCGTTTACTAGTAGCCTTTTTCAGCATTGTCATGGGCTACATCCTGAGTTCTTTCTTTATCAGCCTGTATCAGTTGTGGCAAGAAGCGCTTAGAAGATTATTATAAAATCAAGAGTAAAGGAAACGAGTATGGACAAAATTGTGGTTCAAGGTGGCGATAATCGTCTGGTAGGAAGTGTAAGCATCGAAGGAGCAAAGAATGCAGTCTTGCCCTTGTTGGCAGCGACTATTCTAGCAAGTGAAGGAAAGACAGTCTTACAGAATGTACCGATCTTGTCGGATGTCTTTATTATGAATCAGGTGGTTCGTGGTTTGAATGCCAAGGTTGACTTTGATGAGGAAGCCCATCTTGTTGAGGTGGATGCTACTGGCGACATCACTGAGGAAGCCCCTTATAAGTATGTCAGCAAGAAGCGCGCCTCCATTGTTGTATTAGGGCCAATCCTTGCCCGTGTGGCTCATGCCAAGGTATCCATGCCAGGTGGTTGTACGATTGGTAGTCGCCCTATTGATCTTCATTTGAAAGGTCTAGAAGCTATGGGGGCTAAGATTAGTCAGACAGCTGGTTATATCGAAGCCAAGGCTGATCGCTTACATGGTGCCCATATCTATATGGATTTTCCAAGTGTTGGTGCTACGCAGAACTTGATGATGGCAGCGACTCTGGCTGATGGGGTCACAGTGATTGAAAATGCTGCGCGTGAGCCTGAGATTGTTGACTTAGCCATTCTCCTTAATGAGATGGGAGCCAAGGTCAAAGGTGCTGGTACAGAGACTATTACCATTACTGGTGTTGAGAAACTTCATGGTACGACTCACAATGTAGTCCAAGACCGTATCGAAGCAGGAACCTTTATGGTAGCTGCTGCTATGACTGGTGGTGATGTCTTGATTAAAGACGCTGTCTGGGAGCACAACCGTCCCTTGATTGCCAAATTGCTTGAAATGGGAGTGGAAGTGACAGAGGAGACTGAGGGAATTCGAGTTCGCTCTCAACTAGAAAATCTAAAAGCTGTTCATGTGAAAACCTTGCCCCACCCAGGATTTCCAACAGATATGCAGGCTCAATTTACAGCCTTGATGACAGTTGCAAAAGGCGAATCAACCATGGTGGAGACAGTTTTCGAAAATCGTTTCCAACACCTAGAAGAGATGCGCCGCATGGGCTTGCATTCTGAGATTATCCGTGATACAGCTCGTATTGTTGGTGGGCAACCTTTGCAGGGAGCGGAAGTTCTTTCTACTGACCTTCGTGCCAGTGCAGCCTTGATTTTGACAGGTTTGGTAGCACAGGGAGAAACTGTAGTTGGTAAATTGGTTCACTTGGATAGAGGTTACTACCGTTTCCATGAGAAATTGGCGCAGCTAGGTGCTAAGATTCAGCGGATTGAGGCAAATGATGAAGATGAATAAGAAATCAGGTTACGTAATCAATCGTTTACTTTTAGTCATCATAGTACTGATTTTAGGTGTTTTAGCCTTAGGAATCGGTCTAATGGTCGGCTATGGAATCTTGGGCAAGGGTCAAGATCCATGGGCTATCCTGTCTCCAGCAAAATGGCAGGAATTGATTCATAAATTTACAGGAAATTAGGCTGGGAGACCAGTCTTTTTCTAAAGATAAGGAGAAATATGAACAAAAAAACAAGACAGACACTGATTGGTTTGCTAGTGTTATTGCTCTTATCTGCGGGGAGCTATTATATCAAGCAGATGCAGTCGACAGCTAATAGTCCCAAAACCAAGCTTAGTCAGAAAAAACAAGCTTCGGAAGCTCCTAGTCAAGAATTGGCAGAAAGTGTCTTAACAGACGCAGTCAAAAGCCAAATAAAAGGGAGTCTTGAATGGAACGGATCAGGTGCTTTTATTGTCAATGGCAATAAAACTAATCTAGATGCCAAGATTTCAAGTAAACCCTACGCTGATAATAAAACAAAGACAGTGGGCAAGGAAACCGTGCCAACTGTAGCCAATGCTCTCTTATCTAAGGCAACTCGCCAGTACAAGAATCGTGAAGAAACTGGGAACGGTTCGACTTCATGGACTCCTCCAGGATGGCATCAGGTTAAGAATCTAAAGGGGACTTATACCCATGCGGTTGATAGAGGGCACTTGTTAGGCTATGCCTTAATCGGTGGTTTGGATGGTTTTGATGCCTCGACAAGCAATCCTAAAAACATTGCTGTCCAGACAGCCTGGGCAAATCAGGCACAAGCCGAGGATTCGACAGGACAAAACTACTATGAAAGTCTGGTGCGTAAAGCCCTAGACCAAAACAAGCGTGTCCGTTACCGTGTAACCCTTTATTACGCTTCAAACGAGGACTTAGTTCCTTCAGCTTCACAGATTGAAGCCAAGTCCTCAGACGGAGAGTTGGAATTTAATGTCCTAGTTCCAAATGTTCAAAAGGGGCTTCAACTGGATTACCGAACTGGAGAAGTCACTGTTACTCAGTAAAAGATAACATAAACTCCTATGTCACTTGTAGATGTAGGGGTTCTTTTTTGGACAATTTAAGTAGAACTAGAATAGACACTGAGAAAAAATAATATGTACTGAGCTAATTTTTGTGATATAATAAGTGACAAGATACTATTTTAGGAGAAGAACTATGGAAGACCCAAGTAGTCAGAATTTGTTGCTACAATTTGTTTTATTGTTTATCTTGACGGTATTAAATGCCTTTTTCTCAGCCACAGAAATGGCCATGGTTTCACTTAACCGTGCGCGGGTTGAACAAAAGGCAGAAGAAGGAGATAGACGCTATATCCGTCTGCTGAAGGTACTAGAAAATCCTAACCACTTTTTATCAACCATTCAAGTAGGGATTACCCTGATTACGATCTTATCAGGGGCGAGTTTGGCAGAAACTCTGGGACGAGAAATTGCATCTTGGCTTGGAAATGGTGAAACAGCTTATGCCGTTGCAAGTTTTCTATCTTTAGCATTTTTGACTTATATTTCCATCGTTTTTGGGGAATTGTATCCTAAGAGAATCGCTCTTAATCTAAAGGATGCCTTGGCGATTCGTACAGCGCCAGTTATCATTGGGCTTGGGAAACTAGTTAGTCCATTTGTTTGGCTCTTGTCTGCATCTACCAATCTCTTGAGTCGCTTGACTCCTATGACCTTTGACGATGCTGATGAAAAAATGACCCGTGATGAAATTGAGTACATGCTGACAAATAGTGAAGAAACACTAGATGCTGACGAAATTGAGATGTTACAAGGGATTTTTTCACTGGACGAATTAATGGCCAGAGAAGTCATGGTTCCTCGAACGGATGCCTTTATGGTCGATATTCAGGATGATAGTCAAACCATCATCCAAAGTATTTTAAAACAAAATTATTCTCGTATCCCTGTCTATGATGGAGACAAGGATAACGTGATTGGGATTATTCACACCAAGAGTCTCCTTAAGGCAGGCTTTGTGGACGGTTTTGACAATATTGTTTGGAAGAAAATCTTACAAGATCCACTTTTTGTTCCTGAAACTATTTTTGTGGATGACTTGCTAAAAGAATTGCGCAATACCCAAAGACAAATGGCAATCTTGCTGGATGAATACGGTGGGATGGCTGGTTTGGTGACTTTGGAAGATCTCTTAGAGGAAATTGTTGGGGAAATCGATGATGAAACGGACAAAGCAGCAATAGATGTTCATCAGATTGGCGAGGATACCTACATTGTTCAAGGAACTATGACCCTCAATGATTTCAATAATTACTTTGATGTTGAACTGGAAAGTGATGACGTTGATACCATCGCTGGTTATTATTTGACAGGAGTTGGGACCATTCCAACTACTGAGAAACTCAGCCATGAAGTGGTCAGCCAAAACAAACAGCTTATCCTAACCAATGATAAAGTGAAAAATGGACGTGTTACCAAGGTAAAAGTCCAGATCACAGAAGTCGAAATAGAAGAAGAAACAGAATAAACTAGAGGCTTTTGTCACCAGGCGTGACGAAGCTTTTTTCAGTTGATTTCATGAGGGAATTATGTCATGGAAAGAACTTTGCCCCAAAAGTTTTTCAAAATTATCCGTATTTATCAGAAGAAAAATAAAAAAAAGCCCTTTAAATTGGGCTTTCTGTTCATTTGAAACCTGATAAATCAAGTTATAGAAGGCGGTAGACGGATTTGAACCGACGATCAAGCTTTTGCAGAGCCGTGCCTTACCACTTGGCTATACCGCCTTAACGTTTATTATTATACCTTGAAAATCATTCTCAGTCAATAGTTTTTTCAGATTTTTTGTATGAATAAGCCTAAATATTCTGAAAATTCGTTTACTTTTCTTGAAATCTATGATATAATTGATAATGACCTATACTTTATTACGAGGAGTGAAGAAATGAAAAAAAGTCAAGTGCTTGCTGTAGCAGGAGCTACCTTATTAGCGTCAGGAGTTCTAGCTGCGTGTTCAAACACTAGTTCAAATAATGCGAAACTAGCAAAAGATTACCAATATGTTTATCAAACAGATCCAGAAACCTTGGATTATATCGTCAGCAATATCGATTCAACATCATTCATCACAACAAATGCTGTAGATGGTTTGTTGGCTAACGATAAATATGGTAATCTGGTTCCTTCTATTGCTGAATCATGGACAGTTTCAAAAGATGGTTTGACGTATACCTATAAAATCCGTAAGGATGCTAAATGGGTGACAGCAGAGGGAGAAGAGTACGCTCCTGTCACTGCTAAAGACTTCGTTACTGGTTTGAAACATGCGGTAGATGGAAAATCAAAAGGACTTTCAATCGTTAGCTCTTCTATTAAGGGATTAGAAGCCTATATCAAGGGTGAAACAAGCGATTTTTCAACCGTCGGAGTAAAAGCACTTGATGACCAAACACTAGAATATACTTTGAACCAGCCAGAAACTTTCTGGAATGACAAGACAACTAGTGGTGTTTTGATGCCAGTTAATGAAGAATTCTTAGCTTCAAAAGGGGAAGGTTTTGGTTCTCCAACAGATGCTAACTCTATTCTTTATAACGGTCCATTTGTCTTGAAGGCTGTAACTCCTAAATCATCTATTGAGATGGCTAAAAATGACGCTTACTGGGACAAAGAAAATGTAAAAATTGAGAATGTTAAGTTCACTTTCTGGGATGGTAAGGATCAAGATGTAATTGCCAAAGGTTTTTCTGATGGTCAATATAGCAAGGCTCGTATCTTCCCTACAAGTTCTACATATGAAAAGTATGCAGCTGACTTCAAAGATAACATTTACTTTAATGAACCAGGTGCGGGTGTTGCAACTGTCAGCTTGAACTATGGCCGTACAACTTATAACCACACTGCCAAAACAAGTGATGCCCAAAAGACATCTACTCAAAAAGCTTTGCTAAATAAGGAGTTCCGTCAAGCCTTGAACTTTGCGGTCGATCGCAATTCTTACTCAGCTCAAACAAATGGTACTGATGGAGCTGCAGTAGCCATCCGTAATACATTCGCACCATATAATCTTCAAGTTGGTAAGAAAACATTTGGTGAATTGGTACAAGATAGCTTGGCTAAGACAAATTCTTCTACTTGGTCAAACGTATCTCTAGCAGATTCTCAAAATGGACTTTACAATGAAGAAAAAGCGAAAGAAGTCTTTGCTAAAGCTAAATCAAGCCTACAAGCTGAAGGTGTTGAATTCCCAATCCACTTGGATGCCTTGGTTATCCAAGAATCAACAGCGGTTGTAAACCGTGTTCAATCATTGAAACAATCAATTGAAAAAGTATTGGGTTCAGATAATGTTGTTGTAGACTTGCAACAAATGACTCAAGCAGAAGCTTTACCAATTTCATTTAGTGCTCCAACAGCTAAAGAGCAAGATTGGGATATCCACACCTTGCTAGGATGGAACCCTGACTATCAAGATCCTTCTACTTTCTTGGATCAGTTTGTCATCAAGGGAGGAAACACTCGCCTTTACCTTGGTATTGACCAAAATACTGATGCATCAGTAGCAAGCAAACTTGCTTTAGCTGACTATGGAAAATTACTTGATGATGCAAACAGCGAAAACCAAGATGTTCAAAAACGTTATGAAAAATACGCGGTAGCACAAGCTTGGTTGACTGATAATGCTTTGACAATTCCAGTAATGGCTTCTCCTAAAGAAACAGCCGTTTCATATGTTTCAAAAGTTCTACCATTTAGCTCTTCATATTCAGTAGCCGGCCTTAAAGGTGAAAATTCAGGATACTTGAAGTACACTGAAGTTGGTGAAAAAGCAATCACCAAAGAAGAGTATGAAAAAGCTCGTGAAAAATGGTTGAAAGAAAAGACTGAGTCAAACGAGAAAGCTCAAAAAGAATTGGCAAGTCATGTGAAGTAAATAATTTTCAATAGAACTTTCTCTCCATGAGGAGAAGGTTCTTTTGGGATTTTTAAAGGAAATGATATGAAAAAATATATTTTTATGCGTGTTTTGCGGTCATTGGTTTCTATCTTCTTAGTAACAACCTTGACTTACACGATTATCTATACAATGGTTCCTCGAAAATTGATTTTCAAACAGGATACCAACTATAACAAGATTGCGACAACTGCTGATAAACGAGATAACTATGAGAATACTGTTTATGAGCGTATGGGCTATATCGAGTACTACGATACCAAAGAGTTGCAAGAAAAAGCTAGCCAGATGGATGCTTCTGTAACAGTTGAAGCCAATGACACCAACAAGGCTATCTATGAAAAATACATCAAACAAATCGGTCATGGTTGGACCTTGGGGGAATTTACTGAAAGTGGCCAATTCTACGCTACTCGTGAAATCCCGATTTTTGAACGTGTTTTTCACTTCTATGCTAACTTGATTGACATTGACCATACAAATAAAATTCAAGACCCTGAGAATCCAGACTTGAAACGTTACCTTCGTTTTGAAAATGATCCAGCTATCGGATGGTCCTTGGTTGGTTCAGGAACTAAACACAAATATCTCTTGTACTTCAACAGTCAGTTCCCATTTGTGCATCAAAACTTTGTGAACATTAATTTAGGTGACTCTTATCCAACCTATGCTAATAGCCCTGTTTTACAGGTTATTACTCAAGGACAAGGGCAAACAAAAACATCTCAAGTTCAGTTCCCAACAGGTAAGAAAACTTCTTCTGTAAATATTTACTCAAGAACCTACAAATCACCTAGTCAGGCTGACTCTCGTGAAGTGGCTAACTATGGGAAAGATGATCCATATACTGCAACTGAAAGTAACTACCAATATCCTTCTATGATTGCTAGCTCTGCAGTCGTTGGATTGATTGGTTTGGTGATTTCTTATGCGATTGCCGTGCCACTTGGTTCAGCTATGGCTCGCTTCAAGAATACTTGGATTGATAGCTTTTCAACAGGGGCTTTGACCTTCTTGATGGCTCTTCCAACAATTGCCTTGGTTTATATCGTTCGTTTGGCTGGTTCTTCAATCGGTTTGCCAGATTCATTCCCTATCTTGGGTGCTGGAGATTGGCGTTCGTATGTTTTACCAGCAGTTATCCTTGGTTTGTTGGGTGCTCCTGGTACAGCCATTTGGATTCGTCGTTATATGATTGACTTGCAATCACAGGACTTTGTTCGTTTTGCTCGTGCAAAAGGTTTGTCTGAAAAAGAAATTTCAAACAAACACATCTTTAAAAATGCCATGGTTCCACTGGTTTCAGGAATTCCTGGTGCTGTTATCGGGGTTATCGGTGGTGCAACCCTTACTGAAACAGTCTTCGCCTTCCCAGGTATGGGTAAAATGTTGATTGACTCTGTAAAAGCATCTAATAACTCTATGGTCGTAGGTCTTGTCTTCATCTTTACATGTATTTCTATCTTCTCACTTCTTTTGGGAGATATTTGGATGACGATTATTGACCCACGTATTAAATTGACTGAGAAAGGAGGCAAATAATGTCTACAATCGATAAAGAAAAATTTCAGTTTGTAAAACGTGACGATTTTGCCTCTGAAGCCATTGATGCGCCAGCTTATTCATACTGGGGTTCAGTGTTTAGACAATTTATGAAGAAAAAATCAACTGTAGTTATGTTGGGAATCTTGGTAGCTATCATTTTGATGAGTTTCATCTACCCAATGTTTTCTAAGTTTGATTTCAATGATGTCAGCAAGGTAAACGACTTTAGTGCTCGTTATATCAAGCCAAATGCTGAGCATTGGTTCGGTACTGACAGTAACGGTAAATCGCTCTTTGACGGTGTCTGGTTCGGAGCTCGTAACTCTATCCTCATTTCTGTGATTGCGACAGTGATTAACTTGGTTATCGGTGTCTTTGTCGGTGGTATTTGGGGAATTTCAAAATCAGTTGACCGCGTGATGATGGAAGTTTATAACGTCATCTCAAACATCCCATCTCTTTTGATTGTCATTGTCTTGACTTACTCAATCGGAGCTGGATTCTGGAATCTGATTTTTGCTATGAGTGTGACAACATGGATTGGGATTGCCTTCATGATCCGTGTGCAAATCTTGCGTTATCGTGACTTGGAATACAACTTGGCATCACGCACTTTGGGAACACCAACCTTGAAGATTGTTGCCAAAAATATTATGCCACAATTGGTATCTGTTATTGTGACAACCATGACTCAGATGCTTCCAAGCTTTATCTCATACGAAGCCTTCTTGTCATTCTTCGGTCTTGGATTACCGATTACAGTACCAAGTTTGGGTCGTTTGATTTCGGATTATTCACAAAACGTAACAACTAATGCTTACTTGTTCTGGATTCCATTGACAACTCTTGTCTTGGTATCCTTGTCCCTTTTCGTAGTTGGTCAAAACTTAGCGGATGCTAGTGATCCACGTACACATAGATAGGAGTAGAAATGACAAAAGAAAAAAATGTAATTTTGACTGCTCGCGATATTGTCGTGGAATTTGACGTTCGTGACAAAGTATTGACAGCCATTCGCGGCGTTTCTCTTGAACTAGTTGAAGGAGAAGTATTAGCCTTGGTAGGTGAGTCAGGATCAGGAAAATCTGTTTTGACAAAGACCTTCACAGGTATGCTTGAAGAAAATGGTCGCATTGCCCAAGGTAGTATTGACTACCGTGGTCAAGATTTGACAGCTCTATCTTCTCACAAGGATTGGGAACAAATTCGTGGCGCTAAGATTGCGACTATCTTCCAAGATCCAATGACTAGTTTGGACCCAATTAAAACAATTGGTAGTCAGATTACAGAAGTTATTGTAAAACACCAAGGAAAAACAGCTAAAGAAGCGAAAGAATTGGCCATTGACTACATGAATAAGGTTGGGATTCCAGACGCAGATAGACGTTTTGATGAATACCCATTCCAATATTCTGGAGGAATGCGTCAACGTATCGTTATTGCGATTGCCCTTGCCTGCCGACCTGATGTCTTGATCTGTGATGAGCCAACGACTGCCTTGGATGTGACCATCCAAGCTCAGATTATTGATTTGCTCAAATCATTACAAAACGAGTACCATTTCACAACAATCTTTATCACTCACGACCTTGGTGTGGTGGCAAGTATTGCGGATAAGGTAGCGGTTATGTATGCAGGAGAAATCGTTGAGTATGGAACTGTTGAGGAAGTCTTCTATGACCCTCGCCATCCATATACATGGAGTCTATTGTCTAGCTTGCCTCAGCTTGCTGATGATAAAGGGGATCTTTACTCAATCCCAGGAACACCTCCGTCACTTTATACTGACCTGAAAGGGGATGCCTTTGCCTTGCGTTCTGACTATGCAATGCAGATTGACTTCGAACAAAAAGCTCCTCAATTCTCAGTATCAGAGACACATTGGGCTAAAACTTGGCTACTTCATGAGGATGCTCCAAAAGTAGAAAAACCAGCTGTGATTGCAAATCTCCATGATAAGATTCGTGAAAAAATGGGATTTGCCCATCTGGCTGACTAGGAGGAAGGAAATGTCTGAAAAATTAGTAGAAATCAAAGATTTAGAAATTTCCTTCGGTGAAGGAAGTAAGAAGTTTGTCGCAGTTAAAAATGCCAACTTCTTTATCAACAAGGGAGAAACTTTTTCGCTTGTAGGTGAGTCAGGTAGTGGAAAAACCACTATTGGTCGTGCGATAATCGGTCTAAATGATACAAGTAATGGTGATATTATTTTTGATGGTCAAAAGATTAATGGTAAGAAATCGCGTGAACAAGCTGCGGAATTGATTCGTCGAATCCAGATGATTTTCCAAGACCCTGCAGCAAGTTTGAATGAACGTGCCACTGTTGATTATATTATTTCTGAAGGTCTTTACAATCACCGTCTGTTTAAGGATGAAGAAGAACGTAAAGAGAAAGTTAAAAATATTATCCGTGAAGTAGGTCTTCTTGCTGAGCATTTGACTCGTTATCCTCATGAGTTTTCAGGTGGTCAACGTCAACGTATCGGTATTGCCCGTGCCTTGGTCATGCAACCAGACTTTGTTATTGCGGATGAGCCAATTTCCGCCTTGGACGTTTCTGTGCGTGCCCAAGTCTTAAACTTGCTTAAAAAATTCCAAAAAGAGCTCGGTTTGACCTATCTCTTCATCGCCCATGATTTGTCGGTCGTTCGCTTTATTTCAGATCGTATCGCAGTTATTTACAAGGGTGTTATTGTAGAGGTTGCAGAAACAGAAGAATTGTTTAACAATCCAATTCACCCATATACTCAAGCCTTGCTTTCAGCGGTACCAATTCCAGACCCAATCTTGGAACGTAAGAAGGTCTTGAAGGTTTACGACCCAAGTCAACACGACTATGAGACTGATAAACCATCCATGGTTGAAATCCGTCCAGGTCACTATGTTTGGGCCAACCAAGCCGAATTGGCACGTTACCAACAAGGGTTAAACTAAGAATGGTTTTATAATTTCCATGTCAACTTTTATGGAAATTATAAACCTTTTTTCGTTGGACTGATTTGAAAGTCTTTAAAAGCTTCCTGAAAGAATTTTCGAAAGAAATAGAATTCTTAGAAAATCATTGAATTATAGTGAGATGAAATAAAATCTGAACAACTTGATTAGGAAAGTCAAATTAATTTCTAGAAAAGGTTTAGAAGTCGCGGCGTATTACTCTAGCTTCAATCTACTATAGTCTAATACTCTTCGAAAATCTCTTCAAACCACGTCAGCTCTATCTGCCACCTCAAAACAGTGTTTTGAGCAACCTGAGGTTAGCTTCCTAGTTAGCTTTTTGATTTTCATTGAGTCTAATATCTACAATGTAAAAAACTCTAGCTATCAGTTCATTGATAGTTAGAGTTTTTTCTATTCATATGATTTAAGGAGATTAAATAAGGCTTCTACTTCTGATGACGGTGTAGCTGATTTAAGGTAAGCGTAATAAACTGTAAAAGTTATCTTATCCTTCGGTATAAGAGGAATTTTTATTAAATCATCATCTTCATCAGAAAGTGCGATATCAGCCAGTAAACTAAGGCCGATCCCTTTCTTTAAAAGTTCTTTAAGGATGGCAATGTCATCAGTCTTAAAGAATATTTCTGCCTTGTTTTGATGCTTCTGATTAAGCGTTTCAAAAGCTTTCAGGTGAACAAAATGTTCGTCTAAGAGTATAAAGGATTGATCTACTAATTCTTCAAAAGCGAGGGAAGGAACAGTGGCAAAAGGATGGTTCTTAGATAAAACGACATACAGTTCTTTATGAAATAGCTCGTGTGTCTCTATTGAAGGATAATTGAGAGGTTCAATCAAACCGAGTAGGCTTGCATTAAGTTCTCCCTTAAGGAGAAGGTTTAATAACTCTACGGAGCCACCGCGGATAGGGCGTATCTTTTTTAAAAAATCCAATTTATCCTTTTCGTTTAAGGCAGCAAAGAGATACTGAATGATAATAGGAGGGAATCCTACAGTAGAGTATTGTGCCAAGGAGCGATTAATTTCTTTGCGAGTAGAAATGACCTCAGGTAAAATCAGTTCTGTATGCTTTAGAAGGATTTGTCCTTGAGGAGTTAGCTTGAAGGAACGATGCGAGGGGTCATGGTGAATCAATTTGCAGTTAAAGGATTCCTCTAAGCGCTTGATAGCATAAGAAATAGATGGTTGGCTGACTTTATGTTGTTTTGCTACTTCCGTATAGGATTGAAGCTGGCAGAGGTCATAAAAATATTGTAGATCTTTTAAATTCATATGGGTTTACTTTCATTAGTTGGAGAAGGAAAATAAGTGGAAAACAGCAGATAAATAATTTTTATCCGTATCCTACAATTTGACTATACGAGTATTCACCAGTTAAAATGTAAGTGAGTCAGGGATATCAAAGATTATCTAAGATACTCTCAAAAATGACCAACATCTTTTCTCGTTTATCAATAGGGAGCTGTTTAATCTTCATGTTGATTCTTTTGAGTGAAAGATTGTCACTCTTATCAGAGGTTGATTCAAGGCTATCAAAATTGAAAAATTCCTCTGGGGTCATTTCTAGGGCGTCAATCACTTTTTCAAGACTGTGAATGGTCAGATTCACATTTTGGTTTTCAAGTTGATTGATATACTTAAGCCCGAGTCCTGCTTGTTCCGAAAGTTCTTCCTGGCTCATTTTATTCTGTGTTCGAAAATATTTTACTTTTTGGGAAATATATTGTTGTAAATAGTTTTTAGTTGTCATATAAATAGAATACAAGTTTTATATGACAAAAAAACACCTTAAAAAATACAAAGTATTACATAACATACCTATATGATATTTATTTTAATTAGGATTGTCAATTTGTATGATTGGTTTATTTTACTCGAAACTTTTAGTAAAGAGAGATCATCGAGAGTTTGATGAGTTCAGAAATTTATAACATATGAGTATACAATTGTATTATTTACACAACAACGTTTTACGAACAATTCGTTTCATGTGGTATAATATAAGTAAAAAGGAGATTGCACTATGACTGCACATGATATTTTAAACAATCCTTTCCTCAATAAAGGTACTGCTTTTACCTTAGAGGAGCGAAAGGAACTAGGCCTTATTGGTTTACTGCCACCGTATGTTCAAACGATTGAAGAACAAGCGGCGCAAACTTATGCACAAATGCAAACTAAAGCCAATGATTTGGAAAAACGTCTTTTCCTAATGGAAATTTTTAATACCAACCGGACTCTTTTCTATTACCTCTTTTCTCAACATTTGGAAGAATTCAATCCAATTGTATATGATCCAACCATTGCAGATACGATTGAAGGCTATAGTGATCTTTTTGTAGATCCCCAATATGCGGGATATCTTGATATTAATCATCCTGAAAATATTGAAGCTACTTTGAAAAACGCTGCCGGGGGTCGCGAGATTCGTCTCATTGTTGTAACAGATGCAGAAGGAATACTTGGAATTGGCGACTGGGGAACAAATGGTGTCGATATTTCTGTTGGGAAATTGATGGTCTATACGGCTGCTGCTGGAATCGATCCTTCGATGGTCCTTCCTTTAGTCATTGATGCAGGGACTAACCGTGAAGAACTTCGTAACAATCCTAATTACTTAGGAAATCGTCACGAACGGGTCCGCGGAGATCGTTACTACGACTTCATTGACCAATTTGTTCAAACAGCAGAACGTCTCTTTCCTAAACTCTACCTTCACTGGGAAGACTTCGGCCGCTTGAATGCTGCCAATATTCTTGAAAAATACCGGAAACAAATTCCGACCTTTAATGATGATATTCAAGGTACAGGAATCGTTACCTTGGGTGGTATCTTTGGTTCGCTGGATATTAGTGGTGAAAAATTAACAGATCAAGTTTATCTCTGCTATGGTGGTGGTACTGCGGGTGCAGGAATTGCCTCTCGTGTTCTTCGTGAAATGGTAAGTGAAGGTCTTTCTGAAGAAGAAGCCTATAAACGTTTCTTTATGGTTGATAAACAAGGTCTTCTCTTTGATGACATGGATGACTTGACACCAGAGCAAAAACCATTTGCTAAGAAACGTGCTGACTTTAGTAACGCAGATAAGTTGACTGACCTGCTTGAAGTAGTGAAGACTGTGAAGCCAACCATTCTTGTAGGAACTTCAACTCAGCCTAATACCTTCACTAAAGAAATAGTAGAAGCTATGTGTGAAAACACAGAACGTCCAATGATCTTCCCTTTGTCAAATCCAACTAAATTGGCAGAAGCTAGTGCCAAAGATTTGATTGAATGGTCAGATGGAAAAGCTTTTGTCGCAACAGGAATTCCTGCTGATACGGTTTCTTATAAAGGTGTAGACTATGTGATTGGTCAAGCAAATAATGCCCTGATTTACCCAGGTCTTGGTCTAGGTATGCTGGCTTCTGAAGCAAGTCTTTTGACTGATGAAATGATTGGAGCAGCGGCGCATTCATTAAGTGGTATTGTCAATCCAGGCCAACCAGGAGCTCCTGTCTTGCCACCATTCAAGTATGTAGCAGATGTTTCTATTAAAGTGGCAGAAGCAGTTGCTAAAAAAGCACAAGAGCAAGGTCTTGCACGCGCTAAGGAAACAGATATGGCCAAAGCAGTTCGTGATTTGAAGTGGTATCCAGAGTATAAATAATTCATTTCTGCTGCTTATCCTCGGGATACTTGGCTTATTTTGGATATGTTAGCAATCTACAGAGTTGGAAAAGTAAAGAGATTGTCGTATTGACTATTGGTTTTAAACAATATAAAATAACTGTCGATTTTTTGTCCGACTGCCAAGAGTCAGTTTAATACTATACTAAAATCAAAACTCATTATATAATAGTGATATGAAATCAACCAAAGAAGAAATACAAGCCATCAAAACACTTTTAAAAGACTCTAGTACAACTAAATACCATAAAAGTCTTCAAATCGTTCTATTTTGTCTAATGGGCAAATCTTTGAAATTATCCTAAAAGAATTGAAAGCGACCTGAAAGAATTTTCAAAAAAATTTAAAAAATTCTGAAATATTCTTGACAGCTAATGAAAAAGGTGGTAAGATAGGAAGCATCAAAAAAGAAAGCAGAAAAAGAAATGAATAAGAGACAAGCTGTAACGATGAATCAAAACTTTTACTTTAGCTACTTTAGATAGTGTTTGTAGACATGTCACCATGGATGCAAACAGTTCAAGCAATTTGTTTGTATCTATGTGGCTAAGATTTTTGATTGTGGTCCATATAGATGAATATCTAAATGGACTAGCTAAGTTGTAACTTGTTAGATTATTTCGAGCATCCGTTTAGGTATTATCTAGGCGGTTTTTTGTTTTATACTCTTCGAAAATCAAATTCAAACCACGTCAACGTCGCCTTGCCGTACTCAAGTACAGCCTGCGGCTAGTTTCCTAGTTTGCTCTTTGATTTTCATTGAGTATTATCTTTTCTGAGAAGGAGTTTCATTATGAAAGTTGTTCGAAAATTACTAGCACCCCTCTTAGTAGTGGGGATCCTCTTGACCTCTCTGATTAGTTTGCATCAGTTGAAGGCAGATAAGAAAAAAGATGTATTTCGTATCGGTATTTCGCAGTTTATTACCCACCAGTCCTTAGACGCTACTAGAGAAGGGTTTGTGGATGAGCTGGCCAAACAAGGCTATGTTGAGGGGAAAAATATCGAGATTGATTTGCAAAATGCACAGGGTGAGCAAAGAAATCTAAAAACCATTTCCCAGCAACTAGCAGAATCTAGTGATGTCGTTCTAGCTATCGCAACGCCTTCTGCTCAGAGCTTGGCCAATACAACACAAACGACGCCTGTTATCTTTTCAGCGGTAACAGATCCTGTCAGTGCCAAGTTGGTTGAGTCAAGAGAACATCCTGGGGGCAATGTAACTGGGACAAGCGATCAGTCATCAGATGCCATTTCAACCCAAATCAATTTGATAAAGAAAGTGTTGCCAAAAGCTAAAACGATTGGAATTCTCTATACTCAGAGCGAGCCAAACTCAGTTGTCCAAAAGGATGAAGCTAAGCGACTTCTGGAAGAAAAAGGCTTTACCGTTGTTGAAAAAACAATCTTGGACAGTAACAACGTCAAGGCTGCTGCAGAAAGCTTGATGGCAGAGGTGGATATGGTTTTTGTTCCAACGGATAATATTATTTCATCCACCATGGAAACAGTTAAGCAGGTTTCTATTAAACACAAGGTTCCAGTATTTGGTGGTTCAACAGAAATGATTGCGGTTGGTGGCTTGTATAACTACGGAACCAATTATGAAGAATTGGGACGTCAGACAGCACGCATGTTGATTCGTGTCTTAAAAGGTGAGAAGCCAGAAAATATAGCAGTTGAGTTGCCTGAAAAGCTGGAATTGCATACCAATCAAGAAATGGCAGATGCATTGGGAATTGATATTAGTAAGTTAGAAGGCAAGGAATAAGGAGGTTTAAGATGAATTTTGTATTATCTAGTTTATCAGAAGGTTTGCTATGGTCGATTATGGCTATTGGGGTCTACTTGACTTTCCGTATTTTGGATATTGCGGATATGACTGCTGAAGGCGCCTTTCCACTGGGGGCGGCTGTCGTCGTATCTCAGATACAGGCAGGGACAAATCCTTGGATTGCAACCTTACTTGCTTTGCTGGCAGGTATGGTAGCAGGTCTAGTATCAGGCATGCTCCATACCAAGATGAAAATTCCAGCTCTCTTGACAGGTATTGTGACCTTGACAGGGCTTTATTCAATCAATATTAAAATCATGGGAAGTGTGCCCAATCTTTCCTTGGGAGATTCTTCAACTGTCTTTAAACAGTTGGCTAGCTTGGGACTGACAAATGAAGAAGCTGTTTTCTTATTTAGTTCAGCCTGTCTCTTACTTGTTTGTTTGGTCTTGACTCTTTTGATGAAAACAGAGATTGGCTTGGTCTTGCGTTCGACTGGGGACAATATTCCGATGAGTGAGGCAAATGGGGTCAATGTAGACACCATGAAGATTGTTGGTTACATGATTTCAAACGGCTTGATTGCCCTATGTGGTTCCTTGTTTGCCCAGAATGATGGATTTTCGGATGTAACTTCTGGGACAGGAACTATCGTTGTTGGTTTGAGTGCAGTCATTATTGCGGAAGTCTTGATTCACGACTTGACCATTGGAGGCCGCTTGTTATCCATCGGAATTGGTGCTATTGTATACCGTTTGATTATTTTAAATATCTATGAAATTCCAAATCTAGATCAAAACTTGGTACGTCTCTTTAATGCAATCTTGCTCGCCTTAGTGTTATTTGCACCAGAATTGCAAAAGAGATTAAAGATTCGTGGTCTGAAATTGAGAAATGAATAGGAGGAGAAAGTTATGGCAAGTTTGTTAACACTTGAAAATATTCACAAAACATTTGAAGCAGGGACAGTCAATGAGAACCATGTCCTCAAAGGATTAGACTTAGAGGTTGAAGAGGGAGATTTTATCTCTGTAATTGGTGGAAATGGAGCAGGGAAATCCACTTTGATGAATATCTTGGCTGGTAATTTATCGGTGGATGAAGGGGACCTTCTACTGGCAGGCAAATCCATTAAAAATCTGAGTGTACGAAAGAGAGCTAAGGATATTGCCCGTGTTTTTCAAGATCCTAAGATGGGAACAGCTTCTCGTTTGACGATTGAGGAGAATATGGCTATTGCCTTGAGACGCGGTCAGAAGAGAGGGCTTGGTTGGGGTGTGAAGGAGAAGGATAGAATCCAGTTCCAAGAGGCCTTGAAGGAGTTGAATATTGGTCTTGAAAACCGCTTAAAAGTAGATACCCAATATCTCTCAGGAGGCCAAAGACAGGCCTTGACCCTAGTCATGGCAGCTTTGGTGAAACCTAAACTTTTGCTTTTGGATGAACATACTGCGGCACTTGACCCGAAAACGAGTCAAATGGTGATGGATTTGACGCAAAAGATTGTGGAACACCATCAGTTGACGACTTTGATGATTACCCATGATATGAACCATGCGATTGAGTACGGCAATCGTCTCATTATGCTCTATCAGGGTAAGATAGTGGTGGATGTCAAGGGAGAGGAGAAAAAGCATCTGACAGTTGAAGACCTTATGCATCTCTTCCAGAAAAATAGTGGCCAAAGTCTAGTTAGTGATGAATTAGTTTTGGGATAAAGAAAAAAGCTGAGATCTAGTGTCTCAGTCTTTTATTTCTTACGCTTTGCAAAATCTACAAAGTGAAATTCACGTGGGACACCTTATATCTATATGGGTGAGGAAATCGGGATGATTGACCCAGACTATGATTCGATGACTGATTATGTGGATGTCGAATCGCTCAATGCTTATCAAATGCTCTTAAAAGAAGGAAAAAGTCAGGAAGAAGCCTTCCAGATTATTCAAGCTAAGTCGCGTGATAATTCACGAATTCCCATGCAGTGGGATTCTTCGGAAAATGCAGGCTTCACAGTAGGGCCACCTTGGCTCAAGGCAGGAAAATCCTACCCTCACATCAATGTAGAAAATGAAATCCAAGGTACGATTTTCACCTTCTACCAAGACTTGATTCGACTTCGTAAAGAAATGCCTATCATATCAGAAGGGAGTTACAAACCAGCCTTTGAAGATAGCAAACAAGTCTATGCTTTTGAACGTCAGTATGAGGCTGAACAGTTACTAGTCCTCAATAATTTTTATGCCTCAGAAGTGGAAATCGATTTATCAGTAGCCTACCAAAATGGACAGATTTTGCTTTCAAACTATGAAGATGCAGAAGTGTCTGAAAAAATTCTGCTCAAACCTTATCAAACACTGGCTATCTATGTAAATTAATACTCTTCGAAAATCTCTTCAAACCGTGTCAGCTCTATCTGTAATCTCAAAACAGTGTTTTGAGTAGCCTGCGGCTAGCTTCCTAGTTTGCTCTTTGATTTTCATTGAGTGTAAACTCAGTAAGGAGCCCTCTTTCGCAGAAAAGCAGGGTTCTTTTTGCTGTTTATTCCCTCCCTGAAAGCGTAAAACAAACTAGTCAGGGTGGCTAGTTTGTGGTATAATGAAAGAGACTCAAAAAGAAACAGGAGAAAAATGATGGATTTACTTTTAGCAATTGTATTGATTGTGTTAGCTTTTCTAGGAGGAGCTCTTGGAGGAATGTACTTGGTTCGTAAGCAAATTGAAAAAGAATTCGCTGACAACCCACGTTTGAATGCTGAAGCAGTTCGTACTCTTTTGAGTGCAAATGGTCAAAAACCAAGCGAAGCCAAGGTACAACAAGTTTACCACCAAATCATCCGCCAACAAAAGGCAGCCCTTGCTAACAATAAAAAGAAAAAATAAATAAGGAAAAGTCTGGGATGAAAGTTCCAGACTTCTCACTATGTTGGTTATGTTTAGGGATGAGACTTTTTCCTTGCATTCTATTGATATTTGATTATGATTAAGAGAGATAGTTATTGATTAGGCTGTCATTCGGTTCATAAGGATCAATAATCATAATGAACTATCAATCAGAAAAAAGACTAGAAAGAAGACTGTATGGATAATCGACCGATTGGTTTTTTGGATTCAGGTGTCGGGGGCTTGACCGTTGTGCGCGAGCTCATGCGCCAGCTTCCCCATGAAGAAATCGTCTATATTGGAGATTCGGCACGGGCGCCCTATGGTCCCCGTCCTGCTGAGCAAATTCGTGAATATACTTGGCAGTTGGTCAACTTTCTCTTGACCAAGGATGTCAAAATGATTGTCATTGCTTGTAATACTGCGACTGCGGTCGTCTGGGAAGAAATCAAGGCTCAACTAGACATTCCTGTCTTGGGTGTGATTTTACCAGGAGCTTCGGCAGCCATCAAGTCTAGCCAAGGTGGGAAAATCGGGGTCATTGGAACGCCCATGACGGTACAATCAGACATTTATCGTCAGAAAATTCATGATCTGGATCCAGACTTACAGGTGGAGAGTTTGGCCTGTCCCAAGTTTGCCCCCTTGGTGGAGTCTGGTGCCCTGTCAACCAGTGTCACCAAGAAAGTAGTCTATGAGACCCTGCGTCCCTTGGTTGGAAAGGTGGATAGCCTGATTTTGGGTTGCACCCATTATCCACTGCTCAGACCTATTATTCAAAATGTCATGGGACCAAAAGTTCAGCTCATCGATAGTGGAGCAGAGTGCGTACGGGATATCTCAGTCTTACTTAATTATTTTGAAATCAATCGTGGTCGCGATGCCGGACCACTCCATCACCGTTTTTACACAACAGCCAGCAGCCAAAGTTTTGCACAAATTGGTGAAGAATGGCTGGAAAAAGAGATTTATGTGGAGCATGTAGAATTATGACAAATAAAATTTATGAATATAAGGATGACCAGGACTGGTATGTTGGGTCCTATGGTATTTTTGGTGGCGTCCGGACGTTGACGGATGATGACTTGGATTTTCCTCTATTGGAGTTTGCCCAAAGATTTCGAGATGAGGATCGAGGTTTTCCTGTTTCTGTTACTGTTTTACGCTATGGTTCTCTCTACCGTTTATTGTCTTTTGTGGTAGATATCCTCAACCAAGAAATGGGACGAAATGTGGAAGTTATCCAACGTCAAGGGGCTCTGCTCTTGGTTGAAAATGGGCAACTCTTGTATGTGGAATTGCCCAAAGAAGGGGTCGATGTTCATGATTTCTTTGAGACAAACAAGGTCAGAGAAACCTTATTGATTGCGACTCGTAACGAGGGCAAGACCAAGGAATTCCGAGCTATCTTTGACAAGCTAGGCTACGATGTGGAAAATCTTAATGACTACCCTGACCTACCGGAAGTAGCAGAAACAGGTATGACCTTCGAAGAAAATGCCCGTCTCAAGGCAGAAACTATTTCTCAATTAACGGGCAAGATGGTTTTGGCAGATGACTCAGGTCTCAAAGTCGATGTCCTTGGTGGCTTGCCAGGTGTCTGGTCAGCTCGTTTCGCAGGAGTGGGAGCTACTGACCGTGAAAACAATGCCAAACTCTTGCACGAATTGGCCATGGTCTTTGAACTCAAGGACCGCTCGGCTCAATTCCATACAACCCTAGTCGTAGCCAGTCCAAACAAGGAAAGTTTGGTTGTTGAAGCAGACTGGCCTGGCTACATTAACTTTGAACCTAAGGGTGAAAATGGATTTGGTTACGATCCTCTCTTCCTTGTAGGAGAGACAGGCAAATCCTCAGCTGAATTAACCCTTGAAGAAAAAAATAGTCAATCTCACCGTGCCTTAGCCGTTAAGAAACTTTTGGAGGTATTTCCATCATGGCAAAGCAAATCATCATTGTAATGAGCGATTCTCATGGCGATAGCTTGATTGTGGAAGAAATCCGTGATCGCTATGTAGGCAAAGTTGATGCCGTTTTTCATAACGGCGATTCTGAACTGCGTCCTGATTCTCCCCTTTGGGAAGGCATCCGTGTTGTTAAAGGGAACATGGACTTCTACGCCGGCTACCCAGAACGTTTGGTGACTGAGCTTGGTTCGACCAAGATTATCCAAACCCATGGTCACTTGTTTGACATCAATTTCAACTTTCAAAAGTTGGACTACTGGGCTCAGGAAGAAGAGGCCGATATCTGTCTTTATGGTCACTTGCATGTGCCAAGTGCTTGGATGGAAGGCAAGACCCTCTTTCTAAATCCAGGTTCCATCAGTCAACCACGTGGGACCATCAGAGAATGTCTCTATGCTCGTGTGGAGATTGATGATAGTTATTTTAAAGTGGACTTTTTGACACGAGACCATGAGGTGTATCCAGGCTTGTCCAAGGAGTTTAGCCGATGATTGCCAAGGAGTTTGAAACTTTCTTGTTGGGGCAGGAGGAAACTTTTTTGACTCCTGCTGAAAATCTAGCCGTGTTGATTGATACCCACAATGCAGATCACGCGACCCTCTTGCTCAGTCAGATGACCTATACCCGTGTTCCCGTTGTGACAGATGAAAAACAGTTTGTTGGGACGATTGGGCTCAGAGATATTATGGCTTATCAGATGGAGCATGACTTGAGTCAAGAAATCATGGCAGATACGGATATCGTTCATATGACCAAAACGGACGTAGCGGTCGTCTCGCCTGATTTTACCATTACGGAGGTCTTGCACAAGCTGGTAGATGAGTCATTCTTGCCGGTTGTGGATGCGTCTGGTATTTTCCAAGGAATCATCACGCGCAAGTCTATCCTCAAGGCAGTCAATGCCCTCTTGCACGACTTTAGTAAGGAATATGAGATTCGATGCAAATGAGAGACAGGATTTCAGCCTTTTTAGAAGAAAAGCAGGGCTTATCTGCCAATTCCAAGCAGTCCTATAAGTATGATTTGGAGCAATTTTTAGACGTCGTGGGCGAGCGGATTTCGGAGACCAGTCTCAAGATTTACCAAGCCCAGCTAGCCAATCTAAAAATCAGCGCTCAGAAGCGAAAGATTTCGGCCTGTAACCAATTTCTCTACTTTCTCTATCAAAAAGGAGAAGTGGACAGCTTTTATCGTTTGGAATTAGCCAAACAAGCTGAAAAGAAGACCTCAAAACCAGAACTGTTAAACCTAGACTCTTTTTGGCAGGAAAGTAATTATCCAGAGGGGCGTTTACTGGCTCTTCTTATCTTAGAAATGGGGCTCTTGCCGAGTGAGATTTTGGATCTCAAGGTTGTGGATATCAATCTAGATTTTCAAGTGTTGCGAATCAAGAAGGCTTCCCAACAGAGGATTGTCACCATTCCCACGACCTTGCTTTCAGAATTGGAACCCTTGATGGGGCAAACCTATCTTTTTGAAAGGGCAGGGAAAGCCTATTCTCGTCAGTGGGCCTTTCGTCAGTTAGAAGCTTTTGTCAAGGAGAAAGGTTTTCCAGCACTATCAGCCCAAGCCCTACGGGAACAGTTCATTCTAAGACAAATAGAAAAGAAGGTCGATTTGTACGAAATTGCAAAAAAATTAGGATTAAAAACAGTCCTGACCTTAGAAAAATATAGATAATGGATATTAAATTAAAAGATTTTGAAGGGCCCTTGGACTTGCTTTTGCACCTGGTTTCTAAGTACCAGATGGATATCTATGATGTGCCCATCACGGAAGTCATTGAGCAGTATCTAGCCTATGTCTCAACCCTGCAGGCCATGCGTCTGGAAGTGACGGGCGAGTACATGGTCATGGCCAGTCAGCTCATGTTGATCAAGAGCCGCAAGCTTCTTCCAAAGGTAGCGGAAGTGACAGATTTGGAGGATGACCTAGAGCAGGATCTTCTCTCCCAAATCGAAGAATACCGTAAGTTTAAGCTCTTGGGTGAGCACTTGGAAGCCAAGCACCAAGAACGGGCCCAGTATTATTCTAAAGCACCGACAGAGTTGATTTACGAAGATGCGGAGCTTGTGCATGACAAGACGACCATTGACCTCTTTTTGGCTTTTTCAAATATCCTAGCCAAGAAAAAAGAGGAGTTTGCACAGAATCACACGACCATCTTGCGGGATGAGTATAAGATTGAGGACATGATGGTTATCGTGAAAGAGTCCTTGACTGGACGAGATCAATTGTGCTTGCAGGATTTGTTTAAGGAAGCCCAGAATCTCCAAGAGGTCATCACCCTCTTTTTGGCAACCCTAGAGTTAATCAAAACCCAGGAGCTGATCCTCGTGCAAGAGGAAAGTTTCGGAGATATTTATCTCATGGAAAAGAAGGAAGAAAGTCAAGTGGCCCAAAGCTAGACTTGATAGAGAGGAAAGATGAGTACTTTAGCAAAAATAGAAGCGCTCTTGTTTGTAGCGGGTGAAGATGGGATTAGAGTCCGCCAGTTAGCTGAACTTCTCTCTCTGCCACCGACAGGCATCCAACAGAGTTTAGAAAAATTAGCCCAGAAGTATGAAAAGGACCCAGATTCCAGTTTGGCTCTAATTGAGACAGGGGGCGCTTATAGATTGGTGACCAAGCCTCAATTTGCAGCGGTTTTGAAGGAATACTCTAAGGCACCTATCAACCAGAGTTTATCTCGGGCTGCCCTTGAGACCTTGTCCATCATTGCCTACAAGCAGCCTATCACACGGATAGAAATTGATGCCATCCGTGGTGTCAACTCGAGTGGAGCCTTGGCAAAGTTGCAGGCTTTTGACCTGATAAAGGAAGACGGGAAAAAAGAAGTGTTGGGACGCCCCAACCTCTATGTGACAACAGATTATTTCCTAGATTACATGGGGATAAATCATTTGGAAGAATTACCAGTGATTGATGAGCTTGAGATTCAAGCCCAAGAAAGCCAATTATTTGGTGAAAGGATAGAAGAAGATGAGAATCAATAAGTATATTGCCCACGCAGGTGTGGCCAGTAGGAGAAAAGCAGAAGAGCTGATCAAGCAAGGCTTGGTGACGGTCAATGGTCAAGTAGTGCGTGAACTAGCAACGACCATCAAGTCAGGCGACAAGGTCGAAGTTGAAGGTCAACCTATCTACAACGAAGAAAAGGTCTACTATCTGCTTAACAAACCACGCGGTGTCATTTCCAGTGTGACAGATGACAAGGGCCGCAAGACGGTTGTCGACCTCTTGCCCAACGTGAAAGAGCGCATCTACCCTGTAGGTCGTTTGGACTGGGATACATCCGGTGTTTTGATTTTGACCAATGACGGGGATTTTACAGATGAGATGATTCACCCTCGTAATGAGATTGATAAGGTTTATGTCGCGCGTGTTAAAGGTGTGGCCAATAAGGATAATCTCCGCCCCTTGACCCGTGGACTTGAGATTGATGGCAAGAAAACCAAGCCAGCTGTCTATGAGATTCTCAAAGTGGATCCAGTCAAAAACCGCGCTGTGGTGCAGTTGACTATCCATGAAGGGCGTAACCACCAGGTTAAAAAGATGTTTGAAGCTGTTGGTCTCCAAGTAGATAAGTTGTCTCGGACTCGTTTCGGACACCTAGACTTGACAGGACTCCGTCCAGGAGAATCCCGTCGTCTTAATAAAAAAGAAATCAGCCAATTACATACCATGGCTGTAACCAAGAAATAATGAAACGAATTTTAATAGCGCCTGTGCGCTTTTACCAACGTTTTATCTCGCCAGCCTTTCCCCCCTCTTGTCGCTTTGAGCCTACTTGTTCCAATTACATGATTGAGGCTATTGAAAAACATGGCTTTAAGGGTGTCTTGATGGGCTTGTCTCGGATTTTACGTTGCCATCCCTGGTCGAAAACAGGTAAGGACCCCGTCCCAGACCACTTTTCATTCAAACGGAATCAAGAAAAAAAATAACCCAGCATCACCTGATGTTGGGTTTTCTTGCTTATTTCAAGGCTTTTTGTGCGTCTTCAATCATGAGTTTAGTTGATTCAAGACCGCCTCCACTTAGATACCAGAGGTCTGGTGTTAGTTGGATAATTTTACCATTTTTAGCTGCAGGTGTTTCAGCAATGAGGGCATTTTCTAGGACGCCATCGTTGCTTGAGTTGTCACCACCGATAGCAAGGGTACGGTTGATGACAAAGAGGATGTCAGGATTGATTTCTTTGACACTTTCAAAACTGACTTCTTGTCCGTGGCGTGAGTCTTCAAATTGAGTGTCAGTTGGCTTGAATTTCAAGGTTTGGTACAAGAAAGAGAAACGAGATTGGGCACCAAAGGCTGCCATTTTTCCCTCGTTGAGGAGGATGGCAAGGGCTTTTTTGTCAGAACTTTCATTTTTAGTTGCGACTTCTTGGATGTTCTTGTCTAGCTTGGCCAATTCTTCCTTGGCTTTCTGTGTACCAGTTTCGCCGAAGGCACTTGCTAAGGATTCGATATTAGCCTTAGTTGAAGTCCAGTAGTCGTCCTTGCCTGCTTGGAAGAGAACAGTCGGAGCGATTTCGTTGAACTTATCTACGAATTTTTGGGTACGTGGTGAAGCGATAATTAGGTCTGGTTCAAGAGCAGCAAGGGCTTCTAGGTCTGGCTCAACCATGGAACCAACATTTTTAACTTTTCCAGCTAGGTCTTTAAGATAAGTCGGAACAGTTTTTGTAGGCATTCCGACGATATTCTTTTCAAAACCTAAAGCGCGAATAGTATCCGCAGCACCGAGGTCAAAGGTCACAATCTTTTCAGGGACTTTTGAAAGTGTGACTACACCTAGTGAACTTTTAATGGTTACCTCTGTTGGAGCAGAGCTGATTGTTTCCGACTGGCTATTGCTTGAGTTTGTATTTGTACTACATGCACCAAGTAGGAGCAAGAAACTAGCCACTAGGGCAGTGAGATAAAGTTTAAGGGATGTTTTCATAATTTCTCCTTTTTAAAATGTGATAACGATTTAAGGAGTCTCTTGGTCTTATTGACTAAGAGACTGAAGGTTCTCTAACTTGAACTTCTATGTTATTAGCTATAGATACAGATCTTTTTGCCATTGATGTCAGCCAGTGTGATGGGAATCTCATAAAGTTGACTGAGCAGGGCAGCCTGCATGATTTGATCTGTTCTTCCCTTGCTAAAGACTTGGCCATCCTTGAAGGCGACAATTTCATCTGCATACTGACTGGCCATGTTGATATCGTGGAGGACGATGATAATGGTCTTTCCGAGTTCTTCCACCAGTCGTCGAAGAATCTGCATCATGCTGACGCTTTGCTTGATATCGAGATTGTTGAGTGGTTCGTCCAGCAAGATAAAGTCTGTATCCTGGGCTAGTACCATAGCGATAAAGACCCGCTGGAGCTGGCCTCCAGACAGGCTATCGATGTAGCGGTCTTTTAAATTAGTCAGTTCTAAATAGTCCAGAGTTTCTCGGATTTTTTCCCAATCTTCTTGTCTCAGTCGACCTCGGCTGTAGGGAAAACGTCCAAAACTGACCAGTTCTCCAACAGTCAATTTGGCTTGGTAATTGATTTTCTGCTTTAGGATGGTGAGTTCTTTGGCTAGTTCTTGCGAATTCCAACTCTCGATTTCACGTCCTTTGATACTAAGAATTCCCTGATCCTTCTTGGTCAGTTTACTCATGATGGAGAGGAGAGTCGATTTTCCAGCACCATTTGGACCAATAAAGGCTGTCAGTTTCTGAGGACTGACTTCAAACGAAATGCCTTGCAAAATATCCTGTTTTTGAATGGATTTGTCAATATTTTCCAGTTTCACTGACGCGCCCTCCTATAAAGTAAGATAAAGAATAAGAAGCCACCCACACTCTCGATGATCATACTGATGCGAATTTCCAGTGCAAATACTCGTTCAATCAGGGCCTGCCCCAAGGTCAAGCTAATAAATCCAACCAGAATGGCTACGATAAAGAGTAACTTGTGCCGATAGTCTTTGACAATTAGGTAAGTGAGGTTAGCCAGCATAAAGCCGAAGAAGGCCATAGGTCCTACCAGGGCAGTTGCTGTTGAGGTCAAAAGTACGATACCCCAGAGGAGCTCTCTCTGTTCTTTTTCAACATCGATTCCCAGTATCTGAGCCGTTTCTCTTTGCAGATGCAAGACATCCAGAATGACTGCTTTCCGAAAGAAAAAGATGGTCAAAGCAAGGATAATCAGAGAACCAATGGCTAGGATGGAAGTGTTGAGATGTTGAAAGGAGGCAAAGAGACTGTTCTGCAGTTTATCATATTCATTTGGATCCATCAGGACTTGGAGGAAGGTACTGATATTTCGAAAGAGACTCCCGAGGGCTAGACAGATCAGCAGGATGAAGACCAGATCTTGCTTCATCAGTGTCTTCAAGTAGCCTTGTAAGGCGAGAAAGAAGAGGGATTGAAGCAGAAGTAAGATTAGGAATTCTAAGATAGGAGACTTCCCAAGCTGAAGAAACTTGCTTTCAAAAACCAGTAGTAGGGTTTGTAGTAGGACGTAGAAGGATTCGATTCCTAAAATACTTGGCGTCAGGAAACGATTTTCCGTCAGTGTTTGAAAACTAATGGTCGAAATCCCTGTCGCGATAGCTACCAAGAGATAAACGATGATCTTTTGGGAACGCAGCTTCCAAGCAAAGGCTGACAAGTGAGTGATGGGCCAAAAGTAGAGGAGACAAGCTCCGATGGCCAGAATAATGAGAAGGCAGAAGAGCTTGGTATGTTTGCTTTTAAACTGCATCTTTTCGTCCCCCTCTCCATAGAAGTAGGATAAAGATGATGCTACCAATGATTCCTAGTAGAAGACTGACAGACAACTCATAGGGCCGAATCAGAACTCGGGATAGGATATCGCAGGCCAGAACTAGATTGGCACCGACTAGTGCGACGATGAGTTTGGTCTGACTTAGATTATCTCCATAGCGCTTGCGAACAAGATTGGGAACAATAACTCCGAGGAAAGGTAAGCCACCCACGGTAATCATGGTGACACTAGTCGTTAGGGCTACCAGAAAGAGGGCCAGTTTTTCAAGCAGGGAGTAAGAAATCCCCAAACTTTCGCTAGTTTCTTTTCCTAGATTCATGATGGTAAAGGTTTGGGATAATTTCCAAACGGCTATCAGGATAATGAGGCCTAAAAAGAGCCATTCATACTGATGGGTCTGAATCATGGAGAAGGAGCCCTGGGTCCAGGCAGTCATACTCTGAACCAGATTGAAACGATAGGCGATAACTTCTGTCACAGAACCGATAATCCCGCTATAGATGATTCCAATCAGAGGCAACATCCACCTTTCCTTTACAGTAAAAATAGTCATAAAGGCTAGGAAGAAGAGGGTAAATACGATGGATGAAACAAAAGCAAAGAGCATCTTTTGAGTAAGACTAGCTGACGGAAAGACAAAGAGGCTCAGCACCATTCCCAGTTTGGCAGCTTCAGTGGTTCCAACTGTACTCGGAGCAGCAAACTGATTTTGAGTGATAGTCTGCATGAGAAGTCCTGCCATACTCATACTAGAGGCTGTCAGGAGAATACTAATCGTCCTTGGAAGACGCGACTCTTGAAAGAGAAGCCAGGTCTGCTGGTCGAAAGCAAAGAGCTTTCCCCATGAAAAATCACTGGTTCCAATGCTAATAGAGAGAAAGACTAGGAGTAGAAGTAAGCCAATTAAATAATGAGAAAGTTTCATACCCCGTCCTTTCATGTAGATTTGGTATCGAAAGATACCTGCGGATATTACTGTAACACGAATTCTTTAATCTGTCAATAAATTTTCTGACAATTTAATGAATAAAACAAGAAGAGAGTACCAGGACCTTCTCCTCTGTTTTCCTATTCTAAAATGTTTTTACCTTCTTTAACACGCCAACGATAATCTGATAAAATAATATCTTCGAGGGAGTAGCTAGCCTGCCAATCAAGATATTGTTTAGCTTTTGATGCGTCTGCTAGGACGCTAGCTGGGTCACCAGCACGGCGAGCCACAATTTCGTGTGGTATTTTTTGATTCAGTAATTCTTCAGCAGTTTTAAAGATTTCTTTAACGGTATAGCCTTTTTCAGTTCCTAAGTTAAAGATTTGAGAAGAACTGTTTTCTTGAAAGAGGTAGTTCATTCCTTTAACATGAGCCTGTGCAAGATCCAAGACATGAATGTAATCACGAATACATGAACCGTCACGCGTATCGTAGTCATCTCCAAATATTTTTAGGCTATCATTTTGTTCCAATGCGGTCTTGTTGATATTTGGAATGATGTGAGTTGGATTTTTCACTCGCAGACCGTTTGAAGCATCCATTTCAGCCCCAGCTACATTAAAGTAACGGAAAATGACATATTTCCAGTCGTAGCGATTGGCCATCCAGTAAATCATTCGTTCACCCATCAGTTTTGTTTCTGCATAAGGATTGACAGGGTCGAGCAGGGTATCTTCAGTTGCTGGCTTGTCAATACAGTTATTACCATAGAGGGAAGCAGTCGAAGAGAACATGATTTTTTGAATGCCAACTTCAGATAAGACTTTGAGAACTTGGTTCATACCAGCAACATTGGCAGTGAAGTATTTACTTGGATTTTCAATACTTTCGCTCACAACAATCTCACCCGCACAATGGAGAACAGCGTCAATCTTGTTTTCTTCCAAATAAGTTTTGAAGGCGCTAGCATCATAAACATTCAGTTCTTTAAAGCTAGCACGACTATCTACAGCCGCTCGATTTCCTGTAGAGAGATTATCTAGAACATGTACCTGATAGCCAGCATTTAAAAGAGCTTTAACGGTATGGGAGCCAATGTAGCCAGCCCCACCTGTGACAAGAATTGTTTTGGTCATGATTTTTTCCTTTTCCTAGTTTTGTACTATTTTAAAGAAAGAACAAGGCGAAGTCAACTATTTTCTGCAAATTTCATGAAAAACTGAACAAATATAGCATTGAATTGTTTTTGTTCGGGAATTAATAGTTTGGTTGATCTTGGAATAGTTCTTAGATTTCACATCACATGCAAGAAAATACAATCTTTTTCTAAGATAGAGCTGGACTAAGATACTAATTTAGAAATCCACCTTCCCGCTATCCTTCTCCTATAAAAAGTGGTAAAATGGATGAAAGAAAGAAGGAACTGAAATGACAACATTATTTTCAAAAATCAAAGAAGTAACAGAACTTGCTGCGATCTCAGGTCATGAAGCACCTGTCCGTGCTTATCTTCGTGAAAAGTTAACACCGCACGTGGATGAAGTGGTGACAGATGGCTTGGGTGGTATTTTTGGTATCAAGCATTCAGAAGCTACGGATGCGCCGCGCGTCTTGGTCGCTTCTCACATGGATGAAGTTGGTTTTATGGTCAGCGAGATTAAGCCAGATGGTACCTTCCGTGTCGTTGAGATTGGCGGTTGGAATCCTATGGTGGTTAGTAGCCAGCGCTTTAAACTCTTTACTCGTGATGGTCGTGAAATTCCTGTGATTTCGGGTTCTGTCCCTCCACATTTGACTCGCGGAAAGGGTGGACCAACCATGCCGGCTATTGCAGATATCGTCTTTGATGGCGGTTTTGCGGATAAGGCTGAGGCAGAAAGCTTTGGCATCCGTCCTGGCGACACCATCGTACCAGATAGTTCTGCAATCTTGACAGCCAATGAAAAAAATATCATTTCAAAAGCTTGGGACAACCGCTATGGTGTTCTTATGGTTAGCGAGTTGGCAGAAGCTCTGTCAGGTCAAAAACTCGGAAATGAGCTCTATCTTGGTTCCAATGTCCAAGAAGAGGTTGGTCTCCGTGGTGCGCATACTTCCACAACTAAGTTTGACCCAGAAGTTTTCCTAGCAGTTGATTGCTCACCTGCTGGTGATGTTTATGGCGGTCAAGGCAAGATTGGAGATGGAACCTTGATTCGTTTCTACGATCCAGGTCACTTGCTTCTCCCAGGTATGAAGGATTTCCTTTTGACAACTGCTGAAGAAGCTGGAATCAAGTACCAATACTACTGTGGCAAAGGCGGAACGGACGCTGGCGCAGCCCATCTGAAAAATGGAGGTGTTCCTTCTACAACTATCGGTGTCTGCGCTCGCTATATCCACTCTCATCAAACCCTCTACGCTATGGATGACTTCTTAGAAGCTCAAGCTTTCTTGCAAGCCTTGGTGAAAAAATTGGATCGTTCAACAGTTGACTTGATTAAAAATTATTAAACTTAAGGAGGTGGTAGGGATGGTAGAACCAAACCTAGAAAGCCTTATAAAAGATCTTTACAATCATGCTCGACATGATTTGAGTGAAGATTTAGTTGCTGCTCTCCTAGAGACTGCTAAAAAACTGCCTACTACAAATGAGCAATTGCTGGCAGTTCGTCTCTCAGGCCTGGTCAATCGTGAATTGCTCCTAAATCCCAAACATCCGGCACCTGAGTTGCTCAACTTAGCTCGCTTTATTAAAAGAGAAGAGGCCAAGTACAGAGGAACCGCGGTTTCTGCTATTATGTTTGGCGAACTCTTTAAAATGCTTTGATCCGCAATGGAATCAAAGCATTTTTCTATATGTTAAAAAAGCAATTCTTGGTTAGGAAAAGAAAAAAGCCATCCTATTTAGGATAGCTTCTTGGTACTTATACTCAATGAAAATCAAAGAGCAAACTAGGAAACTAGCCGCAGGCTGTACTTGAGTACGGCAAGGCGACGTTGACGTGGTTTGAATTTGATTTTCGAAGAGCATTAGATTTGTTCAGCGATGACCTTTTCAGCCAGATTCATAGCATGGTCAGATACACGAGTATAGTGGGAAATGATGTCGATAAAGTTGACCCCAGCTTGCGTTGAACACTCGCCCTTGTTGAGGCGTTTGATGTGAGTCTTTCTGAGAACACGTTCCATATTGTTGATTTCTTTATGGCGTTCAATCAGACTTTGAGCTTTTTCAATATCATTGTTTTCCACGCTATCAAGGGCATCCTTGATAAAGCCAGTGGTTTTTTGATAGATATCAGCTAGTTCTTGCAAAGCAGCTTCAGAGAACTCAACATTTTTACGTTGAAGGTAGTCGGTCAGATTGATTAGGGCTTCTGCGTGGTCCCCAATCCGTTCCAAATCACGGGATGAATCCAGGATGTTGGTCAGCACTTCACTTTCTTTCTGGCTAAGGGCTTCACTTGAAAGGGTAATAAGGTAACGAGTCAATTTTTCATCAATGGTATTGATGGCTTCTTCTGTCTTGTGGCCTTTTTCAGCAACCTTTTCATTAAGGTCAATGATATAGTTATAAGAAAGGTCAAAGGCTTTAGAAGCATAATTTCCTAAGTGAAGGAGTTCTTTTTTCGCATTTCCGAGAGCGATTGATGGAGCTTGCTTAATCAAGTGTTCATCAAGGTAAAGTGGCTCGTACTTGACAACTTCATCTTCACCAGGGATGAGCTTGGTTACAAAGTAGGCCAAGGCTCCGATGAATGGAAATTGTATAATGGTGTTACTTACGTTAAAGGCACCGTGAGAAAAGGCAATGGTCATCTCAGGTGAGAGGTGAAGGAGTGCTTGGAAGTACTCAATCATAGATGTAAATGGACCTAATAAGATTAAGCAAAGAATAGTTCCTAAAACGTTAAAGGTAACGTGGGTTGCAGCAACGCGTTTCGCAGAGATGTTTGCTCCAGCAGCTGCTAGGATAACAGTTAAGGTTGTCCCGATATTATCCCCGAAGAGAACCGGTAGCGAACCTTTAAGATCAAGGAATCCACCTGCATAGAGCCCTTGCAAAATCCCGATTGTCGCAGAAGAAGCTTGGATGAGAACGGTAATCACTGCACCGGCAAAAACTCCCAACACAGGATTTTGTCCCAAGGTTACCATGTATTCCTTGAATTGTGGTAAATCTTTAAGAGGGCTCATACCGGCACTGATGAGGTTGAGGGCGTAGAAGATGCCCCCTACACCAAACAGGATGCGCCCGATATTGTTTGCTGTTCTATTTTTGGTAAAGAAGAGGAACATGGTTCCAAGGAAAATCAGGGGTAAAGCATACTCACCAAGCTTGAAACCAATGATAAAGGAAGTAACGGTAGTTCCGATGTTGGCTCCCATGATAATTCCGATAGCCTGTCTAAGAGTTAGAAGGCTAGCGCTGACCAGTCCAACCGTGATAACTGTAACCCCTGTACTTGACTGAATCAGGGCAGTCACGACAATTCCGACTAGAACACCTAGAAAGGGATTGCTAGTGTACTTGTCAATGTAAAAACGAAGGCGATCTCCAGCAGCTTGTTGCAAACCGTCTCCCATGGTCTTGATACTATATAAGAATAATCCTAGACCACCTAAAAAGTGAAATAAAATTTCCTGCCAATTAATGGACATTTCTTTTTCCTCCGAAAAATAATAACGGAATTTCTCCTATTCTATTTTAAAGGATAAAAGTAAATCTAACAAGTGTTAAGCTAAGATTTTAGAAAGAAAATTCGTTAGAAAAAGCAAAAATAATATACTCTAGCATGCCACAAAGATTAAATATCGAAAAATCTTGTGAAATCTTTCCTTATATTTCCAAAGTGTGATATAATAGTTTCGAATAAAATAAATAAAGGGGTTTTTGTAACATGGCAAAACTTACTGTTAAAGACGTTGACTTGAAAGGTAAAAAAGTCCTCGTTCGTGTGGATTTCAACGTACCATTGAAAGATGGCGTAATCACTAACGACAACCGTATCACTGCAGCTCTTCCAACTATTAAGTACATCGTCGAACAAGGTGGACGTGCTATCCTCTTCTCTCACCTTGGACGTGTGAAAGAAGAAGCTGATAAAGCTGGTAAATCACTTGCTCCTGTAGCTGCTGATTTGGCTGCTAAATTGGGTCAAGACGTTGTTTTCCCAGGTGTCACTCGTGGTGCTGAATTGGAAGCAGCAATCAATGCTCTTGAAGATGGACAAGTTCTTTTGGTTGAAAACACTCGTTACGAAGATGTTGACGGCAAAAAAGAATCTAAAAACGATCCTGAACTTGGTAAATACTGGGCATCACTTGGAGATGGTATCTTCGTAAACGATGCATTCGGTACAGCTCACCGTGCACACGCATCTAACGTTGGTATCTCAGCAAATGTTGAAAAAGCAGTTGCTGGTTTCCTTCTTGAAAACGAAATTGCCTACATCCAAGAAGCCGTTGAAACTCCAGAACGTCCATTCGTAGCAATCCTTGGTGGTTCAAAAGTTTCAGACAAGATCGGTGTTATCGAAAACTTGCTTGAAAAAGCTGATAAAGTCCTTATCGGTGGCGGGATGACTTACACATTCTACAAAGCACAAGGTATCGAAATCGGTAACTCACTTGTAGAAGAAGACAAATTGGATGTCGCGAAAGCTCTTCTTGAAAAAGCAAACGGTAAATTGATCTTGCCAGTTGACTCAAAAGAAGCTAACGCATTTGCTGGCTACACTGAAGTGCGTGACACTGAAGGTGAAGCAGTTTCTGAAGGCTTCCTTGGTCTTGACATCGGTCCAAAATCTATCGCTAAATTTGACGAAGCTTTGACTGGTGCCAAAACAGTTGTATGGAACGGACCTATGGGTGTATTTGAAAACCCAGACTTCCAAGCTGGTACAATCGGTGTGATGGACGCTATCGTGAAACAACCAGGAGTTAAATCAATCATCGGTGGTGGTGACTCAGCTGCTGCAGCGATCAACCTTGGACGTGCAGATAAATTCTCATGGATCTCTACTGGTGGTGGAGCATCAATGGAACTTCTCGAAGGTAAAGTATTGCCAGGTTTGGCTGCACTTACAGAAAAATAATTTCAGCCCGTTAGTCTCTACAAAATCCTGATTTTGTAGAAAAAGGAACAAAACTGAAACGTTAACAAAAAGGTGGCTATGTCACCTTTTTGTGTTAGTGTAGGTATTTGTGACGCGGTGGTGGGGCATCAATGGAGCTTCTTGAAGGTAATACTCTTCGAAAATCAGATTCAAACCACGTCAACGTCGCCTTGCCGTACTCAAGTACAGCCTGCGGCTAGTTTCCTAGTTTGCTCTTTGATTTTCATTGAGTATAAAGTTCTTCCAGGACTTGCAGCCTTGACAGAAAAATAAGATTTTATAAATAAATCAAAGAAGAGAGGGATGGAAGTTCCTCTTTTCTTTTGCTTAAAATAAAAACGCTTCCTCTCAACTATTACTCATAAAAATCACCGATTTATGATAAAATGGAAATAGAAAGTTGAGATTATGAGTTATTTTAAAAAATATAAATTCGATAAATCCCAGTTCAAACTTGGTATGCGAACCTTTAAAACAGGTATTGCTGTTTTTCTAGTTCTCTTGATTTTTGGCTTTTTTGGCTGGAAAGGTCTTCAAATTGGTGCTTTGACAGCTGTGTTTAGCCTGAGGGAGAGTTTTGATAAGAGTGTTCATTTTGGGACTTCGCGTATTCTAGGAAATAGTATTGGTGGCCTCTATGCCTTGGTTTTCTTCCTAATAAATAGTTTTTTCCACGAAGCCTTTTGGGTGACCTTGGTAGTTGTTCCAATCTGCACCATGTTAACCATTATGACAAATGTAGCCATGAATAACAAAGCAGGTGTTATTGGCGGTGTAGCAGCCATGTTAATCATTACCCTATCAATTCCGAGTGGAGAAACAATTTTGTACGTATTTGCGCGTGTATCGGAAACTTTTATGGGAGTTTTTGTCGCAATTCTCGTAAATTACGATATCGACCGCATTCGACTCTTTTTAGAGAAGAAAGAAAAATAATGTTACATTTTATAACATTATCAATTGACGTTTGTCTTTTTTTAGACTATAATAGACAGAAAGAAGGAAATTGTAAATGAAGGAAAAAGAATTTCGCCGAAATATGGCTGTTTTTCCTATCGGCAGTGTTATGAAGTTGACCGATCTATCGGCGCGCCAGATTCGTTATTATGAAGATCAAGAGTTGATTAAGCCTGATCGAAACGAAGGGAACCGTCGCATGTATTCCTTGAATGACATGGATCGTCTGCTTGAAATCAAAGATTATATCTCTGAAGGTTATAATATCGCTGCCATTAAGAAAAAATATGCTGAACGTGAAGCGAAATCCAAGAAAGCGGTTAGTCAGACTGAGGTGCGCCGTGCACTTCACAATGAACTCCTCCAGCAGGGTCGCTTTGCTTCGGTGCAATCACCTTTTGGACGCGGTTAGGCAACCGCAAGTAGTCATACATTAAGGAGAAAACTCATGCCAATCACAGCTGCAGATATTCGTCGTGAAGTCGAGGAAAAAAATGTTACCTTTATTCGTCTCATGTTTTCAGATATTTTGGGAACCATGAAAAACGTCGAAATTCCTGCTACAGATGAACAATTAGATAAGGTCTTGTCAAATAAGGCTATGTTTGATGGATCTTCTATTGAAGGTTTTGTACGTATCAATGAGTCGGATATGTACTTGTACCCTGACTTGGATACATGGACAGTCTTCCCTTGGGGAGATGAAAATGGAAGTGTTGCAGGTCTGATCTGTGATGTCTATACAACAGAAGGTGAGCCATTTGCAGGAGACCCTCGTGGCAATTTGAAGCGTGCTCTTCGTCACATGGAAGAAGTGGGATTCAAGTCCTTCAACCTTGGTCCAGAGCCAGAATTCTTCCTATTTAAGTTGGATGAAAATGGAGACCCAACACTTGAAGTGAATGACAAGGGTGGCTACTTTGATTTGGCGCCTACTGACCTTGCGGACAATACACGTCGTGAGATTGTGAATGTCTTGACCAAAATGGGATTTGAAGTAGAAGCCAGTCACCACGAGGTTGCGGTTGGACAACATGAGATTGACTTCAAGTACGATGAAGTTCTCCGTGCTTGTGATAAGATTCAAATCTTTAAACTCGTTGTTAAAACCATTGCTCGCAAACATGGTCTTTACGCAACCTTTATGGCGAAACCAAAATTTGGTATTGCTGGATCAGGTATGCACTGTAATATGTCCTTGTTTGATGCAGAAGGAAACAATGCCTTCTTTGATCCAAATGATCCAAAAGGAATGCAGTTGTCAGAAACGGCCTACCATTTCCTTGGTGGTTTGATCAAGCATGCCTACAACTATACTGCCATCATGAACCCAACGGTTAACTCATACAAACGTTTGGTTCCAGGTTATGAAGCTCCTGTTTACATTGCTTGGGCTGGTCGTAACCGTTCACCACTTGTGCGCGTGCCTGCTTCACGTGGTATGGGAACTCGTCTTGAGTTGCGTTCAGTGGATCCAATGGCAAACCCATACATCGCTATGGCTGTTCTTTTGGAGGTTGGTTTGCATGGTATTGAAAATAAAATCGAAGCACCAGCTCCTATCGAAGAAAATATCTACATCATGACAGCAGAAGAGCGTAAGGAAGCTGGTATCACAGACCTTCCATCAACTCTTCACAACGCTTTGAAAGCTTTGACAGAAGATGAGGTTGTCAGAGCAGCTCTTGGAGAACATATCTATACTAGTTTCCTTGAAGCAAAACGAATCGAATGGGCAAGTTATGCAACCTTTGTTTCACAATGGGAAATTGATAATTATTTAGATCTTTACTAATACTAATATAGAAGAAAGATTGCCTGAGGGTGCTCTTTTTTTCTAGGTCTGTAGACTGATTTTTAGCACTCTTGATAAAAGAGTGCTAATTTTTTGAGTTTTTATCTTGACATTCTCTTTTAAGGGTGTATAATAGAATCATAAGTTAGCACTTGAGTGTATCGAGTGCTAATCGATCAGACAGAGAGGAGTGATGAGATGGTTACAGAGCGTCAGCAGGATATTCTAAATCTGATTATTGACATCTTTACCAAAACGCACGAACCTGTCGGATCCAAAGCCTTGCAAGAGTCTATTAACTCTAGCAGCGCAACCATTCGTAATGACATGGCGGCTCTAGAAAAGCAAGGTTTGCTTGAAAAGGCTCATACTTCAAGTGGTCGGATGCCAAGTGTTGCTGGTTTTCAGTACTATGTAAAACACTCACTGGATTTTGACCGACTGGCTGAAAATGAGGTATATGAGATTGTCAAAGCCTTTGATCAGGAATTCTTCAAACTAGAGGATATTCTGCAAGAGGCTGCCAATCTACTGACAGACTTGAGTGGCTGTACGGTAGTGGCTCTGGATGTTGAGCCCAGCAAGCAACGGTTGACAGCCTTTGATATCGTTGTTTTAGGGCAACATACAGCCTTGGCGGTATTCACCCTAGACGAATCGCGAACGGTTACCAGTCAGTTTCTGATTCCAAGGAACTTCTTGCAGGAGGATTTGCTGAAACTGAAGAGCATCATTCAGGAACGTTTCCTCGGTCACACCGTTCTAGATATTCACTACAAGATTCGGACGGAGATTCCGCAGATTATCCAGCGTTACTTCACAACAACGGATAATGTCATGGATCTCTTTGAACACATCTTTAAAGAAATGTTCAACGAAAACATTGTGGTGGCGGGCAAGGTTAATCTCTTGAATTTTGCCAATCTAGCAGCCTATCAGTTCTTTGACCAACCGCAAAAGGTGGCCTTGGAGATTCGTGAGGGTCTGCATGAGGATCAGATGCAAAATGTCCGTGTTGCAGATAGTCAAGAGTCTTGTCTGGCTGACTTAGCGGTGATTAGTAGCAAGTTCCTCATTCCTTATCGGGGAGTTGGAATTCTAGCGATTATCGGTCCAGTCAATCTGGATTACCAACAGCTAATCAACCAAGTCAATGTGGTCAACCGTGTTTTGACCATGAAGTTGACAGATTTTTACCGTTATCTCAGCAGTAATCATTACGAAGTACATTAAGATTGAAATCATTAAAGGAGGCGAAAATGGCCCAAGATATAAAAAATGAAGAAGTAGAAGAAGTTCAAGAAGAGGAAGTTGTGGAAACGGTAGAAGAAACAACTCCTGAAAAGTCTGAGTTGGACTTGGCAAATGAACGTGCGGATGAGTTCGAAAATAAATACCTTCGCGCTCATGCAGAGATTCAAAATATCCAACGTCGTGCCAATGAAGAGCGTCAAAACTTGCAACGTTATCGTAGCCAGGACTTGGCAAAAGCAATCCTACCATCGCTCGACAATCTTGAGCGTGCACTCGCAGTTGAAGGTTTGACAGATGATGTGAAGAAGGGCTTGGAAATGGTGCAAGAAAGCTTGATTCACGCTTTGAAAGAAGAAGGAATCGAAGAAATCGCAGCTGACGGTGAATTTGACCATAACTATCATATGGCCATCCAAACTCTCCCAGCAGACGATGAACACCCGGCAGATACCATCGCCCAAGTTTTCCAAAAAGGCTACAAACTCCATGACCGCATCCTACGCCCAGCAATGGTGGTTGTTTATAACTAGGCTAGATAGCTTGAAAAAACTTGTCCGAAACGACAATAAACTATGAAGAAAGATAAGAGGCAAGCCGGAGGCTTGCAAGGAAGATATTTCCCACCGTGGTGAAAGTTTCAGTAGCAAAAGCTACTGAAACAGGGGATTTTTGAGACAATAGGCTCAAAAATAAGTGATGAAATCCCGTAGGGAGTTGCTCACGTCCCCACCACTTAAGGGAAATATAAAAAATAGAAAATTAACTAATAAGGAGAAAACACATGTCTAAAATTATCGGTATTGACTTAGGTACAACAAACTCAGCAGTAGCAGTTCTTGAAGGAACTGAAAGCAAAATCATCGCAAACCCAGAAGGAAACCGTACAACTCCATCTGTAGTCTCATTCAAAAACGGCGAAATCATCGTTGGTGATGCTGCAAAACGTCAAGCAGTCACAAATCCGGATACAGTCATCTCTATCAAATCTAAGATGGGAACTTCTGAAAAAGTTTCTGCTAACGGAAAAGAATACACTCCACAAGAAATCTCAGCTATGATTCTTCAATACTTGAAAGGTTATGCTGAAGACTACCTTGGTGAAAAAGTAACCAAAGCAGTTATCACAGTTCCAGCTTACTTCAACGATGCTCAACGTCAAGCAACTAAAGACGCTGGTAAAATCGCTGGTCTTGAAGTAGAACGTATCGTCAACGAACCAACTGCAGCCGCTCTTGCTTACGGTTTGGACAAGACTGACAAAGAAGAAAAAATCTTGGTATTTGACCTTGGTGGTGGTACATTCGACGTCTCTATCCTTGAATTGGGTGACGGTGTCTTCGATGTATTGTCAACTGCAGGGGACAACAAACTTGGTGGTGATGACTTTGACCAAAAAATCATCGACCACTTGGTAGCAGAATTCAAAAAAGAAAACGGTATTGACTTGTCTACTGACAAGATGGCAATGCAACGTTTGAAAGATGCAGCTGAAAAAGCGAAGAAAGACCTTTCTGGTGTAACTTCAACTCAAATCAGCTTGCCATTTATCACTGCAGGTGAAGCTGGACCTCTTCACTTGGAAATGACTTTGACTCGTGCGAAATTTGACGACTTGACTCGTGACCTTGTAGAACGTACAAAAGTTCCAGTTCGTCAAGCCCTTTCAGATGCAGGTTTAAGCTTGTCAGAAATCGACGAAGTTATCCTTGTTGGTGGTTCAACTCGTATCCCAGCCGTTGTAGAAGCAGTTAAAGCTGAAACTGGTAAAGAACCAAACAAATCAGTAAACCCTGATGAAGTAGTTGCTATGGGTGCTGCCATCCAAGGTGGTGTGATTACTGGTGATGTCAAAGACGTTGTCCTTCTTGATGTAACACCATTGTCACTTGGTATCGAAACAATGGGTGGTGTCTTCACAAAACTCATCGACCGTAACACAACAATTCCAACATCTAAATCACAAGTCTTCTCAACTGCGGCAGACAACCAACCAGCCGTTGATATCCATGTTCTTCAAGGTGAACGCCCAATGGCGGCAGATAACAAGACTCTTGGACGCTTCCAATTGACAGATATCCCAGCTGCACCTCGTGGAATTCCTCAAATCGAAGTAACATTTGACATCGACAAGAACGGTATCGTGTCTGTTAAGGCTAAAGATCTTGGAACTCAAAAAGAACAAACTATTGTGATCCAATCTAACTCAGGTTTGACTGACGAAGAAATCGACCGCATGATGAAAGATGCAGAAGCTAACGCTGAAGCAGATAAGAAACGTAAAGAAGAGGTTGACCTTCGTAATGAAGTAGACCAAGCTATCTTCGCAACTGAAAAGACTATCAAGGAAACTGAAGGAAAAGGTTTCGACGCAGAACGTGACGCTGCCCAAGCTGCCCTTGATGACCTTAAGAAAGCGCAAGAAGACAACAACTTGGACGACATGAAAGCAAAACTTGAAGCATTGAACGAAAAAGCTCAAGGACTTGCTGTTAAACTCTATGAACAAGCCGCCGCAGCTCAACAAGCTCAAGCAGGAGCAGAAGGCGCACAAGCAACAGGAAACGCAGGCGATGACGTCGTAGACGGAGAGTTTACGGAAAAATAAAATAGTCCAGTGGACTATTTTATCCCGAGCTTGAAAATCAGGAGAGCGAGGTAGGTAAGAATGACTAATCACTAAAGTGATTGTCATTCTACGGCAATCGCTATGGCGACTTGCCTAAACGCCTTACTAGTTCAAAAACAAAGTATAATCGACTTTATTTTTGAACGTCGTAATGATAAGAAGAAATCCAGAGGTTGCAACCCAGCCTCTGTTTTTCGATAAGGTAGAGGATGTTGCGTATGAAAAAAGTACTTTGTGTCATTTATCCTAATTTTTCTCTTTATGAGATAGCCTCTTTAACAAGTACTTTAGCTCTGTCTTTTGATATCACGATTGATTATGTAGCTTCTGAGAATTCGATAGTGGTCTCTGAGGATGGTTTGTCCTGTCAACCGACGAAAACATTGGATCAGATCCGTATAGAAGATTATTCTTGTGTGATTTTGCCAGGAATGGTAAATATAGGTCCTGCTCTACAAGATGAGAAATTGATCTCGTTTTTGAGAAGTCTTAATGAGCAAGATATCCTAATTGCAGCCATTTCTTCAGCGCCCCTTTTATTGGCGAAAGCAGGCTTGTTGAACGACACGAAATTTACAGGTGGAATTTGGCAAAACTTCTTTGACTATTTTGAATTTCTTCCACGTGAGAATTTCCAACCGAAAGTTCTTGTCCAAGATAAACAAATCATTACGGCTATCGGTTTTGCACATCAAGAGTTTGCAAGAAAAGTGATTTGCGGTTTAGGCTTGGCAGAGAATACGGACAACTATTTTAAAGAACAGAACGAGTATGCTGAAGAGGATTTGATATTTACTCTATCAGATGAAGAGTTTAATCAAGTGAAGCAGAGTATAGAAAACAGCCTCTAAAGATTTACATGAAAATTATAGAAAGGAACAAGGGTGTTCAGGGAATTGAACCCGGGTTCCCAAATTTCTTACTCAATATAACAGAAAGGAATTGAACCCGACCTAAATGGTGGTTCGATTCAGAACATCAATAGAAAGGAATAAGGGTGTTCAGGGAATTGAACACGGGCTACGGACTGTGCCAAAAAGATAGTTTTTTCTAGGACGCAAGCGTCCGTCGTCAAAACTCCTATTTTAGCTGTGTCCGTTTGACGCCCTTTGTATCTTGAATTATGAACAATACTGAATTTTATGATCGTCTGGGGGTGTCCAAAAACGCTTCGGCAGACGAAATCAAAAAGGCTTATCGTAAGCTTTCCAAAAAATATCACCCAGATATCAACAAGGAGCCTGGTGCTGAGGAAAAGTACAAGGAAGTTCAAGAAGCCTATGAGACTTTGAGTGACGACCAAAAACGTGCGGCCTATGACCAATATGGTGCTGCAGGTGCCAACGGTGGCTTTGGTGGTGCTGGTGGTTTCGGCGGTTTCAACGGAGCAGGTGGCTTCGGTGGTTTTGAGGACATCTTCTCAAGTTTCTTCGGCGGAGGCGGTGCTTCGCGCAATCCAAATGCTCCTCGCCAAGGGGATGACCTCCAGTATCGTGTGAACTTGACCTTTGAAGAAGCTATTTTTGGAGCTGAAAAAGAAGTCAAATATAACCGTGAAGCAAGCTGTCGTACATGTAATGGCTCTGGTGCTAAGCCAGGAACAAGTCCAGTCACTTGTGGACGCTGTCATGGCGCTGGTGTCATTAACGTCGATACACAGACTCCGCTTGGTATGATGCGTCGCCAAGTAACCTGTGATGTCTGTCACGGTCGCGGAAAAGAAATTAAAGATCCATGTACAACCTGTCACGGAACAGGTCATGAAAAACAAGCTCATAGTGTACATGTGAAAATCCCTGCTGGTGTGGAAACAGGTCAACAAATTCGCCTAGCAGGCCAAGGTGAAGCAGGCTTTAACGGTGGCCCTTACGGTGACTTGTATGTAGTGGTTTCTGTGGAAGCCAGCGATAAGTTTGAACGTGAAGGAACGACTATCTTCTATAATCTCAACCTCAACTTTGTCCAAGCAGCTCTTGGTGATACAGTTGATATCCCAACGGTTCACGGTGATGTTGAATTGGTTATCCCAGAGGGAACTCAGACTGGTAAGAAATTCCGTTTACGTGGTAAGGGAGCTCCGAGCCTTCGTGGCGGTGCAGTTGGTGACCAATACGTTACTGTTAATGTCGTAACACCGACAGGCTTGAACGACCGCCAAAAAGCAGCGCTTAAAGAATTCGCAGCTGCTGGTGACTTGAAAGTAAATCCAAAGAAAAAAGGCTTCTTTGACCATATAAAAGATGCCTTTGAAGGTGAATAAAGCAAAAAGAGCCGTCGGGCTCTTTTACTTATCTTCAGTTTCCTGTGTTTCTTTGATCACAGCTAGTCTAGTCTGGATATCCTTTTCCAAGACCTTAAACTTGTAAGTCAGGTCTTCTTGGTATTCCTTGATGAGTTCTTTTTGCTGGTCGATGATTTGTAGGCTATTTTGGATAATATTTACATCGTCCTTGATAGCTTGAACGCGGTCAGTGGTATTCAAGACTTCATCTGTGATGGTTTGGCGATTTTTTGTGACTAGATAACTTCCGGCTGCAGCTCCTGCAAATAGCAGTAGGTTGGATAATTTCATGGCAACTCCTTAGGCGTTTTTGATGGTTTCAGCGACTTGAGCGAGTTTGTCAAAGTCTGGTTCGTGGGCAATAAAATCAATTTTAAGGTCATCGTCTGCACTGTAGCGAGGCACGAGGTGAACGTGGGTATGAAAGACTGTTTGACCAGCGATTTCTTCACAGTTAGCAATGATATTCATACCAGCAGCCTTGGTAGCTTTCATGACTTTTTGAGCTACTTTTGGTACTTGGGCAAAGAGTTGGCTGGCGCTAGTAGCATCCATTTCCAAAAGATTGCGATAGTGTTCTTTGGGCACGACCAAGGTGTGTCCTGGTGTCACTTGAGAGATATCAAGAAAGGCAAGAACCTGCTCATCTTCATATACTTTTGAAGCAGGAATTTCCCCTGCAATGATTTTACAAAAAATGCAATCTGACATAAAATCTACCTCTACTGTATTGAATTTTGATATAATATAGCTACATTATACCAGATTTGGAGAAAATATGTTAGAAATTAAAAACCTGACAGGTGGCTATGTTCATGTTCCTGTTTTGAAAGATGTGTCTTTTACCGTTGAAAGTGGACAGTTGGTCGGTTTGATCGGTCTCAATGGTGCTGGGAAATCGACGACTATCAATGAAATTATCGGTCTGTTGACACCTTATAGTGGCTCCATCAATATCAATGGCCTGACCCTGCAAGAAGACGCGACTAGCTACCGCAAGCAAATTGGCTACATTCCTGAGACACCTAGTCTGTATGAGGAATTGACCCTCAGAGAGCATATCGAAACGGTTGCTATGGCTTATGGTATTGAGCAGAAAGTGGCTTTTGATCGAGTAGAACCTTTGTTAAAAATGTTCCGTCTGGACCAGAAATTAGACTGGTTCCCTGTTCATTTTTCAAAAGGGATGAAGCAGAAGGTCATGATTATTTGTGCTTTTGTGGTGGATCCGAGTCTTTTCATCGTGGATGAGCCCTTCCTTGGTCTCGATCCGCTGGCTATTGCAGACTTGATTCAGCTTTTGGAAGTGGAAAAGCAAAAGGGCAAGTCCATTCTCATGAGTACCCACGTGCTGGATTCGGCGGAGAAGATGTGTGATGCCTTTGTCATTCTCCACAAGGGAGAGGTGCGTGCCAAGGGAAATCTCCTGCAACTGCGCGAAGCCTTTGACATGCCTGAGGCTAGTTTGAATGATATTTACTTGGCTCTGACCAAAGAGGAGGACCTATGAAAGACTTGTTTTTAAAGAGAAAGCAGGCTTTTCGTAAGGAGTGTCTTGGTTATCTGCGCTATGTTCTCAATGACCACTTTGTCTTGTTCCTGCTTGTCTTGTTGGGGTTTTTAGCGTACCAGTACAGTCAACTCTTACAACATTTTCCTGAAAATCATTGGCCTATCCTTTTATTTGTAGGAATTACGTCTGTTTTACTTTTGCTTTGGGGAGGAATTGCCACCTATATGGAGGCTCCAGACAAGCTCTTTCTCTTGGTCGGAGAAGAGGAAATCAAGCTCCATCTTAAGCGTCAAACTGGCATTTCCCTAGTCTTTTGGCTCTTTGTCCAGACCCTTTTCTTGCTGTTATTTGCGCCTTTATTTTTGGCAATGGGTTATGGTTTGCCACTTTTTCTGGTCTATGTGCTTTTATTGGGGGTAGGAAAATATTTCCTCTTTCGTCAAAAGGCCAGCAAATTTTTCACTGAAACTGGACTAGACTGGGATTATGTCATTTCCCAAGAAAGCAAGCGCAAGCAAGTCTTGCTTCGTTTCTTTGCCCTCTTTACGCAGGTCAAGGGAATTTCAAACAGTGTCAAGCGTCGTGCCTATCTGGACTTTATCCTAAAGGTTGTTCAGAATGTGCCTGGGAAGATTTGGCAGAATCTTTATCTGCGTTCTTATCTGCGAAATGGAGACCTTTTTGCCCTCAGTCTCCGTCTGCTCTTACTTTCCATACTGGCGCAGGTCTTTATCGAGCAAGCTTGGATTGCGACGGCAGTGGTGGTTCTCTTTAACTACCTCTTGCTCTTCCAGTTGCTGGCCCTCTATCATGCCTTTGACTACCAGTATTTGACCCAACTCTTTCCGCTGGACAAGGGGCAAAAGGAAAAAGGCTTGCAGGCTGTAGTCCGAGGATTGACCAGTTTTGTTTTACTTGTGGAATTAGTTGTTGGGTTGATTACCTTCCAAGAAAAACTAGCCCTTCTAGCCTTACTGGGAGCTGGTTTGGTTTTACAAGCCTTGTATTTGCCTTATCAGGTAAAACGTCAGATGCAGGATTAATCTTGCTTATATGATATTAAAAAAGAAGTTGAGTTCAGTTTGTCTCAACTTCTTTTATTTTCTACAGGATAATGGTTGGACCGTAGAGGCTCAACTTGGTCTTGACTTGGTCAAAGTGGAAGCGGTCATAGGCCCGCCAAGCGGCACGAGTAGGAGCATCTGGATCAAGAGCGCTGAGTCCCATGAGAAGACTGGAAGTCTGGTAAAATTTTTCCAGTTCAATCAAGACTCGATTATCCACTGTTTCAGCCTTGGCTAGAAAACCAAGAATAGAGTTTAATTGCTCCTGAAAGCGGACGTCGTCAGCGGTTGCCTGTCTGCATGCTTGGTAGGCTTTGTTTAAGTCAGTAATCAAAGTCTGAGCTCTTTTGATAGGGTCTGTATCTGTCATGAGAATTCCTCCTTTAATCTGGGTGCCAGTCTTGCTTCTAGCAACTGTATTTTGATACTGTCAGTCTACTACTTTTATCTCCTTTTTTACCATAAAATCTTTAATTGCCCTTGAAATTTCCTGAATGGTACTGTTAAGATTTTATGATAAAATAGTTGTAAGATTATCATGCTTATTTGAGGAACAAGCTACCTTTCAGGAGTGTTGAATGCCTGTTTAGGATTTGGTGGGCTTGTATCATAGTATTTTTGCTATTCTCTTTTTAGGAAGAAATCGAAACAAGGAGAGTAAAAAGATGAGAATATTTGTTTTAGAAGATGATTTTTCCCAACAGACTAGGATTGAAACGACGATTGAGAAACTCTTGAAAGAACATCATATCACTCCCAGTTCTTTTGAGGTCTTTGGTAAGCCAGACCAGCTGCTGGCAGAGGTGCATGAGAAGGGGGTGCATCAGCTATTCTTTTTGGATATTGAGATTCGAAATGAGGAGATGAAGGGTCTGGAAGTGGCTAGAAAGATTCGGGATCGAGACCCCTATGCCCTGATTGTCTTTGTGACGACTCACTCAGAGTTTATGCCCCTGTCTTTTCGCTACCAAGTGTCAGCTTTGGACTACATTGATAAGGCCTTGTCGGCAGAGGAGTTTGAATCTCGGATCGAGACAGCCCTCCTCTATGCCAATAGTCAAGATAGTAAGAGTCTGGCGGAAGATTGCTTTTACTTTAAATCAAAATTTGCCCAATTCCAGTATCCTTTTAAAGAGGTCTACTATCTCGAAACATCGCCCAGAGCCCATCGTGTTATTCTCTATACTAAGACGGACAGGCTGGAATTTACAGCGAGTTTAGAGGAGGTTTTCAAGCAGGAACCTCGTCTCTTGCAGTGCCACCGCTCTTTTCTCATCAATCCTGCCAATGTGGTTCGTTTGGATAAGAAAGAAAAACTTCTTTACTTTCCCAATGGTGGAAGCTGTATGATCGCGCGTTATAAGGTCAGGGAAGTGTCTGAAGCTATCAATAACTTGCATTGATCTAGGAGAACTTATGTATAATATTTGTATTATATTGTATACACTTGTTACTCAGGGACTAGAAATTATCATGTTCTTTAAGGTAGATGGAATTAGTTTCACTATAGATAAAATTTTTAAGGGCTTTCTTCTAAAATTTCTTCTAGCAGCAATTGTTACAACTTTTAATTATTTAGTCTTGACTGACTATCTGTCATACTTTATAGAACCCTTGTTCGGCCTCAGCTTGTCTTTCTTATTGTTAAGAGGGCTTTCTAAAAAACTCCTTTTCTTTTATGGTCTCTTTCCAATTGTATTGATGGATATCTTTTACAGAAGTGTCTCCTATTTTGTGTTTCCGTTTTTTGGGAAAGGGATTGTAGATGGAGATGGAAATCCTGTCTTTTTGTTGATTATGATATTCGTTTGCTTTATAGTATTAGTCTTTTTGAAATGGTTGAACTATGATTTTACTAGTTTGAGAAAGGAGATTCTCGATAAAGGTTTTCAAAAGTCCCTAACTAAGATTAACTGGATAATGGGGGCTTACTTTCTAGTCATAGAAAGTCTTTCTTACTTTGAATATGCATACGATATCCAATCAAAGGCTGTTCGCCATCTTATCCTGGTGTTTTACCTCCTCTTTTTTATGGGGATTGTCAAGAAGCTGGATACCTATTTGAAGGACAAACTCCATGAGAGACTGGACCAAGAGCAGGCCCTACGCTACAGAGATATGGAGCGATATAGTCGGCATATAGAGGAGCTTTACAAGGAAGTGCGGAGTTTTCGCCATGACTACACCAACCTCTTAACCAGCTTACGTCTGGGCATTGAAGAGGAGGATATGGAGCAGATAAAAGAGATCTACGACTCGGTTTTAAAGGATTCCAGTGAAAAATTGCAGGACAACAAATATGACCTTGGACGACTCGTGAATATTCGTGATAAAGCCCTCAAAAGTCTTCTAGCAGGGAAATTTCTAAAAGCCAGAGATAAGAAGATTGTCTTCAATGTCGAAGTTCCAGAGGAGATTCAGGTAGAGGGGATGAGCCTACTTGATTTTCTAACCATTGTGTCTATCCTTTGTGACAATGCTATTGAAGCTAGTGTAGAAGCCTGTCAACCTCATGTTTCAATCGCCTTTTTAAAAAATGGAGCACAGGAGACCTTTATCATTGAAAATTCCATCAAAGAAGAGAGCATCGATATTTCTGAGATTTTCTCTTTTGGAGCAAGTTCTAAAGGGGAGGAGAGAGGAGTTGGTCTCTATACCGTCATGAAAATTGTGGAAAGCCATCCTAATACCAGTCTAAATACTACCTGCCAAAATCAAGTCTTTCGTCAGGTTTTAACAGTTCACTCGATGTCAGTTGATGATTAGAAGACTTGTGTAAAGAAGTACTGCCTGTAGTCATCAATTAAAATGCCATAGTATATGAGGTGTCCTATATGAATAAGAAATCCTTTTTTATCATCTGTTCTACGTTGATTATAGCATCGAATCTTCTCATGATTTCCGTGGTGAATAAGGGAGAAGAAACAGGGAGCAATCTGTTTGTGATTGCTATAGCCTGTGTTATGCTACCAGTCTTTTTATATGCAGTTGAAAACCAACTGACTTCATTGATAAGAGGAGAATCAATACTCCTGATTCAGTTGGCAGTTATATCCCTACTCCGTCTTGTCAACAGAATTGAGAGGACGCCTGAAATCCTCAACATTATCATTACCCTTCTATTTTTGGCAAGTGGGACAGCTGCTATCCTTGTTGCGATCATGAGAATATATGAGAACAGACGGAAGTAAGGGTGAATAGTTTTCAATTTTGGATCTTTACGTTGGTAAGTTCCCCTAGGGCAAGTATGTTTTTCATGCTTGCTTTTTTTATTTTTAACAATTCAAGATGTTTTGATGACCATTTATGATTTGAGTGATCCAAGGTCAAAATGAGTGCTATACTAACAGTGTAAAGGTTCTTGCTCAACTAATACTCTTCGAAAATCAAATTCAAACTACGTCAGCGTTGCCTTGCCGTACTCAAGTACAGCCTGCGGCTAGCTTCCTAGTTTGCTCTTTGATTTTCATTGAGTATAAGATAAAGCATACATTTAGGAGGATATCTTATGAAGAGAAAAATACTTATCATTTTCATCTTGTATCTGATTATGTCCATCTTTCTTTATCCGCTTAGGGAGAGTATTTGGTATCAGTTATTTTATACCATAGCCTATATGATTGCGGTTGTGATCTATGTTGCTTTAACTAAAAAGAAAGGAGCAAATAAATGAAAACTTTTCTTGCTAAAAAACGGAACATCTTTCTTGCGAGATTGTTCCTAGGTCAGTTGCCCTTACTTGTCTCTACTTATCTATTTCTATCTCGTCAGTTTTTAAATTTTTCTTTAATTTTCCAATTTCTTTTAGTGGTTATTAACTTAGCTTCCATTTTGGTCACTGTTTACCTCACTAGGGAGATGAGGATAAGAGAGTTTGAAGACGATGATTTGGTTAGTCCTAGAACCAATCAACTCATGTACATCGGCTTGACAGGTTTTATGTCTATTATATGTTTGTATAGAGGTATCACAGCAGGAGAATTCTATCAACAATTAATTGCCTATATTGGCGCTATTCTCTGCTTGCTTATCATGCTTCTGCTCATTTGGGGCTTGAAGTATTATAAAAAGTAGCTTCCTTTCCTCTTTTATCAGGGTATTTGAGTAGAAAGCTCTATTAAAAAGTTCGTGAAATAAATGAATGGAGGTATTTAATATGAAATACAGATTATTTCTTGTTATTTTCTTGAGTAGTATGTTGAATATTCTTTTAGGGACATTTTTACAAATCTCTAATGTATCGATTGGGTGGCTTGTTCTCTACAGTGGATTGTTTGAAGCAGGCGTTTTCCTTCTTGCTAATAAAGGGGTGGCGGTAAAAATCAAGGAAGTAGATATTCGAAATCGCTTTAAATTTATTTTTGAAAAAACCTTATGGTTTCAAATTCTTTTGCTCATCTTTTTGATGGTCAAACTTTATCTTGGTTTGGATGCGAGGTTGATTTTATTCTATGGACATATTTTCATTGTCTTTAATGCCTTAATGTATCTATTATCTAGTAGTCAGGTTAGCCTTAAAAAGAACAAGCTGTCTTCTTAATCTTGCAGTAATAGAGCCTGACAAGGTGAGCCATCCTGCCTTGTAGATAGTAGGAGGAGTTATATGAAAAGACACTCTATTCTTTTCAAAACGAGTGCAATTCTTTCTTATTTGTTCCTGTTTTTCGGATTGTTTTGGACAACCAAATTTTGGAGCAATTATTGGGAGTTCTCGTCTTGGGTAGGAAATCTTATCTGGATTCGAAACATCATCAGCCTTCTCTTTATCTGCTTGATGTTTTGGATTTTGGTCAGGTCGGGCCATGCTTATCTCTTTCGTATCCCTAGGAAAAAGTGGTTGAGCTATTCTGTTCTGACGGTGTTAGCCGCTGTTGTGTTGATATGCTTTAACTATCTGACAGCTAAACACGTTCAGGGAACCAATGAAGGGTGGAATTTGTTTATTGCCTATAGTGAGACAAATTTTGCGGAGTTTGGTGTTTACCTAACCTTAATCGTGCTAGGACCTCTGATGGAAGAATTGGTATGTAGGGGATTGCTTCAACATGCCTTCTTTAAGAATTCGAGGTGGGGGCTGGATCTTCTCTTTCCGTCATTCTTATTTGCCTTGCCCCACTTTTCTAGCTTGCCAAGTCTCGCAGATATTTTTGTCTATACGGCAGTGGGCTGTCTATTTGCCTGTCTAACGCGTTATACGAAGAGTATCTATCCTTCTTATTCGATTCATATTGTTAATAATATCATTGCAAACTTACCATTTTTGCTTACTTTTCTACATAGGGTCTTAGGGTAAAAAAACCAAAGGCTTGCTTTTAAGCCATAGAGGAGGTCATCATGTATAAACACTTATTTTTCCTAGATTCCAAAACCTTAGACTGGTTGACGCCTTATATTCTGGTCTTGGCTTCTGACACCATTGCATTTAATGTTTTTGTGCTAACCTTTGTATCTGTTGTGATCTTTTATTTTCTGAATCCCATGCTATCTTTAATGGATATCTTCTTAGGGGGTGGTTATGTGGTCGGATTTTGGTTACTCAAATGGTTTGTTTTGGAAAGGTTAGAGCGGAAGGATGATGTGTAGGGAGGTTTGTTTCTTGAGGAGGATAATTTTATGGAGTTCTTTGATAAATTTCATGCCTTTTGTTTTGGATTTTTAGTATTACTAATCGTCATTACAGTTCCTTATACGATTAACCACGGGGATTTTTTTCAAAATGAATCTGCATTGATTATTGTAAGTTTTCTAGTAACCTCGCTAAGTGTTGCTTATGCTAGAAAGTTTGAAATGATTTCTTTTGGGATGTTAAGCAAGAAAGAACTTTTGCTGTTCATTGTAATCTTTCTTCTAAGTGTACTTGAGACGTTGGTTTATATTCATTTCTTCGCTGTTTCTTCTGGCGCAGGAGTTCAACACTTGTCGGAAGTTAGCAGAGGAATTTCTCTGTCTTTGATTTTGACTACCTCAGTTTTTGGACCAATCCAGGAGGAACTCATTTTCAGAGGACTTCTTCAAGGTGCGGTTTTTGACAATTCTTGGTTAGGGCTTGTGCTCACTTCCTCTCTCTTTTCTTTCATGCATGGACCTTCTAATGTCCCTTCGTTTATTTTTTATCTACTTGGGGGCTTGTTACTGGGCTTTGCTTATAAAAAGAGCCAAAACCTATGGGTTTCTACTCTAGTTCACATGTTTTACAATGCTTGGCCACTCTTATATTATTTATAAAAATCATGAAAGGTAAGCAGAAGACGGTGCTTACCTTTTTCTTTCTATAAATTATAACCCAAACCACCCCATAGGCTTTTCTTTGAGAATCGGGTGTGGACCGGTTGACGAATAGGGCAAAAACTAGTAGAATAGTAAGGAAACTTTATACGGAGGAAAGAAATGGATTTGGGTGATAATGAGCTAACACTGACTCCCATACCTGGGAAAAGTGGTAAGGCTTATATGGGTAGCTATCCTGACGGGAAGCGCATCTTTGTAAAAATGAACACCTCTCCAATCCTACCTGGTCTAGCTAGAGAACAAATTGCTCCACAATTATTATGGAGCCGCCGTTTGGCAGATGGGCGTGATATGTGTGCTCAAGAATGGTTGACAGGCAAGATATTGACCCCCTATGATATGAATCGTAAACAAATCGTCAATATTTTAACCCGCCTACATCGCTCACGTCCTTTGATGACGCAGTTGAGTCGTTTGGGCTATGCCATGGAAACACCTGTAGATTTACTGCAGTCTTGGCAGGAAACGGCTCCAGATGCTTTGCGTAAAAATCATTTTATCAGTGAAGTGATGGCTGATTTACGTCAGACTATTCCAGGATTTAGAGAGGACTATGCGACCATTGTCCATGGAGATGTACGACATAGTAATTGGATTGAGACAGATAGTGGCTTGATTTATTTGGTGGATTGGGATTCGGTTCGCTTGACCGACCGCATGTTTGATGTGGCCCATATGCTCTGCCATTATATTCCAGAACATCAGTGGAAGGAATGGTTGACCTACTACGGTTACAAGTACAATCAAACGGTATTAAATAAATTGTATTGGTACGGTCAATTGTCTTATTTGAGCCAGATTTCCAAGTATTATATGAACCAAGATTTAGAAAATGTCAATCGGGAGATTCATGGCTTGCGTCACTTCCGAGACAAGTATGGAAAGAGAAGATGAGAGTTAGAAATCGTAAAGGGGCGACAGAATTACTAGAGGCAAATCCCCAGTATGTGGTCCTCAATCCCTTGGAAGCCAAGGGGAAATGGCGGAACTTGTTCGGAAACGACAATCCCATTCATGTGGAAGTTGGAAGTGGAAAGGGTGCCTTTGTTTCAGGTATGGCTAAGCAAAACCCTGACATCAACTATATCGGGATTGATATTCAAAAGTCTGTTTTGAGCTACGCTTTGGACAAGGTGCTTGAAGTTGGAGTGCCTAACATCAAGCTCTTGTGGGTAGATGGTTCTGACTTGACCGACTACTTTGAAGATGGTGAGATTGATCGCTTGTATCTGAACTTTTCAGATCCATGGCCGAAAAAACGCCATGAAAAGCGTCGTTTGACCTACAAGACCTTCTTGGATACCTTCAAACGTATCTTGCCTGAAAATGGAGAAATTCATTTCAAGACGGATAACCGTGGCTTGTTTGAGTACAGTTTAGTGAGCTTTTCTCAGTATGGCATGAAGCTCAACGGTGTCTGGCTAGATTTGCATGCCAGTGATTTTGAAGGCAATGTCATGACAGAATACGAGCAAAAATTCTCCAACAAGGGACAAGTTATCTACCGTGTTGAGGCAGAATTTTAAGAAATAGCCTGAAATCAGGCTGTATAAGTGCTTTTGCTTTACATAAGTTGGCAAATGTGCTACACTAATAGTAAGAATATGAAAAGTGAGGCGGGGAAATATCTTCGCCTCTTGCTTATGAGGAGGTGGACGCAATCGCAACAATCGTAGAATTAGTCAGAGAAGTTGTAGAACCTGTCATAGAAGCTCCTTTCGAACTCGTGGATATCGAGTATGGAAAGATTGGCAGTGACATGATTCTCAGTATTTTTGTAGATAAACCTGAAGGAATTACCTTGAACGATACGGCGGACTTGACAGAAATGATCAGTCCTGTCCTAGACACCATCAAGCCAGATCCCTTCCCAGAACAATATTTCCTAGAAATCACCAGTCCAGGCTTGGAACGTCCTTTGAAAACCAAGGATGCCGTCGCTGGAGCGGTTGGGAAATACATCCATGTCGGGCTCTACCAAGCCATCGATAAGCAAAAGGTCTTTGAAGGAACCTTGCTGGCCTTTGAAGAGGATGAGTTGACTATGGAATATATGGACAAGACGCGTAAGAAAACCGTCCAAATTCCATATAGTTTAGTATCAAAAGCACGTTTAGCAGTTAAATTATAGAAAAAGAAAGGATAGCTTTTGAGGATTCAAAAGTGAAGAAAACATGAGTAAAGAAATGCTAGAGGCCTTCCGCATTTTGGAAGAAGACAAGGGAATCAAAAAAGAAGATATCATCGACGCAGTAGTAGAGTCGCTTCGTTCCGCTTATCGCAGACGCTATGGTCAATCAGACAGCGTAGCTATTGACTTCAACGAAAAAACAGGTGATTTTACCGTTTATACTGTCCGTGAAGTTGTTGATGAAGTATTTGATAGCCGTTTGGAAATCAGCTTGAAAGATGCTCTTGCCATTAATTCAGCCTATGAACTTGGTGATAAAATCAAGTTTGAAGAAGCACCTGCTGAGTTTGGTCGTGTAGCAGCTCAATCTGCCAAACAAACCATCATGGAAAAAATGCGCAAGCAAACACGTGCCATCACTTACAATACTTACAAAGAACATGAGCAAGAAATCATGTCAGGTACAGTGGAGCGCTTCGACAACCGCTTCATCTATGTCAACCTTGGTAGCATTGAAGCCCAATTGTCAAAACAAGACCAAATTCCTGGAGAAGTTTTTGCTTCCCATGATCGTATTGAAGTCTATGTTTACAAGGTTGAAGACAACCCTCGTGGTGTCAACGTCTTTGTTAGCCGTAGCCATCCAGAAATGATCAAACGCTTGATGGAGCAAGAAATCCCAGAAGTTTATGATGGAACTGTTGAAATCATGAGCGTGGCTCGTGAAGCTGGTGACCGTACGAAGGTTGCCGTTCGTAGCCACAATCCAAACGTGGACGCTATCGGTACAATCGTTGGACGTGGTGGTGCTAATATCAAGAAGATTACTAGCAAATTCCACCCAGCTCGTTACGATGCTAAAAATGATCGTATGGTACCAATCGAAGAAAACATCGATGTTATCGAGTGGGTAGCAGATCCAGCTGAATTTATCTACAATGCCATCGCGCCTGCTGAAGTTGACCAAGTTATCTTTGATGAAAACGACAGCAAACGTGCCTTGGTGGTTGTTCCAGATAACAAGCTTTCTCTTGCCATTGGTCGTCGTGGGCAAAACGTTCGCTTGGCGGCTCACTTGACTGGTTACCGTATCGATATCAAGTCTGCTAGCGAATTTGAAGCCATGGAAGAAGCTGGTTCGGTAGATTTGGAAGCAGAAAACGATACTGTAGAAGAATAAAAGCTGCTAGAGGAGGGAAAGATGAAAACGAGAAAAATCCCTTTGCGCAAGTCTGTTGTGTCCAACGAAGTGATTGATAAGCGTGATTTGCTCCGCATTGTCAAGAACAAGGAAGGACAAGTCTTTATCGATCCGACAGGCAAGGCTAATGGTCGCGGCGCTTATATCAAGCTAGACAATGCAGAAGCCCTAGAGGCGAAAAAGAAGAAGGTCTTTAACCGCAGCTTTAGCATGGAAGTGGAAGAAAGCTTTTATGATGAGTTGATCGCTTATGTGGATCACAAAGTGAAAAGAAGAGAGTTAGGACTTGAATAAGCAAAAGATAAGCAATCTCTTGGGACTGGCTCAGCGAGCAGGCAGGATCATATCGGGTGAGGAATTGGTCGTCAAGGCCATTCAAGACGGAAAGGCCAAGTTGGTCTTTCTAGCCCATGATGCTGGACCCAATCTGACCAAGAAGATTCAAGATAAAGGTCATTATTATCAAGTAGAAATTGTAACCGTGTTTTCAACACTGGAATTAAGCATAGCAGTCGGGAAATCGAGAAAGGTTTTGGCTGTGACAGATGCTGGATTTACAAAGAAAATGAGGTCTCTTATGGAATAGAAGAGGAGGACATGATTTGTCTAAGAAAAGATTGTACGAAATCGCAAAAGAACTTGGAAAAGAAAGTAAAGAAGTTGTAGCGCGTGCAAAAGAGTTGGGCTTGGATGTGAAAAGCCACTCATCAAGTGTGGAAGAAGCTGTCGCTGCAAAAATCGCTGCCAGCTTTAAGTCTGCAGCTGCTCCGAAAGTAGAAGCAAAACCTGCAGAACAAAAATCAAGTGCAGAACAGAAAGCCGAAAAATCTGAGCCAGCTAAATCAGCTGTAGCTAAGGAAGAGGCAAAACCGGCTGAGTCAGTCGTTCCTAAAACAGAAAAAGTAGCAGCTAAACCGCAAAGCCGTAATTTCAAGGCTGAGCGTGAAGCTCGTGCCAAAGAGCAGGCAGAACGACGCAAGCAAAATAAGGGCAATAACCGTGACCAACAACAAAACGGAAACCGTCAGAAAAACGACGGCCGTAATGGTGGAAAACAAGGTCAAGGAAACCGCGACAATCGTCGCTTTAATGACCAAGCTAAGAAACAGCAAGGTCAGCAAACTCGTGGAAACGAGCGCCGTCAACAAGAGGACAAACGTCCAAATCAAGCGGCTCCACGCATTGACTTTAAAGCCCGTGCGGCAGCCCTAAAAGCAGAGCAAAATGCAGAGTACGCTCGTTCAAGTGAGGAACGTTTCAAGCAGACTCAGGCTGCCAAAGAAGCCTTGGCCCAAGCAAACAAACGCAAGGAACCAGAGGAAATCTTTGAAGAAGTGGCTAAGTTAGCTGAACAAGCGCAACAAGCACAGCAAGCTCAAGCAGTGGTTGAAGTCGTCCCTGAGAAAACAGAACCTGCAGTGGATACACGTCGTAAAAAACAAGCTCGACCAGACAAAAATCGTGACGATTATGATCATGAAGAAGATGGTCCTAGAAAACAACAAAAGAATCGAAGTAGTCAAAATCAAGTGAGAAATCAAAAGAATAGTAACTGGAATAACAACAAAAAGAACAAAAAAGGCAATAACAAGAACAACCGTAATCAGACTCCAAAACCTGTTACAGAGCGTAAATTCCATGAATTGCCAACAGAATTTGAGTATACAGATGGTATGACCGTTGCGGAAATCGCAAAACGTATCAAACGTGAACCAGCTGAAATCGTTAAGAAACTCTTTATGATGGGTGTCATGGCCACACAGAACCAATCCTTGGATGGAGAAACCATCGAACTCCTCATGGTAGATTATGGTATCGAAGCTAAACAAAAGGTTGAAGTGGATAATGCCGACATCGAACGTTTCTTTGTCGAAGATGGTTATCTCAATGAAGATGAATTGGTAGAGCGTCCACCAGTTGTAACTATCATGGGACACGTTGACCACGGTAAAACAACACTCCTAGATACCCTTCGTAACTCTCGTGTTGCGACAGGTGAAGCGGGTGGTATCACTCAGCATATCGGTGCCTACCAAATTGTTGAAAATGGCAAGAAGATTACCTTCCTTGATACACCAGGACACGCGGCCTTTACATCTATGCGTGCGCGTGGTGCTTCTGTTACCGATATTACTATCTTGGTCGTAGCGGCAGATGACGGGGTTATGCCTCAGACTATCGAAGCCATTAACCACTCAAAAGCGGCCAACGTTCCAATCATCGTAGCCATTAACAAGATTGATAAACCAGGTGCTAACCCAGAACGCGTTATCGGTGAATTGGCAGAGCATGGGGTTATGTCAACTGCTTGGGGTGGAGATTCTGAATTTGTTGAAATCTCAGCTAAATTCAACCAAAATATCGAAGAATTGTTGGAAACAGTCCTTCTTGTGGCTGAAATCCAAGAACTCAAGGCAGACCCAACAGTGCGCGCGATCGGTACAGTTATCGAAGCTCGCTTGGATAAAGGAAAAGGTGCGGTCGCAACCCTACTTGTTCAACAAGGTACCTTGAATGTTCAAGACCCAATCGTTGTCGGAAATACCTTCGGTCGTGTCCGTGCTATGACCAACGACCTTGGTCGTCGTGTTAAGGTAGCAGGTCCATCAACACCAGTTTCAATCACAGGTTTGAACGAAGCGCCAATGGCAGGTGACCACTTTGCCGTTTACGAGGATGAAAAATCTGCGCGTGCAGCAGGTGAAGAGCGTGCCAAACGTGCTCTTATGAAACAACGTCAAGCTACCCAACGTGTCAGCCTTGAAAACCTCTTTGAAACCCTTAAAGCTGGTGAACTCAAGTCTGTTAACGTTATCATCAAGGCCGATGTACAAGGTTCTGTTGAAGCCCTTTCTGCCTCACTTCAAAAGATTGACGTGGAAGGTGTCAAAGTGACCATCGTCCACTCAGCGGTCGGTGCGATCAACGAATCAGACGTGACTCTTGCCGAAGCTTCAAATGCCTTTATCGTTGGTTTCAACGTACGTCCTACACCACAAGCTCGTCAACAAGCAGAAGCTGACGATGTGGAAATCCGTCTCCACAGCATTATCTACAAGGTTATCGAAGAGATGGAAGAAGCCATGAAAGGGATGCTTGATCCAGAATTCGAAGAAAAAGTTATCGGTGAAGCAGTTATCCGTGAGACCTTCAAGGTGTCTAAAGTGGGAACTATCGGTGGATTCATGGTTATCAACGGTAAGGTTACCCGTGACTCTAAAGTTCGTGTTATCCGTGATGGTGTCGTTATCTATGACGGCGAACTTGCTAGCTTGAAACACTACAAAGACGACGTGAAAGAAGTGACTAACGGCCGTGAAGGTGGTTTGATGATTGATGGTTACAATGATATCAAGACTGATGATGTGATTGAGGCCTACGTCATGGAAGAAATCAAGAGATAAGATTTTTGCTCCTTTCTTAGGTGGTGAGGGACGCAAGCAAACCGATGGTTTCATTGCTTATTTTTGAGCCTAGGGTCTCAAAAATCCCCTGTGATGGGACTGAAAAATCAGTTCCATCACTTTCACCACAAGGAAAGAAGCGGATGATTTCAAATTGAACTTCGTTTCAATTTGAATTAAAAATCAAGAAGTTTAAAAATAGCTAGGTCTGCTGGCCTAGCTTTTGGTTCAAAGTAGAGAAAGGAATATCATGGCAAATCATTTTCGTACGGACCGTGTGGGCATGGAAATCAAGCGTGAAGTCAATGAGATTTTGCAAAAGAAAGTCCGTGATCCGCGTGTCCAAGGCGTGACCATCACAGATGTTCAGATGCTAGGTGACTTGTCTGTAGCCAAGGTTTACTACACCATTTTGAGTAACCTTGCTTCGGATAACCAAAAAGCTCAAATCGGGCTTGAAAAAGCAACTGGTACCATCAAACGTGAACTTGGTCGCAATTTGAAATTGTACAAAATCCCAGATTTGACCTTCGTCAAAGACGAGTCCATCGAGTATGGGAACAAGATTGACGAAATGCTACGCAATCTGGATAAGAACTAAGAAGAGGGGTAACCCTCTTTTTTAGTGGGGAAATGACTACAAAGCATACTAGGGAATCTTTCTAGAGTTAAAGATTATTAAAAAGCTTTATAAAATTCAGATAGTGTGATATTATGAAAGAAAGATACAAGAAAAAGAGGTATTTATATGGCTGAACAAGACTTAGCTATGCAAGTATTACAACAAGTGGTAAAACTACCTATTGTTAAGGTTGATCGTTCGAAATTTTTAGTGGATAAGTTTTCCAAAGAATTGGATCCACAGGACATTCCTACCTTATTAGAACAAGGTCCAACGTCTCTCTTATCTCAAGAAACCTTAGATAGAGTGGCTAATGCCTGCATTAGGGATAATGTTTTATTGGCGAGTGGAACCTCTGTTTTGGCAGGATTACCTGGAGGGATTGCTATGGCAATTACCATTCCAGCTGATGTGGCTCAATTTTATGGTTTCTCTCTGAAATTGGCTCAAGAATTAGGTTATATTTATGGTTATGAGGATCTTTGGGCTTCACGCGAGGAGTTGAGTGAAGATGCTCAAAATACCCTCTTGCTTTATCTAGGCGTAATGTTGGGGGTGAATGGAACCGCTGCCTTGCTACGTGCTGGTGGTATAACAATTGCCAAACAGGTAATGAAAACAGTGCCTAATAAAGCTTTAACAAAGACGCTTTGGTATCCTATTTTGAAAAAAGTCTTAAAAATATTTGGTGTGAATCTTACCAAGGGAGGGCTGGCCAAAGGAATGGGGAAATTCATTCCTATCTTGGGTGGTATCATTTCAGGTGGTTTAACCTTTGCAACTATGAAACCGATGGGTGAAAGCTTGCAGAAAGAATTGTCTAAACTAGTCAACTATAGTGAAGTTCAATATCAAGAAGATGTTGAAACAATCCGAAAAGAGGCTGAAATAATCGAGGGTGAGTGAGATGAATCCTATCAAAGCTTTTGCTAAAATTTATGGTAATTACTTTTTGACCATGCAAGGTGTAAAAGTAATGAAAACGATAAAGAAAGATGACCATGTCGTTGTCGGTTTTGGGAAACTCTTTATTGCAGACAAGCTAATGGATACGGCTCGTTGGCTCATCAAGCCAGAGGAGAGAGAATGAAATTTTTCTGGGGCCTTCTTGCTATTCTTTTTATCAAACCAATTATTGGGATTGTGAAATTCTTTTGGATGATCATCTCTTTTGCAGTCCAATTGCTGTTTTACAAGCTATTATTTAAGATATTGGATTGGCTCTTTAAACTTATTTAGATGGTCATCCAAGTCGTGGAGAACTAGCAAGTCTTGTACTGCTAGTTTTTTAATCTCTTTTCATATGGTATAATATAAGCAGTAAAATCATTTTAAAACATTCAGTGGAGGTCGTCATGGACAATATCATCGATGTGTCAATTCCTGTTGCAGAAGTGGTGGACAAGTATCCAGAAGTCTTGGAAATTCTAGTGGAGCTAGGTTTTAAACCTCTTGCCAATCCCTTAATGCGCAATACAGTCGGTCGCAAGGTATCGCTCAAACAAGGTTCTAAGCTGGAAGGAACTCCTGTGGCCAAGATTGTCCGCACACTGGAAGCAAATGGCTACGAAGTGATTGGATTAGACTAATGGCAGATGAACGGATTCATGTCCTGCGGGATATTTTGTTAGAATTGCACAATGGCGCCTCTCCTGAGTCGGTTCAGGAGCGCTTTGATGCGACCTTTACAGGCGTTTCAGCCATTGAGATTTCCCTCATGGAGCACGAGCTGATGAACTCAGACTCAGGTGTCACCTTTGAAGATGTCATGGAACTCTGTGACGTTCATGCCAATCTTTTTAAAAATGCTGTTAAGGGTGTCGAAGTTGCAGATACCGAGCACCCAGGTCACCCAGTTCGTGTCTTTAAGGATGAAAATCTAGCCCTCCGTGCGGCCTTGATTCGCATTCGTAGATTGTTAGATACCTATGAGTCTATGGAAGATGAAGAAATGCTTGCGGAGATGCGTAAGGGTTTGGTGCGTCAGATGGGACTTGTGGGTCAATTTGACATCCACTACCAGCGTAAGGAAGAGCTCTTTTTCCCCATCATGGAGCGCTATGGTCACGATTCACCTCCAAAAGTTATGTGGGGAGTGGATGACCAGATTAGGGAACTCTTTCAAACAGCTTTAGCGACAGCCAAGTCACTACCTGAAGTACCGATTTCTACTGTAAAAGAAGCTTTTGAAGCCTTTGCGGCAGAGTTTGAAAGTATGATTTTCAAGGAAGAGTCCATCCTTCTCATGATTCTCCTCGAGTCCTTTACTCAGGATGACTGGCTTCAGATTGCAGAGGAGAGCGACGCCTATGGCTATGCTATCATCCGTCCGTCTGAGAAATGGGTTCCAGAACGCCAGAGTTTTGTTGAGGAAAAGATTGCAGAGGAGCCTATTCAGCTAGATACGGCAGAGGGACAAGTTCAGCAGGTTATCGATACGCCAGAAGGACAGTTTACCATTACCTTTACCCCTAAGGAAAAGAAAGCAGTGCTGGACCGTCATAGTCAACAGGCTTTTGGGAATGGCTATCTTTCAGTCGAGCAGGCTAATCTCATCCTCAATCACCTCCCTATGGAGATTACCTTTGTCAATAAAGACGACATTTTCCAGTATTACAATGACAATACGCCAGCTGATGAGATGATTTTCAAACGGACGCCGTCCCAAGTTGGGCGCAATGTTGAACTCTGTCATCCGCCTAAGTACTTGGACAAGGTCAAGACCATCATGAAGGGGCTTCGTGAGGGAAGCAAAGGCAAGTATGAAATGTGGTTCAAGTCTGAGTCGCGAGGTAAGTTTGTCCACATCACCTACGCTGCAGTGCACGATGAAGAGGGAGAATTCCAAGGTGTGCTAGAATACGTTCAGGATATCCAGCCCTACCGTGAGATTGACACGGACTATTTCCGTGGATTAGAATAAGGAGAAAAAATGAGTTACGAACAAGAATTTATGAAGGAATTTGAAGCCTGGGTCAATACCCAAATCATGATCAACGACATGGCGCATAAGGAAAGCCAAAAAGTCTACGAAGAAGACCAAGACGAGCGTGCCAAAGATGCCATAATTCGCTACGAAAGCCGCTTGGATGCTTATCAGTTCTTGCTTGGTAAGTTTGAAAACTTCAAGGCAGGTAAGGGATTCCATGATTTACCAGAGGGATTGTTTGGTGAGCGAAATTATTAAACTAGAAAGATTCTTGATTTTTTACTAAAATCTTGATAGAATATTTATATTAAATCCTTGTCAGAGCAGGGGTTTTTTATTGAAAGGATTTTATCATGTCAAAGAAACTCAATCGTAAAAAACAATTACGAAATAGCCTCCGTCGCGCAGGTGCCTTTTCAAGTACTGTGACTAAGGTTGTAGAAGAGACAAAGAAAGTCGTGAAACGTGCAGAGCAGTCAGCAAGCCAAGCTGGTAAGGCTGTTTCTAAAAAAGTTGAACAAGCAGTCGAAGCTACCAAAGAACAAGCTCAAAAAGTAGCCAATTCTGTCGAAGATTTTGCAGCAAACTTGGGTGGACTTCCACTTGACCGTGCCAAAACTTTCTATGATGAAGGTATCAAGTCTGCTTCAGATTTCAAAAACTGGACTGAAAAAGAACTCCTTGCCTTGAAAGGAATCGGCCCAGCTACCATCAAGAAATTGAAAGAAAATGGCATCAAGTTCAAGTAATATTTCTTGTGCCTTGCATTTCCGAAAAAATCTTGCTACAATAGAGCCATTAGAGGTGTTTTGAATCCCACATTTTACAGAAAGTGGCGGCGCTGAGAAGTCCACAAATGTGTCAAAACTAGTTGCTAATGGGTGAAAAATTGAAATAAAAGTGTCTTTTTGTTTTAAAGACGAGAGTTGCGGGCGCTGCCCGAAATTGGGTGGTACCGCGGATAAATACATTCGTCCCTGTCATGTAGATGGCAGGGATTTTCTTTTGCGTCTTAGTAAAAGGAGGTTGTTATGAAGCAATCTTTTAAAACAAGTAAACTCTACTATGGCTTTCCTATCTTCATTTTGGGGTATCAGGACCAGAATTTTGGACACAATATAACGACTTGCAGCTCATCTTATAGTCTGGGAGATTGGCTAGTTATCGGTGTTGGTTCTGAGGAAAATGCGGCTGAGCAGATTAAGCATTATCAACAGTTCACCGTGAATATCCCTGATGAAAATCTCATGCTCGAGATGGAGCAGGCTGGTTTTATCAGTCATCGAGAGAAATTGAAACACCTGGGGCTAGACTACGAGATTTCTGAACAGACTCATGCTCCGATTTTGGAATCTTGTCCAGTTGTTTTGGATTGCCAAGTAGATCGGATTGTCGAAGAAGATGAAATCTGCCACATCTTTGCTAAGATTCTGGATCGACTGGCTAATCCTGAACTTTTGGATGATAAGGGACATTTTAAAAATGACCGTTTTTCGCCGACTTACTTTATGGGGGACGGTCACCAGCGCGTTTATCGCTATTTAGATAACCGTGTTGACCCTATGGGGAGCTTCATAAAGAAAGCGAGGAAGAAGGATGACAAGAGCTGAGTTGCCAGATAAAATCGAAACAGAACGTCTCGTTTTACGAGTCCGCACAGTGGCGGATGCTGAGGATATCTTTGATTATGCTAGTCGTCCAGAAGTTTCTTACCCAGCAGGTTTTCCACCTGTCAAGACCTTGGAAGATGAGATTTATTATCTGGAGCATATCCTTCCTGAACGTAATAAAAAGGAGAATCTCCCAGCTGGCTATGGGATTGTCGTCAAAGGAACCGATAAAGTCATTGGTTCTGTTGACTTCAATCACCGTCACGAAGATGATGTACTGGAGATTGGCTACACCTTGCACCCAGACTATTGGGGACGCGGTTATGTGCCAGAAGCAGCGCGTGCCTTGATTGATCTGGCTTTTAAAGAATTGAATCTACATAAAATTGAATTGTCTTGCTTTGGATATAACCTTCAAAGTCAACGAGTCGCGGAAAAGCTTGGCTTTACCCTCGAAGCTCGCATAAGAGACCGCAAAGATGCCCAAGGAAATCGCTGTGATGATTTGAGATATGGCTTGCTGAGGAGTGAGTGGGAGGTGATTTGATGCATCTTTTCATAATTGGGGCTCCGGCTTCTGGAAAAATGACGATTGGTCAAGAGTTATCTCGACTGACAGATGCTACCCTCTTTTATAACCATCAAGCCATCGATTTTGCATTAGGAATCTATCAGGACTTTACAGAGGAAATGTGGGAATTTGTTCGTGGAATTACCTTTTCTTTCCTTGGAACAAGTGCAAGAAATCAGCGATCAGTAATTTTAACTGACGTAATTGATTTTTCAAATCAGTACCAGCTGCTGTATTTGCAGCAAATTCAGGATTTATTGGATAACTTTCATCAAGAGATTCTTTTTGTGGAGTTGGAAACAAGTCTTGAAGAGCGTTTACGTCGAAATCGAACGGAGAACCGGTTGAAGCACAAGCCCTTGAAACGGCATATTGAGATATCTGAAAGAGAAATTTTAGAGACCACTGAAACCCTTCAATTAAATTCCCAACATCAACCCAATGAGTTGCACCACTACTTTAAAATAAATAATACGAATCTGTCTGCAGAAGAGGTTGCTAAGCAGATTCAAGATAAAATGAATACAATAGAGAAAGGACAATCACATGTCTAAAGAACTTCATGAAGATGTTCTCAA
>NZ_AEDU01000014.1 GCF_000148525.1 Streptococcus mitis SK564
CCCATTTACGCCACCTGTAAACTCTGGCTTAGAGACTGTAGGAGTCGCAAAGTCACCAGATGTACCTAAAATACCAGAATCTTCTTTTCCGCTATCTTTTTTTGGATCTAATTTCCCAGCTAAATCCTTATCCGAATCCTTCTTAGAAGGTTCCACTTCTTTATCTTCCACATAGACAGGATCTTTTGGTTGACCCTCAATATAAGATCGAACCCAATCCAGCTGCTCTTTTGATAAGACTAAACCACCACTGCGACTTCCTACAACACCATTTTGGTGAACTCCAATTAAAGCACCTTTGTCATTATAAAGACCACCACCAGACGCTCCAGGTTTCGTACCTCCATAGCTAATACCCTCTATACCAGAACCAAAGTCAGTAGTATCTACAACTTCACTATCCAATACAGGAGATAAACGACCGTCCGGGAAACCATAAACCGAAACTTTTTCACCTTTAGCAACAGAAGTTGATTCAGATACCACCTCTACAGGAGTTGCTCCTTTTACCTCTTCTTTTAATCGAACCAAGGCTAAGTCATTTTTAAACCCAAATACTGAATCTTTCTTATTCCAATAAACAATATCATCATCTGAAAAGTTCATAGAAGCACCACTTGGTAAAGTTGCCTTATAAACTGTATTGGTACGACCTGATTTCGTAACAACCTCAGAACCCTTAGTCGTTAAGAAATTATGAGCTACAGTTAGCACCAAATTTGGTGCAATTAAAGTGCCTGAACCAGAACCATCTGGTGTTTGAATATGCGTTGTAGCATAGAAATTTTCTGAACCATTCGGAGCTTGTAACACCTCTTTACTAGGCACAGGTAAGTTCGATTTACCACTTAAATCAACTTTACCAACTTCCGTTCTAGTAAAGTCAGAGTTAGACTTTGGTATCACATCAGACACTACCGCTCTTATAATTGTATTACCTAAAGCTAACTTACTGACATATTCATCAGACCAACTTGTGTCACTTGCTAGTTTGTTAATTGGCACTCCGTTATAGGACACAACTTTAGCTGTTGGGGAAGTTGATATTAACTGTTTGAAATCTGGATTTTGTCTTAAATGAAAATTCAAACCACTTCCAACAGGACCTTCCTGAACAACCTTATCTGAAATCAAACGAGTTCCTTTAGTATCTTCCACTCGAAGTAGAACACGACCTTTTTCTTCACCTTTTACTAAAGTAGCTCGACCTTTTTCATCAAAACTATACAAAGCACCGTCAATCTCAGACTCTACATCTTTTAAAGCTATATGATTTTCATCATAGTAGTAACGGTTTGCACCATCTATATACCAACCCTTTATACCATATTTATCAACCATTGACTGAATCCAAGCTCTGTGCTTTTCCGTAAAGATAGTACCACCGCCAATACGCTCACTCTCAGGAGCGTTTGAAGTATTTGTTCCGTGCTGGTGGATACCGACTACCTCTCCCTTATCATTAAACAAAGGAGCACCTGAAAAACCTCCTAAAGCTGAGGAATGATAAGTGACTGCACCACTCTCTTTATTGATACTGCTCACAGTTGTTGAGACTGAATAAGCCTTACCGTCTTTCAAGCGAGCTTTATTCTCTTCACTTAAATTTGGAGTCGAAAAATCATTAGGATATCCGACCATAGTGATTTTATCACCAGTAGAAACCTCTTTATGACTCAACTCTCTTGGAGAGTCCTCACCACCTGTCATAGCTTCTACAGGCTTTTTAGTTACCACTACTGCTAAGTCATTGCTATAGTCTTTACCAAAGTCTTTGCCGTTATACAAGTGAATAGAGTCTTTTTCAAGAGCTTCTGATACCCCTGAAGTAGGTACTTTATTGCTTTTCTCCTTTTCCGAGTTCATTACAACATAACTACGAGCAGACTCCCCACCACGCAAGACCGCAGACTTATCCTCTTGGTTTTTATCATAGTAGTTATGAGCTACTGTTACCATCACATTCGGCGCTACAAAGACACCGCTACCTGATGCGGTTTGTTTTCCACTCGTTCCACTGTCATAAGTTGTGTAAGTCATAGCAACACCTTCTGCAGATTTACTATGAACATCCACATCGTGAATATCGCTACCGCCTTGAATGACATCAGCATAAACAACCCCACCACCAATAACTGGTAACTCTGGTGCAGCTAAGCCAATCACCGCTGATAGTGTCAAACAACCAACCAAACCATAAGCTTTGGATTTACGAAATTTCCCTAAACCCTTTAAACATATAAACATATATTACCTCACTTTAACTTTCAAAGTTAATTTATCCAAGTAAATTTATCCAAGTAAATTCTAAAAAATAAAATATTACAGTTTCCATTAGCATAACACTCTCTACTTTGATTCTTACAATAAAAATAGACATAGACTATTTTGCTACGTTACAAATGCTATTTAAGTACTGTATCTACAGGAATATCGTTTTTTATAAGATATTATCCTAATCAGAAAACTAAGTTATACATAAACTTATATATAAATGTTCATTTGTAGCCAAACTGTATATTTTCTTATAAATTATAACACATTTTACAGACGCTTTCCAATGTCTTGAAAGAACTTATACCAAACTAGATAGCAAAATGAATTGTTTTACACCAAGGTCAAGAAAAAACTCATACTCAATAAAAATCAAAAAGCAAACTAGGAAGCTAGCCGCAGGCTGCTCAAGACACTGTTTTGAGCTTGCAGATAAAGCTGCCGTGGTTTGAAGAGATTTTCGAAGAGTATGAATTTCAAAGTATATATGAACTAGAATATTTACTGACTAGACTGTATACAAAAAGAGAGCTACCGAGCTCTCTCATTCATTACTTCACATATTTAAAAGGAATCTCACTACCACAGAGCCAATTGTAGACTTGGTCATTGACAAATACATTCATGGCTTCGTGAGCATACTCAGGCATGATACGATAGGACTTATCACAAGTCAGACGATTATAAATTGCAAACTGAGTAATAGGATAGCAAACATCGTCATCCAAGCCCGTAATCATTTTGACCTCACCCTTGATACGATGGGCAAGATTTTTCACATCGATATAGGCAAGAGTCGCCATGATTTCCTCCTCAGTTTCATGGAAAGGATCGTGAAACTTGAAATATCGGAAAAGTTCGTCGTAAGCCTCGCTAGTATTCCCAATCTCAAGCACTCGTCTGAAGTCTGACAAGAAGGGATAGATGGCAACTGTTGTCTGAATCCGTGGATTGAGCGCTGCTGCAACCAGAGCTAAAGCCCCTCCTTGTGAGGCCCCATAGCTAGAAAGTCGCTTCTCATCAACCTCAGGCAAACTGGCAATAATCTCAACCAACTGGTAAATATCCAGATAAACATCCTTATAAAAGAGATGCTCCCGACCTTCCATAGCACCACGGATAATATGCCCCTTAACGGTATTTCCTAGAGGAGAACGCAAGCCGTCTTGTGAGTAACCTGACTGGCCCCGCACATCCATGGAGACAACACCGTAACCAGATACGGTATAGGCCAGCATGTCGGTCCAATCCCAGCCACGTCCCATATAACCATGAAAATGGAAGATTAGAGGAACTTTCTCCTCACTCTTTGGAAGAACAACGCGTGCATAGACCTTGCCTTCATTGGTCCCTTCAAAGGTTAACTCATAGCACTTGACTTGAGGAAGGTGGAAATCTCTTTCCTCCAACTGGTAGGCTGGAAGAGTTGAAACTTTTTTCACTTCCTCATCCCAGAAAGCATCAAAGTCTTCTGGAACCTCATCCCGTCCTTTATAAGTCTTGATTTCTTCTAATAAAGCTGGATTTTTCATAATATACTCCTTTTGTTTTGTAATCGCTACCACAACTGTAGCATATCTAGGGAAGCAATGCAAGAAAGAAGGGTAAATAGAAAATGAATTTAGATTTTTTTCTTCAAACCTACTGACTGAAAGTCTAATAAATTGAATCTAGAATAGTACCAATTAACTTCTAAAGTATTTTTAGAAATTAATGTAAATGCCCCAGTTGATTTGTCTACAGCTTATCTCGATATACTATAGTTTCAATGGATATTGAATAGAGAATCACACACCAGAAAGCGAGGTAGCGTCATGAAAGCAATCGGTACGCAAATATTACAGACAGATCGTTTAATCTTGCGAAGATTTGTGGAGAGTGATGCGGAAGCCATGTTTCAAAATCGGGCTTCGTCTGCTGAGAATCTGACCTATGTTACTTGGAATCCCCATCCTGATGTTGAGGTCACTCGAAACTCAATTCGTAATTGGGTTGCTTCCTATGCCAATCCCAACTATTACAAATGAGCCATTTACCTCAAAGAAAACCCAGAGCAAGTGATAGGAGATATCAGCATCGTTACAATAGATGAGAACGATTCTTCTTGTGAAATTGGCTATGTGCTAGGCAAGAAATACTGGGGTCATGGTATAATGACGGAGGCCGTGAAAGCTGTCTTGGACTTCTGTTTTATTCAAGCAGGTTTTCAAAATGTCAGAGCTCGATATGCCAGTCTCAATCCAGCTTCAGGTCATGTTATGGATAAGACTGGAATGTCCTATCTAAAGACTGTTGCAAATGGGGTAGAGAGAAAAGGCAATATTGCGAACCTTATTTATTATCAGATAAGCGGAGAAGACAGATAATCTTAAAATTTATTGCTTATCCGCTGTTCTTATTTTTTATTTACTATTTCATTTATCCTCTTTTTTCCGAATAAATAGATAGAGCCAGAGAATCTAGTAAACCTAGATTTAAAAATGTGATATAATGAAAGGAGAAGAAATATGACTTTACGTCATCCGGGCATCAGCCCAACCAATGACTTGGTAGCTAAGAAAATCTTTAGTAATCCAGAAATCACTTGTCAATTTATTCGCGATATGCTGGACTTGCCAGCCAAAAATGTAACCATTTTGGAAGGGAGCAATATTCACGTCTTGCCTTCCCTGCCCTACTCGGCCCAAGATTTCTATACTAGCATAGATGTCTTGGCGGAGTTGGACAACGGCACACAAGTTATCATCGAAATACAAGTCCATCATCAGAATTTTTTCATCAATCGCCTGTGGGCTTATTTGTGCAGCCAGGTCAATCAAAACCTAGAAAAAATTCGCCAGCAAGAGGGCAATACTCATCAGAGTTACAAACACATCGCACCAGTATACGCTATCGCAATTGTGGATAGTAATTATTTCCAAGATGATTTAGCCTTTCATAGCTTTAGCATGCGAGAGGATACGACAGGTGAGGTCTTAACTATCACAAATAATGGACAAGAAAACCATCTGGTCAAGATGGCATTTTTGGAATTAAAAAAATACAGAGAAACCAGCAAAGACGAGGTTCGTAAACCGTGGTTGGAGTTTTTTGGTAATAAGCCCTTTACTCAAGAACCCGAGCGAGCCATCAGCCAAGCAGACCAACTGCTAGATTACAAGAGCTGGTCCGAGGAGGACAGGAAGATGTTTAGTCAACTACGTATGCGAGAAGAACAGGCATTATTGGCTCATGATTATGCCTTGGAAACTGCTAGGGCAGAAGGGATTGAACAGGGGTTGGAACGTGGTATTGAACAGGGACTGGAGCGTGGGAAAGTCGAAGGGAGTTTGTCTATGCTATTAAATCTAGTCCATCAAGGTCTTTTGCCTTCTGAAGTTGCCAGTCAACAGTTGAGTATGACTGTCTCTGAGTTTGAAGAACTATTGAAAGAGCACCATAAATAAGAACTAAAAAATACAGAGAAACCAGCAAAGATAAGGTTCGCAAGCCGTGGTTGGAGTTTTTGTAAATCATTAAATCAATGACAGATTTTTTCGTAATAGATGGAAGAATCTGTTTTTTTAGTTATGCTAGATGTGGGCTCTGAAATAGTAAGATATAGTGTATTGAAATAAGATATGAACAAAGAAATTAGGAAAGTCAAATTATAGTTAAATGAAATAAAAACTGAACAAATTGATTGCGGAATTCAAGCTAATTTCTAGCAATGTTTTAGAAAACTCGGTGGACTATTTCGGATTCAATCTACTATAATTTCTAGAAATTTTTTAGAATCCGCAGTGTGCTATTTTAGATTCAATAAATTGTGCTTTTAGAAACGAAAAAAGAGCATTTCCGCTCTTTTCTCCTGTTCAATCTTATTTTGTTGCTTCTTTCTTTTGGAAAGTGGTTTGGTAATTTACTTTAATCGTTACTGTCATATGAGAGTCCTCGTTTCTTTTTGATGACTCTAGTATAAGGGGCAAACCTGAAAGCTAGCTTAAGATTTCCTTAGAGAAAGCTTAATCTAAATGTTCTTTCTTCTCCAGATGAAGAGCTATCATGCGCCACTCCGGATCCTCTTGCCAGCCTTCAATAGAACTAATGTAGCTTGCAACCTTTCTGGCTTCTTCTAAAATCGGAAAATCCTCGATAATATCAGCCACTTGAAACTCTGGGAGACCTGACTGTCTGGTTCCAAAAATCTCACCAGAACCACGCATTTTCAAATCTTCTTCGGCCAGGACAAATCCATTGGTGGTTTCTGTCATGATTCGCATGCGGTCTTTCCCAGAATCAGTCTTGGGATTGGCAACGAGAACTGCATAAGACTGCTTATCTCCCCGACCCACACGACCTCTGAGCTGGTGAAGCTGGCTGAGCCCGAACCGATCGGCATCCATGATAAGCATGACGGTCGCATTGGGAACATTAACCCCAACCTCAATAACCGTTGTCGAAACCAGAATATCAGTTTTTCGCTCTTTGAACTCCTGCATAATCTGGTCTTTTTCGTCACTCTTCATCTTACCATGTAGAAGAGCCACCTCTGCCTTACCAGCAAAATGAGCTGTCAACTCCTCTGATAAGGCAATAGCATTTTTCAAATCCAGAGCTTCTGATTCTTCAATCAAGGGAGAGATGACATAGGCTTGTGAACCTTTTTGAATTTCCCCCTCTAACCAAGTCAAAACCTGAGGTAGTTGCTCATGCTTGATCCAACGTGTCACAATGGGTTTCCGACCTGCTGGCATCTGGTCGATAATGGAAACATCCATATCGCCAAAGGCTGTGATGGCCAAGGTTCGTGGAATGGGAGTCGCCGTCATCATGAGAACGTCAGGATTGTCACCTTTTTCTCGTAGGATTCTTCTTTGCCCCACACCAAAACGGTGCTGCTCATCGATAATAATCAAACCAAGGCGAGCATAATCCACCCCATCCTGAATCAGAGCGTGAGTTCCGATAATCAAATCAGCTTCACCCTTGGCAATAGTCTCTAAAACTTCTCTTTTTTCTGCCACTTTCAAGGAACCTGTCAAAAGAGCCAGTTTCAAGTCCGGAAAAAGACCCTTCAAACTCTCAAAGTGTTGCTCTGCTAGGATTTCTGTTGGCACCATGAGGGCTGCCTGATAGACAGCCGTCACCGCCGCAAACATTGCCAAACCAGCGACCACCGTTTTTCCGCTCCCCACATCCCCTTGCAGGAGACGATTCATGTGGCGGTCAGACTTCATATCAGTTAAAATTTCCTGTAAACTCTTTTCCTGAGCTTGGGTCAAGGCAAAAGGTAGACTTTCTTTAACAGCCGACACTTTTTCCTGAGACCAATCCAGAACCAGACCGCTTCCCTGAACTCTGTTTTCATACTTGAGCGTCTGCAATTGCATTTGGAAATAAAAGAGTTCCTCAAACTTGATACGGCGAAGGGCCTGCTTGTATTCTGCCAAATCCTTGGGGAAATGCATGGCGCGAACAGCCTGACAACGGGACATGAGTTTGTATTTGTCCAGCAAAGACTGGGGCAGATTTTCCTCTATCAAGAGGTCCAGCCCCTGATCAAAGGCTGTCTTAATGACCTTAACCAGACTGGCCTGACTAATTCCCTGAGCCAGACGATAGACAGGCTGGAGATCATCTTCCACCTGAGCCAAAACTTTCATCCCTGTCAGACTAGCCTTGGCGCGGTCCCATTTTCCAAAAACAGCAAGGGTTGCTCCCAACTCTATCTTATCAGCTAGATAAGGCTGGTTAAAGAAATTCACCGCAAAAACGATTTCTCCCTGCTTGAGGCTAAAACGCAGGCGATTTCGCTTAAAACCATAATACTGGACACTGGCAGGAGTCACGACTTGACCAGACAGAACCGCCTTTTCGCCGTCTTCCAGCTCCAGCACCTGCTTGGTCTTGAAATCTTCATAGCGGAAAGGAAAGTAGAGCAAGAGGTCTTGCAAGTTTTCAATTCCTAGTTTGGCGTATTTTTCTGCTGACTTTGGTCCCACACCAGGTAAGACATGCAAGGGTTGATGTAGATTCATGCTCCACTCCTTTCTTTTTAATAATATTCTCTCGGAATACGGTCGCTGAGGAGACAAACCACCTCATAGTTAATGGTTCCGCGGTAGGTCGCTACCTGAGTTGCTGTGATTTCCTTGTCGCCGTTGGTGCCAATCAGGGTGACTTTTGTTCCTAGCGGATAAAGCTTAGGCAGACGAATGGTAATTTGGTCCATAGAAACCCGCCCAACGATGGGGCAAGCTTGGCCATCTACCAAGACAGAGAAATTCTGCATGTCTCGTGTCCAACCATCCGCATAGCCGATTGGTACGGTCGCAATGACTTGCTCGCTATCTGCCTGATAGGTTGCTCCATAGCCCATGCAAGCCCCAGCTGGAACTGTCTTGACATGGACTAAAGCAGATTCCAAGGTCAAGGCTGGTTTCAAGTCATAGGGTAAGTCCAAGACCTCTCCACTCGGATTGAGACCATACATAGCGTCTCCCATACGGACTGCATTGAAAATGGTCTCTGCATGCCAAAGAGTCGTTGCCGAGTTGCTGGCATGAACCATCTCTGGCACTTCCTTCATACTTGCCAAAATAGTTTTAAACCGTTCTAACTGGATATTAAAGTAGTCATCTGATTCCTCATCTGCAGTCGCAAAGTGGGTAAAAATCCCTTCAACATGCGCACCATGTTGTTGAAGCAAGTCTTGAGCCTTATTAGCCTCACCAGCCTCTCTAAAACCAATCCGTCCCATCCCTGAGTCAATTTTGAGGTGGACTCTCAAACCTGATAGGTCTGCTTCCTTAACTAAGAGTGCTTGAATCCACTCCAGTCCAGCCACTGTCAAGGTGATATCATATTCTTTAGCCAGAGCAACTGCTTCGATGTCAGAAACTCCTAAAATAAGGATTTTCTTGCTGAGTCCAGCCTGTCTGAGTTCAATGGCTTCATCGATATTGGAAACGCAAAAACCATCGACATCATCTTGAATAGCCGTCGCAACGGCAACAGCTCCATGCCCATAGGCATTGGCCTTGACCACCGCCCATTTGAGCGTTCCTTGAGGGATATGAGCCCCCATTTGTTGAATGTTTTGTCGAATAGCTCCCAGATGAATCAGAGCCTTGGTTGGTCTATGTAGACTAGCTTTCATGATTTTCCTCCAAAATGACACTGGCTGTCACAAACTGATCTGTATGGCTGATAGACAGCCAAATCTTTCCTGAAAACGGTGACTGACTAAAATAAGGCGCCCCGCGTTCATTGTTCAAGACTTCCAAATCCTGAAAACTCAGCTTTCCAATACCTGTTCCCATAGCCTTGGAAAAGGCTTCTTTAGCCGACCAGCGACCAGCCAAATATTCGATCTGTCTGCTCCCTTTAAGACTGGTAAACCGCTCCATTTCCTTAGCTGTCAGCACGCGCTTAGCAAATCCTTCGTGTCGTGTAACTGCGCGTTCTATCGAAGCTAATTCCTCGATATCAATTCCGTGTCCAACTATCATTCTCATCAAAAGGAGTTGAGATTCCCCAACTCCATCCTTTTCACTTATTTTGTCAAGGTAGCATAGATTTCTTCTACCAAAGCCTCTGTATTTTCCCAACCTAAGCAAGGGTCGGTAATAGAGCAACCAAAGACCTCTGGTTGGTTTTGACGACCATCTGCTAGGTAGGATTCAATCATAAAGCCTCGAACTGTCTTTTTGATTTTCTCATTCCAATCACGATTTTGCAAGGTCTGGCGAACAATTCGAATCTGCTCCATATATTGCTTGCCTGAGTTATCATGGTTGGTGTCGATGAGGATAAAAGGATTTTCAAGTCCCATTGTCTCATACCGTTCAATGGCATTTAGCAAGGTTTCATAGTAAAAGTTAGGCTCATTTTTCCCATATTCATTGACTGCTCCACGGAGGATAACGTGGGCCAAAGAATTTCCTGAAGTCTCAACTTCTTGACCATGGAAGAGGAAGGTCTGTTTGTTTTGAGCGGCATAGATACCGTTAAACATGACCCCAAGATTTCCTGAGGTTGGATTTTTCATCCCGACCGGTGCATCAATCCCTGAGGCCACAAAGCGGTGCTCTTGGTCTTCCACAGAACGAGCCCCAACAGCATGGTAGCTGACTAAATCATCTACCAAGACCAGATTTGACGGATAGAGCATCTCATCTGCCGTTGTCAAACCAGTCTCTGTAATCACGCGGTAATGCAATTGGCGCACAGCCTGCAAGCCGTTGATTAGACTTGGAGCCTTAGAAGTATCTGGCTGATGTACCAAGCCTTTATAGCCGTCTCCATTGGTGCGAGGTTTAGCAGTATAAACACGCATAACCATGAAAATCTTGTCCACCACCTTCTTTTGCAAGGCTGATAAACGGCGGGCATATTCCAAAACAGCCTCTTCATTGTCAGAAGAGCACGGACCAATCACCAAAAGGATACGGTCATCTTCTCCTGAAATGATGTCTGCCAATTCTCTATCACGACGCTCCTTTAGTCGCAAGGCTTCCGCAGATAATTGGGTTTCTGCCTTGATTGCTTCAATATCGATTTCTTGACCTTTTTCAATAAATGCCATCTTATTCTCCTAGCGTTTGGTAGATTTCTCTGACAAGGGCTTCCGTATTTTCCCAGCCAAGGCAAGGGTCTGTGATAGACTTGCCAAATACTTCTGGTTCGTTTTGACGACCGTCTTCTAGATAAGACTCAATCATAAAGCCACGAACGTACTGCTTGATTTTTTCATTCCAATCACGGTTAATCAAAGTCTGGCGGACAATTCGAATCTGATCCATATATTGCTTACCAGAATTGTCATGATTGGTATCCACGATGATAAAAGGATTTTCCAAGCCCATTTTCTCATACTGGGCAATGGTATCCATCAAATTATCATAGTAGTAGTTGGGAATATTCTTACCATACTCATTGGTCGCTCCACGAAGAATGGCGTGTGAAAGCGGGTTCCCAGTTGTTTCCACTTCTTTTCCTAGGAAAAGGAAACTCTGTTTGTTTTGAGCAGCATAAATCCCATTAAACATGACATTGAGATTTCCAGAGGTCGGATTTTTAAAACCAGTCGCGAAATCTGCCCCACTTGCTACAAAGCGGTGTTGCTGGTCTTCAACCGAACGGGCACCAACCGCCATATAAGAAATCAAATCATCTACAAGCGGAAGATTTTCAGGATAAAGCATTTCATCAGCCGTTGTCATGCCTGTTTCTGTGATAACACGATAGTGAAGATGACGAACAGCTTTGATTCCGTTGATGAGGCTTGGCGCTTCTGTCGCATTAGGTTGGTGAATCAAACCCTTATAGCCATCTCCATTAGTACGGGGTTTTGCAGTATAAACACGCATAACCATAAAGATACGGTCTGCTACTTCTTCTTGCAAAGCGGCCAAACGCTTAGCGTACTCAAGGACAGCTTCTTCATTGTCAGATGAACATGGCCCGATTACCAAGAGAACTCGCTGGTCTTCTCCACGTATAATGGCTTCTAGCTCTTGATCGCGCTGTGATTTTCTCTCCAAAGCTTGGCCTTCTAATTTTGATAAAGCACGAACTTCTTCAATATTGATTTTAGGACTTTTTGCTGTAAATACCATAACTCATCTCCTTATAAAGCAAACGGATACCAAGTAAAAATTTACTTTTCACAAGGTATCCGCCTCTAAACTATCTCATTTTATTGTCTTTTACCGTGACAGTTTTTAAACTTCTTACCAGAACCACATGGGCAAAGTTCATTCCGTCCAATCTGGCTCAAATCCAAATCTTCCGGCATACTTGCTTGGTGGGCAGCGATATTGCGAGTCGCTGTTGTACTGATATGGTGTTCTGCTTGTGGTCTTTCTTGTTCATGAATTTGTGCTTTCATCATCAAACGTGTCACATCAAACTCAATCGAACCAATCATATCATTAAACATACGGAAACCTTCTGCCTGATACTCAACAACTGGGTTGTTCTGAGCATAACCACGAAGTCCAACCGCATTACGCAATTGATCGAGGGCATCGATATGATCTGTCCACTTGTTATCTACCACTCGTAGAATCAAAACTTTTTGGAATTCTTTAACTGCTTCTTCATCGCGTAGTTTTGAAACCTGACTATCGTAAACTTGCAAGGCACGTTGGAAGAGTTCTTCCTTAATAGCCTTATCAGACAAGCCAGACAAATCTTCCATCGTAATAGAATCTTCTGGAAGCAAGTTATACTTAGCAAAGTTCAAAATTGCCTCTAGTTTTTCATCTTGTTTGGCACGCGCATGACCATCAACGACACGACCAATCGTGCGTTTAATCATAGCCTGAATTTCAGGTGCCAAGTCACGATCTGCAGTGATGACATCGTAACGTTGAGCGTAGATAATCTCACGTTGTTCACGCATGACATCGTCGTATTGAAGGACTTGTTTACGAGTATCGTAGTTATTTCCTTCGACACGTTTTTGCGCTGCTTCAACCTGACGCGTCAACATACGAGACTCGATGGCCTCTTCAGACATGTTCAAGCGTTCAAAGATTCCCTTCAAGCGTTCAGAACCAAAACGTTTCATCAAATCATCTTCAAGAGATAGGTAGAATTGTGACTCACCTGGGTCTCCTTGACGACCTGAACGTCCACGAAGCTGGTTATCGATACGACGGCTTTCATGGCGTTCTGTACCAATCACACAAAGTCCACCCAATTCGCGAACCCCTTCACCAAGCTTGATGTCAGTACCACGACCAGCCATGTTGGTTGCGATGGTAACAGCACCACGTTGACCAGCATTCATAATGATTTGGGCTTCTTTATAGTGGTTTTTGGCATTCAAGACTTCGTGAGGCACGCCAGCTGCGACCAATTTCTTAGAAATGTAATCACTAGTTTCAACTGCAACTGTACCAACCAAGACTGGCTGACCTTTTTGGTAACGAGCCTTAACGTCTTCGACAACCGCCTTAAACTTAGCCTCAATACTTGCATAAAGAAGGTCTGAGTGGTCAATACGTTGAACAGGACGGTTTGTTGGAATTGGAATAACACGAATGTTGTAAATCTCACGGAATTCTTCTTCCTCAGTCTTACCTGTACCTGTCATACCAGACAATTTCTTGTACATACGGAAAAGGTTTTGGTAAGTGATGGAGGCAGATGTCTTGGTTTCATCCTGGATTGGCACACCTTCTTTGGCTTCAATGGCTTGGTGCAATCCATCAGAATAACGACGACCTTCCATGGTACGACCTGTAAATTGGTCAACGATCAAGATTTCTTGTTCTTCGCTCACCACATAGTCAATATCGAGAAGCATGATGTAGTTGGCACGAAGGGCGTTATCAATAAAGTGAGTCAGAGCTACGTTTTCGATGTCATAGAGGTTTTCAAGCTTGAAGTAGCTTTCAGCCTTGTCAATCCCTGAATCAGACAAACCAATAGTTTTAGACTGCACATCGATGATGTAGTCGTCTTTGTCCAAAGATTTCACATAGTGGTCTGCCATGTGGTAGAGCTGACTGGTTTCAACTGCGTTAGCACCTGATACGATCAAAGGTGTACGCGCCTCGTCAATCAAGATAGAGTCAACCTCATCGACCAAGGCATAGTTAAGCGGACGTTGTACCATGTTTTCAGCGCGAACGACCATGTTATCACGAAGGTAGTCAAATCCGATTTCTGAGTTGGTTGAGTAGGTAATGTCACACTCATAGGCTTCTTTTTTCTCCATTGGAGATTTGGCAGCCAAGTTAATCCCTACTGACAAACCAAGCCATGAGTACAACTCACCCATCTCAGTCGCGTCACGTTCTGACAGGTATTCATTGACTGTAACTACGTGAACCCCTTTACCTGAAAGGGCATTGAGGTATACGGGCATGGTCGCAGTCAAGGTTTTCCCTTCCCCTGTACGCATTTCTGGCACGTCACCATGGTGAAGAACGATTCCCCCCATGACCTGAACCTTATATGGGAATAGACCTAGGACACGTTTGGCACCCTCACGGACAACCGCAAATGCTTCATAAAGCAATGAATCCAGTGATTCTCCATTTTGATAACGTTCTTTAAATTCAACTGTTTTTGCTTTTAGTTGGTCATCTGTCAAAGCAGCCATTTGGTCTTCGTATTTGAAAACCTTGTCAGCCATCTTTTCCAGACGACGGATTTCTCCTTTATCATTTTCGATAATTGTTTTTAAAATATTAGCCATGTTTTTCCTTACTTTAAATTCCGAATATTTTAGAATGTTCTTTTAATTTTAGCACAATTACTGATTATTTTCAAGGAAGAATCCCCATTTTGAAAAGGAAAAAGAGGCTAGTTTCCAAGCTTACCTCTCTGACTTTTATGATACTTTAATTGCCAAAAATCGGCAAAATCGCAAATAGGATAAATAGATTTATCCAAAAAGAAAGACAACAGATCAATCCAAAAACAAAGAGACTGACTTTCTTGGACAGCAAGGCCATCAAAATCGACAGAATTCCAAAAACTAGTAAAACTTTCTGCATGATTAAGAGATTGATAGATATTCCCAGAACTGGTTTATCCCAAGGAACAAAGAAGAAAGCAATCCAGATCAACAGAACTAAACCAATATAGACCTTAGAATAGCGTGTAATAAATGATTTTAGATGTTCCATAAGCCACCTCCTAGGATTGTATATCCTTTAAATATTGTATATGTCCATTTTCGACAACTAATACATATGTACAAAGGTCTGAAATATCTTCCGATATGTGCGAAGTCAGGATAACCAAACCATTTTCTTTTTTCAGATAAGATAAAATAACCTGTTTGGTCAACCTCACACTCTTCTCATCTAAAGCATTCATAGGTTCATCGAGAAAGAGTATAGATGGTTCGGCAATAAAGGCTTGAATCAAAGCCATTTTTTGTTTCGTTCCTAAGGATAAATGACGGTATTCAACGTCTTCAAATTCCTGTAAATCATAGTATTGAATCCAATAGGCAATTCTTTTTTCAGTAATGTCAGATGAAAAATACCTTAACAGTTCCAAATTTTCTCTCAGGGATAAATGAGATAGAAACTCTACCTTTTCAATTAAAATCCCTGCATCCTGAATATAATGATTTTTTACCCCGTAAACTTTGCCATCTTGAAGAACTTTTCCTTTGTCAAGCTTAATATAACCAGCAAGTATCTTTAAAAGAACTGTCTTGCCAGATCCATTATCACCTTTAAGGCCATAAATTTTTCCTGATTGAAAGACCAGATTTAACTGATTTAAAATAGGTCTTTTCCCATAAATTTTCTGTCCATTTATAATTTCAAGTCTCATCGTTTATCCTTTCTTAAATTTCTCTTCTAACCGACTAACAATCAAGATAACTAATAAACTTAAGAGTCCTAAATATACTATCACAATATGATCCATCATCCATTCTTGTCCCACAAATGCTAAAAAATAGAGAAAAAATGAAAAACCAGCGCCTACACTAATAAGTGCTATCAGATAAGACAGTAACAAATACAACATCATTAACTGAGCAAGTAAAAAGAAGAGAGCAACTGTTTTGAAATGAATTCCTAGCGGAAGTAAACCAAGAAACCAGACAAATAAATCTTGAGTAAAAAATTTAGAAATGACAACCAATCGTTTCCTTGTATAATCGAAAAAGGAGCTTGATTGATAGCGAATCAAATGATGATAATGATCGGCCAAATCAGTTTCAAGCAAAATGACAGAGAGCCATCCTAACATGAAAATAGAAAGGTTTAACAAGAGTTTGGGGATTTCTAAATTCACTTCAGAATAGTCATTATAGGAAAAGATTGAAATCAATTCCCTCTTGAAAAAGATAACAGCATCCTGCTTTTGAACCGCTGTTGACAATAGATAGTTAATCAAAATCATCATCAGAACTATACGAAGTAGTAAAACAATCTTTCTCTTTAGCAAAATATTGTTAAAATTCTTAAACATTATCTTCATATTTTTCAAGCACCATATAAGGGACAATATAAAGGATGTAAGGAGTGAAGAGTTTCATCAAACTTACATCCCCATAGCTAGCTTGCATCAAACTCGTCATAGGAACCATATAGTATGGCAAGATACTATAGAGTAGCATAGAACCAAGCCAAAGAAACATCAAATAGGCAATTGCCGAACGAGTCACATTCCCTAAATAATCAACTATTTTTAAAAAATAGACCGTATTGATGAAGATACCGATTAGAAGGACACACATAAAAAACAAATAACTTTTTATTTCTCCATCTAGAAGCCTTTGTAAACTACTTCCATCAGAAAATAGGGAATTCCATTCCAGAGGAGAAAAAGTCCCAAAGAAATAGGTTATGATTGCAATTATCAGCACAGTCACTAAATATATCACACAAGGGATACTTGCAAGTTGAAAAGTCAACTTTCTTTTTAACCCTTGATAACTCACTTCTCTTCCAATACTCAATCGTAAAACTTTATTTTTCAGCTCAATATATTGAAAACCTAGCAAAGAAATGATGATTGGAATAATAAATGATTGATAAAAGCCTAGATTGAACTGGAGAATACGAAAATCTAAAGCTGATTTTAATAAGTCATTTTTAATTGCTTGTCCATCGAATTTGGCTAGGTCAGGCGCATGAATATCAAAAAAGAAATAAGTCATCAAAAAATCACGATAAACCAAAGCAAGAAAAATCAAAGTAAGCAAGACATAAACAAATTTATTCCTTGCCAAATTTAAGAGAGGAATCTTCATAAGCCACCTCCTATAAATAGAAAGTAATATAATACTCAATGAAAATCAAAGAGCAAACTAGGAAACTAGCCGCAGGTTGCTCAAAGCACTGCTTTGAAGTTGTAGATAAGACTGACGAAGTCAGCTCAAAACACTGTTTTGAGGTTGTGGATAGAACTGACGAAGTCAGTAACCATACCTACGGCAAGGCGACGTTGACGTGGTTTGAAGAGATTTTCGAAGAGTATAAATCAATGCCTTCCACCTTTTGACTTCCCGAGTTCCCGTCTCAAGCGAAGCATTTTTTTGAAACAGAAATAAGTTAACCTATTCAGACCAATAGCTAGCAGAATAAAAAGAAACCAAATGCCCCATAACTTGATATCTGTCACATTTCTCAAGACGATATTGAAAAACAGAACTGAAATAACTGTCCAAGCAAGGCTAAAAAGAGCATAGAGGGGGATGTAAAACCAGTAAAAATAGTAAAAAATTGGGAAAAATTTACTATCTCTATCGGCCTTTTCAATCCAGCTGAAAAAGTAAAACCAGGGAAATAAGATTATCAATTTAAACAAATGTTTCATCACCAGCCCCTCTCGATTTGACAGCGCTTTCTTTATCTTCATTCTATCAAAAAAATCTGGAAATGTCATTCCAGATTCTGCTTTTTTATTTACGTTTTCTTGCGATGAGATGAATCGGTGTTCCTTCAAAGACAAAGGCCTTGCGGATTTGATTTTCCAAAAAACGTAGGTAAGAAAAGTGCATAAGTTCTTCTTCGTTGACAAAGATAACAAAGGTTGGTGGTTTGGTTGCCACTTGGGTCGCGTAGAAAATCTTGAGGCGTTTCCCTTTGTCTGTCGGTGTTGGGTTGATGGCAATGGCATCCATGATGACATCGTTCAAGACAGCTGATGGGATACGTGTATTTTGACTTTCACTGATTTGCTTAATCATCTCAGGAAGTTTGTGGAGACGTTGCTTGGTCAAAGCGGATACAAAGATAATCGGTGCGTAAGGCAGGTATTGGAACTGCTCACGAATATCTTCTTCCCAGTTTTTCATAGTGTGGTTGTCCTTTTCAAGTGTATCCCACTTATTGACCACGATAATCATCCCTTTACCAGCTTCGTGGGCAAATCCAGCGATACGCTTGTCGTATTCACGGATACCCTCTTCCGCATTGATGACCATCAAGACCACATCTGAACGGTCAATAGCACGCATGGCACGCATGACAGAGTATTTCTCGGTATTTTCATAAACCTTACCAGACTTACGCATACCAGCTGTATCAATCATGGTAAACTCTTGACCATCTGTATCTGTAAAGTGGGTATCAATAGCGTCACGCGTTGTTCCAGCAACTGGACTGGCAATGACACGGTCTTCTCCCAAAATAGCGTTAATCAAGCTTGATTTTCCGACGTTAGGACGACCAATCAGGCTAAACTTAATGACATCTGGATTTTCTTCTTCATATTCATTTGGAAGATTTTCTACGATGGCATCTAGCACATCCCCTGTACCGATACCATGGACAGATGAGATAGGCAGTGGTTCACCCAAACCGAGGGCATAAAAATCATAGATATCATTTCGCATCTCAGGGTTGTCCACCTTGTTAACTGCGAGGATAACTGGTTTGTGGGTTTTGTAAAGCTTACGGGCTACGTATTCGTCTGCATCGGTAATTCCTTCCTTACCAGACACGACAAAGACGATAACATCTGCTTCTTCCATAGCAATTTCTGCCTGGTGCTTGATTTGTTCCATGAAAGGAGCATCGACATCATCGATTCCTCCTGTATCAATCATGCTAAAAGAGCGATTGAGCCACTCACCCGTCGCATAGATACGGTCACGTGTCACTCCTTCGACATCTTCTACAATGGAGATTCGCTCACCAGCGATCCGATTAAATAGGGTTGATTTCCCAACATTGGGACGTCCTACAATGGCAATAGTTGGTAGGGCCATAATTTCTCACTTTCTACAATAACTTCTTCTGTTCAAGATTTTTTCTAGTTGAGCTTGGTTCAGCTTGACCAAACTGTTCTGCTAGACGCTGACTCCAGCTTGTGGTCGCACGCGCCCCAGCATAGTCAGCCTGTACACGGTCATAAGCTTGGATTGCCTCAGTTGACTGTTCTTTATATTCTTCCTCAAAGACAACATTCTCTAGTGGCAGTCTCGGTTTCACATCATGATGTTGATTTGGCACACCTAGTGCCATCCCAAAGACAGGATAAGTATAGTCAGGCAGTTTAAAGAGCTCTGCCACTTCTGCCGACTTGTACCGCACCAAGCCAATAATGACACCACCATAGCCCAAGCTTTCAGCTGCCAACAGAGCATTTTGACCAGCAAGAGCCGCATCGACTGAACTAATCAAGAGACCTTCTACACCTTGGGGTTGGAAGGTGTCGGTATGAAGTCGGACTCCCTTTTCTGCTCGGTTCAAATCTCCGACAAAGAGAAAGAAAACAGCTGACTGGCGAATGGCTTCTTGAGGCACCAATTCATACAGGGCATCTTTCTTCTCTTGACTTCGTACCACAATCACAGAGTAGGATTGGAAATTCTTCCAAGACGAGGCCATCTGAGCTGCTGTCAGGATTTCAGTCAAGTCTTCCTGAGGAAGGGCTTGCTCTTTAAACCTGCGCACTGAAGTATGAGCCTTCATTAACTTGATTGTTTCTGTCATCGACGGTTTACTCCTTCTAAACGAGTCTCCTCAGCCAAATAACGGATGCGTTCCATGACACGTCTGGCTTCCCAGGTTTCATTATTTCCTTGCTTCCCTTTAGCGAAATGCAGCTCCAATTCTTCAAAGTTGAAGTTGGAGGTGAAAAAGGTCGGTAAATTTTCCTGCATCCGATATTGGAGAATGACTTGTAGGATTTCATCCCGCACCCAAGCTGTTGATTGCTCAGCACCAATATCATCTAAAATCAGGACTTCAGAAAGCTTAATCTCATCCACCAAGGTCTTGACATTACCATCACCGATAGCATTTTTGACATCGATGACAAAACTAGGATAGTGGAGAAGAGTGGAGGAAACACCACGTTTTTCTGATAAATCATGGGCTAAGGCAGCCACCATGAAACTTTTACCCACACCAAAGTCTCCATATAAGTAAAGACCTTTTCGAATAGCTGGATATTGCTCCACGAATGCTAATAGCTTTTCAAAAACTGGCAAGCGACCCAAATCATCCAAGTCTACTTGAGCTAAACTAGCTTTCCTGAGACTGGCTGGCAGATTGATTAACTTGAGACGGTTCTTAATAGCCGCTTCTTTTTCCGCTGCGATTAGTTCAGGAGTTTCTTCATAAGAAACATCCGCATAGCCATGATTCATAACCAAAATCGGCTTGTAGCCTTTGGCGATATAATCCGTATCACAACGAAGAAACTTATCACGCTCGGTGATGTACTGATTAAACTTGGAGATACTGCGATTCAATTCCTCTGGGCTGAGGGATTCTTGCTGGATAAAGGCCGCAACATCAGGATCCTTCATGATTTTCTGGACCAAATCTTGATAATGAAAACGGCTGGGTTGACGTTTGAGTACGTCTCCGACACTTTCCATCTAATCTCCTCCTTTTTCTAATCGAGCTAATAGTTCTTGTTTCTTACGTTCTAGTTCCAGACGAGTTTCCTCACTGGTTTCATTCTTATAATCTGGATTGCTCCACTTGGGTATATTGGACTTGGTAGGACTGGAGTTACTGCTTTTTTGAGCCTGATTCTTCTGCCCTCTCTCACGGATGCGCAGGACTGCTTCTTCTGCCGAATGAATCTTTTGATAGGCGTAATCATTGGCTACTTTCATGGCATATTTCTCATTGATGTTTGCCGAATCCACCTTATTAAAGGTCAACAAGAGAATGATATTGATGACTTCGTCCAGCAAGCCCAAGCCAGCCATCTGTTGCAATAGTTCTCTTTCTGTTTGGGTAATGGTTCCCTTACGTGTTTGCTTGATTTCTGCCAAGAACTGCAGGGCAGTCTTACTTTTAGCTTCTTTGATAATAGTCGTTTCCTTAGGACTAAAGTCAGAGGAAATCGGTTTTTGAGCAATTTTTTCACGCATGCGTTTGGTTGAAATAACCTGGGAAACAGCTGTTGACTTGGCCAATTGATAGGTTTCAAACCAAGTCCACTTCTTTTCCTCAGCAATGGCAAAGAGATTTAAGACATCGGACTGCTCATCCGCAAAGCGAAGCCCATCTCTGGCCATAAGCTGACGAAAATGTTCTAAGTCAAAATCGTTGGCCACTTTCTTCTTGAGACCAAGGTCTTCTTGACTTCCTAGTTCTGCCAAATCTGGAAAGACTTGATTGAGTGAGACAGGTATTTCTTCTCCATCAGCACTTTCAACTTTCAAATCCTCCACAGCTGCATCGCCAATCTTTTTCTCCAAAAGTCTACGATACACAGGATGCACCAAGAAGTCCTGACTCGAAAGAGGAGCATGGATGGCTAGCTGATAGGTATCACCCTTTTGATAGAGTGTCAAGAGATTGAAAGCAGATAGGATTTTCAAAGATTTTAAAAGTCTGTCCATCCCAAAATTGAGATGATTGAGAATGCTTGAAAAGAGGTATTCCTTTCTACCATTATCCCAAAAACTGATTGTATAAAGATAAAGGCTCAGTGCCTCCTGACCGATAATCGGGAGGTAGCACTGTACCAGAGATGAGGTATCTTGCGACACCCGATTATTCTTTAGATAAGAAAAACGGTCAATTGGCTTCATTTATCTTTCCTTTTTCTTTTTAGAGGACTGGGTGATTTGTTGGAGCAAGCTCTCTAGCTCACTGACATCCTTAAAACTACGATAGACACTGGCAAAACGCACATAGGTAATCTCATCTAACTCAGCCAACTCCTCCATGACGAGTGAACCAATGTCCTCACTTTGAATTTCATTTTCATTTCGACCACGGAGTTTCTGTTCGATACGATTGACTACCATGTTGATTTCATCACTTGACACAGGACGTTTCTGGGCTGAGCGGATAATCCCATTAAAGATTTTATCTCTAGAGAATTGTTCCCGTGTGCCATCTTTTTTAACAACCACTAAGGTTCTTTCTTCTACCCGTTCGTAGGTTGTAAAACGGTGTTGGCATTCGTCGCACTCACGTCTTCTACGAATAGTGTTCCCTTCTTCTGCTTGGCGACTATCGATAACACTTGACTTGGTAGCCCCACATTTTGGACAACGCATCCTTTCCCTCCTTATCGTTTTCTTTTCATTATACCATTTTTTAAACGATTCCCAAAACAATTCTTCTTTTTGCTTGACAAGTTTTTTGTTTTGTTGTATTATTTAATTAAGACAAAAAGATAAAAGAAAGGAGACCAAGATGTCCTGGACATTTGACAATAAAAAACCCATTTATTTACAGATTATGGAGAAAATCAAGCTTCAGATTGTTTCCCATACACTGGAACCCAATCAACAACTTCCGACCGTGAGAGAGCTAGCTAGCGAGGCAGGGGTCAATCCAAACACCATCCAAAGAGCCTTGTCAGACCTTGAACGAGAAGGCTTTGTCTACAGCAAGCGCACAACTGGACGATTTGTGACTGAAGATAAGGAGCTAATCGCCCAATCACGCAAACAATTATCGGAAGAAGAATTGGAACACTTCGTTTCCTCCATGACCCATTTTGGCTATGAAAAAGAAGAACTACCAGGCGTAGTCGGCGATTATATTAAAGGAGTTTAAGCCTATGTCATTACTAGCATTTGAAAATGTATCCAAATCATATGGAGCAACACCAGCCCTTGAAAATGTTTCCCTTGAGATCCCAGCTGGAAAAATCGTTGGTCTTCTTGGGCCAAATGGCTCAGGGAAAACAACATTGATTAAACTAATCAATGGCCTCTTACAACCAGATCAAGGACGTGTCCTTATCAACGACATGGACCCAAGCCCAGCAACCAAGGCCATCGTGGCTTATTTGCCGGATACGACCTATCTCAATGAACAAATGAAGGTCAAAGAAGCCCTAACCTACTTCAAGACCTTCTATAAAGATTTCAATCTTGAACGTGCCCATCATTTACTTGCAGACCTGGGCATTGATGAAAATAGTCGTCTCAAGAAACTATCAAAAGGAAACAAGGAAAAGGTACAACTGATTTTGGTTATGAGCCGTGATGCCCGCCTCTACGTTTTAGACGAACCCATTGGTGGGGTGGATCCAGCAGCCCGTGAGTATATCCTCAATACCATTATCAATAACTACTCACCAACTTCTACCGTTTTAATTTCTACCCACTTGATTTCTGATATCGAGCCAATCTTGGATGAAATTGTCTTCCTTAAGGACGGAAAAGTCGTTCGTCAAGGAAATGTAGATGACATTCGCTATGAGTCAGGTGAATCCATTGACCAACTCTTCCGTCAGGAATTTAAGGCTTAAGCAAAGGAGATTATTTATGTTTTGGAATTTAATTCGCTACGAATTTAAAAATGTTAACAAGTGGTATTTAGCCCTCTACGCAGCCGTGCTAGTCCTTTCTGCTCTTATCGGACTACAGACACAAACTTATAACAATCTACCTGTCAAAGAAAGTCAACCTACTATGCTACTTTTTCTAGCCCTCGTCTTTGGTGGCTTGATGATTACACTTGGGATTTCAACTCTTTTCTTAATCATTAAACGCTTTAAAGGTAGTGTCTATGACCGACAAGGCTATCTGACCTTGACCTTGCCAGTTTCTGAACACTATATCATCACAGCCAAATTAGTCGGAGCCTTCATCTGGTCTATACTTAGCTCGGCTATACTGGCTCTAAGTGCTTTTGTTATTTTGACCTTAACAGCTCCAAATTGGTTTGCAACTTCTGACTTGATTCCACTTGCAGGAACATACCTTCCTCAACTCTCTCTTATGGGGGTATCCTTCCTACTAAATACCATTTCAGAAATCCTCTGCATCTACTTAGCCATTTCCATTGGACAACTTTTCAACGAATACCGTACTGCACTTGCTGTTGTAGCCTACATTGGTATCAAAATCGTCATTGGATTTATTGAACTTTTCTTCAATACCAGTGCTAACTTCTATGTCAATTCACTTGCAGGATTTAATGATAATTTCTATATGGGAGCAAGCGTAGGCATTGTTGAAGAACTCATTTTCATAGCTATCTTTTACCTCGGAACCTACTACATCTTGAGAAACAAGGTTAATTTGCAATAGTTTTAAAGTCTAGCGACAATAACTCGCTAGACTTTTTTCGTTCTCAGGACTTACATTTCTATATGAAGTATTTAATAAAAAGGAGTATAATGACTTTAAAACTGATTACATGTATATCGATAAGGAGGTCAACTCTTTATGCTGAAAAGATTTGTTACTAAGAAACACCTCTTACTTTACTTCTTTTCTATTGCCATTACTTGGCTGGAAGCGATTATCACGCCAGCCCTTGTTCAGAATATTGTTGCTAGTTTTACCAATCAAGAGCTAGGCCTTCTTTGGAAAGTTTTGATTCTAGGAATCCTTGGAAACCTCATTCTCTTACTAGGCTTGGCTGGGAAACGTTATTACTATGCCCGTTTGATTACTGATTTCAAATATGGAATCAAGAGTGCTATTTTCAAGCGATTTTTAAACAGTTATGAGATTGATGAAAAGGATATTTTGTCTAACCTAGAAAACGACGTCAAGCAACTAGAAGAAAGCTATATCGAACCAACCGTCATCATCATTTCTTCTCTGGGTTTTACCACTGTGTCTATTCTCTATGCCCTGTGGACCAATTTTTACCTGGGCTTGATTTTCATCCTCTTCTACTCCTTTCCTGTCCTCTGCAGTGCTATCGGATCAAAGCGTTTGGATTCACTTTCTGAAAAGCGGTCCACTGTTAACCATAGCTACTTAGCAAGCTTGACAAATTTTATTGGTGGTAGCCAACGAATTCGCCATTATCAGGGGCAAGACTACTTTTTTGCTCGCTACCAAAAGCAATTACAAACCAGTCTAGATACCGAAATTAACTATGAAAAACAACGCACTTTAAACAGTCTCTTGATCAATAGCATCGATGCCTTTTGTTCTGTCACACCAATCGTCATCGGTGGCTTTATGACCTACTATAATTATTTAGATGCGGCGAGTTTTGTGGCCATCTATCTAGTTTCCCATAATATCGGCTATCAATTCCAAGAGTTGGCTTACTTTACCAACACCCGAAAAGCGAATCGAACTCTTCTCAACAAATACCAAAAACTCCTGAACCAGTCTGACTCCATCTCGCCTAGAAGCATAGAAAACATTTTTCCTATCCAACTTAACAGCATCTCCTTAGAAAAAGATGGGAATATCCTCTTATCTCCGATTTCCATACACATCAAGCAAGGAGAAAAAATCGCCATTATCGGGGAAAGTTGCTCTGGTAAAACAACCCTGCTCAATATCATTCATGGAGAAGAGACACCAACAAGTGGACAGATTAGCTTTGCTGGTCAAAACCTATCACGTCAAGATATCACGGGCATTAGCTCCTATATCCTCCAAGATAGCCATTACTTTGACACGCTATCTCTGGACGACAATATCCTTCTAGGACTGGATAAAAAGGAGGAACGTTTAACTTACATCCTCAAAAAAACAGGATTAGAACATTTGAAAAATCGAACGCTCAGAAATGATAGTCTATCTGGTGGCGAGAAACAACGCCTAGAAATCGCTCGCGCCCTCTACCATGATAGCCAACTCATCTTAGCAGATGAGATTAAGGCCAATCTTGACTCGGAAAATAGCAGAAAAATTAGCGACTTACTCTTCTCCCTACCTCAAACAGTCATTGAAGTCATTCACCACTACACAGAAGAAGACTTAAAACACTATGACCAAGTCATTCACTTAAGCAGAGAAAAGTAATAGTCTATAACATACGATTTTAAAAAGCAAGGAACCCAAATTCCTTGCTTTTTAACTCAATATCAAACTGGCTACGATAGGGCTGACAAAGACATAGAGAATACCGGTAACACCGATAGCCAAACCACCCATGGCTCCTGCTACAGAGCCGTATCGGAAGGCTGTTCCCGTTCCAACTGCGTGGCCTGTTCCTCCAAGGGAAAGACCAACAGCTACTGGGTCGTCAATTTTCAACCACTTCAAAAGGGTTGGACCGATGACACTGGTTAAAATCCCAGTCGCCACTACAACCACCAAGGTCACGGTCGTCAGACCTTGCAATTTTTCTGTAATCCCAACTGCCATGGCGGTTGTTACTGACTTGGGAAAGAGAGAAATGGCTAGGAAAAAGTCCATGCCAAAAATCTTAGCTACAAGGGCCGTGAAAGAGGTATTGACAACTACTGCTAGCAAACTACCTAAGAGAATACTCCGAGCATGGTGCTTCATCAAGTGAAAACTCTTATAAAGCGGAATCCCTAGAGCCACGGTCGATGGGACAATCAAGTTGTTCAGATAAACTCCACCTTGGTAGTAATCTTGGTAAGAAATACCTGTCAGCTTTAGAAAGATGATAATAAAAACAGCTGACAAAAGCAAGGGCGTTGTCAATGGATGGGGAAAACGTCTGTAAATCAGCATTCCCACTAGATAGGCTAAGATAGACAGGGCCAGCCCAAACAGGGGATTGGAAACAAATTCACTCATTTGGCATCTCCTTTCTCATAATCTCCCTCAAACCGTCGTTTGATGAACTGAACTACCAAGGCTATGAGGATAATATTGATGACTGCTGCAAAAAAGACAATCAAAACAATGGGTAAAAGATAGGGAGCAATCACATCAAACTTTTCCATGATTCCCACTGCTGGTGGCAAAAAGAGAATGGTCATATTGGCCAGCAAGAAATTCCCCACCATATTGACATGCCTAGTTCTCAGCCACTTGAATTGTAGGGCTAGAAAGAGAATAATCAAACCGATAATACTGCCTGGGATAGGCAAATGAAAGAAACTGGAAATTCCCTCTCCGATTAGAGAAATCACAAAGAGAATCATTAATTGAACATATAATTTCATCCTATACTCCACGAAATAGACTTCTTGCATACCAGTTTACTCTTTTTTCAGAAAATTTCAAGGAAATACACAAGGGATAATGAAAATTAGAAAAGAAAGGGGATACAAACAATTCTTGACTTGTGAAAACAGGCATGATTTAGGATAAAATATTCCAGCGTCCTTCTTGTCAGCATTCTTGAAAAGTAGTATAATTATTGCATGCGCAATCATCTTGTGATGCAGAGACTGTCCGTGAATGGACCTTCTTCTATCTATAACTCTAAAAAGAAAGGAGATACTATGACCTATTTGGAAAAATGGTTTGACTTCAATCGTCGTCAGAAAGAAATTGAAAGTCTCTTGGAAGAGACTATTGCCCAGCAGAGCGAGCAAAGTCTGACCTTGAAAGAGTTCTACCTCCTCTACTATCTGAACTTGGCCCAAGAAAAATCTCTACGACAGATTGACCTGCCAGATAAACTTCATCTGAGCCCGAGCGCTGTTTCTCGGATGGTGGCTCGCTTGGAAGCCAAAAATTGCGGTCTACTTAGTCGCAGGTGCTGCGATCAAGATAGGCGTTCTAGCTTTATCTGCCTGACAAGTGATGGGCAAAAGACACTGGCCTCTCTACAAAAGGCTGTCGAAGAAAGCTTGGAAACTGGTTTGGATTTCTTAATTTAAGATGATTTTTAAAAAAAGTTGCGTGCGCAATCATTTTTCTTGACATTCTCTTTTACAAGGAGTAAAATAAAGTCATCATTAAACAAAGGAGTTTTTTAAATGATTGAAATTACCTATCTAGATGCCAGCAAGAATGAAAGAACTATAACGTTCGAATCTTATGACGACTTTGATCGTTCACAACAAGCTTGCCTTATCGGCGTCGCAGACTACTACCCTGTTCAAAAATTGACTTACAACGGTCATGATTTGGACTACCATGGAACTTACGGAGATATCTTCTTCTATCTCAAGAAACAAGATTTAAGCCAATATAACTAAAAAAGGAGAAATACAATGGCAAAAGCAATTACAGATGCAACATTCGAACAAGAAACAAAAGACGGTTTGGTCTTGGTAGACTTCTGGGCAACTTGGTGTGGTCCATGTCGTATGCAAGGTCCAATCTTGGACAAATTGTCTGAAGAACTTTCAGAAGATGTTTTGAAAATCGTTAAAATGGACGTTGATGAAAATCCAAACACAGCTCGTGCTTTTGGAATCATGTCTATTCCAACACTTCTCTTCAAAAAAGACGGCCAAGTGGTGAAACAAGTTGCTGGTGTTCACACAGCAGAACAAATCAAGGCCATCGTTGCTGAATTGAGCTAATCACACGAGAGACCAAGTACTTGCTTTGGTCTCTTTTTTCTTGCCCTTTGCCATTTTTCAAAAAATATGCTAGACTATAGGTAGAATATTACGATGTTTGGGACACGCCATCGCTAAAAAAAACCTCGATTTGGTATTTTTTAGCTCCCTCATGGGAGCTTTTTGCGTGCTCTAAACATTTCCCATTTTGGAAGGAGTACTATGAAACGTCAATCAGCCTTGGTCGTCTTTAGTGGCGGTCAAGATTCTACAACCTGCCTCTTTTGGGCTAAAGAACACTATGAAACAGTCGAAGCCGTTACCTTTGCCTACGGTCAACGCCATCATCTCGAAATTCAAGTCGCTAGAGAAATTGCTAAGGAGCAGGGTATTCGTCATCACATCCTAGATATGTCTCTGCTGGGGCAAATCACTGAAAATGCCTTGACCTCTGATATGGAGATTGAGCAAAAAGAGGGAGAGGTTCCCAATACCTTCGTTGATGGTCGTAATCACCTCTTTCTATCCTTTGCGGCAGTCCTTGCTAAGCAACGGGGCATTAAAGATATCGTGACAGGTGTCTGCGAGACAGACTTCTCAGGCTACCCCGATTGTCGAGATGTCTTTGTCAAATCCCTTAATGTTACCCTCAACCTTGCCATGGATTACGACTTCGTTATCCAAACACCTCTCATGTGGCTAGACAAAGCTGAAACTTGGGAATTAGCCGACCAACTCGGTGCCTTTGACTATGTTCGTGAAAATACCTTAACCTGCTACAACGGAATTATCGGGAGCGGCTGTGGAGATTGCCCAGCCTGCCACCTACGTCAACATGGGTTAGATGTTTATCTCTCACAGAAAGGAGAGGACTAATGTTTTTTGCACCCAAAGAAATCAAACAGGAAACCGGGGAGTCTCTTGTCTACAATCCTCACAGAACCTTGGTATCAAAAGAGTTTACCTTCGATGCTGCCCACCACCTCTTTCACTATGAGGGAAAATGCAAATCCCTTCATGGTCACACCTATCATCTGCAGATTGCTGTCAGTGGATTTTTAGATGAACGTGGCATGGCCTACGATTTCGGAGATATCAAAGCTATCTACAAGAACTACTTAGAGCCCCACCTGGATCATCGCTATCTCAATGAGACTTTGCCTTATATGAACACGACTGCTGAAAATATGGTTTACTGGATTTTCCAAACCATGAACCAAGAGTTGCCAGACGAACGTGGTCTCCGTTTGGAATACGTTCGCCTCTATGAGACTCCGACTGCCTTTGCAGAGTTTAGACGGGAGTGGTTAGATGACTAGGGAACGTGTCCTTAAACTACCAGTTCTGGAAATTTTCGGCCCAACCTTTCAAGGTGAAGGTCGTGCTATCGGGCAGAAAACCATGTTTGTCCGCACTGCTGGTTGTGACTACCACTGCGATTGGTGCGATTCTGCCTTTACTTGGGATGGCTCAGAAAAACCAACTCGCATGACAGCTGACGAGGTCATTGCTGCCTTGGATAAACTAGGAAGCTACGACTATGTCACCCTATCTGGGGGAAATCCTGCTATCCTAGCAGCCAACATGGCCGAATTGGTCACCAAACTCAAGGAACGCGGTGTCACTCTGGCTGTTGAAACTCAAGGCTCCCGCTGGCAAAATTGGTTGAAAGACATCGACCAGGTCACTCTGAGTCCCAAACCTCCTTCATCCAAGATGGAAGTCAACTTTGAGACCTTGGACTTTATCGTTTCCCAACTGGATCCAGATAAGGTCACCTTTAAAATCCCTGTCTTTGATGATGCAGATTTAGCCTTTGCTAAAGGAATACAAGAACGCTACCAACCAGATGTCCTCTTCTTATCTGCAGGAAATCCTGAGCCCAAGGCCACAGGCAATATTATCCAAGACCAACTGGACCGCCTCAAAGAACTCTGGGAACGTATCGCTGCCGACGATAGCTGGGGCAATGTCCGCGTCCTTCCTCAACTCCATACCCTCCTCTACGATAACCAACGTGGTGTTTAAAATTAGAAAGAAAAAATCATGTCACAACAAGAAGAAATGAAAAACCTAAGCCTACTAGGCAACAAAGAAACCAACTACATTTTCGAATATCAACCAGAAGTCCTCGAATCCTTTGACAATCGTCATGTGGAAAATGACTATTTTATCAAATTTAACTGCCCTGAATTTACCTCCCTTTGCCCTATTACCGCTCAGCCAGACTTTGCGACGATTTATATTTCCTACATTCCTGACAAGCTCTGTGTCGAGTCAAAATCCCTCAAACTCTACCTCTTTAGCTACCGAAACCACGGAGATTTCCACGAAAACTGTATCAACACCATTGGGAAAGACTTGGTTAACTTGCTAGATCCTCGCTATTTAGAAGTCTGGGGAAAATTCACTCCACGCGGTGGCATCTCAATCGACCCCTACTACAACTACGGTAAGCCAGGAACTAAGTATGAAGGCTTGGCAGAACAACGCCTCTTCCAACACGACCTTTATCCAGAGAAAATTGACAACCGCTAAACTCATACTCAATGAAAATCAAAAAGCAAACTAGGAAGCTAGCCGCAAGTTGCTCAAAGCACTGCTTTGAAGTTGTAGATAAGACTGACGAAGTCAGCTCAAAGCACTGCTTTGAGGTTGTAGATGAAACTGACGAAGTCAGCTCAAAACACTGTTTTGAGGTTGCAGATAAAACTGACGTGGTTTGAAGAGATTTTCGAAGAGTATCATACGAAAAAGCCCTGTTCCTCGAGATGAGGAGCAAGGCTTTTTGAGTTTCAATCATTCTTCTGTTCCAAGGAAGTTTTTTGCAACAAGAGCTGCAAGAACCCCACCAACGATTGGTGCAAGGATGAAAATCCAAACTTGTTGAAGGGCTGCGCCACCTACCAAGACAGCTGGTGCCAAACTACGAGCTGGGTTTACTGAAAGTCCAGTAATATTCAACCCCACAAGAATCATCGCCATCAAGGACAAACCGATTACCAAACCAGCAATCGCGCCATTTCCCTTGCTTTCTGAAGTAACAGTCATGATAACCAAAACAAACAAGAAGGTTGCGATGACTTCAAACAAGAAACCACCAAAGACAGTGACACCGTTTGCCAAGGCATTTTCACCAAGACTAGCAGTTGACATCCCTGAGTTAGCCAAGAGGAAGAAGACAGCGCCAGAAGCAATAAAAGCTCCAACAACCTGACCAAGGATGTAGTTGACAAGGTCTTTTGATGACAAACGTTTGTTTACAAACATAGCGATCGAAACAGCTGGATTCAAGTGAGCACCTGAAACAGTTCCGATTGAGTAGGCTGCGACTACGATTGCCAGACCAAAGGCAAAGGCGATTCCAAGGTGACCAAGGCCATCAAGACCATTTCCAAAAACAACAGCTCCTGTCCCGATGAACACAAGCAGGAACGTACCGATTAACTCAGCAACAAATTTTTTCATTTTCTTTCTCCTTTTTTCAAAAACTAGATACTAGTCTATCAAAAGAGGGAAAGGGTTTCAAGAAAATTGATTGGAAATTTTTTGAAAATCATAGAACTATTAGCTTATCCCTAGTATTAAAAAGACTGGATAGCTTCTTTCAAGTCATCTTGTAAACTATTTCTCTGATCAAGTTGGACATAGACTTCCAACAGACAGGATCTGAAGTTGGAAAATTTATAAAAATCTTCCCTTTCTTCTATCGGAAAATCAACAGTTTTTATCCAAGAAGCTACTTGCTCTTGCTCCAACTTCCCTTGTAAAATAGGTTCATAGATCACTCTTGCTAAACGCCAATCCTCATCATCTGTAAAGCGAATCGAAATTCTTTTAAATAGTTGGCCAAGTATATCAAATACTTCATGAAGTCTGTTTTTAGGAAAGTCTGGATGACAAACCACCTCTGTCAGTAAATCGGATCCATGTGCAAAAGAATGAACCCAACCATACTGACTTGAAAAACCAGTTGTATCCTTTTCTTTTGAAAGATAGTGCAAACCTTGATTTAAAAGGACATTACGAATTTTTGATTGTAATTCCTGATAAAAAACCGATTGCTGGTTGGCATCTGCAGACAATAGATTTGCATAAATAAGCGCCCTAAAAGAACGTTCAAGGGTTGACAGGCCTACCTTATCAATCTCTTTATATAATCCTCCATCAGATGAAATCTCTTCAGCAATGAAATAAAATTGTTCCTGTGTAAATAGCTCTTCCTGAATCCCTCTAGCAAAGCTTGTAAAAACAAGGTCATCGCGAATTTCTGGAGAAGAATCTCCCAAATGGTCAAATAACCACTGGATTTCTTCCTCATGATAACTTGGTTTTTCTTCTGCTATTTTTCTAAGTAACTCTTGATACATGGTCAATACCTCTACATTTCTAGCAACTTGATATAATCTAGCCCCCATTTCTCGACAGCATCTAAAACAACTCTGAATTCCTGCCCCATTTCAGTTAAGCTGTACTCAACTCGTGGTGGAACTTCGGCATAGACCTTTCGTTGAACAATCTTATCCTTTTCTAATTGACGGAGATGACGGGTCAAAATAGTTTGAGTAATACCAGGCAATAATCTCTGCAATTCTTTAAATCGTTTGGTACCCGTACTCAACTGATAAATGATTACCAGTGCCCATTTCCCCGTTAAAACCCTCTGCGTTGTCGCAAATGGACAAATACCATACTCACTCACTTTATTTGTCATAAAATATCTTCTTTCTATTTTTTTAAAAAAATTTATCTTTTAGTATCAATAAAAGTACCACTTTTGATACTAGCTATCAAAAAAGTGTCTACTTGTTTTTTTGTTTGTAACTGTTACAATTATATCATAAAAAAGAAATGGAGAATATATATGTCAACAAACTTAGAAATTTTCAATGCTTATAACCAAGCTTTAATTGCTGGTGACTTTCCTGGTGTCTTTGAAACGATGGCAGACGATATTGTCTGGCATCAACCTGGTAATCATAGTCTATCTGGTTCAGTTGTTGGTAAGGACAAGCTAGGAACTCACCTAGCTACATTTGCTGAGAAAACTAATGGAACCTTTAAGGTAATAACAAATTGGGTTTCTGACAATAAGGATTTAATCGCAGCCAATGTTACTTTTCTTGGAACACGGGCTGATGGTACTGAACTCAATATGAACGGGATTGACCTCTTCCGCATTGAAGACGGAAAAATCAAAGAAGTTTGGCTCTTCTCTTCAGATCAAGCTGAAGAAGATAGCTTTTGGGGATAATTAAAGAGGCCGGGACAAAAAATTTTGATTTTAGGAATTCTTTATTATAAATTTTTAAAATCGATAGATTAGAAAAAAAGCGAACAAGACAGAATTCTGAGTGTCAGATAACTCGTTTTGTTCGCTTTTTATATTTAAGGTTAAACTTTTGTCCCAGACTCTTTTAATTTACTCTCCCAACTGGGCACTGTAGGCGATGATCTGATCAACTGTGTCTGACAAGAATTGGATTGTATCACGGAGTGGTTTGTCTGTTGAGATATCCGCTCCGATAATCATGGCTGACTCAAGTGGTGTCTTGCTACCACCTGACTTAAGGAGATTGAGCCAGTCCTCAGCTCCAGTTTCTGAATGTTTCAGATGAAGGTAACCCGCAGTCGAGATGACTAGTCCAGCTGAGTAGGTGTAACTATACAAGCCCATGTAATAGTGAGCTTGGCGCATCCAAGTCAAAGCCGCATCATCATCGATTTCAATGGCATCTCCCCAGAAATCCATCAAGACTTCCTTCATAATACTGTTGAGTTTACTTGCTCCGAAAGTTTCTCCTTCTTCAATCAATGTATACACCTTACGCTGGAAGGCTGCTTCCAAGAGGTGGGTAATAAAGTTATGGAAGTAGGTGTCTGTCAAGCGGTGAGCCAGAGCGAAGCGTTTTTGACGAGGGTCGTCAGACTGGTGCTCCAAGTAGTCACTGAGTAGCAATTCATTGAAGGTCGAAGGCGCTTCGACATAGTAGGTCGACATGTGGGCGTTGAAGTAGCTTTGGTGATTATCCGAAAAGATGAATTGACCAGAATGCCCAATTTCATGAATCAAGGTATAGACATCGCTCAAACGACCTGTCCAGCTCATGAGAACATAAGGATGTACGCGATATGGATCCGCCGCATAACCACCAGAATCCTTGCCACTATTGGCAGCAAAATCCACCCAGCGCTCTTCTTGATAGCGAGCAACTTCCTGACAATATTCTTGCCCCAAAGGTTCTACCGACTTCATGACCAAATCATAGGCATCGTCAATAGTCACTTCAGGATTAAGAGCGCTATCCAAGTCCAATTTCCAGTCAGCAAAGGTCATCTTTTCAAGACCATTCACCTTAGCAACATGCTTGAGGTATCTCTGAGCAACTGGCGCAAAGTCCTTCATGATGAGATCAATCTGGCGGTCAAACATGGCACGGTCTACTTCTTGCTCAGCTAGAAGATAGTCAAAGACGGAGTCATATCCCTTCATATCTGCCAATAGTTTTTCAGACTTGACTTGGGCTAGATAGGCAGCCGCAGCCGTATTTTGGTGCTTACGAAGCCCTTCTGAGAAGGAACGGAAAGATTTCTCACGAACCTCAGCGTCCTCATGGTTTTGGTAGAAATTCTCATAGGTCACAAAGCTATTTTTATATGTCTCTCCATGGGCCTCAAAGTCAGCCATTTCAAAATCCCCAGCTCGCATCTTAGTATAAATGTCCTGTGGACTGTAGAAAACTTCACCCAGATTGGTCAAGGCTTTTTCCACATCAGCCCCTAGATAGTGGGCTTTTTTGATTTTTGCCTGACGAATGGCTGCCGTTAAGTGAGGCAATTCCCCCAAACGGTCCAAGACTTCCTCGTCCGCTGCCACCAAGGCATCGTCAAAAAAGGTCAAGGCTACGCTGGCATCTGTTTCAAATTCCATCCCAGCTTGGGCAATGTTAGCAAATTCGTCATTGCTATAATCTGTCGTCTGAGGCATAAAACCATAATTACCAATGTGGCTCATCTGAATGTAGATTTGTTCCAATTCTGCAAAGGCCTTTTCAAAATCCTCAAAAGTATGAAGATTGCCCTTGTAATCACGGCTAAACTGGTTGATGTCTTCGCGAGCCTTCTCGATCGCACGTAAGAAATCCTCACGATCTTGGTATAGGGCGGTTAAATCCCAAAGTTCCTTCTCTGGAAATTCTGAACGGTGTTTTTGTTCCATTTTCTTCCTCTTATTTCTCTAATTCTAATAAAACACTAAGGGCTGATAAGGCGTAAAGCGGTGCTGTTTCTGCTCGCAAAATGCGAGGACCTAGGCCTGCCAAAACGGCTCCTTTAGCTTCAAAACTTTCGATTTCTGCAGGTGACAGACCGCCTTCTGGACCAAAGATAAAGAGCAATTTGGCTCCTTTTTCAAGACCAGCGACTGCTTGTAAAAGCGCAGCGGCTTCTCCTTCTTTTGCCGACTCTTCATAAGCCACTACGATAGAGTCAAACTGGTCAAACTGAGCTAGAAAATCTGCTTTTTTCTCGAAAAGTTTGATACTTGGAACCATATTACGCTTACTTTGCTCTGCTGCTCCAAGGGCGATTTTTTCTAGTTTTTCAACCTTTTTACCCAATTTCTTGCCATCCCACTTGGCAACGGACCAGACTGCAGGAAAAGCCCAGATTTGGCTGGCACCGAGTTCGGTTACTTTTTGAGTAATGAACTCCAGCTTGTCTCCCTTAGGAAAGCCGGATGCGATGGTCACCTGGACTGGCAGTTCCACATTATCATCTAGTTCTTCTACCAATTCAAACTGACGAGTTTCCACATCCAGCACACGCGCCAAGCGCTTAATTCCATCCTCAAAGACTAAGGTCACCTCATCATCTTCTTTCAAGCGCATAACCTGAAACATATGCTTGCTAGTTTCCTTGTCCTCAATGGTGACAGGAGAGATAGCACTACCTTTGACAAAATACTGCTGCATGCTAGCCTCCAATCACACCGGAAATATCCTTGGTTTTCTTAAAGACACAGGCATTCCATTCCCCTTGAAGCATGTGAGTTTCGAGGAAAAATCCAGCTGACTCAGCCGACTCGCGCACCATGTCCCACTTGTCCTTGATAATGCCACTCATGATCAGGTAGCCTTCATCCTTGACCAAGCGATAAGCATCATCCGTCAGATGAACGAGGATATCCGCCAAGATATTAGCCACGATGACATCTGCCTCAATCTCAACACCCTTAAGCAAATCACCTGCAGCTACATGGATATTTTCCATATCAGGGTTTAGCTCAATATTTTCCTGAGCGACACGAACTGCCACATCATCTAGGTCGTAGGCGAAAATTTCCTTAGCACCAAGCAGCGAGCTAGCAATAGAGAGGACGCCTGATCCAGTCCCCACATCTAGCACTGTTTCCCCACCACGAAGAACCTGTTCCAAAGCAAAAAGGCTCATCTTGGTAGTTGGGTGGGTTCCTGTTCCAAAGGCCATACCAGGATCCAGCTTGATAATCTTTTCTCCAGCAGTCGCCTCATAGTCTGTCCAAGACGGCACGATGGTCAAATCATGAGTAATACGAGCTGGTTCATAGTACTTCTTCCAGTTGTCTGCCCAGTCTTCCTCAGCCAAGGCAGTCGTTCCCATTTTTACCTCTCCCAAGTCCATAAAATCTGTCAATTCTGCTAGGCGAGCCTGCAAGTCTGCCTCAACCACTGCTACATCAACCGTATCAGGGTAGTAGGCGGTCACCACAATTTCTTCTTGCTGCTCGACCTCTGGGAAAATCTCGCCGAAGCGGTCCACATTTCCCACATAGTCCATACTGTCTTCGATTGCAACACCTTGCGCTCCTAGCTCAATCAAGAGATTGGAGACCAGCTCCTCCCCCTCACGCTTAACTGTAACTTTTAACTCTTGCCATGTTTCCATATTTAAGATACCAAGCCCGTAAAACACAAATCCAAAATAGGAAACTCTCTGAAGACGCTTGTGTCTATGAGAAGTTTATCTTTTTGGCACAGTGTTTAGGGCGAGTTCAGTTTAGAAATGTAACTGAACTATCCTTTCTATTTGTCAATCAATTTTTTCATGTAAATCATATCCATACCTTCTTTTTCAGGCTCGGTATGAGTTTGACGGTAACCATTTTTCTCATAAAAGGCGACCATCCCCGTGTCCTGTAATACCGTACACAAATCCCACTGCTTAATCGTAGGAAATTCCTTTTCCAGCAATTCCAATCCTTCAGAACCATAACCTTTTCCTTGATACTGGGGCAAAATTGCCGCTGTTCCCAACCAAGCTTTCGTTAACTCGTCATTGGTCTGAATTCGTAAAAAACCAATATTTTCTTCATCTTCTTTCACAAAGTAGTAGTAGCTATTAGGACGTTCTGCTAGTTTCCACTTGATTCGTTCACGGTCCTCCAGATAAGGATCATATTCATCTTGGTATTTGTCATAAACAGCCTTAAAGCTAGCTCTTTGAATCGCAATGATGGTCTCCAAATCCTCTGCTCCTGCTCGTTCAATTCTTATCATAAACTTTCCTCCAAATAATCCCTCAATCTACCCTGCAACTGAGGTACAACTTGACTGGAGCTAAGAAATTCCTCAACATTCATCAGCTGATATCCCTGTCCTTCATCACCAAATACGATACTGTCAAACTGGACCTGTGTCAACAGACCGACTAGAAATATAGATTGTTTATCCGTAAAAAGCATACTTGGATAAACCTTACTCCATAGCAGACAATCCTCAGTCAGATGAATGCCCAGTTCTTCATAAACTTCACGCGCCACACACTCAAAAGGACTTTCATCCCCCTCTCGTCCTCCACCTGGCAGTTCCCACATATTGGGCCAGGGAATGCTTGCCTTATCATCGCGTAAGATAGTCAAAAGCTTATCCCCACAAAACAAAGCAATCTTACAGCCTGTGAAATCAGAAATCTCTATTTCCATGTCAAACTCCTAATATCTCGGATAAGGATAAAATTCTCCTTCTTCCAAGCCAACTTTTCCTTCTTCAAAGACTTCTTGGTTCCATTCCATGACGAATTCTTCTGCTTCTGGGTCTTCCAAAAAGTCCATAAGGGCATCTAGCCCAACCTCCGCAGTATCTTTGAGGAAAAGGGCAAAATAAGCTAAAAATTCGCGAGAAAATCCTTTTTTAGGTAGGTAAGGAATGACCGTCAAATAGTCTTCCTCATTGACGGTTGACTTGACAGGATTGTAAAAAAGCACTGCTTCTTCAAAGAGAATGTCGTCTGATGAAACCTCTCCATCTTCATCCACCATCTCCACACCTGCAGCATTTTGCGCTTCCAATAAAAAGCTCACTTCTACCGCGTGGTTGCGCTTGTCCCAACTAATCTCAAAGTCAAAGGGAAAATTCTTGTCCAACTCTTCCTCTAAAACATCTAAAAATCCGTATGTTGCCATTTTGTCCTCTTTCTATGCGACTCTTAAATCGCCCCGATTGCTCGGAAATATGCTAAAATAGATACTACCATCTTACCACAAAATTATTTTATGTCCTAATTATACCATATTACCTCATTTAAACCCTTGGTATTAGTGATTTTCTTAACAGTCTGATTTCTTCATTTCTCATAAAAATCAACATAAAAAGCCCTCGAAAGGGCTAGCAAATCTATAGGATCAATAGACAAGTAACCAGCACAATTAGATGTGCTTTTTTATTGGCCATTCCCACGATGTCACACTTAATCTTATGCTTGTATTTTCTTATCTGCAATAGCGTCTGTCAAAGTCTGAGAAAAGTTAAGTCCCATTTCTCGTCCCAACTTATCTGCCCATCTTGGTATGGTCAAGGTCTTTTTAATGGGTTCCTGACTTCCTAAGTACTCTGATACATCAACAGATACCATAGAAATAAAAGATTTATCAAGGTCATAGGTTGACACGAAATCTTCATCATCTTTAAAAGGATCATTATCAATTAAAGACAAGCTATTGATATCTGACGGCTGGGGCAAATCTCCATCATTCTCTATCAAATCTGCAACAGTTATGCCTAACCACTCTGAACCCATAGCCAGAGCCTCAGAAATCCCCTCTCCTTGTGTAGCTGAGTATTCAAAATCCGGGAAATGGACAAAATAAGTCGCTTCTGCTCCGTCTGTATCGTCATAATAAAATAAAGCTGGATACGTCACTAACATCTCACTACCTCCATATCAAAAAGCAGGGGCTGAATTTTACAACCCAGCTTGCTTTCTTATCCCTCTTTCAGTGTACTTATTCAGCTCACCATGAGGGATTGTGATAGGTCTTTCCCCTTGCTTCTCCATTTTAATATGGGAACCTTTACCGCCTCTAGTCTTTATCCAACCATGAGCCGTAAGGAGTTTAACCATCTCTTTTTGTGTCATAGGCATAGCGCTTTTACCTCCTGACAACACCATTATAACACGTGCTACACGTATTGTAAAGGAGTAATACTTATTATTCTCTTATATATAAAACCCCTAGATGTGGTTCTAAGGGAAGCCAATTTATTCATACCTATTTTTCTAATGAGTAGTAAAAACTGCTTCTTTATCGAGCAATTCATAATCTGTATAGTCAATTGTAAAAGTATCTCGATCTAAGACAGATTGAGGCAGAGTTGAATGAATCATAGGAACACTGCGTACTCTATATTTTTTATCTCCAGTTTTTACAAACTGATACTCTTCGAAATCAGGATTTTCAACAGTTATCACAAGGAGACGATTTACTACTTTAAAAACATCAATTATTCTATTTTTCATATTTTTTCAACCCATTATTAGAATGAACTTCTTGGTAAGCAAAATCAAGTTTAGATTTAATGTTTTCGTACAAATCTAAAATCTCTTTTGGAGTGTCTTCCCGGAAGAAAAATTGTCTTTTTCCTGAGATAACTTGATCACTAAGAATCCAATGTCGAATTTGTTTTGTAAAAATCAAAATTTCCTGACTTGGTAATTCCATTCTTTCCATTTCTTATCACCTCTTCTTATCACCTCTTCTTATCACCTCTCTTTTCATTATAGTTCATGCAATAACATTTAGCAATATTATTTCTCAATTCAGCAATTCCACTTCTTTAGGCTCAACTATCATATTTTGAATTTTAAGAGAAATCCATTCTCTCATGCTGATGCCTCTCCTCATTAAATTAAATAGTCAAAAAGATTCTATCTCACACCCTGAATATTACAAAACCATTGAAATATCACAACTAATAGGCTAGAATGGACATAGTAAGATATATTAGATGAGTCATTCTACTCAAAAAATATGACACTAAAATCCACATTAGAAAGGACTGCTATGCCAGATAATCTCGCGCTTCGCATGCGCCCTAAAACTATTGACCAGGTCATCGGTCAGGAGCATCTGGTCGGACCTGGAAAAATCATCCGCCGCATGGTGGAAGCCAACCGCCTGTCCTCCATGATTCTTTATGGACCTCCTGGAATAGGCAAAACCAGTATTGCCTCTGCCATCGCAGGGACTACTAAGTATGCCTTTCGAACTTTCAATGCGACAGTTGATAGTAAAAAGCGACTTCAAGAAATTGCGGAAGAGGCTAAATTCTCTGGTGGTCTCGTCCTATTACTAGACGAGATTCATAGACTAGATAAAACCAAGCAAGACTTCCTCTTGCCTCTCTTGGAAAGTGGACTGGTCATCATGATTGGCGCTACGACTGAAAATCCTTTCTTTTCTGTCACTCCTGCCATTCGTAGCCGTGTTCAAATTTTTGAGTTGGAACCTCTGTCTAACCAAGACGTCAAAGAGGCTCTTCAGATAGCTCTAAACAACCCTGAACGTGGTTTTGATTTTCCAGTAGAACTAGATGAGGATGCGCTGGACTTCATTGCCACCTCTACAAACGGAGACCTTCGCTCTGCCTTCAACTCACTGGACTTGGCTGTTCTTTCTACCCCTGAGAATGATAAGGGAATCCGCCATATCACTCTAGACGTCATGAAAAATAGCCTGCAGCGGAGCTACATCACTATGGATAAGGATGGAGATGGCCACTATGATGTTCTCTCAGCCCTGCAAAAGTCTATCCGTGGCTCAGATGTTGATGCCAGTCTTCACTATGCTGCCCGCTTGATTGAGGCTGGTGATTTACCAAGTCTCGCTCGTCGTTTGACTGTTATCGCTTATGAAGATATCGGTTTGGCCAACCCTGAAGCCCAGATTCATACCGTGACTGCTCTGGATGCTGCACAAAGGATTGGTTTCCCAGAAGCCCGCATTCTCATTGCCAATGTCGTCATTGATTTGGCCCTTTCTCCAAAATCCAACTCAGCCTATGTAGCTATGGACAAGGCACTTGCTGACCTCAAAACATCAGGGCACTTGCCTATTCCGCGACACCTGCGTGATGGGCACTACAGTGGAAGCAAGGAACTGGGGAATGCCCAAGACTATCTCTATCCACACAACTATCCTGGAAATTGGGTCAAGCAATACTATCTGCCAGAAAAAATTCGTAATCATCACTATTTCCAAGCAGAAGATACTGGTAAATATGAACGAGCTCTGGCTCAAAGAAAGGAAGCCATCGACCGTTTGCGAAAAATCTGAAATCCTTTTCAAAAAATTGCACTTTCCTCTTGATTTTTTTTGAAAAAGTGGTATCATATAAACATAGAAACGCTGTGGTGTACGACTTCACACTTAAGTGTTGACCGACTATTTTTTGTATTATTAGGGAAACAAAAGTCTTCTAACAGCATGTAGGCCGTCTCACACGGAAACAGCTTCAGTTAGAGCGAGTTGCCCACCTGCTTAATTGCGCGGGTTCAATACAAACCGTGAAGTTTCGGCACCAATACAGCTTTTTATTCGCCTCCTTAGCTCAGCTGGCAGAGCAGCGGACTCTTAATCCGTGGGTCACAGGTTCGATCCCTGTAGGGGGCATCTAAATACAACAGGAAAAGCCTTGTAATAAGGCTTTTTTGTGTATCTGTTCTACTTTTGGTCAACCAATGGATAGGAATGTAATCATTTTATGAACACCCCTTCCAAATCTATCTAATCTGATGGCATTCTTCAAAAAAATTTTTTAAAATTTAACACAAAAGTCTTGCTTTTCTTTTAATTTATGCTATACTTGTTCTTGTATCTAATACAAGTTTATAAAAAGGAGTTCAGATGGATACAAAATTTTCAGTAGCCTTACACATCCTAACAATGATTAGCGAGAGTAAGGAAACCTTAAGTTCTCAAGCACTAGCTATTAGTGTTGGGACTAACGCTAGTTACATTCGAAAGGTGATTGCCTTATTGAAAAATGCAGATTTGATTCATTCCCAGCAAGGAAAAACAGGCTATCAACTCAGTAAGTCTCCAAAGAAAATAACTTTACTAGAGATCTACTATGCTACTCAAGAAATCAAGCATATCAGTTTATTTCCTGTTCATCAAAATAGTAATCCCGATTGTCCCGTTGGAAAACATATCCAAGGAGCAGTTTCACCGCTTTTCGCTAGTGCCGAATCTCAATTAGAGAAGGAATTAGCAAATCAAACTTTAGAAGATGTCATTGACAATCTATATAAATAATCCAAACAAGTCCGAAACTGATTTGATAGCAAGTCAGTTTTTACTAAAAACAACATATACTTGTATTAGATACAAGTATATTAAGACGTATTAAAAAAGAAAAGAGAAAACACATGAAAGCCGCACAACATACTACTTATAACAAAAACAATATCACACTGAACATCACAGAAGTCGCTAAACCAAGCATCACAGACAAAGAAGTTTTGATCAAAGTAAGCGCAGTTGGTGTTAATCCTCTGGATAACATGATTTCTAGAGGAGAAGTCAGGATGATCGTTCCTTACAAACTTCCTCAAACTGCGGGGAATGAAGTAGTCGGTATCGTTGAGGCGACAGGTAGACAAGTCAAAAATTTCAAAGTCGGAGACCGAGTTTTTGGACGTCTCCCACTCGACCAAATTGGCGCCTTTGCAGAATACGTAGCTGTCGATAGCCAAGCTTTAGCCAAGGTTCCAGACTATCTATCAGACGAGGAAGCTGCTGCTGTTCCGCTTACTGCCTTGACTATCATGCAGGCTCTTGACCTCATGGGCGCTCAAGCTGGGAAAACGATCTTTATTTCTGGTGGTACTGGAGGTGTCGGTGGAATGGCCATTCCGATTGCCAAGGCCAAAGGTTTGAAGGTCATTACCAACGGTTCTGGAGATAGTGCTGAGCGTGTATTGAAACTAGGAGCAGATAGATTTATCGATTACAAAACAGAGGATTATACAAAAACTGTTAGCCAGGTTGATTATGTCCTCGATACCCTTGGTGGCGCTGAGACTGAAAAACAAATGTCTATCATGAAAAAAGGTGGACAGCTTGTTTCCCTTCGTGCCATGCCAAACGGTACCTTTGCCAAACGCATGAATCTACCAAAATGGAAAGAGATTATTCTAGGCTTAGCAGGTCGCAAATTTGATAAGATGGCTGACAAATACGGCGTTCACTACCATTTTATCTTTGTAGAAAGCAATGGTGCTCAATTACAAGAGGTAGCTGACCTCTTTAGTAAATTAGAAATCAAACCCTCTATCGATACAGTTTATCCATTTGAAGAAGTGAATAGCGCCTTAGACAAAGTCGCTAATGGTCGCTCACGTGGAAAAACAGTCCTCAGCTTTAAGAAATAAAAAGGAAAACACAATGTCATATATTACTACAAAAAATCAATACATCACAGTCGACGGGAACAAAATCGCTTATCGCGAACTCAGTAAAGGCAAATCAAAACTACCTCTTCTGATGCTGGTCCATTTGGCAGCAACCCTCGACAACTGGGATCCTCAACTCTTAGACTTGATTGCTGAAAAGCACCACGTCATTGTAGTCGATCTTCCTGGAGTTGGAGCCAGTCAGGGCAAAGTTGCTTCGACGATTCCTGGAATGGCTAAGCAGACAATTGACTTTGTAAAAGCGCTTGGTTACGATAAAATCAATCTTCTTGGCCTTTCTATGGGAGGTATGATTGCCCAAGAAATCATCCGAATAAATCCTACTCTAGTCAATCGTTTAATCTTGGCTGGAACAGGACCTCGAGGCGGAAAAGATGTCGATAAGGTAACTGGGAAAACTTTTAGTTTTATGTTTAAAGCTGGACTCGAGCGCATCGATCCTAAACGCTATATCTTCTATAATCATGATGAACAAGGAAAAATTGAAGCTTTGAAAGTCCTAGGACGAATGGGGATGAGAACAAAGGAATTTGCGGATAAAGACATGAACCTACCAGGATTCCTAACTCAACTCAAAGCTATTAAACGTTGGGGAAAAGATTCGCAGGACGACCTTCAATTCATCACCCAACCAACCTTAATCGTCAATGGTGATAAGGATATGCAGGTTCCAACGGAAAATTCTTATGATATGCATGAGAAAATAAAAGATAGTAAGCTGATCATCTATCCAAATGCTGGCCACGGTTCGATTTTCCAATATGCAGACGAATTTTCAAAAGAATTAAAAGCTTTCTTGGAGAACTAATATGGTCAAAACAATTCTGATTACAGGTGCTACTGACGGTATTGGTAAACATTTGGCAAAGAAACTGGCTAGTGAAGGCCATCATGTCATCCTCCATGGTCGAAATCCTCAAAAACTTGATCTGGCGCTTCAAGAGGTTAGGGCTGTTTCCTTGAGAGGCAGAGTTTCTAGCTACCTTGCAGATTTTTCCAAATTAGACGATGTTTATCGATTTGTAGAGGAAATCAAGCGAGACTTTCAAAGTATTGATGTCTTGTTTAACAATGCAGGCCTGTATGCTGGAAAAGAACGAAAAGCGAGTTCTGAAAATGTCGAGTTGACCTTTATGTTATCTGTTCTGGTTCCCTATATTTTAACAACTGAGCTAAGTCCCTTGTTAGAAAAAGCGGCTGACGGCCGTGTCATTAATACTTCTTCCTATATGCATCATTTTGCCAAGGTCAAGGATTTAGACTTTGGATTTGAAACAAACTACAATCCTGGTTTGGCCTACAACAATTCCAAACTTTACACCATTTGGATGACACGCTATCTAACCCGAGAGTTCTTTTTAAGAGGTTCAAATATCACTATTAATGCCTACCATCCTGGCTTGATTTCAACTAACTTAGGGAATGATTCCAGTGATGAAAAGACGAAAAAGTCTCTCTTCGGACGCTTGATGAAGTCATTTTCCAAAAATCTAGACGAGGGAATTGAAACAAGCTACTATCTTACATTATCAGAAGAAATCACTGGTTTGACTAGCTACTATTTTGATGATAAAACTGTCAAAACAGTTTCTGAAAAAGGCTATACACTTGAAAAAGCTCAAGATTTAATCAATTACTGTAATGATAAAATTGAGTTGTTTCAAAATAAGTCCACAATATCTTAACTTTATTATGACTCGACTATCAAGAAAAAGATAATATCAAAACTTATCTATTTTCTATCTCCTAAATAATGTGCCCCACTTTTGCCACGTTTTGAAATAATCACATTTAAAATTACTACAAGTATCTGCTGAAAATCACTTATATTTCAACATTTTTGATTAGTTTCAATATGAAAATTTCTTAAATATTCATGTATAGACATCTAAATACGACAGAAAAAGCCTTGGGCGATATCTTGAAGCACCTAATTGACTTGCAGATTCCTCTAGTTGGAGGCGCAGATCACGCTTATAACGAAGCTCTTTATTTTGAGAATTTGGAATGAAATGGATTTGACTCTATTGTGATAAATCAGTAACCTCATGGGATATTCGGAGGATTGGCGCATTATCAGTGTCACCGAAGAACTAACTGCTCAAGATATCTACCAACTGGGGGAGAAAGCTAATCCCTTTGTACTTGCTGAAGGTACCCGAATGGGGAACATCCATCTATCCGTGAAAGATAGTCGAGTAAGAAGTCAGTTTTATCAAAAGGTGTTGGGATTAAGTGAGAAATTTAGCCTACCGAATGCTAGTTGGTTAGCAAGCAGGAAATACCATCACCACTTGACAATGAATGAGTGGCCTGGAAAAAGTCCAATCAAACGTCAGCAAGGCTTGCCAGGCCTAGCCTACTATCTCATTGAGATTACAAGTAAAGAGGAACTCCTCATCATTGACCAGAGTACACCTGAAGTTGAGGCGTCAATCACATGGCTAAACTCAAGAGAGTTAGAATTTAGTGATCCAGATAGTATCCTAATCCATGTTCGCATATCCAACCAATGATCGGCAGGGGTTTCGATTCAATCTGTGACACATCCCGTTTCAAGTTTTTTGATACAGGATTAAAGGGTCTTTCTTTTTCTACTTCAGATACTTACCTCTGGGCATATACTATTTAAGACAGGTCCCAAAATGAATGGAACTAGGATCTCTGCTAATGATAGATATGAAATTTTTTAATATTCAAAAAGACTCCACCTACTCTATAGGAAATCTACCCTAGAGATGGATGGAGTCTTCTTTCACTCACTAATCTAATCGAATAAACATCATGGCATTTAACAAAGATATGAGTGAGACCGTGTTTATATTATTTGAATAGATCAGTCTCTTATTTTCAATCGGAGGAATAATAAAATTAGAAATGATGATATCATAAGGCGATTCTTCTAAAGATTCCTTTGATAATTCTAATTCAGTCCAAACTTCAAGTTCAAAATTGTTGCTGCAATAATAAGAAAGTGTTTCCGCTACTGATTTTGCATGATACTGATCAAAATTGCTCATAACCAGAACCTTCAGCTTTGGCTGATTTTGTAGTAGATTAAGCACCAAATGTTTGGTATGAGTGATGAAGGTATAAGATAGATGATTTACCATCATTGAACTAGAACAAACATCAAGAGTCTCTAAATAGTGATAAAGCTCTTTTTTTACATCTGAAACAAATTTTGGAAAAATATTTTGAAAGTTCCTGATTGTATTCCCTTTTTGATCAAATAGAATAAACTCAGTGGACAACTCTTGACGATGCAGATGTGCGGTGTTATGCAGATGCCAAATCAGATTATCTTTATTCTCAATCTCAATCTGATACTTGACTGAAATCTGATCTATAAAATCACTCAATAGATGGTAAGATTTTTCAACATAGCTATCCTTTTTTACGCATTTAAAAAAGAGGCTTTCATCTATGAAAAACATTTTTTGAAAGTAAGACACAAATAATTGGCAAACAACTTCTTCATCTAAAGAGATATTGTATTCTAATTCAAAATTCTGAGCAACACCTTCTATTCCTTCTGTCTGCATCAAAAAATCCAAACTTTGATCGTTAAAAGAGTCTTTCTCTACTTCCATGAAATGACCAAACTTTATTCTATATAGGTTCGTAACTAGGAGTAACTTTAGCATTCTATGAGTTGACAAATTCATTGGAAAGCTTGTTTCCCTATAAACCAATTCTAACAATTGAGATAGGGGCTCTGATGAAAAATCTTCAAATGGCCATTCTAGGAAATAATATTTTTCTGAAAAATATTGTGCAAAAAAGTAACGAATGTCTCTCTCATTTCCAATGATTTGAACAGGGGTCAGACTGATTTCAAATTGAAATTGCTTTTTAATCACTTTATTGATTTGGCTAATGATACGATAGAGCGAAGATGAACTGATATAAAATTCTTTACAAATACTCTCAGCTTGACAACCTTCATTAAAGAAGATAAATTCTAAAATCGAAAAATGAGTTGAATGCTTAAAGAAATAATGGTAAACCATTTCAATATCACTATCATCGGTATTAATAATGCGTATACCATTAGTAGAAGAATGAAAAATCAAGTCAGGAAAAGCAGATTTAACATGGGATAGATCATCTTTGACTGCACGTTCTGTACAATTTAGTAACTCTGCTAGTTCAGAACGATGAAACCATCGTTTATGTTCAAATAATAATTCTAATAATTCTAATTGCCTATGACTTTCTTTAGATAATAAATCTCTCATGAATGTCTTTCTCTCTTTATAAATTATCGGATTTCACCTCTTGCATTATACCACAAAGAATATGTATAGCATGCTATAACGACTTTTACTAAGATCCTTTATTTCGTATAATAACACTACGGGGGCAATATATAAATAATTTTCTTATTTTACCGTCCATTGAGGGCGTGAATACAGAATCAAATTCAAGTCGAAAGATTATATTTTTAATTTTAAAAATTATATAATAGCAACAATCAAAGAATTTGATTTTTTTATATTAAAATTATACAATAGCAATAATCAAAGGAATTGATTTATTTTTTGATATTAAAATAAAAAAGGAGGGTAAGCAATATTGTGGTCAATCATTGCTGGAGATCTTATTGGACTTGTAGCAGGTAGAATCACTAAAAAAGGTAGTTCTATGGGAATCGTCGCAAATGTATTCGCTGGTTTAGTCGGGTCATCTGTAGGACAATCCCTTTTAGGTAGTTGAGGCCCATCCATCGCTGGAATGGCTTTGATCCCATCTATTGCAGGAGCAGCAATTGTTGTTACTGTAGTATCATTCTTTACAGGTAAAAAATAATTACTTGTAGTAATAAACTATTTTTAAATAGATTAGACGGGTAAAAATAGTTTAAATGTTAAATCGAAAGGATTGTATATGTCAAAAGCAAAGAAAATATGTTTCATTATTTTCTGTATTTTAATCTTGACAATTTTCCTTCCTGTTTTGATAGATTATCATCAAGTTAGTGATCTAGGCATTCAGCTATTTAGCTGGAGACAGAATCATTTCGTTGAATTTTATCTCTCTAGATATATATTCTGGGGGATAGTGGCTCTATCAACTTTAGTTTTGATATCGATGTTAGTTGTGTTGTTTTATCCTAAACGTTATTTGGAAATTCAACTTGAAACTAAAAACGATACATTGAAATTAAAGAATTCAGCAATCGAAGGTTTTGTTAGAAGTTTGGTGAGTGATCATGGATTGATCAAGAACCCAACTGTTCATGTAAATTTACGAAAAAATAAATGTTTCGTTCATGTAGAAGGTAAAATTCTTCCTTCGGACAACATCGCTGACAGATGCCAACTAATTCAAAATGAAATAACTAATGGATTGAAGCAGTTTTTTGGTATTGAGCGTCAGGTTAAACTAGAAGTTCTAGTAAAAGACTACCAGCCTAAACCAAAACCTCAAAACAAAAAGACTGTTAGTCGTGTGAAGTAAGGAAGTAAAAAATGGAATGGCTTAAACAATATCGATATCCAATAATCGCAGGTCTTATAGGCGTATTTCTCGCTTGTTTGATTGTCTCCTTTGGCTTCTTCAAAACAATATTTGTATTGATTTTAGGAGCACTGGGAGTTGCAGCTGGATTATATATCGAAAAAAACTATATAGATAAATAAAAAAAATAAAAATTACTAATTTAATTAAAGGAGTTTCATATGTCAAACGAAAAAAACACAAACACTAACGTAGAAAAGAAAGATGCTACTGCTGTAGCTCACGAAATCAAAGGGGAACTTACTTACGAAGATAAAGTTATCCAAAAAATCATTGGTCTGTCACTAGAAAACGTTTCAGGTCTTTTGGGAATCGACGGTGGTTTCTTCTCAAATCTTAAAGAAAAAATCGTTAACAGCGATGACGTAACAAGTGGTGTTAACGTAGAAGTTGGTAAAACACAAGTTGCAGTTGACTTAAACATTATTGCTGAGTACCAAAAAAATGTTCCAGCTTTATATTCAGAAATCAGAGAAATCGTATCTTCAGAAGTTGCTAAAATGACTAACTTGGAAGTTGTTGAAATCAACGTAAACGTTGTCGACATCAAAACTAAAGAACAACATGAAGCAGACTCAGTAAGCCTTCAAGATCGCGTATCTGACGTTGCTGAATCAACAGGAGAATTCGCTTCAGAACAATTCGAAAAAGCTAAATCTGGTCTTGGATCTGGTTTCTCAACTGTTCAAGAAAAAGTTAGCGAAGGTGTAGAAGCTGTTAAAGGTGCAGCAACTGGTGTAGTATCTCACGAAAAAACTCGTGTAAACTAAGATAAAATAAATATAACAGGAGAAATTATCATGTCAGTAGAAGAAAAATTAAATCAAGCTAAAGGTTCTATTAAAGAAGGTGTTGGGAAAGTCATCGGTGATGAAAAAATGGAAAAAGAAGGAGCAGCTGAAAAAGTTGTTTCTAAAGTAAAAGAAGTTGCTGAAGATGCCAAAGACGCTGTAGAAGGCGCTATCGAAGGTGTTAAAAACATGTTGAGTGGCGACAATAAATAAGGCTAAAAGTTACTTTATCTTTTTAGTAACATTAGTCAAAAGAGTCTGAGTCAAAATGATTCTCAGAAAACAAAAAGCTAGAGATTTCCAATTGCGGAACTCTAGCTTTTTAATTTTGCCTCTTTCTCTTATTATATTTCAGCAGGTTGTTGACCGTTAGTACGAATCCCATGTCAATTCTCACTTGACGCTTACCTCTCAGATGACATCTCTTATAACCACGCAAACCTTTATCTGCCCAAAGACAGATTTCATATCAATCTTACGTTTAGCGAAAATTTGTCTACCCTTGGAAGATAAAAGTGACTGATATTCTTTAGTTTTTAAACACTGGTAACGTTCATTCATATACAGTCCCTTTTGAGGGGCTGATTCAGGTTCATCATCGCAGTCAACATTGATTTCAAGGATTTTTACTTTCTATCTACTCTTTTTCATTATGTATTTTCGTATAGGTGTTTCAACAATTTGAACGATTTCAAATCCTTCTTTTTGGTAAAGATTTTGAGCTCTTTGATTTGCCTCGAAGACATTTAGAGAAATACTATCTATATCTTCATTTGCAAATGCCAAACTAACAAATTTCCTTAAAACTTGGCTACCTAAGCCTTGCCCCTGTTTCTTGGGGGTGATAAAAAATCTTCCAATATGAAGATTACTGTCTTCTTGCCTGATTTTCTGGATGAGCCCCACAAACTCTTGTCCTTCAAAGATTGAAAAGATTCCTTCCAAATCTTGCAAAACTTGAATTGTCAAGGGAAAAGGAATCATTGTTCCCATCCATTGTTCTTGAAATGATTTGCCAAGGGAGTTGGACCATTGGCATACGAATTGAGCATTTTCTGGGCTCACATTTTCTTCAAAACGAATTGTCATCTTGACCTCACTATCTTATCTATATTTCTCCATTATACTACTTCTCCTATTTTTTACGAATAGATAAGTATGATTGATATTTATTTTTTTCTTGTCGGGAGTATTCTCGCTTCCTTTCTTGGTTTGGTCATTGACCGTTTTCCAGAGCAATCCATTATCAGTCCACCCAGTCACTGCGATTCCTGTCAGACTCGCTTGCGTCCCTTAGATTTGATTCCTATCCTCTCTCAAATCTTTAATCGCTTTCGCTGTCGCTACTGCAAGGCACCTTATCCTGTCTGGTATGCCCTTTTTGAACTAGGTTTAGGCCTCCTCTTTCTAGCTTGGTCTTGGGGATTACTTTCCTTGGGACAAGTCATCCTAATCACTGCTGGTTTGACCTTGGGCATCTACGACTTTCGCCATCAGGAATATCCCTTACTGGTCTGGATGACTTTCCACCTAATCCTCATGGCCTGCTCTGGCTGGAATCTGGTCATGGTATTCTTCCTTGCTCTTGGCTTTTTAGCTCATTTTATCGATATCCGCATGGGCGCAGGGGATTTTCTCTTTTTAGCTTCTTGTGCTCTCGTATTTAGTGCGACTGAACTACTAATCTTGATTCAGTTCGCTTCTGCGACGGGAATCCTAGCCTTTCTCCTGCAAAAGAAAAAGGAAAGACTTCCTTTCGTGCCTTTCCTCTTACTGGCTGCTTGCATGATTATTTGTGGTAAATTAATATTGTAAATCGAAACACAATAGTGTATACTAGTTATACTGAAAACAAGGAGACTTATTATGAAATTCGAATTACCAAACATCAATTTTGAATTACCAAAACTAGATGTCCCAAAAATTGATGAAAGTTCTATGATGCAAGTCCTAGATTGGGCATACGATACAACTATTAATGGAATTCCTGGCCAAAAAACTATTCAAGAATTAGCAGATGATTATCTTAGGTATGATAATGTTGACACTGCTATTTCAAAAATGATTACTTTTCAGACTAGCAAGGCGGCTCTATCTGGATTTATTACTGGATTTGGAGGAATTCTAACTCTACCAGTAACTATTCCTGCAAATATTACATCTGTTATTCTCGTTCAAATGAGAATGATTGCTACTATTGCTTATATGCGTGGATATGATTTAAAAAGTGACCAGGTGCAGACCTTTGTATACGCATCGCTTACAGGAACTACTGTAGCTGATATTGCAAAAAAAGCTGGAATTGTCGTTGCTGAAAAATTGGCTCAAGGCATGATTAAAAAAGTTCCTGGAGAAGTGCTAAAGAAAATCAATCAAGCAGTTGGATTCAGATTAGTCACAAAATTTGGAGAAAAGGGAGTAGTAAATCTAGGAAAAATGATTCCTGTTGCAGGTGCACTTATTGGTGCAGGAGTTGATACTGTTTCTACACAAGTTATTGCAAATCATGCACTAAGCGTTTTCACACCTAACGGAATTAATCTTGGAGATGATTTAATCATTGATATAAGTGAAATACAATAACCCCCTTGTTTCTATCTTAATGTATTTTGTTTATCGATTTAAATACACCATGTTGTTGTTCTCTTAAAGGGGGGTTACACATTTTAAATCTTCTAAACTGATTTCAATAACTAATTCGTAGCTTTCTGCAACAGGAATTCTAGCCTTTCTCCTGCAAAAGAAAAAGGAAAGACTTCCTTTTCTTGCTCGCTGCTTGTGTGATTATTTTTGGTAAGCTACTGCTTGTTTGATAAATTCCTGAATTGGCTCTCCTTGGTGGAGAGCTTTTACAATTTTCGAACCAACGATAACCCCATCTGACACCGCATTAAAGCGTTCTACATCAGCTTGACTAGATACACCAAATCCTGTCAAGACTGGGATGTCGGCAACTTGATGCAATTGTGCCAAGTGCTTGTCCAAATCTGCGCGGTAATTGCCTGATTTCCCTGTCACCCCATTGATGGCAACGGCATAGACAAATCCTTCTGCCCCTTCAATCAATTCTTTCTGGCGCTCAATTCCTGTTGTCAAACTAACTAGAGGAATCAAGGCGATGTCTGTGTTTGCCAAAAATGGCTCTACAAAGTTGGCATGTTCATGAGGCAGGTCTGGGATAATCAAGCCCTTAACCGCTGTATCTGCCAAATCTTTGACAAAATTCTCTACACCGTACTGAAAGAGGGGGTTGAAGTAGGTCATAATGGCCAGCGGAACCTCTGTTTGAATGGTTTTCAAGGTTTCAACCAAAGCTTGTGTCGAAGTCCCATGGGCTAGACTGCGCAAGCCAGCTTCTTCGATAACAGGTCCATCTGCAACAGGGTCTGAAAAGGGAATACCCACTTCAATAGCCGAAACACCCAAATCTTCTAAAAAGTGGATTGTTTCACCGAGACCACCCAAACCTTTTTCGTGGTCACCAGCCATGATATAGGGAACGAAAATTCCTTTTCCAGTTGCTTTTATAGCGTTTAATTTTTCTGTTAGTGTCTTAGGCATGAGCTTCTCCCTTCTTTGCTGCATCTGCTTCCAAGCGGTCTTTGACTTGAACCACATCCTTATCTCCACGACCTGATAGACAGACAATCATGGACTTGTCTGGACCGAGTTCTTTGGCCAATTTCACCGCAAAGGCGATAGCATGGCTAGATTCTAATGCTGGGATAATCCCTTCCACACGAGACAGGAGTTGGAATCCTTCCAAGGCTTCTTTGTCTGTCACAGGAACATAGCTGGCACGTTTAATATCGTGGTAGTGAGAATGTTCTGGACCGATACCAGGATAGTCCAAACCTGCTGAGATAGAGAAGGCTTCAAGAATTTGACCATGGGCATCTTGGAGCACATCCATGAGGGAACCGTGAAGAACACCCGGACGCCCCTTGGTCAAGGTAGCTGCGTGGTGCTCTGTATCCACACCAAGTCCTGCTGCTTCAGCTCCATACATGGCTACTGATTCATCTTCTACAAAGGGATGGAAGAGCCCGATAGCATTAGACCCACCACCAACACAGGCTACTAAGGCATCTGGTAGATCTTGTCCTGTCAAGTCACGGTACTGTTGTTTAGCCTCTCGACCAATGACACTTTGGAAGTCACGAACGATTTCTGGGAATGGATGAGGTCCCAAGGCAGAACCAAGGATATAGTGGGTATCGTCGATATTAGCCACCCATGAACGAAGGGCTGCATTGACCGCATCCTTGAGCACGCGCGAACCGTCTGTCACTGCCTCAACCTTGGCTCCCAAAAGCTCCATACGGAAGACATTGAGGGCTTGGCGTTTGACATCTTCCTCACCCATGTAGATAGTACATTCCATGTTAAAGAGGGCTGCAGCAGTGGCAGTGGCCACACCATGCTGACCAGCACCTGTTTCAGCGATAATTTTCTTTTTACCCATGCGTTTAGCCAGAAGAACTTGTCCCAAGGCATTGTTAATCTTGTGGGCCCCTGTATGGTTAAGGTCTTCACGTTTAAGATAAATCTTGGCTCCGCCAATATGCTGGGTCAAGTTTTTTGCGTAGTAAAGAGGGGTTTCACGTCCTACATACTGGCGCAAGAGTTGGTTCAATTCCTCTTGGAAACTTGGGTCTGCCTGACTTTCACGGTAGGCCTTCTCCAACTCCAAAACTGCTGTCATCAATGTTTCTGGGACAAAACGTCCGCCGAATTTTCCGTAAAATCCATCTTTATTTGGTTCCTGATATGCCATGCTTTACCCTCTCTATAAATCTTCTAATCTTTTCATGATCTTTTTGTCCATCTGTCTCCACTCCGCTCGATACATCTACTGCATAGGGAGTAAAGTGTTGAATTGCTTTTACTACATTGTCTTCATTAAGCCCACCTGCGATAAAGAAAGGCTGAGTTAGTCCAATCGTATCCAGTTGAGCCCAGTCAAAGGTCTGGCCACTCCCAGCCACAGGGGCATCAAAGAGTAGATAGTCTGCCTGAGAATGGGGCACATGACCCTCTCCATCCACCTGCACAGCCTGAATACTGGCACAAGGCAAATCCTCAAACAAATCATCTGCCACCTGACCGTGAACTTGAACCAAGTCCAAACCAACTTTGTCAATCGCTTCTAGCAGTTCTGCCCGACTTGGTGAAACAAATACACCTACCTTTTTTACGTCTACAGGAATGAGCTTTGCCAACTCGGAAGCCTGATCCAAGGCCACCTGTCTTTTACTAGGTGCGAAGACAAAACCGATATAGTCAGCTCCTGCTGAAACGGCTGTTTCCACTGCTTCCTTGGTCGATAATCCGCAAATTTTAACCTTTGTCAATCTGCAACTCCTTGATTCTCTGGGCTACATCTTCTGCCTGCATGAGAGCTGTCCCTACTAAAATACCGTTAAAGTATGGTGCTACTCGCTCTGCATCCTGCCCTGTAAAAATAGCAGATTCAGAAATATACCAGCAATCTTCTTTGAAGTGTTTAGCCAAGTCTACACTGGTCTGCAAGTCGACTTCAAAGGTGGTCAAGTTGCGGTTATTAACTCCGATAATCTGAGCACCAAGTCTGTGGGCCACTTCTAGTTCAGCTAGATTGTGGGTTTCCACCAAGACTTCCAGACCAAGCTCTGTCGCGTAGTCGTAAAGTTCCTTGAGCCGTTCTTCTGACAAGGCTGCCACAATGAGCAAGATGACTGTCGCACCAGCATTGCGGGCACGGATGATTTGCTTTTCATCGATGATAAAGTCCTTGTTGAGCGTCGGAATGTTTACCTGACCAGAAATCTCCCGCAGATAATCCAAATGCCCTTTAAAGAAAACCTCATCTGTCAGAACAGAAATCATCACTGCTCCGTTCGCTTCATAAGTCTGGGCCTGTTGCACAATATCCACATCTAGATTGATATCTCCCAGACTAGGGCTAGCTTTCTTGACCTCAGCGATTACCTGCAAGCGGTCCTGATGATTCTTCAAAAAGTCAGCTAAGCGATAGGTTTGACGCAGGGGCTGGATTTCCTCCAGCTCCATCTGCTCAACCTCACGCGCCTTCTGCTCCAAGATTCGTGCTAAAAATTCCTGACTCATTTTTGGTACTCCTGTAACAGTCTGAGTTTTTCAAGGGCCTTGCCACTAGCAATGACTTGACGAGCCAAGGCAACTCCATCCTTGATGCTATCAACCTTACCATTAGCATAGAAACCAAGACCAGCATTCAAGACTGTCGTTTCCAAGAATGGACTTGGTTCGTTTTTAAGAACGCTGAGCAAAATTTCTGCATTTTCCTGAGCATTCCCTCCACGAATATCGTCGATAGCGTAGCCTTCCATTCCCAGATCTTCTGGAGTAAAGCTTGACAAGGTAATTTCGCCATTTTCAAGAAGTGCAATTTTGGTTATTCCATTCAAACCAGCTTCATCCAGTCCTTCTGGCCCAGCAACCACGATAGCACGTTTGCGACCCATATTTTTCAAAACCTGAGCTGTACTTTCTAGAAGTTCTGGACGACTAATTCCAAGAAGCTGTGTTTCCAAGGCCATTGGGTGAATCAGTGGACCAGTCAAGTTCATAATCGTTGGAATTCCCAATTCCAAACGAGCTGGCATGATGTATTTCATGGCTGGGTGCATATTTTTAGCAAAGAGAAAGACGATTCCAGTTTTATCAAAAACCTTACCTAGTTCAGCTGGTTTGAGGTCAAGGTTAATACCCAAGGCTTCTAGAACATCTGCAGAACCCGATTTAGAAGAAATCGAGCGGTTACCATGCTTGGCCATGTGAACACCGCCACCAGCCAAGACAAAGGCTGCAGTTGTGGAAATATTAAAACTGAAAGACTTGTCTCCACCTGTACCACAGTTGTCCATGGCATCATGAATTTCAGTTGGAATATGTTGGGCATGTCCTCTCATGACTTGGGCAATGGCTGTGCGTTCTTCAGGTGTTTCCCCCTTCATCTTAAGAGCTAAGAGGAGAGAAGCAATCTGTGCTTCAGTTACACGCCCAGTTACGATACGCTCAATGACATCCGTCATTTCCACACCTGATAAATTTTCAAATTTTGCTAGTTTTTCAATAATCTCTTTCATCCTAGTTTCCTCACTTTACAACCTTCTCGATAAAATTCCGAATAGAAGACAAGCCATCTGGCGTTCCAATGCTCTCTGGATGGTACTGGAAGCCATAAATCGGTAGGTTTTTATGTTGAATCCCCATGATGGCTTGGTCATCAGTCGAACGAGCTGTCACTTCAAAGTTTTCTGGCATTTCTTCAATCAAAATACTGTGGTAACGCATGACCGCACGGCCATCTTCGATACCTTGATACAAAACAGATGGCGCTTCAAAGTTGATATTGCTCTGTTTCCCATGCATGACTTTTGGAGCCAAACCTAACTTACCACCAAAGACTTCGGCTATGGCTTGGTGGCCCAAACAAATCCCAAGAATTGGCTTCTTGCCAGCAAAGTCACGAATCATGTCTTCCATCTTTCCAGCATCAACTGGCCAACCAGGACCGGGCGAAAAGACCAGACCATCTGCTTTTTCAGCTTCTTCATACAGCTTGGGATCATCATTTCTCAAGACCTGCACTTCTGCAAAATTCCCAATGTATTGGGCCAAGTTATAGGTAAAAGAATCATAGTTATCAATCAATAAAATCATGGTCTTAGTTCTCCAATTCTAGTCATAGATTTAGCTTTGTTAATGGTTTCTTGGTATTCGTTTTGGGCGATGGAGTCGTAGACAATCCCTGCCCCAGCCTGCACATAGGCTGTTTGATTTTTGAGAATCATCGTTCGGATGGCAATGGCGAAATCCATATCACCCGTCGCAGACAAGTAGCCGATTGCTCCTGCATATACGCCCCGTTTTTCTGTTTCCAGTTCATAGATGCGTCTCATGGCTCGAATCTTTGGTGCTCCTGACACTGTTCCAGCTGGAAGTGTTGCTTTCAAGGCATCCATGGCAGTGAGTTCTGGAAGCAAACGCCCCTTGACCACACTGGTCAAATGCATGACATAACGGAAAAGCTCCACTTCCATATACTTGGTGACTTGGACACTGGCCGTTTCAGAGATGCGACCAATATCATTACGACCCAAGTCTACTAACATCCGATGCTCTGCTGTTTCCTTCTCATCCGAAAGCAGATCTGTCGCCAAAGCCTTGTCTTCTTCATCCGTAGCTCCTCTTGGTCGCGTACCTGCAATCGGATTGGTTGTTACGATGCCATTTTTGACAGAAACCAAACTTTCAGGACTGGCACCGATGATTTGATAATCACCAAAGTCATAGAAATAAAGGTAATTAGATGGATTGGTCACGCGAAGATTTCTGTAGAAGTCAAATGGATTTCCAGTAACTTCTGCTGAGAAGCGCTGACTGAGTACACATTGGAACATATCGCCATTACGAATCAAGTCACGAGCTGTTTCCACCATTTCCTCAAACTTCTGAGGAGCGATATGGGGTTTGAAGTCTAACGGAGATAGATCCAAGTCTTCAAATTCATTTGGATCAGGAATGCGTAATTCCTCAAGCACTTGGTTCAAGGCTTCTTCCAAGTCTTCTTGACTACGCTTGCTGTAAAGAGCATCCTCGATGACATGGATTTTTTCCTTCTTGTGGTCAAAAACCATGTAGCTCTCATAAACAAAGAAATGCATGTCTGGCGTCCCAATGATATCTTGAGGGATTTGACCAATTTCTTCATAAAGAGAAATCATATCGTAACCGACAAAACCAATTGCCCCACCACCAAAAGGGAGGTCTGAATGGTGCTGGCTCTTATGAGTCACTTCATAAAGAAAATCCAGGGGATCCCGATCAATCACTTGACCATTTTGATAGAGAACTCCATTTTCAAACTTAATCTCAAAAACTGGATTATAAGCTAGGATAGAAAAACGAGCTGTTTCCTTATCTCTCGGAATACTTTCTAGAATAACCTTGTGTTGCCCCTTTAGGCGCATATAAGCCAAGATTGGTGATAAGACATCTCCATGAATGATTCGTTCCATTGTAATTTCCCTTTCAGTTCTAATTTTAGTCCGTAGCGACTGTATGAAAAATCCCCACGCAAAATAACTTGCGTGAGGACGAAATTCGCGGTGCCACCTCAATTATAGGATTTCTCCTATCTCTCATTCCTGTCTCAGATACCTCCTGTAACAGGCTGTGCGATAAAGGGCACTCCCTTGAGAATTATGTTTTCTTCTCTCGTTTCAGATGGACCCAACCTTACAGCTTTCTCTGCTTGTTTTCAGCAACCACAAGCTCTCTGTGAGAGAAAAGACTGTAATTTTTCCATCTATTATTTTTTAGCTTCTAGGTAGTCCGCAATTGCAGCTACGTCCTTGTCTCCACGACCAGAGACATTGATGATGAGATTTTCATTTCGGTACACCTTTACTAGCTTCTTTCCTTGATAGTTGGAATCTTTCAACTTTCTATCGCTATCATGTTACGAAAAAAGCCCACACACAGAATATACTTCCATGTGAGGGCGTTGGTAACGCGGTGCCACCTCAATTATAAAGGGACTATCCCTTTACATCTCTGCCTTGTCTAACAACAAGTTGCACTGTAAGGTGTGCGCACCGAATTTTCATTGTTTCAAATTCATTTTTAAAATCAGCCCACTTTCACTACTTCCAACCACCTGTTCACAATCACCACAGGCTCCCTGAAGATCAAAAATAGTTACTTTTCTGATTTGTTGAACTTATTTTAATACTTTGTTTTTTCTTTGTCAAGACTTTTTTACGATTTTTTTGATAAAGTTAGCACTTTTTCAGAAACTGTTTTGAAAGTCTCAATGATATAGTCCACTTCTTCATCACTTAATTTAGTGTGAAGAGGAAGGGTAATTTCATTTTCAAAGAAGGCATAGGCCTTAGGATAGTTCGCCATATCAAAGCCAAGATTCTTATAGGCTGTCAAGAGCGGAAGCGGTTTGTAGTGGACATTGCTTGCAATTCCTGCTTTGGCTAATTCTTGGATGATGAGGTTGCGTTCTTCTAAGCTCGCTCCTTCTACATGGGTGATGTAGAGGTGGCGTGAAGATTCGACAGTATCAGTCTTATGTGCCAATGGATGGATACGAGAACCTGAAAAACCATGATCATAGCGGTCCACTATCTCCTTACGACGTTCTAGTAAACCAGGGTAACGGTCCAATTGTACCAAACCAAGCGAAGCCATGATATCTGTCATATTGCACTTGTAGGCTGGTGTGACGATATCGTATTCCCATGAACCCAGTTGCATCTTGGCAAGAGCGTCTTTAGTTTGCCCGTGAAGGGAAAGGATTTGGAATTCCTTGTACATCTCTTCGTCGTCAATCGTTGGATTGGCTTTCCAAGTCGCACTTCCACCTTCTGCCGTTGTAAAGTTCTTAACGGCATGGAATGAGAAGGAGGTAAAGTCAGCGATAGAACCAGCTGGTTGTCCTTTATAAGTAGATCCCAAAGCATGGGCACTATCAGAAACAATCACGATACGGTTAAAGGCTTTTTGCCACTTGCTTGAAGCGGTAAAGAGATCACGTTTCTTCTCCACAACTTGGAACAAACGGTCATAATCGCAAACAATCCCTGCAAGCTCTACTGGGATGATCACCTTAGTTTTCTCAGTGATAGCTTGCTCCAGCAGGTCATAATCCATCTCAAAAGTATCTGCTTGAATATCCACCATGACAGGGGTCGCTCCTACGTGAGTGATGACACTACATGAAGCTGTATAAGTCATAGCTGGAACGATGACTTCATCTCCAGGACCCACTTCCAAAACACGCAAAATCAACTCAAGCGCGGCAGTTGCAGAGTTAAGACAGACAGTCTTAGGCGTCTTTGTGTATTGAGACAAGCGACGCTCCAGTTCTTTTGTTTTAGGACCTGTTGTGATCCAACCAGAACGCAGGGTATCCGCTACTTCAGCAATTTCTGCTTCCGTGATATCGGGTGGTGAAAATGGAATATTGTAATTTGGCATTGATTTGCTCCTTTTATCTGTACTCATTTTCTCATGACTACTTTATTTTAGCACTTCAAACACGGTTTGAAACATGATTTTGATGTCTCCAAGGAAACTAAACTCTCGGAGATAGGCGAGGTTATAGCGCATCTTTTCAGGGAGGACGTGTTCGACATAGGCTTGGTCAACTGACAGGCCTTTTTCAGTCATTTGACTGATAATAGTGTCCTCATCCTTGTAGTTGATGCTGGCTGGAGAGGTAATCCCTGCTGGTAAAAGTAAGGTCGCCATCATTTCAGGGCTATACTGCTCTGTGTAGCGTGGCACTTCAGGTCGTGTACCGACAAAGGACATTTCGCCTTTAAGGACATTGACCAGCTGAGGCAGTTCGTCCAAACGGACACGGCGGATAAAATTGCCAACCTTGGTAATGCGACTATCGTTAGCAGAAGTCACCAAACTTCCTTTTTTGTCTGCATCCGTCACCATGGTACGGAACTTCCAAATCTTGAAAGGTCGATTGTACTGGGTCACGCGCTCTTGCTTGTAAATCACTGGCCCCTTGCTATCCAACTTGATCCAAATGCTCAAGATGAGAAAGATGGGAGAGGCCAGAACCAGTAAGACCAAAGCTAGAACCCAATCCAAGCAACGCTTAAAAATCAGCGAACCCTTCCTTTTAGAGACAAGCTGGTAGTAAGACTCAACCTCGCTTGATTTCATTTCCACGGGCAAGTCTTCCCATTTCAGCATGCTGTTTCTCCTTTGTTTTTATTATACTATTTGTCAACATTTTTCATTATACCACAAAATGGAAAAGGCGGTGAAAGAAATCTGTAATTTGAAGGATTTCCTTCTTACGCTCAATGAAAATCAAAGAGTATTAGGACATGGCCCCGGCCTGCAAGCTATACATCTTGTGGTAGGTTCCACCCAGAGCCAAGAGTTCCTCATGGGTTCCACTCTCGATAATGCGCCCCTTGTCCAAAACGTAGATACAGTTGGCATCTTGGATGGTCGAAAGGCGGTGGGCGATAGCAATGGTTGTTCGTCCCTGTCTCATCTTAGCTAGTGAAGCTTGAACTAAGCTTTCTGTTTCAGAGTCAATATTGGCTGTCGCTTCATCCAAAATCAGGATTTTAGGCTGACTGGCGACTGTTCTAGCAAAGGCAAGAAGCTGGCGCTGCCCAGTAGAGAAGCTCGAACCACGCTCAGACACAGGAGTATCATAGCTTAGAGGAAGTTCTTGAATAAAGGAATCTGCATCCACGAAAGCAGCTGCAGCCTGGACCTGATCATCACTGATCTCTTGGTACATGGCGATATTGGACTTGATAGTCCCGTGATAGAGGAAGGGATCCTGCAAGACCAGACCGATATTCTTTCTCAGCTCTTCCTGACTGTAGTCCCTAATATCCACACCATCCAAGAGAACTCGCCCTGACTGAAATTCATAAAAGCGCATGAGGACATTGATAATAGACGATTTCCCAGAACCTGTATGACCCACAAAAGCTATGGTTTCACCCTTATTAACAGAGAAAGAAATGTCATCCAGAATCTGGTGTTTACCGTCATATGAGAAACACACATTTTCAAAACGGATATTGCCTTCTTTGACTTTAGCCTGCCCATTTTCTTGAAGGGGTTCATAGGTCCTCTCGTCTATCAGGGCAAAGACACGGCCTGCAGAAACCATGGACGTTTGTAGGGTTGAAAAGTTTTGCGTCACCTCAATCAGAGGGTCAAAGAGACGATTGATATACTGGATAAAGGCATACATGGTTCCTGCCGTTATCCCAATAGAAAGACCACGATAGCCAAAATAGGTCATTAAAACTGCATATCCTAGGAGTTTCAACAAACTCATGGCAGGTCTCAAAAAGAGGGCATCCAAGGCTACAGAACGGTTGGCATAGACCAAGTGCTCTTGGTTAATCTCATCAAATTCCGCCTGCAGGCGCTTCTCTTGATTAAAGGCCTGGATAATCCTGATTCCCTCGATGTTTTCTGCCAGCTTGCTATTGATGTCTGACAAGAGATTTCTGGTTTTCTCAATGATTTTCACTGATTTTTTCCGATAGAGATTGACCAAAAGGAAAATCAAGGGGAGAAAGAGCAATACTAATGCTGTCAAACGAAAATCCAACACCAACATGGTATAAAGAGTTGTCAGAAAGATGAAAATTGCTGAGATAAAGCTAGATAAAATCCCTGAAAACATATCGCTGATGGTCTCAGTATCATTGGTCAAACGAGAGACGATAGAGCCTGCTGGCGTCTTGTCAAAATAAGACATACCCAGCTTCTCCATATTGGCAAAGGCATCTCGACGAATATCTCTAACGATGCTGTAGGATACCCGCGCAAAGAGAAGATTACCGACATACTGAACTACAGTTTGTAGAATATAAAGGCCATAGTAGGCCAGCAAAACGGTAATGGCTAGTTGGTTAAGATTACTCCGATACTGGTCGATAAAGTGGGAAGCCACAAGGGGAATGACACTTTTAATGACCGTCGTCGCTAGGAGAAAACTGAGTGCCAAAAAGGTCAGGAGGCCGTAAGGCTTGAGATAGGACATCAAGCGCTTCAATACAGTCCATTGTTCTTTCTTATTCTGCATCTTCTTCTCCTTTCATTTCCAGCTGCTGAGACTGGTAGGTTTGGGCATACCAGCCATCCATGGCTAGTAGGTCTTCATGCCTGCCTCGTTCTATAATTTGACCATTTTGCAGAACTAAAATCAAATCTGCATGGACAACTGCACTCAGGCGATGAGCCGTAATAATGGTTGTCTTGTCCTTTCGCGTCTCCTTGAGGTTGTCGATAATCGCATACTCCGTCTTGGCATCCACGGCCGACAAAGAATCATCCAAAATCAAGATATCAGGGTCTAAAATCATAGCCCGACTCATGGCCAGACGCTGCTTTTGACCTCCAGAAAGACTGACTCCCTTTTCACCAATCAATGTATCAAATCCCTGAGGCATGGCTACAATGTCTTGGTAAACTTGGGCTAGCTTAGTCGCTTCCTCGACCGCTGAAAGTGGTAAATCAGGATTCCCAAAACGAATATTGTCTAAGATAGAGGTCGCAAAGAGGAACTGGTCCTGAGGAACATAGCCCATAAGACTACGAAGATCTGTCAGACGATAGTCCCGAATATTATGACCGTTTAGGTAAATAGCACCCTTATCCACATCGTATTCACGCAAGAGAAGCTTGATCAAGGACGTTTTTCCAGAGCCTGTCTGACCAACCAAGCCCAGAGTTTGCCCTTTTTCCAAACTAAAGTGAACATTTGTCAGTGTTTCCTCATTTTCAAAGGCAAAGCTGTCAATAGCGTACTCCAAACGCCCATTTTCAATACTGTCTAGAGGAAACTCAGGATCTTGTACAGGTGATTCCTGAGACAAAAGTTCCTCAATCCGCTGGTAAGAAACCTTCCCTCGCTGAGTAATATTAAAGAGGAAACCGATGGCCATAAGAGGCCAAACCAGCATATCCAAGTAGCTGATAAAGGTAACTAGATTCCCAACCGTGATTTGCCCTTTCTGAACCATCAAGGAGCCGACCAAGAGGGTTAACACATAGGATGAACCAACAAATAAGAGAACCATGGGGTCAAAGAGACTATCGTATTTCATGGTTTGGAGGTTCTTTTGGAAGGTCAATTCATTGACTGCCTGGAAAGACTTGAGCTCGTCCGCCTGATAACCGAAAGACTTGGTCACTTTAATACCTGATACGGACTCCTGTACCTTGTTATTGAGTTCAGAAAAGGCAGCCTGTGATTCGCCAAAGGCCTTGTGGGTCTTTCTCCCTAGACGACTGGTCGCATAAGCCATGAAAGGTAAGGGTAAAATGGCAACTAGGGTCATTTGCCATGAAATGCTAAAGAGCATAGTCAGCAAGGTCACTAAAGCTGTGATTGAGGCATCAACCGCTGACATAACCCCTCCCCCTGCCAGACGCGTTAAGGCATTGATATCATTGGTTGCGTGTGCCATCAGATCCCCCGTCCGATAGGTTTGATAAAAAGCTGGAGACATTTTTGTGAAATGCTCAAACAAGCGAGACCGCATAATCTGTCCCAGACGGTAGGAAGTCCCAAGGATATACATGCGCCAAACATAGCGCAGATAGTACATCCCAAAGGCTGCAAGAAGCAAATAAAATAGGTCAAGAAGGAGGTCCTGCTGGGTTAATTGCTCCGAAGTAATGGCATCAATAACCCGCCCCATGACCATAGGGGGAATGAGATTGAGTACGGAAACCAAGACCAAGGCCACAATTCCGACTAGATAACGGTGTTTTTCTAACTTGAAAAACCACCAAAGTTTTTGAATAATGGACATAAAATCCCTTTCTGATTGCAAATGGAAACCTGAGGCCAAGACCCCAGGCTTTTCTTATTCATAGGTTACGACTGTAACAGCACCCTTGTCATACTCAGCGATAAAGATATTGGCAACATTGTCATGTCCTTGTTTGCTGAGGTTATCAAGCAACCACTCTTCGCTACGACCAATCGATTCCAAAACATCGACTTGGATCACACCGTCAGTTACAACTGGATACTTAGGATTTTCATCTCCCATTTGGACCACGATGAGTTGGCCATTTTGCTCTTGCACAGCTCGTTTAACTTGCTTCATCTGGAAAATCCCTTGGCTACGAAGTTTGAGAGCAACATCTGCCGCAGACAAGCCAACTGAACGACAGGCTTCTGGGTCGATCTGCCCATTTTTGATGAGGAGAGTTGGTTTCCCATCGATTAAGCGTTTGACAAAACGAACATTGTTATTGAGCCATTTGAGTGTCAAAACCAAAATCGTCCACATCATCAAAATCACTGCGTACTGGAGAATGCTGATTGAACTATTGTAAATCACCCCACCGATGATACCACCAAGAACATAGTTCTGAATTTGGTCTGTCGCAGAGTTAGGTGCTAGGTTTCCTTTTCCAGTCACATTGATAACAAAAACCAGCGAGAAGAGCCCCAAGGCCAGTTTGATTAAAATTTCCATATAGTTGAGTGTCATTTGTTTACCTCCACCAATTCAATAGCATCTGTTTGATGCAATTCTAATTTCTCTAAAAGATACTTGTCTGGTTGGCTCCCGTTCATAGCGCGGTAGAAATCTGAACCTACCTTGACAAGCGCTCCATCAGTGATTGCAGAAGTATTGACGTAAACTTCTGATTTATCCACTCCCAAGTCTTTGGAAACGACCTCTATAAAATGAAGGGAGGTTTGAAATTGATTGTTAGAGGCTTGATTGGTCTGATATTTTGAGATTGTCACCAAAAGCATGGCCACTAAGGTCAAGGCCAAAATCATGACCAATTCCCTAAACTTAGTCCCCTTTTTATCACGATAAGCTTTAAAAGCAAAAAATCCTGTGATAGCTAGGAGCACAATCCCGAAGCCAATCATGATGCCATTTTGCTGACTGATTTGGCTAAGTACATAGTCATATGAGTAAAATTTCATTTATTTTCACTCCCTTTCATAAAATCATTCTTCATTATAAACGAAAAAGGGTGATTTTTCAAACCATACGTTGGGGAAATAGACCTTTTTTTGGTATAATAAAATCTATAATCTGAATGAAAAAGGTAACTTTATGAAACTTATCTCATGGAATATTGATTCCCTCAATGCAGCCCTAACTAGTGACTCAGCTCGCGCCAAATTGTCCCAAGAAGTCCTACAAACCTTGGTCGCTGAAAATGCTGATATCATCGCTATCCAAGAAACCAAGCTTTCTGCCAAGGGTCCTACTAAAAAACACTTGGAAATTTTAGCTGAACTCTTTCCAAACTACGAAAACACGTGGCGTTCTTCTCAAGAACCTGCCCGCAAAGGCTATGCTGGAACAATGTTCCTCTATAAGAAAGAACTCACACCCACTATCAGCTTCCCAGAAATCGGTGCCCCTTCTACCATGGACTTGGAAGGTCGCATCATCACTCTAGAATTTGATAAATTTTTCGTGACCCAAGTTTACACACCAAATGCTGGCGATGGACTCAAACGCTTGGAAGAACGCCAAATCTGGGATGTCAAATATGCTGAGTACTTGGCTGAACTAGACAAAGAAAAACCAGTCCTTGCGACCGGTGACTATAACGTAGCCCACAATGAAATCGACCTTGCAAATCCTGCCAGCAACCGTCGTTCACCAGGATTTACCGACGAGGAACGTGCTGGATTTACCAACCTCTTGGCAACTGGATTTACCGACACCTTCCGCCATATTCATGGCGATGTTCCAGAACGCTACACTTGGTGGGCACAGCGCAGCAAGACTTCTAAAATCAACAATACAGGCTGGAGAATCGACTACTGGCTCACAAGTAACCGCATCGCTGACAAAGTGACCAAGTCTGACATGATTGACTCAGGAGCTCGCCAAGACCATACACCCATTGTCTTGGAAATTGAACTCTAAGGAGAAAACGAATGGACTATCAAGCTGTCATTCCTGAATTTGTAGTATCTGACATCGAAAAATCACGCCACTTCTACTGCGGCCTGCTAGGATTCTCTGTCGAATACGAGCGTCCAGAGGAGAAATTTCTCTTCCTCTCGCTTGAAGACTGCCAACTTATGCTAGAAGAAGCCAGCACAGAAGAATTAGCTCAGCTGACCTATCCTTTCGGGCGCGGTGTCAATATTTCCTTTGGCATAAAGGATGTTCCAAAACTCTATCAAAAAGTGATGGAGGCAAACTATCCTATTTATCGTCCCTTAACCAAAAGAAAGTTTCGTGTTGGGGATCACTATATATATCCTCATGAATTTGCAGTTTTGGATCCAGATGGCTATTTTTTAAGATTTAGCGAGTAGAATAATAAATATTTGGAAAAAGTCTTTAAAGTTAAAAAGGCATATTGTCAAGTCTTGAAAAATCTTGATAATATGTCTTTTATGATGAAAAAATCTTCTAATACTCTTCGAAAATCAAATTCAAACCACGTCAGCGTCGCCTTACCGTACTCAAGTACAGCCTGCGGCTAGCTTCCTAGTTTGCTCTTTGATTTTCATTGAGTATAAATGTTAGCTAATAAGTTATTTTTTGCCCATTTTTATTATATTTGTTCGTTTTTCAAACCAAAACACTAACAAAATATTTGATTTCTAAAGTTATTTAGTGTAAAATAAAAACATTGGCTCAAGCCTATTTTAAATTGAATATCGTTTTACTTGTTTATGTCGTGAATTGGCACGACGTTTCTACAAGGTGCCGTAACACCTAACAATAAGTAAGTCAGAAGTGAGGTATGGTCGTTTTTGCCATGCCTATTTTGAGGACTTACTTAGAGATTAAGTAGGTCCTTTTTCTATTTCTTGCTAGAAACTATAAACAAGCAAATGGATTGGCTTTTAGACTTTAGGAGGTCTTATGAAATTATTAGAAGAGCGCATCCTCAAGGATGGGCATATCTTGGGTGATAACATCCTCAAGGTGGATTCCTTTTTAACCCACCAAGTTGACTATCAATTGATGCGAGAGATTGGAAAGCTCTTTGCGGAAAGATTTTCTTCTGCTGGTATTACCAAAGTCGTAACCATTGAAGCGTCAGGTATTGCCCCAGCCGTTTTTACAGCTGAAGCCTTAAACGTTCCCATGATTTTCGCTAAAAAAGCTAAAAACATCACTATGAACGAAGGTATCTTAACTGCCGAAGTTTACTCCTTTACCAAGCAGGTAACCAGCACCGTTTCTATCGCTGGAAAATTCCTCTCACCAGAAGACAAGGTCTTGATTATCGATGATTTCCTTGCTAATGGCCAAGCTGCCAAAGGCTTGATTCAAATCATCGAACAAGCTGGTGCCACAGTCGAAGCTATCGGTATTGTGATTGAAAAATCCTTCCAAGATGGCCGTGATTTGCTTGAAAAAGCAGGCTACCCTGTTCTATCACTCGCTCGTTTGGATCGTTTTGAAAATGGTCAGGTCGTATTTAAGGAGGCAGATCTCTAATGCAAACTCAAGAAAAACACTCGCAAGCAGCCGTTCTTGGCTTGCAGCACTTACTAGCCATGTACTCAGGATCCATCCTGGTTCCCATCATGATTGCGACAGCCCTTGGCTATTCAGCTGAACAGTTGACCTACCTGATTTCCACAGATATCTTCATGTGTGGGGTGGCAACCTTCCTCCAACTCCAACTCAACAAATACTTTGGGATTGGACTCCCAGTCGTTCTTGGAGTTGCCTTCCAGTCGGTAGCTCCCTTGATTATGATTGGACAAAGCCATGGTAGTGGCGCTATGTTTGGTGCCCTTATCGCATCAGGGATTTACGTGGTTCTTGTTTCAGGCATCTTCTCAAAAGTTGCCAATCTCTTCCCATCTATCGTAACAGGATCTGTTATTACCACGATTGGTTTAACCTTGATCCCTGTCGCTATTGGAAATATAGGGAATAACGTTCCAGAACCAACTGGTCAAAGTCTCTTGCTTGCAGCTATCACTGTTCTGATTATCCTCTTAATTAACATCTTTACCAAAGGATTTATCAAGTCTATCTCTATTTTGATTGGTCTAGTTGTTGGAACTGCCATTGCCGCTAGCATGGGCTTGGTGGACTTCTCCCCTGTTGCGGCAGCGCCGCTTGTACATGTCCCAACTCCACTCTACTTTGGGATGCCAACCTTTGAAATCTCATCTATTGTCATGATGTGTATCATCGCAACGGTGTCTATGGTTGAGTCGACTGGTGTTTACCTGGCCTTGTCTGATATCACGAAAGACCCAATCGACAGCACGCGCCTGCGTAACGGATACCGCGCAGAAGGTTTGGCCGTACTTCTCGGAGGAATCTTTAACACCTTCCCTTACACAGGATTTTCACAAAACGTTGGTTTGGTTAAATTATCAGGTATCAAGACTCGCCTGCCAATCTACTACGCAGCTGGTTTCCTGGTTCTCCTTGGACTCCTTCCTAAGTTTGGCGCCCTTGCCCAAATCATTCCAAGCCCTGTCCTCGGTGGTGCCATGCTGGTAATGTTTGGTTTTGTGTCTATTCAAGGGATGCAAATCCTCGCTCGTGTTGACTTTGCTAACAATGAACACAACTTCCTTATCGCAGCTGTTTCAATCGCTGCAGGTGTCGGTCTAAATAATAGTAATCTCTTTGTTAGCATGCCGACAGCCTTCCAAATGTTCTTCTCAAACGGAATCGTCGTAGCCAGCCTTCTCGCCATTGTACTCAATGCCGTATTAAATCGGAAAAAGAAATAAGAAAAAGAGGTGTGAGCCTCTTTTTTAGTTATCTATATTCGTACCTGTCTGTCTTCTGACCGCTGGCCTGTGACAAACATGGTGAAGGTTGCTTTGCAGACATTTCTGCCCTCTTGATTGGTAATATCCACATCCACGACACAGGTTGTGCGACCTTGATGGACACATTCTCCTTTAATGGTCAGCACATCGTCGAGTTTTCCTGCCTTGAGGTAGTTGATAGAGGATTGGAGTGTTACTCCATCAAGCCCCAGCGAGATAACCACCAAACCACTGATCTGGTCACAAAGGGTAAAGAGATAGCCACCATGGGCATTGCCATAGTAGTTAAGCGACGAGTCCACTACTTTGGTCGTCACCACAACGTGACCATCTCTCATTTTTTCTATTTCGTAATTTTCAAAGGCAGATATAGCGTCAAAATGAAAATCTTTCATCGTTTCCTCCTGATATTTCAAACGACACTATGATACTACTTTTTATAGGACTGTGCAAGGAGAAAGCTCCTAGTCTGGCAAAATTCCGACCTGCTCTACAAAGCGCATAAAGGCTGCCTGTCCTTGTTCCGTCTGCTTGTAAACCCCTGCATCCTCTAGAACGCGTGCAAAAATATCACCCACAGAGTCCTTGACGACTTCAAGGGCCTTTTCTTTATCCGCTAGGTCTGGATGTTGAGCTTTGAGCTGGTCTGCCCATTCCTGATGATAAGAGGCAACTGTATCCTCATCTCCCACGAGGTAGCTGGCGACTTGCTCCACTTCTGCTTTCAAACGTGGCGGCAGAATAGCCAAACCCATGACCTCAATCAAACCAATATTTTCCTTCTTGATATGTTGGACATCCTTGTGGGGATGATAAATTCCATCAGGATGCTCTAGCGATGTCTGATTGTCTCGCAAGACCAAGTCCAACTCAAACTGTCCATCGCGTTTACGGGCAATGGGTGTGATGGTGTGATGTGGTGTCCCGTCTGTCTCTGCCAAAATCTGCACTGCAGAATCTGAATACTGGCGCCATTCCTGCAAAATCTTATCAGCCAAGTTAATCAAATCCTCTTTGGAATCCGAGGTCAAACGTAGCACTGACATAGGCCACTTGACAATCCCAGCCTTGACCTGCTCAAAACCAGCAAAACAGAAAGTCTTTTGCAAGGGAGCCAATTCCATAGGAAATACGTGACGGCCTCCCTGATAGTGGTCATGAGTTAGAATAGACCCCCCCACAATTGGTAAGTCCGCATTTGAACCCGCAAAATAGCCCGGAAACTGCTCTACGATAGCCAGCAGACGCTCAAAACTCTGACGACTAATGGCCATGGGACGGTGCTGACCGTCTAAGAAAATACAGTGCTCATTAAAATAAGCATAGGGCGAATACTGGAATCCCCACTCCTGACCCGCCATTTCAAAACGGATAATGCGGTGATTGCTACGAGCTGGATGGTTAACCCGACCATGGTAGCCTTCGTTCTCTAGACAGAGCTGACACTGGGGATAATTGCTAGCTTGCACCAACTTGGCTGCCGCAATCTCCTTTGGATCCTTTTCAGGCTTAGAGAGGTTGATGGTAATCTCAAGTTCTCCGTAGTCAGATGGTACACGATAAGCAATATTTTTAGCAATGGCCTTGAGCTTGATGTAGTCGTTTTTCTGGCTGAGCTGGTAAAAATCCGCTATCGCCTGCTCAGGAGATTGGGCATAGGTTTCCCAAAAGTCACGATTGACCTGACTTGGACAAGAGGTCACCAAGTCCATCAGTTCAGCACCGAGGATTTCACGCGCAGTCTGACTATCCTCAATCGTCTCTAATCGAACCGCCTCCTCGACAAGCTGGTCCTTGAGCTCAATCAATTTATCCAGATTCGTCTCAACTTCCAAAACACCTTCTCCCACTCGTGCCAAAACACGATTGGACAGGTAGATTCGATCCATTTCCTCAAATGAACTTTCAGTAATGACTTCTGTGATAAATGCATCTAGAATTCCCTGACTCATTGATTCTCCTTCCTACTTTCTAAATAGTCTCTGACAGCATCTAAATCCTGAAAAACTTGTTCTGTTTTATTTAAGAAAGACTGTGCTGGCATTTTTAAGTCTGGAATACAAATAACTGGTATCCCAGCTCTATAGGCTGCTTCAATCCCTGCTTCACTATCCTCTAATACTAAGCAATTCTCTGGTAAAACATTCAAATCACTACAGGCCTTTAAAAATATATCAGGGTAAGGTTTGCTTCGCTTTACATCTTTTGCAAAAACTAGATGGTCAAATAGGGATAGTATACCATTGCTATCCAATATCATTCTAGCTCTAGATTCAACACTTGAAGTTGCTAAAGCGATTGGAATCCCTTCTCTTTGCAAAAAAGCAAGCAAACTTTTAGCACCTTTTTTTAAATTTACACCTTTGGTTAAAATTCGAGCCTCCAGTTCATAAACTTTTTCCAAGGTTTGGTCAAAGTTCCAAGGTAAATCATAGGTATCCAAAAATCGTTGAACATTCTCCTCTTCCCTATGTCCACTGTATTCTCTAGAATATGTTTCTTCTGTGAAAGGAATTCCAAAATCCTCAAGCAATTCTTGATAAACTTTTAGAGAAATGATCTCAGTATCAGCTAATAAGCCATCTAAATCAAATATTACAGCTTCCATATACTTCTCTCCTAGTCTAGGACGCGAGTGCCACCTGCAACTTCAGCGATATAGAAGCTTGGAGCGTATCCAACTACTTCCTCGTAGTGTTTTCCTACAGCTTCCTTAAAGGCATCAACAGTATCTTTTTGCACCAAGGCAATGGCACAGCCGCCAAAACCTGCTCCTGTCATACGAGCACCGAGAACACCTTCTTGAGCCCAAGCTGTGTGAACAAGGGTATCCAATTCCAAGCCAGTTACTTCATAGTCATGCTCTAGGGAAACGTGAGAAGCATTCATCAAGCGACCAAATGTGTCCAAATCTCCTGCTTGAAGGGCTGCTTGAGCTTTGAGGGTACGTTGGTTTTCAAGCACAGCATGGCGAGCACGTTTCAAACGATTTTCATCTTTAATCAGATAGCTATATTGGTCAAAGGCCCACTCATTCAATTCACCCAAGGTTTGAATGTCCAAAGCAACTTGCAATTCTTCTACTGCTTTTTCACACTCAGCACGGCGTTCATTATATTTAGAATCCGCCAATTCACGACGTTTATTGGTGTTCATAATAACAACGACATTGTCCTTCAAATCAAGTGGCACCAAATCGTATTCTAAAGTATTAGTATCTAGGTAAATTGCACGTTGGTCCGCTCCCATACCGATAGCAAACTGGTCCATGATACCAGAGTTGACTCCGATAAAGTTGTTTTCTGTTTGTTTACCGATTTTAACCAAATCCAAACGGTCTAGTTTTAAATCAAATAGATACTCTGCCACGACTCCTGTCAAGAGTTCCAAGGATGCAGAAGAAGACAAGCCAGCACCATTTGGGATATTCCCATAAACATAAAAATCAAAACCTTTATCAATCACATGCCCAGCTTCTTGCAAGAAATGAAGAACCCCTTTTGGATAGTTGGTCCAGTTGTGCTCTTTTTCAAACTTGAGGTTAGTAAGAGGCACTTCGATGATACCCTTGTCTTCAAAGTTAGCTGAGTAGAAACGCAAGACTTGGTCGTCACGCTTACGAGCTGCACCGTAAGTTCCCAAGGAAATAGCAGCAGGAAAAACGTGCCCACCGTTGTAGTCTGTGTGTTCACCAATTAAATTGATACGACCTGGTGAAAAGAAAGTTTGGTCTGCTTCTTGACCAAAAACAGCAAGAAAGTCTTTACGAAGAGCTTCAGCAGTAAGATCTTGTGTCATATGATTTCTCCTTTTACTGTCCGTTAAGTCACCTTAACGTGTAATCGTTTTCTTCTATTGTATACAAGGGATTTCCCAAGGTCAATCCTTTTTACTAAACTTTTACTAAACTATCAGTAAAAAGCAGAAAAATATGATATACTAACCTAATCAAGGAGGATTTATGGCTACCTTAAAAGACATTGCACAGCTAGCCTCTGTCTCTATCGCGACCGTATCCCGTGTCCTCAATCGCGATCAGAGCCTATCTGTTACAGAAGAAACCAGACATCGCATTTTAACTGTCGCTGAAGAGTTGGGCTATACCAAGCACCTCAAGACAGGTGAGTCCCACAAACCCAAGCAAAAGATTGCCATTATCCAATGGGTCAGCGAACAAGGGGAGCTGGACGACCTCTACTACTACCAGATTCGCCTAGGCATAGAAAAAAGAGCCCAAGAGTTGGACTATGATATCTTGCGCTATTTTAATGACCATCCTTTTACCCTAAGCGAAGAAGTGATTGGGATTCTCTGCATCGGAAAGTTTAGCCGAGCTCAGATTTCTACCTTTGAAGAATACCAAAAGCCTCTTGTCTTTCTAGACAGTGATACTCTTTCACTAGGACACACCTGCATTATCACGGACTTTTACACTGCCATGAAACAGGTTGTCGATTATTTCCTCAGTCAGGAACTGGATCGTATCGGGATTCTAACAGGCCTTGAAGAAACAACCGACCAAGAAGAAATCATTGAGGACAAGCGTCTGGAAAATTTTAGGAACTACAGTCAAGCAAAGGGAATCTATCATGATGAACTGGTCTTTCAAGGAAGCTTTACTGCCCAGTCTGGCTATGACTTGATGAAGGAGGCTATTCAGAGTTTGGGAGACCAACTGCCACCAGCCTTTTTTGCTGCCAGTGATAGTTTAGCCATCGGTGCCCTCCGTGCCCTCCAAGAAGCTGGAATCACCCTGCCAGACCGCGTCAGTCTTATTTCCTTTAACGACACCAGCCTGACCAAGCAAGTCTATCCACCCCTCTCTAGCATCACAGTTTATACTGAAGAAATGGGCCGAGCAGGTATGGATATTCTTAACAAGGAAGTTCTCCACGGCCGCAAAATCCCTAGCTTGACTATGCTGGGAACCAGACTGACTCTGAGAGAAAGTACAAGGAATGATTAGAATTACAAAACGACCTCTAGCAAGGCTGTTTCTCTAATAATCTCTATGATTCCGCTCCAACTCACACCTTTCGCTTATGTGCTTGGTGATTTTCTAGGTCAGCATCAACTTCAATGGTAACATTTTGAAAGCCACAATCTTTGAGGAAAATTCGAATAGATTCTTTACAAGTTTCCATATGCTCCATCTCTTTTAAACAAACATGGACAATGGCATTTTTTTCCAAACCATCCATAGTCCAGAGATTAAGCTGATTGATACTAGCGACATGGTCCAATTCTGCTAAATCCGTCTTAATCTTCTGGATATCTACTCCTTCTGGCACTGCATCGAGGAATATCTTGAGCGTGCTCCAAAAACGTGGAAGGGCTTTTGACAGAATAAAGAAGGAAATAGCAAGAGACAAGAGCGGATCAAGGATATACCAATCCGTAAATCGGAGAATAATTGCCATTAAAATGACAGCCAGCCAACCAAGAGTATCTTCCAAAAAGTGCAGGCTGAGAATTGACTCGTTCTTTGTCTTTCCCTTACGAACTACTAGACTAGCTAGCACATTGATACTGACTGCAATAATTCCTAGCCAGAGAATCCCCTCATCATTGACCGGTTGTGGATGAAAGATTTTCGCTATATTTTCCAAAATGACCAAAACGGACCCTGTCATAAGAATCACAGCCGTTATCATGGCCCCTAAAAGGCTAAAACGCTTGTAGCCCAAGGTATAGTGGCTGTCTTCTTCACGATTGGAGATACTTTCCAAAAAGGCTGAGATCCCAATAGCAATCGCATCTCCCAAGTCATGCACCGAGTCAGCAAGAACTGCACTGGAACCAAACACTCCACCAGCGATAAACTCGACAATAGCATAAGTCAAATTTAAGAAAAAAGCTAGCCAAACAGTATATTTTGCCTTCATATTTCTCATTCCTTTGTTATAATAGATTTATGAACATCTTGTTCATTATCATTATCCACTAAAACTCAAAGAAAGGATAGAAGCAAAAGGTCAGCTTTATTCAGTTCTGAACAATTTGCCTCAAGTGTCCATATGACTAACATTGACCGCCGTACCAGTAAAACAAAAAAAGCCATCTATCAAGCTTTTCTACAACTTTTGAACACTAAGGGCTACGAGTCCACTACGGTTCAGGATATTATTGATCTCGCAGATGTGGGACGTTCTACTTTTTACTGTCACTATGAGAGCAAGGAGCTGCTTCTGGACGAGCTTTGCCGCTACCTATTCCATCATCGTTTTGAAAGAGAGCAAGCCATTTCAACCGAAGATTACCTCGCCCACCTCTTTCTGCATTTTCAGAAAAATCAAGACCATATCACCAGTTTACTATTCTCCAAGAATGACTACTTCCTCCGCCAACTCCAGAGAGAGTTGGAACACCACGTCTACCCCATGCTGGTTGATGATTTGAAAGAAGCACACCCAAGTCTGCCTGCTTCTTATCTCCAACACTTAGTTGTAACCAACTTTATCGAAACATTGACCTGGTGGCTCAAAAAAGGACAAGATTTCACAGAACAGGAAGTTGTCCAGTTTTATCTAGACCTTCTCATTCCTAAAAATTGAATACAGAGTAGAGCTCAGTTGCCTTATTTCTTGGTTACTGAGTTTTTTATCTTTTCAACAACAAAAGAGGATCCGCCGATCCTCTTTTTCATAATATAAAATCCTTTATTATCAACTCTATCTGTTTTATCCCAAGACTTAAAACAGTACTTTCAAACATCTTTTCCTAGTTAGGTAAATCAGTATTCTGCTTAGCAGCCTTGCTCCATTGATACCACCCAACTAGACTGTTAATGAGATAAATTAGATATTTCCCTTGAATTTGCAGGCTTTCTCCCCACCAGAGATAGATAGAAAAGACATTGGTAGCTGCCCAGAATATCCATTGTTCACGATAAACAGCTGTCATGAGGATTTGCCCTACCCCATTGGTCGCATCTGTGATTGAATCACGATAGGGACGATTAGCACCAATAGACTGATAAATGAAGCCAAAGGCCAACCACCAAAGAACACTAATGGAAAGATACTTGGTCCAGCCCTTGCCATCCAGTTTACGTGCGACAAACTCCTGCTTTTCCTTCTTAAACTGTGCCTGATAAATCCAAACTAGAAGTCCAATCGGTTGCATGACTGTGAAGTAAATTGTCGTCAACACCTCACCATAAAAGCCTTTCTGTAGGGCCAAAATAAGGTAAATAACAGAGTTAATCAAGCCAAAAAGATAATTACTTGCCCGACCTTCCGATACAAAGATAACACAGATAATCCCAGTTAGGCTACAAATCATCCCAATCCAGTCAACAATACGGTGTTCATAAATCAACTCCAGCCAGAGAGGAAAACTTCCTAAAACCAGCAAATAAAGCCACTGGGCAAAACTACGATGGGCAAAGAGGTCATCCCAGATAGCCTTCATAGTTCCTGAAAATCCTAAATCAGCCATCGCCGTAACCATACGACGGTAACCACCTGACATTTCACCTAAAGTTGTTTTGATATTTTCAATTTTCTTTTGCAAATAAGTATGCATCATTTCTCCTTTTGTTTTTAAAGAGCCGTGTCTAGATAGACTTTCGGACGCAACGCTCTATTAGATAATGAACTGTCTATACACAAGATTTCTAACCTTAGTCGACATGATCTGGAAATCTTTATTTGTTAAGTAGTTCACAACACATTATACACCTATTTTGTGAATAGTCAAGTGTATTTACAGTAAAATTTTAGAAAATCATGAAAATTTTCTCTTTCTTTCCATTTTAAGTGACATTCAGTAATTCTCACATCAAAAAAGCCCAGACAAACTTATCTGAGCATTTTTCTATATAGTCGTTTAACCAAGTTGAGTTTAGCTTTTCAAGCTATTTCTTCAACAAGCCTTGTTCTTGGAGAAACTCCTTGGCTACTTGTCCTGCTGACTTGCCTTCAACACTGACTTGGTAGTTAAGCTGGCTCATCTGGCTTTCAGTAATTTTACCAGCCAATTTATTGAGAACTGTTTCCAACTCTGGATGTTTCTTGAGAAGAGCTTCTTTCATGAGTGGAGCCCCTTGATAAGGTGGGAAGAGTTGCTTGTCATCTTCCAAGACCTGCAAATCATAACGCTCCAATTCCGCATCAGTCGAATAGGCATCCGTAATTTGAATATCGCCTGACTGAATAGCCTGATAGCGAAGAGCTGGTTCCATAGTCGCTACATTGAGATTGAGACCATACATTGATTGCAAGCCCTTATTTCCATCCTCACGGTCATTAAACTCAAGTGTAAAGCCTGCCTTCAGCTGTCCTTCCACTTTTTTCAAGTCCGAAATGGTCTTCAAGCCATATTCCTGAGCAATCTTTTTCGGAACAGCTACAGCATAAGTATTTTGATAAGACATGGGTTTGAGATAGGCTAGATGATCCTGCTTGGCAATGCCATCACGCGCTACATCATAAACCTGCTCTGGCTCATGACTCACTTTCGGTGATGGCTGAAGCAAACTTTCAGTCACCGTACCAGTAAATTCAGGATAGATGTCAATATCGCCTTTTTTCAGAGCTTCATAGAGGAAGCTTGTTTTCCCAAAATTTGGTTTAACAGTCGCAGTCATACTGGTATTTTCTTCAATCAGCAATTTATACATATTGGCCAAAATTTCTGGTTCTGGACCCAATTTTCCAGCAATAACCAAGTTTTCTTTCTCTTTTTGAGCTAAGAGGGCTGGACTATAAGACAGACCTAGCAATAAGGTCACCAAGGCAAAACCAGAAAAAATCGTCCGCAATTTTGCTTTTTCCATCACTTTTAGTAGGAAGTTAAAGGCAATAGCCAGCACTGCAGAAGAAAGGGCCCCAATCAAAATCAGACTGGCATTATTACGGTCAATTCCCAAAAGGATAAAGGAACCCAGCCCCCCTGCCCCAATCAAAGCTGCCAAGGTTGCCGTACCGATAATCAAGACCGCTGCCGTCCTAATTCCAGACATGATAACAGGCATAGCAAGTGGAATTTCAAACTTCTTGAGACGCTCCCACCTAGTCATCCCAAAGGCAATCCCAGCCTCTTGCAGACTCGGATCAATTCCCTTGAGCCCAGTGATGGTATTTTGTAAAATCGGAAAGATCGCATAAATCACTAGTGCTGTCAAAGCCGGCAAGGTTCCAATTCCCATCAAGGGAATAAAGAGCCCCAACAAGGCCAGTGACGGGATGGTCTGGAAAATCCCTGCAATCTGCAAGACCCAATCCGCCAACTTCTCATGATAGCGAAGAGAAACAGCCAAGGGAATCGCGATAAAAATAGCTAGTAACAGGGTCAAAAGTGACAACTGCAAATGTTGAGATAGAGCTGTCAACCAATCACTAAAACGATCCTGAAAAGTTGCAATTAAATTAGTCATGAACACTACCTCCAAACAAGTCTGCTACAAATTCTGTGGCAGGAGCTTTTAAAATGGTCTCGGGATTCGCCACCTGACGAATCTCTCCATCCTGCAAAACAGCAATACGGTCCGCCAACTTCAAAGCTTCATCCGTATCATGGGTCACAAAAATCGTTGTCATCCCAAACTCTTTATGCAATTCTTTTGTCAGAACTTGCAACTGTTTTCTCGAAATAGCATCCAAGGCTGAAAAAGGCTCATCCATGAGGAGAATCTTAGGCTGACCAATCATAGCACGAACAATTCCGACCCGTTGCTGTTCTCCACCAGATAATTCACTAGGTAAACGATGCCCATACTCGGCTACTGGTAAACCAACCTTAGCTAAAAGCTCTTCTGTTTTCTGAGCAATTTCTTCCTTAGTCCAGCCCTTCATCTCAGGAATCAGGGCAATATTTTCCGCGACCGTTAGATTAGGAAAGAGAGCAATGGCCTGTAAAACATAACCAGTAGACAGACGAAGTTCACGCTCATCATAGTCTTTTATGCGCTTGCCATCCATATAAATATTTCCATCAGTTGGTTCCAAAAGACGGTTGACCATCTTAATCATGGTTGTCTTACCTGAGCCAGAAGGCCCAACTAAAACCATAAACTCCCCATTCTCAATCCGTAAATTAACATCTCTCAAGACATCTTTTTCTGTGTAGCGCAAGGCTACATTTTTGTATTCAATCATTCTTTGTCCTCGTTTTAAAACTTTCCTCGATTGATCAAGTCTTCTACCTTAGGCATGACTTCCTTATTGTCCCAATGCTCCTCAATTTTCCCGTTCTCTAAACGGAAGATATCGTCCTGGGCATAAGCAAGGCCATCAATCTGAGTCTGACCATAGCTAACCACATAGTTTCCTTGTCCTAAGAGTTGGAAAATAAAATCAAGAGTGGCCTTTACTTATAAAAACCTAATTTGATCTATTTTAATCCTCATTTGCCTTCTCTTTCAGATTTGCCAAAATTCTTTCTTGAAAGGCTTCAAATTGCCGAATTTCTTCCTCTGAAAATCCTTTGTAAAAAATCGTATCCAATTTCTGACTGACACGATGCCCCACTTCTTTCTGGGACTTGCCTAACTCCGTTAAAACTAAATACTTCTTACGCTTGTCTTTTCCACACGGACTAACAATTACAAGCTTTTGTTCCTCTAGCTTTTTGATCATAGTAGTCAGCGTATTATTCGCAAGCCCAGTTGCCAGAGCAATATCTGTCGCAGTTGCGCAGCCAGTTTTACTATTCCATAAAACCGCTAAAATCTTACCCTGTTCACCCCTATAAAGAGCCTCAGGATCTTGGGTCAGTAGCTTTTGAAAAATCCGCCCATTCAACAAACGAATATGATGGGCTAGCAAATGACTATCTTTCATGACACCTCCAATTTATTTCTATATCGATACGAATAAAAAACATTATAATACTTATCATTCTAATTGTCAACTATTTCGATTTGGAAATAATTTTTCCCAGTAAAAAAATCTCCCACCCAAGGTAGAAGATTCTAATCTTATAAACTTAATCCGTCATGTCCGATACCAACGTTCGATGTTCCAATGGAACACTGCACATAACTAGCAAGAAAATGAAACCTGACTGAATCCAGAAGAGAGCCAAGTCAAAGATTCCGTGCACAGCAACCACTGTAAGGAAAGACAGATAAAGACCGATAATCGGACGTTTCCCCGACTCCTGACTCATATCCATCATCAAGCGAACAGGAGCAACAGAAGACAAAACTAATAAAATGGTCCCCACAATTCCGTAACTCAGAATCGTATCAATATAAAGGCTGTGAGCATGTTCATGATAAGGAGCATTTATCCGAGGATAAGAGTGCATGTAGGTCAATGGCCCTTCACCCCAGAAAGGATTTTGCTTAAATAAGGCCATCCCAGCATCCCATATAGAAATGCGTTCTTCCATAGAAGAGTCTAAAGTCCCCATCCGAACTCCCAAATCACTGGAAAAGAGGAAACTCAAGCCAATCGCAAAGACCCCAATACTAAGCCAAAAGGCCTTCCAGTTTTTAATGGTCGTAAAGAGATAAATAATGGCTCCAGCGATAATAGCAGGAAAGGCGGTTCGATTTTGAGTAAAGTTCAATCCAAAGAGATTCACAAAGCCTGCAAACACACAGAATACTTTCAACCAATTCAACTTGGTCGTTGTAAACAAATAGAAGGCAATCATGATACAGAAACAACAAATAATTCCATAATAATTAGGATTAAAGAAGGTCACCTCTGCACGATTCTGATGCCAGACCTGCATATTGGGTGAAAGAAAAGCATAGTTGAATTTCTTCACAATTTGGAAATGTTCTAAACTCGCAAAAGCAGCTGACAAGACGCTACCAAACAAGACGAGCTGCAAAATCAATCGAAAGAATTTATGTGATAAAATCGACTGATAGTGCAAAAAGAAAACAGTAAATAGAAAAATTCCTACTGAAGCCACAACTCCCATCCAATTTTGTGCAAAAACGGATATAACAGTACTATAGCCAAGAAAAAGAAGCAGCATCGGATGCTCCCCCATTTTCTGAAGAATACTTTTCATGTCTCCTGTAAAAATCAAACCGATAATATATAAACAGAATACAACTACAAAAAGATAAAAGGGCAAAAAGATACTCAGGATAATTCCCAATAAAATCAGCTCTTTACTAGACAACCCTTTCAGCTTTTCAATAAAGCCTATTGATTTCAAAATGAATCCTTTCTCTCCAAATCAGTTGATTCAGATAATAGTAAGCTACCCTTTATTGTACCACTTTTTTAGCAATTTGAAAACAAAGGAAACGTTTACTAGGTAAAAAAGGGGAGCAAAAATACTGATATTTCAAAACTCAATCTTAATGATTGTATTTTCTCTAAGAAAATCATGCCGTAAATAGTAGCCATATGTTAAAATAGTAGTAATAAAATATAGACTAGATTCAAATCATATACTATTCTTAAAGAAAGGAAACACTATGAAATCCTACCAAGCCGTCTACCAAATTCTAGCTAAAGAAACCGATTATATCAGCGGAGAAAAGATTGCAGAAGAACTATCACTGACCCGAACATCAATTTGGAAAGCCATCAGGCGGCTAGAACAAGAAGGCATTGAAATTGATAGTATTAAAAACAAAGGCTATAAACTGCTGAATGGAGACCTTATTCTTCCAGAGATTCTAGAAGAAAATCTTCCAATTAAAGTCAGCTTTAAACCTGAAACAAAATCAACTCAACTAGATGCAAAAGAAGCAATTGATTTAGGAAATGAAGCAAACACCCTCTATATAGCTTCCTATCAAACAGCAGGCCGAGGCCGTTTTCAACGCTCCTTCTACTCACCCCAAGGTGGCATTTATATGACACTCCATCTTAAACCAAATCTCACCTACGACAAATTACCATCCTACACACTACTTGTAGCTGGAGCTATCTACAAAGCCATTAAGAACCTAACTTTAATAGATGTCGACATAAAATGGGTCAATGATATCTACCTCAAAAATCATAAAATTGGAGGAATCCTCACTGAGGCAATGACATCTGTAGAAACTGGCTTAGTCACAGATATCATTATTGGAGTAGGAATCAACTTTACTATTAAAGACTTCCCTCAAGAATTAAAAGAAAAAGCTGCTAGTTTATTCAAAGCTCCAGCACCTATAACAAGAAATGAATTAATTATCGAAATATGGCGTGCTTTCTTCGAAACACCAGCAGATGAGTTATTATACCTATATAAAAAACAGTCATTCGTTCTTGGAAAAGAAGTTACTTTCACACTGGATAAAAAAGACTACAAGGGACTTGCTAAAGATATCTCTGAAAATGGAAAACTTTTGGTGCAATGTGATAACGGAAAAGAAATTTGGCTCAATAGCGGAGAAATTTCACTCAAGAGTTGGAAGTAATAATAAACTAGCACAACCATAAAAACGACAATATATAAAGATTTTAGCTTTAATGCAGCCCACTACAGTTGACAAAGAGCGCAAAAAAACTTCAGATGAGTAATCCAATTAAGTTTTACAAATCTGAAGTTTTTATTCTACTATTCTTAAAAATACAAAAAAAGAGTTATAAACTCTCAATAAAACGGAGAATAAGGGATTCGAACCCTTGCGCCAGTTACCCGACCTAACGATTTAGCAAACCGTCCTCTTCAGCCTCTTGAGTAATTCTCCAATTAATGGGCACGAGTGGACTCGAACCACCGACCTCACGCTTATCAGGCGTGCGCTCTAACCACCTGAGCTACGCGCCCAAGTTAAAAACTTGGTAATTTGAACAAAGTTCAAAGCGGGTGACGAGAATCGAACTCGCGACAACAGCTTGGAAGGCTGTAGTTTTACCACTAAACTACACCCGCATACATACTATAATTAAAAATGGCGCGAGACGGAATCGAACCGCCGACACATGGAGCTTCAATCCATTGCTCTACCAACTGAGCTACCGAGCCTTATTGCGGGAGCAGGATTTGAACCTACGACCTTCGGGTTATGAGCCCGACGAGCTACCGAGCTGCTCCATCCCGCGTTAATGAAAAGGAGGATGTGGGATTCGAACCCACGCACGCTTTTACACGCCTGACGGTTTTCAAGACCGTTCCCTTCAGCCGGACTTGGGTAATCCTCCATAATATTCAAATGGACCTTGTAGGACTTGAACCTACGACCACTCGGTTATGAGCCGAGAGCTCTAACCAGCTGAGCTAAAGGTCCAACAAGATCATTATAGCGGCGAAGGGGATCGAACCCCCGACCTCCCGGGTATGAACCGGACGCTCTAGCCAGCTGAGCTACACCGCCATAT
>NZ_AEDU01000013.1 GCF_000148525.1 Streptococcus mitis SK564
GCTGGGCTTGGTTTTTCTTATCTATTTTTAGTATCTAGGATAATGGTGACTGGTCCGTCATTGACCAGCTCAACCTGCATATCCGCTCCAAAGATGCCTGTCTGAATGGGCACTTCTTGCGCTAATTTTTGATTGAAGGCATCATAGAAGTCTGATGCCATATCAGGCTTGGCTGCGCCTGTAAAGGCTGGACGATTGCCTTTCTTGGTGTCCGCAAAGAGGGTAAACTGAGAAATAGAGAGGATTTCTCCTTCAATATCTTTGACAGACAGGTTCATCTTGCCTTCTGCGTCTGAAAAAATCCGCATGTTGACCAATTTTCTAACGGCATAGTCCAAATCTTCCTCTTGGTCCTCTGGTCCAACACCAACCAGCAATAAGAGCCCCTGATTGATTTTTCCATGAATCTGACCTTCGATACTAACTTGGGCTTTTTTAACCCGTTGGATAATGATTTTCATAATAGCCTTTCTAGTAAGAGCTAGGATAATTAGCCGTTGGTCCGTTTGACAGAGTAAACTTCTGGCACACTCTTAATCTTGTCCACGACCGTAGTCAGCGTCGAGAGGTTAGCAATTCCAAAGGACACATGAATATTGGCAAATTTCATATCCTTGGTTGGTTGGGCATTGACCGTTGAGATATTCTTAGTAGTGTTGGAAAGAACTTGCAGTACATCATTCAATAGTCCTGTACGGTTGAGGCCGTAAATATCGATATGGGCCATATACTCCTTATTGGAGCTAGAGTACTGGTCTTCCCATTCCACATCAAGGAGACGTTGCTCGTAGTTTTCTTGAGCACGCAGGTTCATACAGTCCACACGGTGAATAGCCACACCACGCCCCTTGGTAATGTAGCCAACAATATCGTCACCCGGAACAGGATTACAGCACTTGGCAATCCGCACTAGGAGACCTGAGGCACCTTCAATGACCACACCACCTTCATGCTTGACCTTGAGGGTTTCTTTATTTTCAACCTTGACCTCGCCACCTTTGACAAGTTCTTCTGCCTCAGCCTTTGCCTTGGCACGTTCTTCTTCACGACGTTCCTTTTCAGTCAGACGGTTAAAGACAGTAATAGCACCGATTTCTCCAAAACCAATGGCCGCAAAGAGGGAGTCTTCTGTCTTATAGCTGGTCTTTTGCAGGACTTGGTCCATGTGGCGCTTGTCCATGAATTTATTGGCCACATAGCCATTTTCTTGGAACTGAGCCATCAGCATTTCACGACCCTTGTTGACTGACAGTTCCTTATCTTGGTTTTTAAAGAACTGACGAATCTTGTTACGCGCCTTGCTGGTCTTGACCATGTTGAGCCAGTCACGACTCGGCCCAAAGGAGTTAGGGTTGGTGACAATTTCAACCTGATCCCCTGTCTTGAGCTTGGTTGTCAGTGGAACCATGCGACCATTGACCTTGGCACCAGTCGCTTTTTCACCGACCTTGGTATGGATTTCGTAGGCAAAGTCAATCGGTCCTGAATCTTTTGGAAGAGAACGAACCGCACCATCTGGTGTAAAGACGTAAATCTCCTCAGCCAGATAGTTTTCCTTAACTGAATCTACAAATTCCTTAGCATCATCAGCCTGGTCTTGGAGCTCCATCATCTCCTTGATCCAGTTCATCCCAATAGCAGATTCCTTGCTGTTAACCTGCCCCTTAACGCCTTTCTTATAAGCCCAGTGAGCCGCAACCCCGTACTCAGCCACCTCGTGCATGGCCTTGGTTCGAATCTGGAATTCGATCGGCCCTTTTGGCCCATAGACAGTCGTATGGATAGACTGGTAACCATTAGCCTTGCGGTTAGCGATGTAGTCTTTAAAGCGACCAGGCATGGGTTTCCAAAGCTCATGCACATAACCAAGCATGGCATAAACATCACTTTGGGTATCCAAAATACAGCGAATGGCAATCAGGTCATAGATTTCCTCAAACCGTTTTCTCTTATCCTGCATTTTGCGGAAAATCGAGTAAATATGCTTGGGACGACCATAAATTTTCCCTTTTAAGTGACGATCCGTCGTATAGTCCTCTAATTTTGTGACTACCTCATCCACCAAGGCTTCACGCTCTCTGCGCTTTTCCTTCATCATATGGGTAATCTTGTAAAACTCCGTTGGATTGAGATAACGGAAAGATAGGTCTTCCAATTCCCATTTGACACTGGAAATCCCCAGACGGTGAGCAAGAGGTGCATATATTTCCATGGTTTCTTTGGAAATGCGCTCCTGCTTGTCTTTTCTAAGATGTTTCAGGGTCCGCATATTGTGCAAGCGGTCAGACAGTTTGACCAAGATAACGCGGATGTCCTCAGACATGGCCATGAGCATCTTGCGATGATTTTCAGCTAATTGCTCCTCGTGAGACTTGTACTTGACCTTACCGAGCTTGGTCACTCCATCGACAATCACGCGCACATCTGGACCAAACTCTCTTTCCAAATCGTCCAAAGTCGCATCAGTATCTTCCACCACATCATGCAAGAAACCACAAGCTACTGTTACAGCATCCAGCTTGAGTTTGGCTAAAATACCTGCCACTTGGATAGGGTGAATGATATAAGGCTCGCCTGATTTACGATATTGACCACTATGGCATTCAACGGCGTAAACCAAGGCTTTATGTACAAAAGCAACATCTTCTTTTGATAAATATTTTTGCGTTAAAGCGACAACTTCTTCGCCTGTTAAATTCACTTCTTTTGGCATCTCTACTCTCCAATTCTTCCTACCATTTTATCACTTTTTTAAGAATATGAAAACTAGATTGGAACAGAATAAGAAAAAAATAATTCAGAATTGCTTGATAATTCTGAATTATTAGTCTATAATATATTACGAAGTTAGATTTTAAACTTAGGTGATAGAAGGAGAGATAGAAGAACGGAAACCATATTGTAACCGAAAGACTTTCTGACTTCCCCAATTCCATTGAAGATACGAAAGATAAACGGTGGAACTCGTGTCACATACACTGGTACCTTGACTGGATTTTAGAATTAAAATCCTCAAGATACTTTCTTTTATCCTTTAGTTTATAAGGAGAACACCTATGAAAAAAACTACTATTTCTATCTTTGCTCTCCTAGTGTTAGGAGTTAGCTGCCTGTTTCTATTCAGCCAGCAAAGCTATAAAAAAACAGTCGTTCAATACTATGCTAACGACCAGAACCTGCCCAATAGGATAACTTATAGTGAATATAGCGATAAACGAGAAGCCAACTACGGTGGCACTCTAAACATCACATCTATCAAACAAGCTAATGACGGAGTTTATGCAACCTATGAAGGGCAATTGACACCTCTCCAATATTGATAAATTGATAACCAGCCTGTCTTCATCCAGTCATGCTGGTTTTTAAGTTCATTCTAAATCCTTACCTATTTTTCCCAACTGTGCTATACTTAATTTATACTCAATGAAAATCAAAGAGCAAACTAGGAAACTAGCCGCAGGCTGTACTTGAGTACGGCAAGGCGACGTTGACGCGGTTTGGATTTGATTTTCGAAGAGTATTAGTGCATTCTTTGAGATTGGAGCTAACATGAAAATCCATAAAACTGTGAATCCCGTTGCCTATGAAAACACCTATTACCTGGAAGGTGAAAAGCACGTCATTGTAGTAGATCCTGGTAACCATTGGGAAGCTATTCGTCAGACAATAGAAAACATCAACAAACCTATCTGCGCTATTCTCCTTACCCACTCCCATTATGACCATATCATGAGTCTGGACTTGGTTCGCGAAACTTTTGGCAATCCTCCTGTCTATATCGCAGAGAGCGAAGCCAGCTGGCTCTACACTCCTGTCGATAATCTCTCTGGTCTCCCTCGTCACGATGATATGGCAGATGTGGTCGCAAAACCTGCAGAACACACTTTTGTCTTTCACGAAGAATACCAACTGGGGGAATTTCGTTTCACTGTCTTGCCAACACCAGGTCACTCTATCGGTGGTGTTTCCCTAGTCTTTCCTGATGCTCACCTAGTCTTGACAGGAGATGCTCTGTTCCGCGAAACAATTGGACGAACGGATCTTCCAACTGGTAGCATGGAGCAACTTCTTCACAGTATCCAGACCCAACTCTTCACCCTACCAAACTACGATGTCTATCCAGGGCATGGTCCAGCTACGACTATTGCTCACGAAAAGACCTTCAATCCTTTTTTCTAGAAAGATGATGACAATAGATATCGTAATTTAATACTCAATGAAAATCAAAGAGCAAACTAGGAAGCTAGCCGCAGGTTGCTCAAAGCACAGCTTTGAGGTTGCAGATAAAACTGACGAAGTCAGCTCAAAACACTGTTTTGAGGTTGTGGATAGAACTGACAAAGTCAGTAACCATATCTACAGCAAGGCGAAGCTGACGTGGTTTGAAGAGATTTTCGAAGAGTATTAGAATTATAAAAAACGCATAATATCAAGTGTATGAAAGTTTGATATTATGCGTTTTATCATGAAAAGATTTTCTAAATTATCTCCTCAAATTGATTTTTTCACAGTCTAAAATAATTGATAGATAAACTATGAATTGGAGTTATTCTGACTCCTTACGAAAGCTAAATAATCCAGCAGTTAGAGTTAACATTCCAAATAGGGTGGCGAGAATTGAGTGATTTTCTCCAGTATTTGGCAAAGTATTAGCTACTTGTTTCGAAATAGTTTCAGTCTTAGTTGCTAACGGCTCAGCTTGAGTTTTTGTACTACTTGCGTCATTTCCTTTTTGTTCCGTATTATTACTATTTACAACTGGAACAGGAGTTGTACTACCTCCGTTATCACGGCTTGCGGCAACTTTAAAAGTCATAGCATAAATACTAAAGTGATTGGTTTCAAAAGTCACCTTATCGGCATTTTGTTTGAAATCAAGCGCAAACAAGCTGCCGTTTTGATTCACGTAGTAAACATTTTCCACTGGCTGGTTTGCCAACACGCTAACCGTAACCCAGCCGTTTGGCTGAATAGCCTTGCCTCTCGCGTCATACAGATGAATGTCGAAAGCCTTGTATTTTTTTGATTCAAGTGAATTCGACTTGGTTTCTTCTACCCTGATATATCTGACATTTTTGAGTGTTGCTTCTGAACCATATACTTGAACGCTTCCAGCTTCGCTCGAAAGAACACGAGTATTGTTTAGGATGGCTGGATTAAGCGTAGGCGTTACGGGAGTTGTCGGTGTTATTGGAGCAACTGGTGTAACTGGATTTACAGGATTTTCACTTGGCTTCTCAGCTGGTTTTTCGGTGTGGTTCTTAAATAAGAAAACGTAAGTTTGATAAACTTCTGCGTATAAACCAAAATCTCCCTCGCTTCTTCCTCTCTCATTTAGCTGATAACGGTGATAAAGTGGTGTTAACTGCCTATTTTTTGAAAATTGATAGACTTCCACGTCATTGTCTTCTTTTTTAGTGCGGAAAACCATGTAACCTTGACCTGTGATGTTAGTGTTTTTGTTTAGTTCAACATGTCCTGTTTTTCCATCAAAAATACCTGTATAAATTGTATACGCTTCATAGTTTCTACCTTCCAATTCTGGAATTTTCACTCGAATCGGATACATATACATATGGCTTTTCAACATTTCTTCACGAGAAAATTCCCTCCCATTTTCTTCGATCCACCTATTCCCGCCACCTATAAAGTAAGCTAATCTTGGTTTGTTATTGATAAAATCTTTTTCAGCAGTCCATATTCCACTGAAAGTTTCCTTCATATCACTGATAGGAAGTGGTGCTACAATATCAGCGTAGGTAACAACAGGGTGTTCATGAACGCTTCCGTCACGTAGAGGCCATCTTCTCACTGGTTTTCTGTTATTTTCCTGCGGTTGCTCTGCAGGTTTCACTTCTGGTTTTGCTGGATTAGTAGGTTGCGGTTGCTCTGCAGGTTTAACCTCTGGTTGAGGGTTTTCTGCTGGTTTTGGAGTTGGAGTTTCAACCGGCTTATTTTCAGCTGGTTTTGGCTGCACAGTTGGTTCAACTGTCTCCGCTGGTTTCGAAATTCCAGCAGGTTTTTCCGTTTCCGCTGGTTGCGGATCTTTCGGTGTTGGTTTTTCTTCTACTGGTTTATTTTTAGTATAAATAAAATAGTAGCGAAAAAGCTCGTCTCCTTTACCATTTTTGTAGCCGGAACCACGCAATGCATAAGCTGCATCATAACTAACTCTGACAACTTTTGGATCTGGGTCAATATCTGGATGGTCTGCAGCTGATTTTACGACGTGGCTAAAAGTGTAGTCGGAAAATTTTTTTGCTGTTAGTATTCCATCTGCACTATCTTTGTCATGTATGTCCCATATAGACCAGACTTCCGCTCGTTTTGGACTATCAATCCTTGATTCAGTAGTGTATCCATGTTCCTTGACACGATCAGCATCTAAGAAATCTGCTTGGATTTCATATGTTCGAATACTTACATCTGATAATGCTGGCACTGCTCCAGGAGGTGCTCCTGGGATTGGTTTATGGAGCAGTTCATCTATGTCAACTCCGTCTACAGCCCAAAGCTCCTTGTTAGCCTCAGATATCAGTTTATTGTACTCTTCTTGAGTCTTAGCTGCTCCCTTCTTGTATGCCAAATCTTCCGCCACCATCCTCTTCATCTCTTCAGAATCTGTTATAGGTTGTTCTGGTTCAGGCGTTATGATTGGTAGACCTGGCTCAGGTAGCTGATTGGTTGGATCGACGTTGTATTTTTTCTCGATCTCAGCATTTTTCTTATCCTGTGCGATAGCCTCATCCGTTCCATTTGCAAGAATGTTGCCCTCAGTCGAAGGTTTTTCGACGGGAGCAGGCTCTTCTACTGGCTTTTCAGCAGGTTTTGAAACTTCTTTGCCTGGCTTTGGCTTAGCAATTGGATCGAGCATACTGAAATCAACCCAGCTACCATTAGGTTTTGGTGCAGGTGTTGGTTGAGCAGTATTAGGTCTAGCAGCAGCATTTGGCTGCGGCGCAACGTTTTCCTCGGCACGCACCAAAGTTGGCACGGCAGCACTAAGAGTGACAGCAGAGAAAGTGACAATACCTAGTTTAGTTAGTTTATTCATAATTTTTTCCTCCTCAGGAATATAAAATTGCCTTTTTAGGCTTATAAAATGACAAAATCAACTTCCTTTCAAGACCACAAAAGCAAAATTTTGAGCCAACTCATTATCTAAACATTTAATGTCCTTGATAGAAGCCTTAAATAAACGTTCATCCATTAACTGAACAATACGTCTATCACACTATTACATATCTTAATGATTTTTAAATTTCTTGTTGCCAAAAGCTAGCTACCTCCTTTAGAGATAAGGAACTAAGTGTATCGCATAACGACCGTTAGACGATACACAAAAAATGCCAGTCTAATACAGGTTAAAAACACTGTTAAACTCGCATTTTTTTTAATATTTATATTCTTATTTTGAATGTTTCATCAAACGGTCGTTAATCGAAACAAATTTACGGCTTTATTCTACCATTTTTCCCTATTTTTAGCAATGATTTTCTGTTTTTTTTGACGATTGTTCGCCACTTTATTGCGTTCTAACACTTTATATAGGGTTGATGTAGAAATTTGTTCAGCTTTTGCAATATTACGTATGCTTATATTTGAATGTAGATATTTGTTAAGTATGCGCTCCTCCTTTTCTTTTGAAATCCGTTTTGCTCCTAATCTAACACCATTTTCCTTAGCTTTTCGAAGTCCCTCTTTTGTGCGAAACCTCAGATTTTCCAGCTCATTTTCTGCCACAAAGCCTAAAATGATGCAAAGTAACCTGCCAATAAGAGAACCTGTCTCTAGTTTTTCATGCAAACTGACTAGGTGAATATTAGATTCATTAAATAGTTCAATAAGTTCTAGCAGCTTAAACATAGATCGAGTCAGTCTATCTAACTTATAGATAGTGAAAGTAACCTGTTTGCCATCTTTCGAAAAGTCAGAGGCCAGTTTTAAGGCTTTTGTGAGTTCAGGACGAGTATTATTTGCACCAGATTCCTTTTCTATAAAAAGTTTATCGCAATGTTTGAGAGCTTCGATTTGCACTTTCAATCCTAGGTCTTGCTTATGAGTAGATACACGGGCGTAGCCTATGTTGATAGTCTTTTGAGACATAAAAATCCTCCTGTTATCTTGATACAGAGGGATATTTTACTATGAATTTTAAAATAAGAAAAGACTTCAATTTCATAATCCCTATGAACTACACCCCAAAAGCTAGATTATTCTATCTAACTTTTTAGGGTGTACATAGATAGGGAAGGTATAATGATAGGAGTTTTACTTGCTTCTTTTCATTACCAAATAATCACGCGCTCTTCTGGTGAACGCCACATACCGTCTCCTTCTTTGACATCATAGGTTGTAAAGAAATCATCGAAGTTTGGTACTTGCACATTGACACGGAGTTTGGCTGGTGCGTGCACATCGACGCTAGCTAAAAGTTTCATAAATTCTGGTCGACCTTTCATGCGCCAGATGCGACCGAAGTTGTAGAAGAATTCTTCTGCTGAGAAGTCTGGTTCTCTCTTGGCTGCTTCAAGCGCTGCAGCGATTCCTCCCAAGTCAGCCACATTTTCTGACACAGTCAATTTACCGTTGATGGTTGCTCCATAAGAATCCTGTCCATCAAACTGGTCAATAACTTTTTGTGTTTTCTCCTTGAAGGCAGCATAGTCGCTCTCTGTCCACCAATCCTTGAGGCTACCATTTTCATCAAAAGAAGCTCCGTTAGTATCAAAGGCGTGGGAAATTTCATGGGCAATAACCGCCCCGATACCCCCGTAGTTAGCAGAAGATGACTGATGCAAGTCATAGAAAGGAGCTTGTAAAATGGCCGCGGGGAAGACAATTAGGTTCTTCTGTGGATTGTAGTAGGCGTTGACCATATGAGCAGGCATGCCCCATTCTTTGTAGTCTACAGGTTGGTTCCACTTGCTCCAACTGTGCTTGATTTCCACACGCGCAAAGGATAGAGCATTGTCAAAAAGACTAGCATTTTCATCCACTACCTTGTCCTTATAGCGTTCTGGCAATTCTTCTGGATAACCGATATAAGGCTTGATAACATTGAGTTTGACGATGGCCTTGTCACGAGTTTCAGGAGTCAGCCAGTCATTTTTAGCCAAGCGTTCCTTATAGACATCAATCATGGTTGCCACTTTTTTCTCTACATCCGCCTTAGCTTCTGGAGAGAATTTTTCATGGGCATACCAAAGACCCAAGGCTTGTTTGAAAGGACCTTGTGCTAGCTGGTAGGCTGCCTTGACCTTGTCTTTGGCTTCTGGAACTCCTGAAAGCGCACGACTGTAGGCACCTGACAAGACACGGATTTCTTCCGTTAAATAGCTAGTTGAAAGATTCACAACACTTAAAATTAAGGTTGCCTTGAGGAGAGGCCATGCCTCTTCACTATAGAATTGATCTGCTGCTTGCCAGAAACGTTCCTCGTCTACAATAACCTTGTCTGGTACTTGTCCAAGAACAGCTTGGAAGAAGCCATCCAAAGGTAGGGCAGGCGCGAATTTTTTGAAATCTTCGTAAGCATATGGATGGTAAAGTTTAGCATACTCTGAACTTTCTTCATTAGAAAGCACCACTGCCGCAACTCGACGGTCCAATTCAAGTCTTTTTTCTAGCAAATCTTCAATTTCTTCATCAGAGAAATCATATTTCTTGAGGAGATTTGCGCTGCTTTCTTTCCAAAGAGACAAGAGCTCTTCGCGCTGAGGATGGTCTTCTGCATAGTAGGTCGTATCTGGCAGGATTGTGCTTGGAGCACTAGCCCATAAAACGTTGATTCTGGCATCCATAAAGTCTGGCGATACACCAAAAGGTAGGAAGTTAGGTTTTCCAGCAAGTTCAAACTCTGCTAGTCTAGCTGTAAAATCTGCAAAAGTCTCCAATTCTTGGAATTCTTTAAGGAGTGGTAAGACAGGTTTGATACCGTCAGCTTCTCTCTTGTCAAAATCACGAACTAGGCGGTGGTATTTGACAAAGTTTTCTAAGATAGCATCCTCAGGCACTTCTTCTCCTGCCAACCACTTGTCTGTTGTCGCCAACATCAAGTCTTCAATTTCCTGGTCTAAATCGACAAAACCTCCCGTTTGAGACTTATCTGCTGGGATTTCAGCTGTCTTCTGCCATTCTCCATTGATTGCATCATAAAAATCATCTTGATAACGTGTCATCTTGTTCTCGCTTTCATTTGTACTTGTTTTTAGCTTAACAAAAATTAACTGGGAATGCAATTAAAAATGAACTTTCTCTTTCCATCATTTTTCAGTTATTATTTTAATTTTTTTAAAAATTAACTTGACTTAATTTTTTTTTTAAGGTATATTAAGAGGCAGGAGGAATACAAGTTTATGATACGTATCGAAAACCTCAGTGTCTCCTACAAAGAGACGTTGGCACTTAAGGATATTTCACTAGTGCTCCACGGACCAACAATTACCGGTATTATTGGTCCAAACGGTGCTGGGAAATCAACATTATTAAAAGGGATGCTGGGAATTATCCCACATCAAGGTCAGGCATTTCTCGATGACAAGGAAGTTAAAAAATCCTTACATCGAATCGCCTATGTCGAACAAAAAATCAATATCGACTACAACTTTCCCATCAAGGTCAAGGAATGTGTCTCGCTAGGACTCTTTCCCTCTATCCCTCTCTTTCGAAGTTTAAAGGCTAAACATTGGAAGAAAGTGCAAGAAGCCCTTGAAATCGTCGGTCTAGCTGACTATGCTGAACGGCAAATCAGTCAACTGTCTGGAGGTCAATTCCAGCGGGTCTTGATTGCCAGATGTTTGGTACAGGAAGCCGACTATATCCTCTTGGATGAACCCTTTGTTGGGATTGACTCTGTCAGTGAGGAAATCATCATGAATACGCTGAGAGATCTGAAAAAAGCTGGGAAGACGGTTCTCATCGTCCACCACGACCTCAGCAAGGTTCCCCACTACTTCGATCAAGTCTTGCTTGTCAATCGAGAAGTGATTGCCTTTGGTCCAACCAAAGAAACCTTTACCGAAGCCAATCTAAAAGAAGCTTACGGTAATCGACTATTTTTCAATGGAGGTGACCTATGATTGCAGAATTTATCGATGGATTACAAAAATTCCATTTCTTACAAAATGCCTTGATAACAGCCATTGTCATCGGGGTCGTAGCTGGAGCTGTGGGATGTTTCATCATCCTACGCGGGATGTCACTCATGGGAGATGCCATTTCACATGCTGTCTTGCCAGGTGTAGCCCTCTCCTTTATCTTGGGCCTTGACTTCTTCATCGGAGCCATTGTCTTTGGACTACTAGCTGCTATCATCATTACCTACATCAAGGGGAACTCGATTATCAAAAGCGATACCGCCATCGGCATTACCTTTTCTTCTTTCTTAGCCCTCGGTATCATCTTGATTAGTGTCGCTAAAAGTTCAACTGACCTTTTCCATATCCTTTTTGGTAATATCCTGGCCGTCCAAGATACGGATATGTTTATTACTATGGGTGTGGGGGCAGCCATTCTCTTGTTAATCTGGATTTTCTTCAAGCAACTCTTGATAACATCCTTTGATGAACTCTTGGCTAAAGCCATGGGAATGCCTGTCAATTTCTATCACTACCTTCTCATGGTACTCCTGACTCTCGTGTCTGTGACAGCCATGCAAAGTGTCGGAACTATCCTGATTGTAGCCATGCTGATTACCCCAGCTGCAACTGCTTATCTCTATGCTAATAGTCTGAAAAGCATGATTTTCCTTTCCTCAACCTTTGGAGCGACAGCTTCAGTTTTGGGGCTCTTTATCGGCTATAGCTTTAACGTTGCGGCAGGTTCTAGTATCGTGCTTACAGCCGCTAGTTTCTTTCTCATTAGCTTCTTTATCGCTCCAAAACAACGATATTTGAAACTGAAAAATAAACATTTGTTAAAATAAGGGGCAAAACCCCACTAAATTGGAGGATCTAATGAAAAAATTAGGTACATTACTCGTTCTCTTTCTTTCCGTCATTGCTCTTGTAGCATGTACTAGTGGAAAAAAAGATGCAGCTTCTGGTCAAAAACTAAAAGTTGTTGCTACAAACTCAATCATCGCTGATATTACTAAAAATATTGCTGGTGACAAGATTGATCTTCACAGTATCGTTCCTGTTGGCCAAGACCCACACGAATACGAACCACTCCCTGAAGACGTTAAGAAAACTTCTCAAGCTGATTTGATTTTCTACAACGGTATCAATCTTGAAACAGGTGGCAATGCTTGGTTTACAAAATTGGTAGAAAATGCCAAGAAAACTGAAAACAAAGACTACTTTGCAGTCAGCGAAGGTGTTGATGTTATCTACCTTGAAGGCCAAAACGAAAAAGGCAAAGAAGACCCACACGCTTGGCTCAACCTTGAAAACGGGATGATTTTTGCTAAAAATATCGCAAAACAATTGAGCGCTAAAGACCCTAGCAACAAGGAATTCTACGAAAAAAATCTCAAAGAATATACTGAAAAACTAGACAAGCTTGACAAGGAAGCTAAAGAGAAATTTAACAACATCCCTGCTGAGAAAAAACTCATCGTAACTAGCGAAGGATGCTTCAAATACTTCTCTAAAGCCTACGGTGTCCCAAGTGCCTACATCTGGGAAATCAACACTGAAGAAGAAGGAACACCTGACCAAATCAAGACCTTGGTTGAAAAACTTCGTCAAACAAAAACTCCTTCACTCTTTGTAGAATCTAGTGTGGATGACCGTCCAATGAAGACTGTTTCACAAGACACAAACATCCCAATCTACGCACAAATCTTTACTGACTCTATCGCAGAACAAGGTAAAGAAGGTGACAGCTACTACAACATGATGAAATACAACCTTGACAAGATTGCTGAAGGATTGGCAAAATAATACTCTTCGAAAATCTCTTCAAACCACGTCAGCTTCCATCTGCAACCTCAAAACAGTGTTTTGAGCAACCTGTGGCTAGCTTCCTAGTTTGCTCTTTGATTTTCATTGAGTATAAGCCTCTGAAAAACGTCATTCTCACATGAGCTGGCGTTTTTTCTATGCCCATATTTCCGGTCAAATCATTGGAAAATTCCGACTGTTTCAGCTAAAATGGAAGAAAAAAGATTGGAGTATCCTATGGTAACTTTTCTCGGAAATCCTGTGAGCTTTACAGGTAAACAACTACAAGTCGGCGACAAGGCACTTGATTTTTCACTCACTACAACAGACCTTTCTAAAAAATCTCTGGCTGATTTTGATGGCAAGAAAAAAATCTTGAGTGTCGTGCCTTCTATCGATACAGGCATCTGCTCAACTCAAACGCGTCGTTTTAATGAAGAACTGGCTGGACTGGATAATACGGTTGTATTGACTGTTTCTATGGACCTACCATTTGCCCAAAAACGTTGGTGTGGTGCTGAGGGAATTGAAAATGCCATCATGCTCTCAGACTATTTCGACCATTCCTTTGGACGTAATTACGCTCTCTTAATCAATGAGTGGCACCTATTGGCACGCGCAGTCTTTGTCCTCGATACCGACAATACTATTCGCTACGTTGAATACGTGGACAATATCAACTCTGAACCAAACTTCGAAGCCGCAATTGCAGCCGCTAAAGCCCTATAGAAAAAATCCTCTGTCACAAAGAGTTCCCTGCTCTTTGAAACGGAGGATTTTTGTTTACGAGTAAATATAAGTTCAATCAGATAAAAACAACTGCCTTATACTCAATGAAAATCAAAGAGCAAACTAGGAAACTAGCCGTAGGCTGCTCAAGACACTGTTTTGAGGTTGTAGACATAGCTGACGTGATTTGAAGAGATTTTTATTGAGTATTACTCTACAGATTTCAAGGCTTCAAGCATATCAACCTTTCTCAGATGGCGATTAACAAGGAAACCAAGCAAGGTTAAAATGGTGCTTACTGCTACCACTGGGATTACATAGACTTCCCAACCTACCTGCGGATAAAAGAGAATAGTCGCTGGCGAAATCATTTGAATCAAAAACTGGTGTAAATAGAAACCAGCTACCAGACCAAGTACGATTCCCACAAGGGACAGCACAATCGTCTCACGGTAAATGTAGAGAGTGACTTCATTATTATGAAAACCGAGAACCTTGATAGTGGAGAGTTCACGGATTCTCTCAGCCACGTTGATATTGGTCAGATTGTAAAGGATAACAATAGCCAACAGAACCGATACGATGACCAAGATGGTCATAGTCTGATTAAGTGAGCTAGCGACGGAGTCAAAGAGTCGAATGGCTGAAGCATTCTGGACAACGCTGGACACCGCAGCTTGATTCATAAGTAAGCCGGCCTGTCTTTCGATACTAGTAGCACTGGTATCCCTTAACGAGACCAAATAAGTGTTGGCTTGGGGTAACTGTCCGTAAATTTGCTCATAGCTAGCCTGACTCATATAAATAAAGTGCCCAACGTAATTCTCAGCAATGGCAGCGATCTTTAGTTCCTTACCTTCAATTTCTAGAGTCTGCCCAACCTTGACACCTGCCAGCTGGGCGAGTTTAGCTGTAATAACGACGCCATCTTTTAATGTCAGCTCCTGCTGATGATGTTGCAAATGGATAAAGGGAGTCAAATCTTCCTTATCTGTCATCATAAGAGTAATAGTTTGAAGACCAGCCTTGCCTTTGAAATCCTTGTCTAGCATCTTAGAATAAATTTTCTGATAAGCTTGGATATCCTGCCCTTTCAACACTCCTTCTAGCTCTGCTTTATCCTGATTGGTCGCACTAGGATTTTCAGAGACAATCATCTGATACTGTTGGATTTGTTGAAACTGTCTAGATGGAACTCCTGCTACAGAGGATTGGATTCCCAAACCTGCAAAGAGCAGAGCTACAGAACCTGCCACACCAAAGATCGTCATCAACATTCTCTGCTTATAACGGAAGATATTGCGGGCTGTTACCTTATGAGTAAAACTGAGACGGTGCCAGATAAAACCGATGCGCTCCAGTAAGATTTTAGCCCCTTTAACAGGAGGTTTAGGCAGTAAAAGCTGGGCTGCTTCATCATGAAGTTCCCTCCTAGCCACCAGATAGGCTGGTAACACACTCGCCAACCAACTCAAGATAAGAGCCAGTAAGCTATAGGTCCAATAGAACTGAATCTGGGTTTCTCCCACCACCATGCCTTTTGTAATGACACTTGAAATCACACTGGCTAGTAAATAATGGCCAAGTATACTACCTAGAGCTGTTCCGACAGTCCCAGCTACTAGACCGTAGAGGAGAAATTTAGCGATAATATCCTTACTACGATAGCCCAAGGCCTTAAAAATCCCAGCATGTGTTCGCTCTTCATCCACAAAGCGAGTCATGGTCGTAAAGGTCACCATAGCTGCTACGGCATAAAGCACTACAGGAAAGATATTGCCCACTGCCCGAATACTGGCTGAAGCATTACTGTACATGAGGTAGCCTTGACCGCCAGGCATGGTCTGACGATTATAGACCTGATACCTTGGTTCCGCCAAATCATACAAGGCTTGCTGATGTTTTTCTAATTTTTCCTTTTCTTGGGCTAGATTTTGTTCAGCCTGCTTTAGTCTATCCTCTTCTTTGCCCAATTCCTGCTTGGCTTGGGTAAGTTGAGCACTGGCCTGCTCTCTCTGAGCTTGAGGAAGCAAGGCTAGTTGACTTTCCTGAGCCTGTAAACGAGCTTGAGCAGCTGCTAAACGACGCTTGCCTTCCTGCAAATTTGCCTGAGCCTTATCAAGGGTCTCTTGGCCTTTGTCTAAAGACTCTTGGCCTTCTTTTTTCAAGAGTTGCAGACGTGCCTTGCCATTATCTGACAAAGCTTGTTCAAGGTTTTCCTGATGTTGCTTGGATTTTTCTTCATAAGCTACTGAAAAAGCATTTAAGCCTGCTAAATCTTGATATTTCAAACGAGCTATATTGTAAACTTTCTGATCAAACTGACTAGGTAAAATCACCCCATAGGCTGTTAGAGTCCCACTTCCACTTCCTGCGTAGCCCATATCTCGCTGGGAGAGGATTTCAGCTGAATCTACAAAACCAGTAATGGTATAAGTATGGTCTTTTAAAGAGGAATGACCCTCTTCTTTTTCTTTAAAACTAATCTCCTGTCCCACGCTATATTGACTCTGCAGATGACTTGCCAAAGCGATTTCCTGGTCGGACTGAGGAAGTCGTCCCTCTCTTAGCTGAAAGGTTGAAATTCGCTCTGGTTTGGAGTACAGCCGAATGGCATCCTGCCCATTATCCATAGCCACATCTATCAAATAGCCAAACTCGACCTCTGCGCCCTCTATCTGTTCTAGTTCTTCTTGATCTGTTTGATCCAAACCATAATTAGACATAACTGCCAAATCCAAGGTTTGAGCAGTTGTTAAATAAGCATTAGCTGTCGCCTCCATGTTGGGACTGGTTACTTTGAGGCCTACTAAGGCTAGAGATCCTAACATCATCAAGGTTAAGATAGATAAAAAACGCCCCTTGGAGCCTGTGAAGGACTGAATTAAGTCCTTCCAATAGGTTTTTCGCTTGATCATGCTAGTACTCCAAACTGTCGATATCCTGAGGATGCTGGTTGATCACCACATCCTTGACACTGGCATCGTGCATATGAATCACGCGATCAGCAATGGGCGCCAAAGCTCCATTGTGAGTCACGATAATCACCGTCGCTCCCTTTTGACGAGACATATCTTGGAGGATCTTCAAGACTTGCTTACCTGTCTGATAATCCAAGGCTCCAGTCGGTTCGTCACAAAGGAGAATTTTAGGATTTTTAGCTACCGCGCGTGCAATGGAGACTCGCTGTTGCTCCCCTCCAGAAAGCTGGGCTGGAAAGTTATTGAGGCGATGAGACAGACCTACATCTGTCAAGACCTGCTCAGGATTCAAGGCATCTGTCACGATTTCTGAAGCCAACTCCACATTTTCCTTAGCGGTTAGATTGGAAACTAGATTATAAAACTGAAAAACAAAGCCTACATCATTGCGACGGTAATTGGTCCTCTGGTGGGAACTATAGTCTGCAATATTGGCACCATCAATCCAGATTTCCCCTTCATCATTGGTATCCATTCCCCCAAGAAGGTTAAGAACTGTTGACTTGCCTGCACCAGACGCACCTAGAATAATAACCAATTCACCCTTTTCAATCTCAAAATTCACATCACGATTGGCCACAATCTCCGTGTCCCCAACCTGATAACGCTTGTAACAGTGTTTCATCTCAATATAAGCCATTAGACTCACCCTCTCTTAAACAAATTACTTCATATTACCATTATAACGCTTTTTCAACTAGTTGGAAACTGCTTACATTCTCAAATCCTTATTAAAAGGCAGTCTCAAACCACTGCCTTCTAACATCTTCTTAAAAATAAAATTGAACCAGATCGCCTTCTGCTGTTGCTACCGAAATACAATCTTTCTCTATGCATTTCGCTTTTATTGTTTCTTTATCCAATTTAATCACACTCTTCTCAATACCTGGATAAGAGACTCTCAATTCTCCTCCACTTCTTGATAAAATGGTCATCTGTAAGAGTTTTTTATCCTCCCACCTCATGCTCACTTCAAAATGTCCACGTGCCATTAAGCCTGAAACGGAACCTGTTGACCATGCATCAGGTAGGGCAGCTAGAGGTACCAGATAAGCTGTATGAGACTGGAGTAACATTTCTGCCATGCCACTAGTAGCACCAAAATTACCATCTATCTGAAAAGGAGGATGGCTACACCAAAGATTTGGTAAGGTGGATGACTTTAACTGCTCTGCTAATAATTTATAGGCTCGATTGCCATCTCCTAGACGCGCCCAAAGATTGATCTTATTAGCCTTGGACCAGCCTGTTCCCCCATCTCCACGATCATTGAGACTAGCACGCGCGGCTTCAAGATAGTCTTGTCCCTTGTAGCTAAAGAGATTTCCAGGATAGAGTCCCACTAGATGGGAAGCGTGCCGATGTTGAGCCTCCACTTTTTCATTTTGAAAATATTGCTCTTCCTCCTCATACCACTCCCTGATTCGACCAGATTGAGTGATTTGAAGAGGATTAAGCAAGTCAAACTTCTCCTTGACCTCAGTCAACAAAGACTCATCCAGTCCCAATTCCTGAGCAGCCTGAATAAAATCATGGAATAATTGCCAAATCAGAGATTGGTCATAGGTATTGCCAATCGAAATCGGCCCATGTTCTGGGGAATAAGACGGAGAAGACACCCAACGCTGCGCCTGCCTATCCTCATGTAAAAAGGCATTCCAAAAACGAACCGTTTCCCTCAACATGGGATAAATTTTCTCCCTGAGATAGTCTTGGTCCCTATAAAATGAATAGGCTTCATAAACAGTTTGCATCATCCATGCATTGGCAGCTGGTGACCACCCCCAATAGTAATCCCAACCAGGTGCCGTCCAACCAAAGGGAGTCGCTTGAGTATGAACCAACCAACCATTCTCCTCCCCTTCCTGAGAGACGATTCCTGCATACCTTGCAGCCGCTAGACGACCATAGACTCGCAAATCATCTATATAGTTGATGACCGGAAAGACCGCCTCTAAGAGATTGGTAACATAGGCTGGCCAATAATTCATCTGCAGGTTGATATTCAGGTGATAGTCCGAATTCCAAGGAGGATTGTCGACCGCATTCCAGACCCCTTGCAGATTAGCTGGTAGAGCATCTGGACAATCTCTAGAAGAACTAATCAGTAAATACCGTCCATACTGGAAGAACAACTCCTCCAAAGCCTGCCCTTCTTGTGGATTATAATTTTTTAACAAATCATCTGTAGTGGATGCGTCAACCTCAGCTCCCAAATCCAATTGAACACGCTGAAATAAGGCTTGGTAGTCCTCAATATGCCTTGATTTCAATTGGGCATAGCCCTTTTCTTTAGCTGTCTCCACCAAGTCTTTTACCTGTTGCTCTAAATCTATTTTCTTGCGATAATTGCTAGCAGGATTTTGGGCAAAATCTGTCTTAGCCGCCAAGAAGAGATTAGCATAACTGGCTCCTGATATCTGAACCTTATCTGACCAAACTCTAATATCTCCATCCGTTTCCCAAGCTAGATAACTAGCAAACCGCAGGTCATTATCCTTAACTCTTCCCTTCATCAAGATATGAGAATCAGTAATATCCAACTTACACTCCTTGTAATCAGATTTTTCCTGCTCATACTTTCCATCAGAAGCCAAATCACAGGTCAAGGATAGTTCTATAGTAAAATCTAGAGTTTCCAACCCTTCCTTAGTAAAGCGCTGAACCAAGAGATCATCTGGAAAACTAGCAAAGGCTTCACGTTCAAATCTCGTTCCCTTATAGACATAAGAAGTCGTCGCAAGCGCCTTACTGATATTCAGCTGTCTCTGGTAATCCATCACCTGAGATAAAGTCTTACCTTGCTTGCTAAACTCAATATGAATATCCCCAAAGGACAGATAGGTCCCATATTGACTCGTTTTGGACCCGACTAGGTGCTGTTCAGCCAGTTCCTTAGCCCGATTGTAATCTCTCTTTTCCAAATCCTGCCGAATCTCAGCTATAAAAGCATACTGGTCCTGAAGATTTCCACCCTGATAATCTGAACTATTAGAAAGTGGACCTCCAGACCAGAGACTTTTTTCATTAAATTGAATCCGTTCAGCACCTATAAGCCCAAATACTTTAGCCCCTAAAGAACCATTGCCTATCGGTAAGGCCTCTTCTTCCCAACCCTTATATGTTGTTGATGCTGGTTGCTTGTAGGCCAATACATAATCTTGTTTTTTATTCCTTATCATACTTCCATACTAACATAAAAAGCCTAGAAATCAATTCTAGACTTACATTTTTTTATTTTCCAAGGTAGTATTCAGAAACTACGTTCAATTTTTCGTCGAATTCGAATACCAATGGTGGGAAGTTAGGGATTTCCACGTCCATGATTTCGTCATCTGACAAACCTTTGATGTGTTTTACAAGGGCACGGATTGAGTTACCGTGAGCTCCTACGAATACGTTTTTACCATCTTTAAGAGCTGGAGCGATCTTATCTTCCCAGAATGGAAGGGCACGTTCCAAAGTCACTTTCAAGTTTTCAGCATCTGGAATAACTGAATCGTCAAGTGAAGCGTAACGACGGTCTGTGTGAGCTGAGTGCTCATCATCACGGTCCATGTTTGGAGGCAATACATCGTATGAACGACGCCAGATGTGAACTTGCTCATCACCAAATTGTTCAGCAGCTTCAGCTTTGTTTTTACCAGTCAAACCACCGTAGTGACGTTCGTTCAAGCGCCATGATTTTTCAACTGGAACCCACAATTGGTCAGAAGCTTCAAGAGCCAAGTTAGTTGTTTTGATAGCACGTTTCAATACTGAAGTGTAAGCTTGGTCAAATTCGATACCAGCTTCTTTGATCAATTTACCAGCGTCAATCGCTTGTTGTGTACCTTTTTCAGACAAATCAACATCAGCCCAACCAGTGAAAAGGTTAGCTTTGTTCCATTCAGACTCACCGTGGCGAGCAAAAACCAATTTTACCATTAGATGGATTCTCCTTTAAATTTTCCGAGGTTTCCCCTCGTTTATCTATTCTATTTTACACAATTTTTCACAAAAAAGCTAGTCAAAACCAAAAAGGAAAGGACTGTTTGACAATCCTTTTCCTTATTAGTATCATACAACAACCTTATTTCTCTTCAAATCCTTCTGCGACTGCGTCCGCAAAGTTTTCTTCTACGATACTTGCACAGTGGTCACAGATGACTGCGTGGTAGCTGCGTTCTGCTGTTGTTGGGTCGATACGACGGCAACGGTCACATACTTGGCCTGCAGCGCGTTCAACAGTGAAGGCTACATCTTCGAAGCTAACAGCAGCTTCTGGAGCTGGTCCCTCTGCGATGGTCAATTCTGACACGATTAAAAGTTGAGCTACATTGCTGTTTACTGCTTCGAGTAGAGTTTTCACCACTTCGTTTGGATAAACAGTCAAGTGAGCTTCAAGCGATTTCCCGATAACTTTGGCATTACGAGCTTCTTCCAAGGCTTTTTGAGCTTGTCCACGGAAGTCCATGAAGGCAGCCCATGTATCCAAGATTTCTTCTTGATTAGCAAAAGTTTCTGCTTCTGGCAATTCTGACAATTGAACGAAGTCTTCTGCTTCAAACTCAAGGTATGACCAGATTTCCTCTGCAGTGTGAGGGAGGATTGGTGTCAAGAGTTTGGTGATTTTCACAAGAATGTCATAGAAAACGGTCTGCATTTGACGACGTTCCAATGATTTGGCACCTTCGATGTAAACAACATCTTTAGCGAAGTCAAGGTAGAAGGCTGATAAGTCAACGTTGATAAAGTTTACCAAGGCCTTATAGATTGTCAAGAATTCAAAGTTGGCATAAGCATCACGAATGGTCTTGACAAGCTGGTTAAAGCGAATCGTCATGTACTTATCAACTGAACGAAGTTCATCGTAAGCGACTACATCTTGAGTTGGGTTAAAGTCAGATGTATTGGCAATCAAGAAACGAAGGGTGTTACGAATCTTACGGTAAGTTTCAGAGACTTGGCTCAAGATATCCATAGAGATACGTACGTCATTGCTTGAGTCAACACTTGTTACCCAGAGACGCAAAATTTCAGCACCAAATTGTTTTTCAACATCGCTTGGAGCAATGGTATTTCCAAGAGATTTAGACATCTTCTCACCTTTACCATCAAGGGCAAAACCTTGTGACAAGATTTGTTTGTAAGGTGCTACGCCATGGTTGGCAACAGATGTGATAAGTGATGAGTTGAACCAACCACGGTATTGGTCAGAGCCTTCTAGGTAAAGGTCTGCTGGGTAAGTCAACTCAGGACGGTTTACTACCACTCCATTCCATGATGAACCTGAGTCAAACCAAACGTCCATGATATCTGTTTCTTTCTTGAACTCGCCGTTTGGTGAACCTGGATGAGTAAATCCTTCTGGCAAGAGGTCCTTAACATCACGTTCCCACCAAATGCTTGAACCATGTTCCTCAAAGAGTTGAGCCACATGTTCAATAGTTTCAGCTGTCATGATAGCTGTACCATCTTCAGCGTAGAAGATAGGAAGTGGAACACCCCAAGCACGTTGACGAGAGATAACCCAGTCACCACGGTCACGAATCATGTTGTAAAGACGAACTTTACCCCATTCTGAGTGGAATTTCACCTTTTCAATTTCATCCAAGATTTCTTGGCGGAATTTAGAAACTGAAGCAAACCATTGTGGTACTGCACGCCAGATGATTGGTTTCTTAGTACGCCAGTCAAATGGGTATGAGTGAGAGATTTCTTCTTGGGCAAGAAGGAGGTTACCAAGTTTTTCAATAACAGTTGGAACTACCTTTTCATAGAATTGACCTTCAAACTCAGGACCAGCATTCTTCATCATAATACCGCGTTCGTCAACAGTGACTGCAACTTCAAGACCATTAGCAATACCGACATTGTAGTCGTCCTCACCAAAACCAGGGGCTGTATGGACAATACCTGTACCAGAATCAGTTGTAACGTGGTCTCCAAGGATAACCAATTCATCTACAGCTGTATCCCATGGGTGTTCTGTTACGATATGGTTGAGTTCTTGACCATGGTAAGTTGTCAACACTTGGACATCAGCCCAACCAAACTTCTCAGACAAGCTAGTCAATAATTCTGCAGCAACGACAAACTTACGAGCTTCACCAGCAGGTTGAACCAAAACGTAATCAATATCCGCACCAACCGTCAAACCACGAGAAGCAGTGATAGTAAATGGAGTTGTTGTCCAGACAACGATGTAAGTATCTGTATCTAGAACACCTTTGCCATCTTTTACCTTATTGGCATAGTAAAGGGAAGTTGAAACCAAGTCATGGTATTCAATCTCTGCTTCAGCAAGAGCAGACTCAGATGACCAAGACCAGTAAACTGGCTTGGCACCACGGTAGATATAACCTTTATTAGCCATCTCACCAAATACACGGATTTGGGCTGCTTCATAGTCAGGAGTCAAAGTCACATATGGATTTTCCCAATCACCAGAAACCCCCAAACGTTTAAAGTCTTCACGTTGTTTATCTACTTGAGAAAGAGCGTATTCACGACAAAGTTTCAAGTACTCAACCAAGTCCATTTCTTTACGTCTGACACCTTGTTTTGCCAAAACTTGCTCGATTGGCAGACCATGAGTGTCCCAACCAGGGATAAATGGTGCGTAAAAACCTGACATAGATTTTGAACGAACAATGATATCTTTTGAAATCTTGTTCATAGCGTGTCCAACGTGGATATTTCCGTTAGCGTATGGAGGGCCATCATGCAAGGTAAAATGAGGTTTCCCTTGGTTCAATTCTTGACGACGTTGGTACAGTTTTGCATCTTCCCATTCCTTTTGCCAAACTGGCTCTTTGGTCGGAAGGCCTGCACGCATTGGGAAAGCTGTTTTCCCAAGATTAAGGGTATCTTTGAGTTTCATGGTATCTCCTTTATAAATAATAACAAATTAAAAACCACGACTGCCAAAAAGGACGAAAATCGTGGTACCACCTTTATTCGGAAAAAGATTTAATCTTTCTCCCTCTTATCCCGTAACGTGGGGAACGTCAAATCTTACTCCATTCAGACTTGATTGTTTGAGAGGATAATCTTATCATTAGGGATTACAGGACTCACACCATCTCCTGCTCGCTGGAAATATAAGGATAAGATATTGTTCTCAGATCATTTCTTATAAAATTGTAACAGATTCTTGCGGAGCCGTAAAACCTGATTCTGAGTTTACAGCTTCAGTAGCGGGTGTTGAGCCTGAGTAATGGCTTGGGACTACTTCTGGCTCTTCATACATTGGACCAACTGGATGAGCAGGCTCTTCTTCCATTTGAGGACTCACTACAGGAGTTGGATTTTCCACTTCCTGTTTAGCCTGAGCTTCAAATTCAGCCAATTCTTTATTGGCTGCCTCAATACGAGCTTGTAACTCTGCCATTTCTGCTTGAGAGAACTGACGTGTCATATCAATTGGTTCTTCCTCTGGATGTTGCTGCAAGACAGACTCACCCAAGACCTCGCTAACAACTTCTTTAAAGGCTTCATCACTGGTTTGAAGATAAGTAGCTGTTGGACGGAGAATATCTTCCCAATCTGAAGATTCAACAATAGCCAACTGACTCTCAATTGTAGATTTGAGACGTTGGTGGAAGACACGACTCTTGTTCTTCAATTCTTCGGTTTCAACAGCAACTTTCTTAGCATTATCAGCTACCTGACGAAGAATTTCATTTGCCTTGTATTTTGCTTCTTCCAATAATCGATGTGCATCCTGTTCAGCTTGATGAATAATATTATTTGAACGATCGTGTGCTGTTTGTTTCACTCTCTCAGCTGTATCTTGGGCAATCAATACAGACTGGCTCAACGAATCTTTCATCTCATCAAAGTAAGACAAACGCTCTTCCAAATTTTTAATATGTAAATCCTTATCATGATTAGAACGAACCAAATCTTCATAATCACGAACTACAATATCTAAAAATTCATCTACTTCTTCTGGGTCAAAACCTCTAAAACGTGTGCTAAAGGTTTTATCTTTGATTTCTAACGATGTAATTGGCATATTTTTCCTCACTTACTTAATAATAACTGGACTGTTATTTTTTTCTTCTCTTTTTTAGTTTGTCCCTTATCTTGAAGCAACCTCAAGCGTCCAAATTTTCTCACACTAATCAAGTCTCCAACTTGAACGGTATAATCTGATTTATCTACTATATGATAATTTACTTGGACAAGTTTCTTTTCAACCAACTGGTTTGCTTGACTTCTAGATAGTTTTAAAACGCTTGATAAAAGGACATCTAATCTAAAGCTAGACACGCATAAATCTATCTCTCGATACTGTTCTAACTTATCTATTTTATCGGTGAAAGGACGTTCCTCCAGCGAAACGGGTATACGACCAATTTTCTTTAATCCATCTTGGAAGAGAAGAATAAATTGCTGATTAATCATAATCTGCGCCCGTTCATCATCTACTAGGATATCTCCAAAAAGTTTCCGTTCAATCCCTAATTGATTGATGACTGTTCCTAAAATTTTAGCATGCGTTAAATTTTCAAATTTATTGGAATACACAATTTCCTGAAGCGATATTTCAAAATCTGAAAACTCAGGTTGGAAATAGTCTGGATATAGTAAGACCCGAACATACTCACTCAATACAAATTCCCCACTACTACTACAAGAAAGGCCATAGGTTTTGGCTAAAATTTTTAATAGCTTCTCTTGATGAGGATTGATAAAAGGAGTTAAAAAAGGCGCGTAGCTATCTTCCACCTTCTTGATCCATTCCATTCCCTTGTCAAGAAATGGACGATCTTCTATAGAAAAATGCTGGTAAATACCTCTATTCATATTATCATTGCAAGAAAACGCACTAAATTTTCCCCTAAAAATCGAACCAAAACAATCGCAACCCAAACAGATAAATCAAGACCCGCTATCTGTAAAGGCAAGCGTTGCAAGGGAGAAAGCACTGGCTTTACCAATGCTACAATCCAACGACCTAAACTTGATTCATAGGCACCTGGAAACCAAGACATGACAGCAAAGGCTACCAAAATCAGGGAGTAAATATCTACTGCGTTATAAATCATACGAATTAAAAAAATCATTATCGTACTCTATTTCGTCTCATATCAAAATCAAACTCACCTTGTTGATCTTCATCCGGTAAACGAATATCTTCAATATTCACAATAACATTCACTGGTGTCAACAAATACATGGTAGAAGCTACCTTTTTCAAATTTCCAGCTAGAACATGGCAAGCTCCATCCAGATAATCTAAACAACGACGAGCTTGCACTTCAGTCATATATTGAAAATCAATCAAAATACTTTCGTTTCCTGCTAATAAATCAACAATTTCTATCGCATCTTCATATTTTCTAGGATAACGAACATCGATTGTTACTTTTTCAGTAGAATGCTGATTTTGCTTAGCTAACTCTTGTTGACGTGCATGCAGTCTAGTAATATTAGTTTCTTTTGTACTAGTTGTGCTTGTGCGTGGTGTTTGATTCGTTGAAAGAGCCGTGTCCTGTGTAGAATTTACTGGAGTTAAAATGGGCTCATCTCGTTTTTCATTAGGGAGACTTAAATCCTCATCCTCCGTAAAATAATCTATAAATCTATCGAATCTATCTTTTAAAGACATGGTTCTCTCCTACTTAAAAAATGCTGTACCTATACGAACAAAGGTGGAACCGAATTGAATCGCTTCTTTATAATCACGACTCATTCCCATACTTAACTCTGTCATAGGCATATTTGGAATTTGTTTTTCTTGGATTTCTTTTTGTAAATCTTGGGTCGCCTTGAAAATTTCTTTCAACTGCTCACTGCTAGCCTCAAAAGGTGCCATCGTCATTAAACCAACATATTCTATCTTATCTAGTTTGGCTAACTCTGGCAAGATTTCCAGCAGCTCTTCTCTCGAAAAGCCGTGTTTGCTTTCTTCTTTAGAAATATTTACCTGAAGGAAACACTTGATGACTCGGTCACTTCTTTTTTGAATTTCCTCTGCTAGCTTTACTGAGTCCAATGCATGGAAATAATCAACGTATTGAATGACATCTTTCACCTTACGTCTTTGCAAGGTACCAATCAAATGCCAAGTCACATCTCGATCTTTTAAAGCTTGATATTTCTCTAGAAACTTATCTACACGATTTTCACCGATATGATGAACCCCTAGCGGAAGCAAAGCTTCCGCTGTCAGTACATCTACATACTTGGTAACTGCAATGACAGAGACTGAGCCACTCTCGCGATGAGCACTCAAACTTGCTTCTGCGACTTCTCGAAAAACACGTTCTGTATTTTCTTTTACATTCATTTACTTAACGATTTTTGAAAAATGGAGGTGTATCCAACTCATCTTCATCTTGTGAATTTGGAATTTCAAAACGTTCTACCGGTGACACTACTGAATCAGTCGGACGAACAATTGTCTCGCGACGTAAATCCCAATCACCAAAAGCGGATCCTTGAGCTTGTTCCGAGCGACGTTGATTTTGTTTTGGCAATTCAGCCGTTTCTGCCATATCAAAATGACGATCAAAGCCATGTGAATGAGCTGGTCTCACTGTTTCACGGTAGTTGGTAGTAGGTCTAGCTTGTGGAGTCACAACCTTCTCTACACGTTCTTGACGAACACCAGTTGCAACAACTGTTACACGGATCTCATCACGCATACTTTCATCAATTGAAGTACCGAGCCAGATGTTCACTCCTTGACCTGCTGCCTGGTTCACAATTTGTGAAGCCTCTTCTGCCTCAATCAAGGTTAAATCAAGACCACCAGTAACGTTGACGATAACATCTTCTGCTCCATCAATTGTTGTTTCAAGAAGTGGTGAGTAGATTGCCTTACGAGCTGCTTCAACAACACGCTCTTCTCCACTACCGATACCAATACCCATGAGGGCATTGCCTTTGTTTGCCATTACCGTTTTCACATCGGCAAAGTCAAGGTTAATCAATCCTGGATTGGTAATCAAATCGGTAATTCCTTGCACACCTTGACGAAGAACATTATCCGCTTCGCTAAGAGCTTCCAAAAGCGGTGTTTTCTTATCAACAATTTCAAGCAAGTTATTGTTTGAGATAATCAATAGAGTATCTACATGCTCACGAAGTTGATTGATTCCTTCTACAGCAAATTGTCCACGCTTGCTTCCTTCAAAACCAAACGGACGTGTTACAACACCAACTGTAAGAGCACCTAAATCTTTGGCGATACGGGCAATAACAGGAGCAGCCCCAGTTCCAGATCCTCCTCCCATACCAGCAGTGATGAAGACCATATCTGCACCACTGATAGCTTCAGTCAGTGTTTCTTCGCTTTCTTCAGCAGCCTTACGACCAACCTCAGGTTGACCCCCAGCACCTAAACCACGAGTCAATTTAGGTCCCAACTGAATAACAGTCTCAGCTTTTGTACTACTCAAAGCTTGCACATCGGTATTTGCTGCGATAAATTCTACGCCTGTAACACCTTCGTCGACCATACGGTTGATGGCATTGCCACCACCTCCACCGACACCAATTACTTTAATCACTGCGCCTTGGGCAGCAGCTGTATCAAATGAAAATGTCATAATTTATTTTTCCTCTTTATTCGTCAAACATGCTTCCGATCAAGCCACGGAAACGATCTGCTAATTTCGGTTTATTTTGTGAAGTCTGTTGAAAATCTGCAATTTGTTCTGCAGGAGCTACAGGCTCTACTTCTGGAGCAGGGGTTGGTTGAACAGTAGTTGATTGGACAAACTGAGCTGTTTTCTGAATCATGCCCCCAAAACCAAGCGGTTGTTGGAATAGTCCTTCATCCCCCTTGACTGCTCGTTGAGCCAAGAGATGTACTTCTGTCAATTGTCCCGCAAATTCTGACAAGCTAATCACATGAGCAAAGGCTGGATTACGAATCCCAACTTGATTAGGAACATAAAGCTTGACACGAACACCAAAAACTTCTTGCGCAATCTCCACAATACCCGGTAAAATAGCCGTTCCACCAATTAAAACAATGCCACCAGGAAGATCCAATAAATGTCTTCTGTCTAAGTCTTGTTTGATTTGTTCAAAAATATGCTTAATACGTGCAGAAATAATCTCTGACAAGTAATTTTCTGTCACTTCAACAGGTTCTACTTCCCCAATAACCTCTACTTGGAAGGTTTCTTTACTTGCAATAGGAGGATAAGCCTCTCCATAGTTTAATTTTAAACCTTCGGCTAGTTTCTGTGATGTCTTCAAGACTTTAGAGATATCCTTAGTTACATAATCTCCGCCTTCTTGGAGAATATTGGTAAACTGGAGTTCTTGGTTACGGATTGTAGCGACAGTCGTTTGACCTGCCCCCATATCAATCACTGTAGCACCAAATTCACGCTCACCTTCGTTCAAAACTGATTGAACCATTGCTAGTGGTGAAATGATAACATTTTCAACCTGAACACCTGCACGTTCAACTGTCTTACGTAGATTGTGTAAAATAGTGCGAGGGCCTGTATAAAGTAAACCACGCATTTCAAGGCGAACTCCCATCATGCCACGTGGATCACGAATCCCTTGGAAGCCATCAACAATAAATTCCTCAGGGATGAATGTGATAACCTCACGATCAGGTGTCATACTCTTAGTCAAGGCTGATTTGACAACATTTTCGACATCTTGATCCATAATTTCCTTGGTATCAGATGTTACTGGAATCATTCCTTGAGTTGGTTCTACCTGTAAGAGATTAGCTGGCAAACCAACATTCACCGATTTAATTGAAATGCCTGCTTTTTCTTCAGCTTGGGAAATTGCCGATTTGATAGCAGTTGCTGCTGCATCAATATCAACAATAATTCCATCCTTTACACCTTTACTTTTGGCATTACTCACACCAATTACATTTAATTCACCATTTCTCTGCTCGGCTACAAGCACCTTGACAGAGCTTGTTCCAATATCTAGACCTGTAAAAAAGCCTTCTCTAGCCATTACATCGCATCCTCTCTATCTTCCAAGTTTCTAACTTCGTAATATTCAATAGCTAAACGTGGGCATAGCTATTCACAGAATATTATAACACAAAAAATCTCATCGTGCTCAGTTTTTTCCTAAATTTACTAGCCAATTTTTTTGTTTTTCTGTTCAGAAATTCATTCACTGTAAACTTTATCAACAATCTGTCTATTGCCAAAAAAGAAAGCTCATTTCTAAGCTTTCTTTGCAATCATTTTTTCTGCTTCTTGTTCTAAAAATAGTTCCAATATTTTCTTGGTCAAGGTAATCGCTGCCGACAAGGCCAGAGAAACAATTAAATAATTAGCTACTAAGCCGTGATCTCCAACCAATGGCGGTTTTGTCAAGAATCCGTAATCTCCACCTGTTACTAAATTGACTACAAAAATCAAGGCATTTAGTCCAAAGGTCATGAGAAAAATTCCTTTCACATCCAGCAATCGCGCATTATACTGTCTCAATAGATAAACTAGAGAGTTCCCCAAGAGTGCTAAATGCCCAAAGATAAAGGACAAAATCGCAATATGGGGGAAAGGATAGGCATCTGGCACTGGATAAACAAAGGCTGCTAATGTCCCAAATGTTCCTAGCAATGCAAAATACTGCCGATATTTGGACTGCCCAGGAAGCAAAAGTACCACAAACATGGCCATACGACAATGGTAAAAGGGTAAGCTTTCTGACAGTGGCATATGATTAACCCAGTACCAACCATAAAGGAGGATTAACTGAACAGCCTGTAAAATCTGGAAAAATCGTTGGTAAACCTTCTTTTCACGATAACGATAGGCTGTATAAAAGGTCAAGGCCAAGAGTGTAAATATACTGACATACCAAAAAAGGTCAAATTTGGGTGGTTCTGTTGCTTGGGTCGTAAAGAAAATATCCCATAAATTCATCTAGTCTTCCTCATGATTCAAAATTTTCCTGCATATTATTATACCATGCAATGTAAGAAAAATGGATTTAGAAATACGTAAATGTTTGACAAAATTACTTGTCTTCATTTTCTAAACTTTCTACCAGCTTAGCTAGATTCATGGAGTTAGAGCCCTTGAGCAAGATTTGATCATTAGCTCCTAGACTTTCCTTGACCTGCTTAACTAGGTCTTCAAATTGGTCTTGGTTTTCTGTTTTCTTGAAGTAGTAAACGTGGCCGATTGGGAACATTTGACTAGCCAATTGGGCCAATTCTGCAATGTCTTCTCCATAGAAAATAACGGTATCAAGCACATCTGGCGAGAGGCTCAAAATCATCTGATTATGGAGTTGAATAGACTGGTCACCAAGCTCCTTCATATCAGCCAACACTGCAATTTTCTTGCCACCTTCATTGGCTGGAATGGCAGAGAAAGTCTCTAAAATCAGCTTCATAGCAGTTGGATTGGCATTGTAAACATCTGATAGGATGTCTGCTCCATTGGCTGCTTTCTTCCATTCGGTACGGTTACGCGTCAATTCAAGACCTTGGAAGGCCTGACGAATCTGCTCCTCTGAAACTCCTTCTTGTAGGGCAATATAGGACGCAATCATAGCATTAGTGGCATTGTACTTACCAGTCACTGGCAAATCGAGGGCTTGTTCCAAGAAATTAGTCTTAAAGGTCAGACTATCCTTGCGCTCAACCAAGTCTGTGATTTCCAACTCTGCTCCTTGCCCAAAACGGACCACCTTTTTATCAGCTGGCAAGTAGGCCTCTACAATCGGGTCAGCTGGTGCCAAAAGCAAAGAACCTTCAGCCATGCCATCTGCAATTTGCATTTTCCCTTTAGCGATTTCCGAACGATCTTTGAAAAAGGCCAAATGGGCTTCTCCAACCAAGGTCACGATGGCTGTTTTTGGACGAGCCAATTCTGACAAGAGATGAATATCTCCCAAGTGATCCTGCCCCATCTCCAAGACCAACTTTTCTGTTCCTTCAGGCATATGGAGAACTGTGTAGGGAAGTCCAATTTCGTTATTGTAGTTTCCTTGTGTTTTGTAGGTCTTGTAGGTCGTTGACAGTAAATTCGCCAACATATCCTTAGTCGTTGTCTTGCCGTTCGAACCTGTAACTGCAAAGACATCAACAGCCGTTTTTTCAAGATAATAGGCAGCTAGTTGTTGAAAGGCAGTCAAAACATCGTCTACTAAAATATAAGGATGATTTGCGACCTCTTTCTCAGACAAGGTTACTGCTGCACCATTTTCAAAGGCTCTTTCGATAAAGTCATGGCCATCACGCGCACCTTTAAGTGGCACAAATAAATCTCTAGTCCCAATCAAACGACTATCAAACTCAGCCTTTTCTAACTGGATGTCCTCAAAGATGCTGACATCATTTTTGGCTCCTACAACTTGGGCCACTTCATGAATTGTTAATTTCATTTCTACTCCTTTAAAAAGGGTTGAAGTCCCAGAACTCTAATCACCTGGCAGTGATAGTTCTGGCTTCTACCCTCTCTTTCATTTTTATAGCAAATGCGCTTCGCGCTTGTCAAAACTTTCCTTGGCAAGGTCAACCAATCGCTCGATTAGGTCTGGGTAGCTGATTCCCATATTGTCCCAAAGTAGTGGGTACATAGACCACTGGGTGAAACCTGGCATGGTATTAAGCTCGTTTAGGAATATCTCTCCCTTATCTGTATAGAAGAAATCGCAACGAGAGAGACCGAGCCCACCAATCGCACGGAAGGCTGTTTCTGCATTCTGACGCATGACAGCTACCACATCATCACCGATTTTGGCTGGAATATCCATGGTAATCTTGTTATCAATATACTTGGCATCGTAGTCATAAAAGGCAACATCCTTGACTACTTCTCCTGGTAGCGTGCTTTTGACATAGTAGTTGCCTAGTAGACCAACCTCGATTTCACGGGCATTTACCCCTTGCTCTACCAAGACACGACTGTCATATCGGAAGGCAAGTTCCAAAGCCTGACGGAGTTCTTCTTGATTTTCAGACTTAGAAATACCGACACTAGACCCCATGTTTGACGGCTTAGTGAAGACTGGATAAGTCAATTTTTCTTCCACTTCAGCGATTTTAGCAGTCACATCATCCCCTTCAACGATAGCCACATAAGGAACTTGGGCAATGCCAGCAGATTCTAACACACGCTTGGTCGTGATTTTATCCATGGCAAGACTCGATGACAAGATATTGCAGCCGACATACGGCATTTTCAAAACTTCCAAGAATCCTTGGACAGAGCCATCTTCTCCCATCGGACCGTGAAGAACTGGAAAGACAACTGCACCTTCTTCGTAGATGGCACTTGGTACAACTTTCTTATCCCAATCAATGGTCGCATTGGTCATGAGACGGTCCTCTTGACCTGGAGTCTGACTAAATTCCTGCGTTTTGATAAAGTCACCTGACTGACTGATAAAGAAAGTCTTGACTGTGAAACGGTCGTAATTGACCGCACTCATGACACTTTCCGCTGAAAGGACAGAGACTTCGCGTTCCGCACTCCGTCCACCATATAAAAGAATAATCGTTTGTTTCATATTATTTGTCCTAATTCTACTAGAATACTCGCTCTTTAGTATATCATATTTGCTTGTTTTTTTAAAACTTGAACCTGATCCTATTCATCACACTATACAAAAAGAGGCCGATAGGAACGATTTTCAGCCTCCTTAATTTTTTATAAATGAATGGAGTTCGTAAATTTGTCTACACTTACAACTCTGTTCGATTTTCAATAGCCCGTAAGAGGGTCACTTCGTCCGCATACTCGATATCTGCTCCCACAGCGAGACCTCGTGCCAGGCGCGTAACCTTGATCCCAGCTGGCTTGAGTAAGCGGGAAAGATACATGGAAGTTGCTTCCCCATCTGCTGTGGCATTGGTTGCTACGATTACTTCTGAAACTTCACTATCCATCAGACGAGTCATGAGACTCTTGAGATTGATATCATCTGGACTGATACCATTCATAGGAGAAATAAGGCCATGCAGGACATGATAGAGGCCATGGTATTCTTGGATGTTTTCCATGGCCGCCACATCCCGACTATCCTCTAGCACCAAAATCGTTGTCTGGTCACGAGTTGGATCGGTACAGATAGAACAAGGATCGTCGTCTGTCAAACGTCCACAAACGGAACAGTAGGTCAATTCTCTCTTAGCAGAAAGGAGATTTTTTGCAAATTCATTGACATCGTCATCAGACATCCCAATCGTATAAAAGGCCAGACGCGTAGCCGTCTTAATCCCGATACCTGGTAACTTAGAATAACTGTCAATCAGCTTGGCAATGGGTGTTGGATAAAGCATAAATTCCTTTCTAGTTCATTGGATGGTATTTTTGATACAGATTGATAATATCACGCGCAATGGAAGGTCCTACACCATTTGTTAGATTGGTATTATGAGGAAAGACCACTGCAACAGCGATTTGGGGATTATCAGATGGGGCATAGGCCACCGCATTGGTATTGGTTGCTTGCTGACCATCTGCCACATAGCTTTCGGCTGTACCCGTTTTTCCGCTAATAGATACCAAGGCACCATTTGAAAAGGCACGGCCAGTAGTCAAGCCACTAGTCCCATGAGCAACCTGATAAAAACCTTGGTGCAAGATGCTCATATCGGAGTCGGATATATTGACCTTATTCATCTCTGTCGGTTGCAGTTGCTGAATCAAGTCGCCCAGGCCTCCCTTATCATTATTTCCATAAATACCTTCCACAATACGAGGAGCCACACGAACACCATCATTTGCAATAGTTGCTACATACTGAGCCAACTGCATGGGCGTATAGTTATCAAACTGCCCAAAGGCATTGGTGATGTAATTAGCAAAGCTATACTCTTTGGGAACAAATCCAGTAGATTCATCTGGTAGGTCAATTCCGGTCGCAGCCCCCAAGCCATATTCGCCAAAGGTCGCACGAAGTTTTCCCATAGCTGTTTCCAAATTGCTGGTTCCAACAAACATATTTGGTTGATAGGTCTGGCCCATGATTCCAAGAGCGGTTTGAACCATGTAAGCATTAGATGAATACTCCAAGGCTTCCACAGCTGTAATAGGAAAAGATCCATATGCCAATTTATACCAAGAATAAATTGGAGCTGAACCTTGGAAAACAATAGGCTGATCTGTTAAGGTTTGGTTTCCTGATAAAACACCATTTTCCCAACCTGAGCTGATGGTAGCGGCCTTAACTACTGACCCTGGGACAAAGACATTGGTTACCGTTCCCAAGGAATCAGGAGTCAACTCTCCCGTTTTCAGGTCATGTTTGAGTCCTGACATAGACAAAACAGCACCTGTTTTGGGGTTAAGGGCGACTGCATACACACCCTCAGAATACTTGGCTCCACCATTTCCTAGCTCGGAATTGAAATAACTTTTCAGCAAAGCATCCACGCTATCTTGGAAGGCCAAATCAATGGTCAGTTTGATATTGTTTCCCTTACTACCTTCCTCAATTGTGTCCACGCTTTCCATATTGCCATATTTATCCAGATGGATTTCTTTTACCGAGCGTTTTCCTTGTAAGGTCTCTTCATATTGCTTTTCCAAATACGAGGTTCCAACACGGTCATTTAGAGAATAGCCTTTTTTAAGATAGGATTCTGCTTCTTCCGCTGGGAGACCAGCTTTTTCACTGGATACACTCCCTACTATAGAAGAAAGGGAAGTTTCCAAAATCTTTCGATCCCAAGAAGTAGAAATACTAATGCCAGGCATCTCCTTTGAAATAGAGGCAATAACAGCCACCTGAGAATCATTTAGAGGATCTGTCGCAATGGTTCCTGTCGCAAAGTTTCCAACAGCATTTAACTGACTAAAAAGATAGATTTCTTTCTTTTCATCCTCTGTATAGTTTAGTTGACTTGTTGGGACACTATCGACCGCATTGTTATACAGTTCTGATTCGGATAGGCGATTGCCATCTGAATCCAATCGTTTCTCACTTGGGAGAGCTTCCACTGTTTTTTTATAGATTTCAGGATCAGCCAAATAGTAATCAGCCAGCTGGCGTTCTGTCAAATTTGGCGAACTGATGCTCACATAAGTCAGTAACTTTTTAGCTATTTCTTTTAAGTCTGTAGCCGTCATTTTATTGCTACGCGTAAAGGAAACAACCTGTTTTAACGTATTTTCTACCAAAGGTTTTCCACTAGCATCATAGATTTCCCCACGGGCAGAACTGGTTGTGACCTTGGTCTGACTAGCTGAGGCTAGCTTTTTTTCGTAAAAATCCTTGTTCAAAATCTGCATATACAACAAACGACCAATAATGGTCATAAAGAGTAAAATGACGATTGAAAACAATAAATTAAGCCGAATCGGAATCGAATGGCTGTTAAATTTTCTCATACAAATCAGTCTCATTTCTAACTTAAAATCTTACTCTTAATTGTACCACAATTTGAGCAGAAAATTATGGAAAAGAAAGAAGCTTTTTTTCGTTTTTACAGTAAGATACGTTTTTATTTATCCATCCCTATATTATATGTTATAATGAATGTAAAAGTTCAATAATCTAGTCTTTTTCCAACACGACTCATTTAAAGGAGCCTTCCCTATGGACAAACCAGATATCGCAACTGTCATTGATTCACATTTTGAAGAAATGACAGACCTAGAGCAAGAAATCGCTCGCTATTTTTTACAAGCAGAAACCATTCAAGATGACCTTTCCTCCCAACAGGTCACTCAAAAATTACATATCTCTCAGGCTGCTCTGACCCGCTTTGCTAAAAAGTGTGGCTTTACAGGTTATCGAGAATTTATTTTCCAATACCAACATCAGGCAGAAAATCAAGCCAACCAAGTCTCCAAGCACAGTCCACTGACCAAACGAGTCCTCAGAAGTTATAGCAACATGAGGGAACAAACACAAGACTTGATTGACGAAGTCCAACTAGAACGAATTGCCCAGCTAATCGAAGATGCTGAGCGTATCTACTTCTTCGGAACAGGGAGTTCTGGCCTTGTCGCCCGTGAAATGAAATTACGCTTCATGCGTCTGGGTGTGGTCTGCGAAGCTTTGACAGACCAAGACGGCTTTGCCTGGACAACCAGCATCATGGATGAAAATTGTCTCGTACTTGGTTTCTCACTTTCTGGCACAACACCTTCTATTTTAGATAGTCTATTAGATGCCAAGGAGATGGGGGCAAAGACGGTACTCTTTTCAAGTGTTCCCAATAAAGATAGTCAGGCCTACACAGAGACCGTTCTCGTTGCTAGCCACAGTCAGCCTTCCTATATCCAACGAATATCCGCTCAACTTCCTATGCTCTTCTTTATCGATTTGATTTATGCCTACTTTTTGGAAATCAATCGCGAAAGTAAAGAGAAAATCTTTAATAGCTACTGGGAAAATAAAAAACTCAACGGCTATCGTAGACAAAAACGTGTCAGAAAATCCTAGTTTGGCTCAGCCAAACTAGGATTTTTATTCATCACCAAACATATAGCAGATTGAAATAAGATGTGAACAAATCGATTAGGAAAGTCAAATTAATGTATAGAAATATTTTAGCAGTCGTAGCGTACTATTCTTGATTCAATCTACTATACCTCTTCAAGATTGTGAATTAGTCATATCTTGACTTAGTCTTGAATAATTTCATGTAATCACTTTTTGAAGGGAGTAAATAAGCAAGTCTGACGGTATCCTCAACAATTGTATATAATACGATGTAATCCTTACTCAAGGTCAATCCTCGCGTTTGGTAGTGAGGATCTAATTTCTTACCAAATTTTTCATCGGTATCAAATCCAGCTTGGGGGAAAATTTCTAGCCGATTAATATCTTTTCTGATACTCGCCACTTTTCGTCTCGCAGCCTCTACAGAACCGATTTCCTCTACTATATACTGATATATTTTATCCAGACTATCAATCACTCTAGGAGAATACAAAATCCTATATCTTTTATAATCCATAGCGTGTCACGACATCCTCATCTGTCAAGTAATTTCCAGCCTCAATCTTGGCATAACTTTCTTGAACTTTTGCTTGTAATTGTCTAAACAAATACTCCTTCTCTAATTCCTCTTCACTCAGTAAATCTACTTCATTTGTTACGGCAACATTCTTTAAAAATAATCTAAGTGCCGATGAAAGAGAGAGATTTTGTTCTTTTAACACTTCCATGGCATCATTTACCAATTCTCTATTAGCTTGAAAGGTCACAATTTTATTTGAATTCGCTATAGCCATTTTATATAACTCCTTTATATATTTTATTTATTATCTCACGATTATAAAGAAAGTCAAGGGAACTTGATTAGAAAATCCTAGTTTGGCTCAGCCAAACTAGGATTGTTTTGTTTTAAAATGATAGTAGGCACCCAACATCCCTGCTGTATTCTGATGATGAGCAAATTCTAATCTTGTTTTTTCATCTAGGCTTGGCACCAAGGCATCTTTCAAGGCTGTACGGATCTTGGGTTTGAGGATAGCCTCTTGTCCCATGATACCGCCACCGAGAATAACCACTTCTGGATTGGCAACATAGCAAATATTTGCCAGACCTTTTCCTAGATAGTCTACCATACGGTCAATACCAGCCATACAAATCTTGTTGCCTTCAGTGGCTTCCTTGAAAATGCGTCGGCCATTCCACTGGTCAACTGGATCTCCATGACCTGCTGCTACATACTCCACCAAGGCTGTTGTAGAAGCCAAATCTTGGAACGCTCCATCCTGCATATGCATATAACCAACTTCACAGGCTGAATTGCTAAATCCATGGAAGACTTTCCCATCCATAATCAAACAACCACCGATACCTGTTCCAATGGTCAAGCAAAGTGTCACACTCGCTCCCTTTCCTGAACCAGATACTGCCTCAGCCAGACCTGCACAGTTGACATCATTTTCAATTTCACAAGGAATATTAAAGCTAGTCTCGATTTCCTTCTTGAACTGAGTTCCTGCATAGTTGGGAATCTGAGGCCCAGCATAGAAAATCTCACCCTTGTCAGGATCTACCATCCCTGCAGAAGAAATGGCAACACCTGCTACTGGGCCTTTTTCTAAATAGCTGGCTACGATATCTTTGGTTTTTTGTAAGATATGAGGTCCACCCTTATGCGCCTCTGTTGGCATTTCATGCGATTCAACAAGTTGACCTTCTTGGTCGATCAAACCATATTTGATGTTGGTTCCACCGATATCAATTGCAACGTAGTGTGTCATAAATACCTCCTTATGGATTAGAGGAAGCGCTCCTTGGTTTCACGAATCAAGGTTGCAGCTGCTTCTACAACTGGACGATCGTCTTCAGTCACTGGTGTCAATGGTGAACGAACAGAACCAATATTCAACCCTTCATTAATCTTCAAGACTTCCTTAATCACACCATACATATTTCCATGTGCAGCAGTCAATTTGCCAATGATTGCATTGATAGCGTACTGTAATTCACGCGCTGTTTCCAAATCTTTATCTGCAATCAACTGATTGAGTTTCAAGAAGAGTTCTGGCATCGCACCATATGTACCACCGATACCAGCTTTGGCACCCATGAGGCGACCACCTAGGAACTGTTCATCTGGACCGTTAAAGACGATATGGTCTTCCCCACCAAGGCTCACAAAGGTTTGGATATCTTGAACTGGCATAGAAGAATTCTTCACACCGATAACACGAGGATTTTTCAACATTTCAGTGTAGAGACTTGGAGTCAAAGCAACCCCTGCCAATTGAGGAATGTTGTAGATGACATAGTCTGTATTTGGAGCTGCAGAACTAATATCGTTCCAGTATTTAGCGACTGAGTATTCTGGCAAGCGGAAGTAAATTGGTGGAATTGTTGCAATGGCATCTACACCCAAACTTTCAGCGTGGCGAGCAAGTTCCATACTATCCTTGGTATTGTTGCAAGCTACGTGAGCAATGATGGTCAGTTTACCTTTAGCAACTGCCATGACTTCTTCCAAAATCAACTTGCGGTCTTCTACACTTTGGTAGATACATTCACCAGAAGAACCATTGACATAAAGACCTTGAACACCTTTATCAATGAAGTATTGAACCAAGGCACGCGTACGTTCTGAACTTACTTCTCCTTGATCATCATAACATGCGTAGAAGGCTGGAATGACACCTTCGTATTTTTTCAAATCTGACATAGATTTTCTCCTATTATTTTTATTTTCTGCTAAAGCAGATTCTTTCTTTACTTCTTTAGTATACACTTTACCGAAAAGGCTTTCAATATCTTGTAGGCACTTAGATTTTAGTTTCTTGCTTATAGAATAGCGTTTGGAGCGTTTGAAAGTAGTTTCAGAAATAATTGCAAGCCTTACTCATACTTAGCAAATAGCTTTTCCATCACTCCTACTTGTAAAAAAGCAAGGAGTCCAAAACCAAAGAGAATAAAAGCTGATCCTCCCAATAGAAGGGTAAAGGCTGATAGATATAGAATCATCAAAATCAAAAAGATAATTGCAATCATCAAGATAAACCAAGGAGCATTAAAACTAGCCAACATCAATCCTTTTTGAAGAATTTCTTTCCAAGATAGGTCATAACGTGCAGCGATGGGATAGCTAGCCAACATCACGATAGTGAGGAAGATAAGAACGCCTAGACAAATAGCTTTCACCATTTGGAAAGGCATAGCTGTCTGACCCCAGAAGAGATAGAGATCTAGAAGGCTTAACGAGACGATACCCAACTCAAGCAAACCTAATTGGAAACCCAATTTCAGATTTTGCTTAAAAGCTCTTAGATAGATTTTAAAAACAGGCACCCGTCTGCTCTTCTTAACTTCGAACATGGTCTCGTAGAGGCTGATTTTAGCCACTCCAATCGTCACGATGGGTAAACAAGAGACGACAAAAAGAAGATTGACTGTCACGATGTCCAAGACTTTCTCGCTAAAACGCATGAGAAAGTTGTCTGTATCAAATGCTGCCTTGATAAGGCTTACTCCTTTTTGTGCCATGTTTGCTCCTCCTGATTTTTTAATCAATCAAAATTTTAAAGAGATATTTGCGAACCTTGTCTTCCATACCTGCATAGCCATTTGGCTGGTGTGGTTCTCCTGGAAAGAAAATTGCAAAATTGTGATAACCCAACAAGAGTGGGTAGTTTTCATGACAATGAACAAAGCCAATGTCACTCGCTTCGTCGAATGCTACTGCTTCATCTTTGATACGTGAACCGTAACTCGAATATTCATGTCCTTCTACCAGCAAATGCAAATCTGCATAGTTCTTGTGATGTTCAAACTGGTCATTTTCAGCTTGATTGAGGACATTTTCCTGAACAACTAGAAAGACTTTATCTCCATCAATATCATACTTACCTAGTTCGAAAGAATCCTTACGATGTTGGTAGAGATAGTCGATAGCCTTGTCTAGATTGGGATGAATTCCTTTGTAAAAGGTGATGTTTTTCAAATCGTCAAAAATCATACTCTTTCCTTCGTTTCTGATAGTTAACTAAAACCATTCTTAAGTTTATAAGTGTCTAACAAAATCTCCAAGGTAAGAAAATACCCAACATTTTGTAGACACTTATAACTCTATATTCTCTAAATCTATAAAATATACTTCTGTATTTTGATAGATTAATTTTCCTATACTCAATGAAAATTGAAGAGCAAACTAGGAAGCTAACCGCAGACAATACTTAAGTATGGCAAGGTGACGCTGACGTAGTTTGAATTCGATTTTCGCAGAGTATTATCCTTTAACAGCTCCCATAGTAATACCCTGTGTGAAGGATTTCTGGAAGACTAGGAAGACTGTTACGATTGGCACGGCTGCAAGAGCAGCTCCTGCCATAATCAAACCATAGTTGGTTGCCATTTCAGCCTGCATGGTCGCAACCCCAAGTGAGATGGTCAAATTTTGACGTGAAGTCAACATTACCAACTGCATGAAGTAGTCATTCCAAGTATTGATGAAGGTGAAGATTGCAAGAGCTGCAAACCCTGGTTTTACAATTGGGAAGGCTACGCTCCAGAAAGTACGAATCTCACCACAACCATCGATTTTAGCTGATTCAAGCAACTCTGTTGGAATATTTTCACTGAACTGTTTCATGAGGAAAACCCCAAATGGCCATCCAATCAAAGGCAAGATAACTGCCCAAAGAGTGTCATGGATTCCCATGAAGTTGACGATACGTACCAATGGTACAAGAACAACTTGTTTCGGAAGAGCCATGGCAGCAATAAAGATTGCAAATAGAATGCGTTGACCATAGAAACGTTTTTTAGCCAATACATAACCTGCTAGAGATGAAGTTGCACAGACTAGGAACATGGTTACCAATGAGATAAATACTGAGTTCCACATCCATTGCAAGGCAGGGTTCTGCACCATGAGTTGTTGGAAGTTTTCCATGGTTGGCATTTTAGGGAACCACTGAGGTGGAATAACGATTGTATCAGGTTGTGATTTGAATGCCCCTGTCAAAATCCAGTAGAATGGAAAGATGAACAGCACAGTCAACAAGAGCAAAATGATTGTTGAAATAACAGTGAAGGCTGTTAATGGTTTTTTTTCTGTAGATTGCATAGCTGTCTCCTTTCTTTAGTATTCTACGTCGTTTCCAAGTACTTTAAATTGAACAAAGCTTACGATCGCAATCATGACTGCCAAGAAGACACCAATTGTGTTGGCATAGCCGTATTCTGTCAATTGGAAGGCTTTTTCGTAAAGGTAGTACATAAGTGTACTTGTTGAGTAGTTTGGACCACCAGATGTCAAAAGCTGAATCAAGGCGAAACACTGGAATGAGTTAATTGTTGTGATGATTGCAATATAAAGAGTTGTTGGAAGAAGGCTTGGCCATTTAATCTTCCAGAAAACTTGAAACTCAGTTGCACCATCAACACGCGCCGCTTCAACCAGTGAATTGTCAATATTCCCCATAGCAGCGATATAAAGGATAATGGGCTGACCAACTGAAGTTGTCAAGAGGATAATCATAATCGCCATCAATGCCCAGTGCTTATCACCAAGCCATGAAATGTTTTGAGTAATAATATGACTAGATTTCAAAACAAAGTTTAAGATACCTGATAGCGGATCATAGATCCATTTCCAAACAACTGTTACGGCAACACTACCTGTTACAACAGGAAGGAAGAAGACAAAGCGATAGAATGATCTAGCGATAGCATTTTGGTGATAGGTTTGCGATGCTACAAAGAGTGAGAATAGAACAACAACTGGCACAGATCCAATAACCAGGATAACCGTGTTAATCAAAGACTTCATAAAGACAGGGTCTTTAAACATACGAATATAGTTGTTTAAGCCTACAAACTCAAAGTTTGTCATAGAGTAATTAAAGAAACTTGTAATGAATCCCATCACCATAGGAGCCAATACAAAGATGACAAAGAAGAACAACACTGGTGCTAGGAAAGCATAGGAAATCACTGTTTCCCGCATACGAATTTTATTGACTTTCACAGTCGGCACCTCTCTTTCAAATAGAATAATTTTTTGACTTTCTTGAACTGTTTTAAAATCAAAATGAAATTTTTTAAGATTCGCTTATGTAAGAACTTCATTTTAATTTCGTGACAGTTCCTTACATTTCAAACAAAATCCTCCCTTTTCTTACATAGACTATGCACTGGGAAAAGGGAGGAATCAATCTGATTTATACTCTTCGAAAATCGAATTCAAACCACGTCAGCGTTGCCTTGCCGTACTTAAGTACAGCCTGCGGCTAGCTTCCTAGTTTGCTCTTTGATTTTCATTGAGTATTAGTGCTTATTGTTTTGTAGCTTTTTTAATTGTTTCGTTAGCTTTTTCAGTGAAGGCTTTCAAAGCGTCCGCTGGTTTTTCGTCACCATTTGATACAGATTGCAACATTGGGAACCAAAGTGTTCTCATTTCAGCAAAACCATTGATAGTGTTGTAGTATGGTGAGTAGTATTTAGTCCAACCACTGATTGTTTCCATACGTTTGTCTTCATAAAGTTTACCAAATGAAGTACGAACTGGGAAGGCACCTGTACGAACAACGTCTTTTGGACCCCATTCTTTATCATCTGCGATGAATTGAACAAATTTCTTAGATGCAGCAACTTTCTTGTCGTCTTTGTTGTTGAATACTGCAAATCCGTTTACAAGGTATTCAAGAGCTGGTTTGCCTGAATCTGATGGGAATGGTACTTCTACCACTTCTACTTTACTTGCTTCCAAGAGTTTAGCTTGGATACCGTTTTGAGCTGGCGCCCAAAGGATTGTGTAAGATGTTTGACCGTTCGCAAAGTTTTGGATATCTGCTCCACCGTCAAATTGTGAACCGTTGTTCAACAAACCGTCTTTAATCCAGCTAGCTGCTTTTTCAAGACCTTTGACGAATTTAGGATCATCAGTTGTATATTTTGTGACATCTTTATCTGTTACAGAACCGCCGTAAAGGTTTGAGATAAAGGCACGTGTTCCTTGGTCTCCCCCTTGACCAGAACTGAACAATGAACCTGGTGTGTAGCCTTTGTCTTTAAGCGCTTTCAAAACTTTTTCAAAATCATCAGTTGTCCAACCTTCTTTTACAAGGTTTGCAACTCCAGCTTCTTCCAACATTTTCTTGTTCATAGCCATATAGAATGGGGCTGAACTAATTGGATACATATAGGCTTTATCTCCAGCCTTACTTGCTTGTACGATATTTTCATTGTTGACATCTTTGACAAATTCATCTGTGAAAATATCATTCAATTCAGCTAATTTACCATTTTTACCATATTGGATGATACGTCCTGGTGCGTCAAAAAGTACGTCTGGAGCTGTTCCTGCTTCGATAGCTGTTGTGATTTTTTCAGGACCTGACTTGAAGTCGATGGTTTCCAATTTCACTTTTACATCTGGATTTGCTTTTTCAAACGCTTCGATGATTGATTTTTCATATGTTCCAACACCGTCACCAGTTTTTTCTTGAGTGAAAACTGGGAATGCCCACCAAGTGATTTCTGTTTTTCCACTATCGCTACCAGACTTTCCAGCATCTTTACTTCCACCAGAATTACCACATGCAGCAAGGCCAAGAATCGCAGCACCCGCAAGTACTGTACAAGCTAGTTTTCTAAATTTCATTTGTATTCTCCTAATTGATAAGCGTATCCATATTGGATAATGAGTTCTTGCGTTTATATACGTTTTCATTTTATTCGACGCATCCACCACTCTCCTCTGTTTTTAAATTGTGTTATTTAAGACCAGCAACGAAGCGTTCTGTAATCTCTTTTGGTCTAGTAATAGCGCCACCTACAACGATGCCTCGTACTCCATATCCCAGGATTTGTTTGGCTTGTTCTGGTGTATGAATTTTCCCTTCTGCAATGACATCCACGCCAGCATCACAGAGTTTTTTGATTAATTCAAAATCAGGGCCATCCACTTTTGGACTGTAAGATGTATATCCTGATAAGGTTGTTCCGACAAAGTCAATTCCTGCTTCTACAGCTGCTAGTCCTTCTTCGAAGATACTAGTATCAGCCATCAAGAGCTGATGAGGATATTTCTCTTTAACCTGACGAATAAACTCTTGAATTTCCAAACCATCGTAGCGTTCACGCTTGGTACAATCCAGAGCAATCACCTCGATGTCCAGTTCTGCCAATTCATCAACTTCTTTCATGGTAGCCGTGATGAAGGGTTCTTGTGGTGGATAATCTCGTTTAATTATCCCAATGATTGGAAGGTTGGTAACCTCCTTGATTTCCTTGATATCGCGAACACTATTGGCTCGGATACCGACTGCTCCACCTTGCTCAGCCGCTTTGACCAGCAAGGGAATAACTCCTCCCGCTTCTGTATAAAGCGGTTCGTGAGGAAGGGCCTGACAAGAAACGATGATCCCATCTTTGATTTGTGCAATCAAGGCTTCTTTAGTAATCTGTGGCATCCTCTTTCCTCCTTTTCTTTGTTCTTATGAGTTTATTATATATCATTTATGAAGCGCTTTCAATAGTTTGTGATAGAATAGATTTCAGTTTCAAAAACTAGACAAGTCAAACAGCTCCTCTAAAAGTACTTTCAGAGGAGCTAGTTGACCTATAATAGGAGAATACCAAAATTTATTTTACAATTTCTGACAATTTTACTTTGCGATCTTCAAACATAGATTGGGTACAAGCATCTGCAGTAGCAATTGCTTCTAGAGCAGCTTCACCAGTCAATAGTTTTGCAAATTCTTCTGATACTGGAGCTCCTTGCATAATCTCATGCAGATAGCGCATTTCTTTGTCAATGACAGATGATAACCATAACGGAGTACGTTTACCTGGTTTACCATAAGCAATTGCTCCGTCCATCTCTGTACTATGATAGATACGAGTACGATCATCATCTTCTTCTTGAGATTCGTGAATCAAGAAATAGCTTTCTTGTCCATCTAGCTTAAGAGTTCCTTTACAGTTGAATAAGTCTAAGCGGATAGCACCTTTCGTTCCTTGAATCAAAACATAATGTTCACCCCAACGATAAGCTGAACCCCATTCTAACAAGGCAAAACGCTTATTAGAAAATTCCATATTGACAAAAATCATATCATCTTCATCACCGAAATTTTCACCTTCATGGGCTACATTTCCACCTGTCATGGTTACAGTTTCAGGCATGCCACCCATAAGGAATTGAACACAATCCAACTCATGGATGTGGTGATACAAGTGACCACCTGATTTTTCACGAATTTTTTTCCATGATACTGACGGTTGTTGTTCTTCCCAACCATTACGAGCTGTGTGACAATATAGAACGTCTCCGATGACTCCTTGATTAATGAGTTCTTTTGCATGATGGACACCATTAAAGAAATTCATAATATGTCCCGCCATAAAGGTTACATTGTTTTCTTTACATGCATCTACCATTTCGCGACAATCTTGATAAGAAAGCGCAATTGGTTTTTCACAGAAAACATTTTTACCATGTTGTGCGGCCTTAATAACTGGTTCTTTATGAAGATTATTTGGAGTTGCGACAATAACACAATCTACTTCATCGCTAGAAACCAACTCATCTAGGGAGCTTGCTACTTTTGCTCCCAATTCTTCTGCAATCGCCTCTGCATTATCTGGGTCATAGAGAAGAGTAATCTCTGCTCCATCATTCTTTTGCATATAGCGAGCCAATTCAGCTCCAAAATACCCTGTTCCAACAACACCGTATTTAACCATGTTTTTTCTCCTTTATTTTGTTAAATCATTAATTTCCAAATCTATATACTGAACTACATTGCTTAAATGCAATTCATTTCTCGACCATGAATCATATTTTTCAAATAATACACCTATGTGATGATTTGGCAATTCTGTAATCGCAGAATAGGCATAACCATACGAAGGCAAATCAATGTCATAGTGGTATTTCCAATCAATACTATCATCTTCTTCATTGACTAAACCGACAACTAATTGACCTCCCTTACGGCCATTTTTAGAATTTGGTGTACTCAAAATGACTGCTTCTTTTCCATCAATTAATTGAGAGTATTTAATTGCAGATACTTGTGTACCATATGAAGTTTGTTGAATTCCATCGATATACGAAACTTCTGACCATGTTTCTCCAGAATCTCTACTAGTCATATAGGCAATCTTACCTGTAGTAGTTCTAAAGAATGTTCTAATCACACCATCTCTCATTTCAACCATTTGCGCTTCTGCTGTCGCATTCTTAAACGGAATTGAAGCTGAGGATTTCTTCCATGTTTGACCACTATCATCAGAAATGAGATAAGTTAGTTCACCACTGGTATATGTTGCAAAAATTAATCTGTTACTTGATTTTAATGCTAAACCTTGTCCGGGACATAAGTAAGTTCCATTATGTTTTTCTCCTAAGAACGGAGGCAATAACTTAAATTGTTCCCAACTCTCTCCTCTATTCTGACTAGTTGTCATTGCTATATAATTAGTAGGAGTTACCTTAAATAACGAATCTTTGTAGAAAACATTCATAGGAACCTGTTTTCCATTATGCCTTTCTCTTAGAGAGCCACTATCAAAATCAACCGAATATTGTTCGACTGTTAAAGACTTTCCTCCCTCCAAAACTTCATACTTATCATTTATAGTATAATTTGTAGGTTTATTAGTTGTTTCATCATAAACGACACCATTTTCTCTAACTGTATAACGGAAATCATTATCTCCATCCTTCTTTAGTTTTAAATAATAATGACCGTTTATTTCTTTAAAACCTGAATCAGCTTTATTTGCATTATTATTTCCAATACCAGCAGGCATAACATCAGCTAATAATATCGTTTTCCCAGATTTTTTATCTTCAACAATGGATGAATCTATAAATGAAGCACTTCCACTAATTTGGCTATTCTTTAATTTATTATCTCGTGGCCAGTAAACCAACTGCTCCTCATAGTCATTAAACTTCATAGCAAAAGTTGGCTCACTCCACGTTTTCCCATTATCATCACTATAAGAAGTCGCGATATTAATCTTACTTTTAGAATCATGAGTTCCGCCATAACGTGCATCAATACTTGATAGAACTCTTCCACTGCTTAATGTATACAATGTCGGTATTCTAAAATAGTTAGCTTGAGTAGAATCTCCTGATTGGAAAATTAACTGAAATGGATTTGACAAGGGAATAGTTGAAACTTCCTGATCACTAATTGCTTTATTAAATAGACTGATTTCATCAATACTTCCTTTTGCGAGGTAATGATCCTTGCCTTCACGATTAACAGATCCTAGTGTTGCCTTATCTATACCATTTATATTTGAAATTGGCAAAAATGTATCAACTGTTTCAGAGAACACTTCTATCCCATTAACATACATTGTGTATGTTTTATCTTTAGAATCAGATACAAATACTAGTGTATTTTCAACTGCCTGTCCTTTATGCTTTCCCCATAATGAAGCTGGTCTAGAAAATAAATAATTTATTCCCTTTTGGGCGTCTCTTATTTCTACGCCTATCTCACCAGAATCTCTCATGAAAATTGAAAAGTAATTATTTTTAAAGCCTGCTTTACTATTAGATAGGCCAAACAAAGCTTGAAGCGAGTTTGGTTTATCTGCTTTAAATTTCATTACTACTGTCTGACTCTCTCCAGACAATTTATCTAATAACAAAGGGCTGATATCTATACTCTTATTGTTCAGTTGATATGAACTTCCTTGAAAAATAGGAGATATGGACAGTTGACTATAGTTTAATTCATTCGCATGAATCAAAGTGGGAACTCCCATTAAAAGACTAATGCCTACAACAGAAATTCCTAGTTTTGAATAAAGACCTCTCTTATTCATTTTTTTCCTTCTTTCGTCTACTTCACAGATCCTTCTGACAATCCACTTGCAATCTTATTTTGGATAATTGAGAAGAAAATGATTGATGGAAGAACTACAATAACAGATGCAGCCATCATATCTCCCCAGTCTAAAATTTCTGAACCGTTAAGTGATCGAAGGGCTACTGCTACTGTCATCTTTCCTGTATTGTTAATCAAAATCAAAGCATACAGGAATTCATTCCAAGCATTGATAAATGTATAAATAGCTGTTGCTACAATACCTGGTGCTACAATCGGTAGCACAACTTTATAAAAAGTAACAAATTTATTTGCACCATCAATTCGAGCTGCTTCTTCAATTCCAATTGGAACTGTTTGGAAAAATCCAACTAAGAGCCAAACTGCATATGGAACACTAAAAGATAGATAAACCATCATCAAGCCAAATAAACTATTTGTTAACCCAACTTTAGCAATGGCAATTGAATAGGGAATTGCTAACAGAATTGGTGGGAAAATGTAGGTAATGACGAGTAATCTTGACATGATTGCTCCCAATTTAGGGAAGAATCGAACAATACCATAGGCTGCCATAGCAGAAATAATAATCGCAATAACGGTTGTAGCTAAGGCAATGATTAAACTGTTTCGAATGTTATCAATAAAGTGCAAATCGTTGATAACATGAGTGAAATAATCTAATGTAAATTGTTCAGGCCAAAATCGTGTTGGATACTGAGTTAATTCCCCTTTACCCTTGACAGAAGATATGATAATCCATACCAATGGGAAAATTGCAACAATGGTCGCACCAATCAAGAGTACATGTGAGAGAATATCTAAATAAATACCGGATTTCTTCTTCATTATTTTCTACCCTCCTTTTCCCACTTACTGATGATAGCAAAGTAGATAAAGCAAATCGCCACCAAGAAGATAAAGAGCAATACTGTGACTGCTGAAGCACGACCCAACAATTTAGTTCCCCACCCTAGGTTGTAAGCAAAAATTGGAAGCGTCGTTGTGGCATTAGCCGGTCCACCACCAGTAATAAGATAGATGATATCAAAGTTATTAAAGATCCATACAGTTCTCAAAACAACTAGAAGCCCTACAACCACTTTAATATGTGGAAAGACGATAAATTTGAAAACTTGCCAACTTGAAGCACCATCTATCTTAGCAGCCTCAAATTGTTCTTCGGGTACTGTTTGCAAAGCTGAAAGTACATTAACCATAATCATCGGCGCTCCAAACCAAATGTTGATAAACACCAAACATAGGAATGCCCATGTACTATCTGTCAAAAATGCAGGCGTATGTTCCATTAAACCTAATTTTACGATTAGATTAGGTAAATAGCCATAAACCCCGTTTAGAATCCATTGCCAAGAGAAGGCAATAACGATTGTAGGAAATGCCCAAGGAACAATCAATAAGGTCCTATATAATTTCTTGAAGTGGCGTACTCTGTGAAGAGCTAAAGCCAATACAAACCCTACTAAAACTTGACCAACTAATGAGAAAATGGTCCACTTAATTGAATTAAAGAACGCATTAAAGAAGTTGGGATCTGATAGCACAGCTTTATAGTTAGCTAAACCAACAAATTTATAATTGGGCATAATCAAATGCTTATTGGTAAAGCTATAAAAAATACTCGAGAAAAACGGATAAACAAAGAGTAATCCTACGATAATCATAGCTGGCAAAACAAATATCCAGCGAGTTAAATTACGTTCTTTAACCATTCTCCTTCTCCCTTCTTTTACAAGATTGGGCTAGGGCTTTTCAGCTCACTAGCCCACCTATTTTCTAGTCTTTTACATCTACTGAGCAGCCTCAAATAAATCGTTTAATTGTTTTTCTGCTTCTTTTGCTGCTTTCATAGGATCTGTTCCATTTGAAATGATATCTTGGAACATTTGTTCAATAATGTGTTGGTTAGTCAACATACCAGCTTGTACACTTGGTCCATTTTCATAACCAATAGCAGTACCTTTTTTAACAGCTTCAGTAATTACTTCTTCAGCATGTTTAAATTTCTTACGAGTTTCATTTTCTTTATAGGCTGCAGAATCGCTAATCCCCTTAATAGTTGGCAACATACCTACTGGAGTTGAATCAAGGAATTTAACGTAGTCTTCTTCATTATAAAGTGATTCTAAGAATGCTTTAGCAACTTCTGGATGTTTTGAATTTTTCCAAACAACCATTGGAATGTTTGAGGTTTCAATTCCTTGGTCTTTATCAGATTCTTTGATTTTTGGAATAGGATAAGCATCAATCGAATCAATCAATTGAGGACTGTTGGCATTAATTCCTCCAATATGGAAGCCAGAGTTAAAGTCAAATGCTGTTTTTCCTTGATAGAACAAGGTAGCTTGTTGAAGGACATTAAAGTTCAAAGAATCTTGAGGTGAGATTTCTTTATACATTTTAACCCAGTATTTAATACCATCTTGAGCAAGTTGGCTTGTCAAATCTGCTTTAAGATCTTTTGTTAAGAGGCTTCCTCCACCACTACGTACGTAGAAGTTCAAGAAACGTGTTGCCATTAAGTCATTTGTTCCGAACGGAACAGACAAGCCATAAACTCCAGCTTCTTTCAATTTTTTAGAAGCTTCATAGAGTTGATCCCAAGTTTTAGGAACCTCAATATTATGTTCTTTTAACAAATCAGTTCTAACCCACATAACTTGTGCATGTGAATAAAGAGGAACAGAGTAGTAATCATCTCCGATTTTTGCTTCACTTAAGGCAGTTTCGTTAAATTTATCCTGTCCAATACGCTTGATAGAATCATTTAGCGGAACCAAAGCATCTGAGTTGACCATTTCCATTACTTGGTTAGGGAGAGCTGTACTGATATCTGGCACATTCCCATTTGCTAAACCTGTAGTCCATTTAGTATAGAAGTCATTCCAAGAGAATGTTTCAATCTTGATTTTCGTTTTTGGATGCTTTTGCATGAAAGCATCTGCTGATTTTTGAATACTTTCTAAACGTGGTCCTTGAGTAAAGGAGTGCCACATTGTAATCTCACCAGATAATTCTGTCGGTGGTTCAGTACTAGTTGTAGCTTCTTTTTTTCCTGAACAAGCTACCAAGGCAACGGCTGCTAGCGCAACTCCAGCTAAACATAAAAACTTTCTCATTTTTTTCATTGTTCTTCCCTTTCTACATTAAGAAATCGCAACTTTAAAGACAACTTTTTTCACAGGTTCATCATTTATACGAACCTTGGGTTGATGTAAATCTTCTGGAAAAGTGATAAGGCATTCGCCAGCTCTCAAATGAACTAACTGTTCCACTTTCCCTGTGTATAATTCAATATCTTTCTCATCATCATATTCTTGGGTAACGCTTACATTTTCTGGCGACGTAACAGCCATGGCTTCTTCGTTTTCCAAAACTAAATGAATATCCAAATATTTTTGGTGAGTTTCAAAGAAGGCTCCTGCTTGACCGTCTGCTAGATAAGTAAAGCAATTCCCAAATAATCGATCACCATCGATATCAATCGGACCTTCTGTTAAATTTTCTAGTCCTGTTTTTTCTAGAAAATCTATTAATGTTTCAAAATGTGGATTTACTTTCACATAAGTTCCTAAACGACTGATTTTAGTAATAATCATACTCAATCCCCCTTTCTTTATTTTTTATTTAAGACCAGCAACGAAGCGTTCTGTAATCTCTTTTGGTCTAGTAATAGCGCCACCAACAACGATGCCTCGCACTCCATATCCCAGGATTTGTTTGGCTTGTTCAGGTGTATGAATTTTTCCTTCTGCAATGACATCCACGTCAGCATCACAGAGTTTTTTGATTAATTCAAAATCGGGATCATCCACCTTTGGACTGTAAGATGTGTATCCTGATAAGGTTGTTCCGACAAAGTCAATTCCTGCTTCAACGGCTGCCAATCCCTCCTCGAAAGCACTTGACTTGTATCAGCCATCAAGAGCTGGTTAGGATATTTTTCCTTAACCTGACGAATGAACTCTTGAATCTCTAAACCATCATAGCGTTCACGCTTGGTACAATCCAGAGCAATGACCTCTATATCAAGTTCTGCCAATTCATCAACTTCTTTCATAGTAGCAGTGATGAAGGGTTCTTGCGGTGGATAATCTCGTTTAATTATCCCAATGATTGGAAGGTTTGTGACCTCCTTGATTTCCTTGATATCGCGAACACTATTGGCTCGGATACCGACTGCTCCACCTTGCTCAGCCGCTTTGACCAGCAAGGGAATGACTCCTCCCGCTTCTGTATAAAGCGGTTCGTGAGGAAGGGCCTGACAAGAAACGATAATCCCATCTTTGATTTGTTCAATCAAGGCTTCTTTAGTAATCTGTGGCATCCTCTCCCCTCCTTTTCCTTGTTCTTATGAGGTCATTATATACCATTTGTTAAGCGCTTTCAATACTTTGTCATAGAATAGATTTCAGTTTCAAAAGTATTTTATAGAACAGCTGTTTCTGAAAGTAGTTTCAGATAACATAAATATCCGTATCTATTACTCAAAATTACGAATCTTATGATAAACTTCTATATCAATAAAACCAGTCTAGAATTCCCATCTTTTTACAGGACTCCAGACTGGTTTATTTTAGATTAACATAGAAGTTCAAAGTGAGATTTCAGACAAAGTTAACTGTCTTTTTGTTTATAGGAAATTAGTACTCCGAGGATCATTCCCGCAAAACCAAGCAAAACTGTTGTTATTGATTTATTCTCACCTGTATTTGGTAACTTAGACTGTTCGTTATTACTTACTTTATTCTCTAATCGATTAGATTCAGAGTTTTCATTTGTTGATAACAATTTAGGCGACAGTGAAAGTTCCTCAGCCTTGTTATCTTCTGTAGGCTTTTTAAATGGTGGATTGTCAATGGAGTGTCGGAAAGTCATCGCATAAATACTAGAATTATTAGTCTCAAAAATAACCTTTCCATCTTTTTGTTCGAATTCAATAGTGTGTAGTTTTCCTTCTGGATCTACAGCATAAACATTCTCAACGGACTGATCTGTAGCAAAAGTAACAAGAGCTTTTCCTTCAGGTTTAACATATCTGCCATTTACATCCTTCAATTTGATATCAAATGCTTTGTAGTTTAATGAACTTAAATCACTAACTTGAACTTCTTGCATTTGAATACCTATCATATTTTTCAATACTTCTTCTGAAGCTTGAATTTGAATACTTCCTGTTTCATTTTTTAAAATACGTTGTGAACTAGCAATTCCTGTGATAACGTGCTTAGTTTCTGCTTCATCCTTACTGTCTTTATTATTTACTTGTTTATCAGTAGATTTCACTACTGAACTTCCTTCTCCTGCTGTAGATAATACTTCTGTATAATTTTCTACATCATACACAACACTAGTTACTGCATTCACTCCGCCTGTGAAGTCTGGAAGGTGATGAATCTCAGCATCCGCACCATTCACGCCACCTGTAAACTCTGGCTTAGCGACTGTAGGAGCTGGAGAATTACCTAATGTGGATAGGAAACCTCTGTACTCTGGAACTTCTGC
>NZ_AEDU01000012.1 GCF_000148525.1 Streptococcus mitis SK564
CCGCTTTTGGTGTTGTGCCTGCTACTGGTTCTTCTGCTTTTGGTGTTGTGCCTGCTGCTGGCTCTTCTGCTTTTGGTGTTGTTCCCGCTGCTGGTGCTGGTGCTTCTGCTTTTGGCGTTGTGCCTGCTGCTGGTTCTTCTGCTTTCGGCGTTGTGCCTGCTGCTGGTTCTTCCGCTTTCGGTGTTGTTCTCGCTGCTGGTTCCACAACTACTGGTGTCGTTTGTTTAACAGTAGTAGTTTGCTCTCCAGTTACAGTATCTGTCTTTGTTTCAACTTCATAACTTTGACGGCTACCAGAATTATCAATCGACACTCGCTGTCTTTTTACTTCTGTATTTCCATCTTTAAGAAAAGCTTCCTCGCTAAAATACAATTTATTATTGGTAAAAATCAAATCTCTATTTGCAATACGATTTATCTCAACCAAACTATCAACAGATAGCCCTGTTGCTCCACTAATAGCACTCAGTGTATCTCCCCACTTAATTGTGTAGTGTGATAAATTGTCTATATGTTGAATATCCGCTTTTACTTCTGCAACTGTTCTGGCTACCCAAACACCATCTTGTTCGTTAGCTGAAACAGTTGGAGCTAAAAAGCCCAGACCCAATAAAATCACACCTGTCGCAACAATTGCACCAGTTCTCAATTTTCTAAAGCCACGGAGGGATAAGTTCCCTCTAACATTTGTTTGTCTCATAATGTTTATTTTTCCTCACTAATCTATATTTTCAAAGGTAGACCCTGCCTAGGTCTACTAGCCTGTGTTTGCTATATGGGCAGGCTTCTACAGATTTATCCATCTATTTTCAAGATAAGATTTCTATAGATTTTTATGCACAATTCCATATATAAATTGTGAAATTCCTTTCTAATAAATTCCATAGCTTTAGTATATCATATTTAAACACTAAAGTACAAAGAAAGAAACTGAAAGCAATGATTTTCACCACTGCTTTCGGCTCTATTTTGAATTGTTAAATAGCCATTCTCTATCCACCATTCTTGAATAGAAAAATAAGATGTAGTCTCTATTTTAGACTAATTTTTTCAAATTTATTCACTATCCAGCAAGAGCTCTTTTGGTTGTTTTCTTAGGAGATTGCTTGAAGCCAGCGCCATAACGAGAACCACTAGAACCAAGGCAAGGACAAAGACGATGATAAAGTCTGATGTCTGAATGGAAATATCTAGGCTCGACAAGGTCTTGCTAAAGCCATCTACCTCTGCACCACCACCAAGGTTAGAGGCTTGAGCAGCCTTGCTAGCTTGCTTGGCAACACCTGAAGTGACATTGGCAAGAACAGTATTTCCGATTGCACGCGCTGTGTAAGTAGCTAAGAAGTAAGCAGAAACAAGAGCAGGGATGGCAATCAAGATGGATTCAGTGATGAATTGACCCAAGATACTTGCCTGCTTGAGACCGATAGAGAGGAGAATACCCACTTCCTTGCGACGGGCATTGATCCAAAGGCTGAGCAAGAGGGCAAGGAGAAGGACCGAGAAGCTCAAGCTGCCCCAGAAGAGGAGGTTAGCCATCTTGTACATACCAGAGATGGATTGCTCAAGAGCTGGGTAGTTAGAGGAGCTCTTAACGAGTGTATAGCTCTTCCAGTTGATGCCACTGATACCATTCAACTCTTTCATAACATCATCCAAGTTCTTGTCCGCTGTTACAAAGAAGGTTGCGTCCCCATAAATAGCTGTGTCTTCTGTGTAGCCATAAAGCTTTGCAGCAGTGTGAATGTCTGTGATAGCTGTATTTTCATAGAGTTCTTGTGAGTAGGTTACTGCTGACTTATTATGACCATCAAAGAGTCCCTTGATTGTCACTTCGACTGTTTCCTTGGCTCCTTTTTCATTGTCTGCATCGTAGATATTAGAGTCTAGTTTGACCTTGTCCCCTACTTTCCAGCCGTGTTTGGCTGCCAAGTCCTTGTGCATGAGGATCTTGTCCTTGTCGTCGTTTGTTAGGTGCTCACCTTCGACCAGCTTATAAGAACCAGAGACAAACTTGTCTTCTTTAGAAGAGTCATTGACACCTGTAATCATCAAGCTACTTCCAAAATGTTTGGCACGGTCAGGTGTCAGATTTTTCTTGGTTTCTGGCGTTTCGATAAGTTCATATCCAGTCAAATCTCCGATAGCGTTGATACGTTTCACATAAGACTCAATGGCCTTGTTTTCGGTGATTTTTTTGATGTCCTCACCCTTAATATTCCCAGCACCACGTGGCGTCCCTTGATTGACGCGACGATTGATTTGCATGGAGAAACTGTTGGTGATATTTTTAAAAGTCTCCTGAGAAGCTCTGGTAGTTGCACCCTTGATTGACAAGCCGACTAAACTCAAGCTCGCCATGAGGAGAATAATCAGGAAGATGACAATCGATTTGAAAAACTTCCTTGTAACATAGGCAAATGCGTTGTGTAACATAGGTTCCCTTTCTAGATTTTGTTTTATAATTCTATCAAAACAAGCTCATCTTATTTTGTAGTATTGCGAGTTTCAGTCAGTTTCTTATCCTTCAATTCAAGTGTAATATCTGACGCTTGTGCCACTTCTTTGCTGTGGGTGACGACGATCACACATTTACCTGTTTTCTGGGCAAGTGATTTGAGCAGTTCAACAATATCTCCAGCAGTTTTAGGGTCCAGATTTCCCGTTGGCTCATCTGCAAGAATAACTGGAGCTTCTGATACCAAACTACGAGCAATGGCAACACGTTGCTGTTGACCACCTGATAACTGGAGAACATTCCGCTTGATCTGACTTTCATCCAAACCAAGCTCAAGAAGTGTATCCTTGCTTGCCTTTTTGTTGACCAAGCGGATATTTTCCAGTGGAGAAAGATAATCTATCAAGTTATAATTTTGAAAGACCAGGGAAATATGGTGCATACGATGGTAGGAATACCCCTTCTTACGAATGTCCTCTCCTTGGAAAAGAATAGAACCTTCAACAGGACTATCTAGACCAGCCAGTAGAGACAAGAGAGTGGATTTCCCTGCTCCTGACTCACCAATAATACTGTAAAATTTCCCGGGTTCAAAATTATAATTGATCTGATATAGGACTGCTTCAGCAGTATTCTTATAACGGTAGGTAACATCTTGTAATTGTAATAAAGTCATGATTTCTCCTTCTTAACTAATAGATGATAAAATTTCTTTCGGTGATTTTCTAAATAAGAATAGGAAACAAAGGGCTACAGATAAGCAACTAAGCAGAACTAGAAAAACATAGGATTCTGCAAAAGATAGGATGCTGGTTGATAAACTGCTTGCTTTGGCTAGTGTATCTTGTAAGCTTACCTGATCTCCACTTGCTAGTAGTGTTTGGAGTAGGTAAGATGTGATTGCATTTCCTGCAACAAATGCTGGAAGCAAAGCTCCGAGAGATACCAAAACTACCTCTAAACAGAATTGTAGGAAGATTGAGCTCTTGCCTTTTCCAAGTGCCAGTAAAATTCCCACTTCGTAGACCCTTTCCCTCAACCAGAGAGACAAGACCAAAATCAAAGCCCCTGCTCCAGCTATCAACATCCCATAAAGGAAGATGGTCAGAAAGGTTTGGAAGGTAGCAACTGAGTCTTTGATTTGTTCAAAAGCCTTGTTTTCCTTTTCGACTTGATAGCCTTGATTCTCCAAAGACAAGTTTTCTACCTGCTTCATGAGTTCGTCCATTTCCTTAGGATTTTCTACATAGAAGCGCGCTGCACTAACTTGAGGTTCAGTATTGCCCAAAAGGGTTTGGCTACTTTCATAGTCTGTAAAGACCTGGTTTTCACTGAAGTCGGAAGACAAGCCTGTAAATTTCTCTTGTTTTTTACCAGAGAAGATTCCGACGATTTCAAACTCGACAGTTTGTCCTTTCCCAGCTTCTGACTGACCAGCATCTAAGGCAATCTTATCATGAAGGGAAAGACCGTTCTTCTTAGCCAACTCTTCGTGGATGATGATTTTCTTTGAATCCCCTTTTTGAAGGTGTCGCCCTTCTTTTAGATTGAAAGCTGAACTGGTAAAGGTGACATCCTTGGATGAATCCTCAAGAGCTGTTAAGCTAACCAAGTTTTTGTCTGCAGCTGACAAATCATCACGCTCCACGCTCTGCTCGCCACTCACCGCTTCCTTGTCTTTTAATTTTGCGACCGTCTCGAGTTCAGGAGAAACATTTTCCAGTCCCTTAATCTTGCTCACGGATGCTAGGTCTGACAACTTGAAGGTCTGCTCATTTTCTATCTTTTTGATAGAAAAAGAAGTATTGAGTGATTTGTAAAGATTGGTTTCAACTGTTTTGTTGGACTTCATCAGAGTCAAACAGGCTGAAATTCCAGCCAATAGGACAAACAAAATCAGAAATAAAATAAAACTTCTCAGTCGTTTTCTGCTGACATAAGCCCAAGCTCTTTGGATTGGATTCATTTGTCACCTCCATATTTGTAAGACTATTATAAAATCCAAATATGAAATGTTTATGAAATACAAAAAAAGAGCAAAAATTTTTTTGCTCTACTTTAACTAGATGAAAAAAAGAGCTAGCCTCAGCTAACTCTTATCCTATGCGGAGAGAGGGACTTGAACCCTCACGACCTAAAGCGGTCACAGGATCCTTAGTCCTGCGCGTCTGCCAATTCCGCCATCCCCGCGTCGATTACTTTACTAGTATATCAACTTTTGGGATCCTTGTCAACACTTTTTTTCAAAAATTTTTCATTTCATCAACCAAATTACTCTGAAATTTCATTTAGTTTTTCATCTACCAACTTAGCTCCGAGTGTATTTTTGAAATGACCTAGGGCAAATTGATGATTTTCAGGCCAGATGGAAGCAACAGCTGGTTTAACAATCTCGATATCATATCCTAGATTATAGGCATCTATAGCTGTATGCAGGACACAAATATCCGTCAAGACTCCTGTTAAGATAACTGTAGAAATTCGACGCTCTCTCAAGCGGATATCCAGGTCAGTCCCTGAAAAAGCTGAGTAATGGCGTTTATCCATCCAAAAGACACGACTGTCTGAACCATGTTCTTGATAAAAGGTCCCCAAATCTCCGTATAAATTCCGCCCACTAGTCCCAATCAAATTGTGAGGAGGAAACAGCTTGCTTTCTGGATGAAAACAATCGTTTTCTTCGTGAGCATCAATGGTAAAAAAGATGTAATCTCCGCGTTCAAAAGCTAACCGAGTCACCTTGCTGATGGCATCCGAAATCGCCTGAGCTGGAGCACCAGCTGTCAGCTTCCCACTATCAGCAACAAAATCTTCTGTATAATCAATCGAAATCAAAGCCTTAGTCATTAGTAATCTCTTTTCTTCACTTCTTCAAAAATATCTGAAATCAATACCTTAAGATAGGTTCCCTTCATTCCAAGTGAGCGACTTTCAATAATCCCAGCAGATTCAAGTTTGCGAAGGGCATTGACAATCACAGAGCGAGTGATTCCGATACGGTCTGCAATCACAGACGCAGTCAACTGCCCTTCATTTCCATTTAATTCCCCTAAAATTGCTGAAACAGCACGGAGTTCGGAGTAAGAAAGGGTATTAACCGCCATGGTAACAGCAGTACGGCGGCGGATATTTTTCTCATCTTCTTCACGCTGGAAGTTAAGGAGTTGAATCCCAACAACGGTACTCGCAATCTCAACAAGAATCAAGTCCTCGTCTTCGAATTTTTTATCATTGCGCCAAATAATCAAAGAACCAAGGCGAATCCCTGATACATGAATCGGTGCAATGGTCGTCAAACCATCTGGAAAATCAGAACGACTTTCCACAGGGAAAATACTCAAATCATGATCAACTGTCAGATTAGCTTCTGTATCGTAGATCATGTTCGCACCTTGAATGTAGTCATCCGGGAAAATTTTAGTTTGGAAGAATTGCTCTACACGATCTGTATTGGTTTTGTAACGCATAAAATAGCCAAGGAGACGTCCCTTGCTATTAACGATACAGGCGTTACAGTCAATAATATCTGCCAATTGACGGGTAATCGCATTGTAGGGAAGTTCTTCCTGCAACTGCTCCTCTGAGCGCTTCAGGATAGAAGTAATTTTTCTAGTTTTTTCTAATAAATGTGCCATTTTTCACCTCGAATTTAATCGCTATCATTATAACATAAACAGCTTGAATTTTCAATTATTATCTGAAAATTGCTTATTTAATTGCAATTTGAAAAAACAAGAATATTTTTAATTAAATTGCTTCTTTTCTATTGACAAGCTCCCTATTTTTGTGTATTATAATATTACAATAAGATAATATATCTATTTTATTTATCTTTCTTTTTCCATTCGGTCTCCTTATATAAAAAAGCGATTCATTTTGAACCGCTTTTTCTTATTTATCGCCCTTGTTACGAATAACAAAGCCTGTTTGCTTTTCGCTTGAAGTATTGCGTGGTTTTTTATTCTCCTTACGATAGCGTTTTTCCTTATCAAAACGATCATTGCCACGACTTCCTTTTTTGAAATCATCACGACGACCACGACGGTTGTCTCCACGGCGATTATCACGACGGTCATCTCCACGACGACCTCCCTTAGCTTTACCACCGAAGCCATTACCTGATGGTTTAAATGGCAGTGGTTTTTCACGTGCAATCTCCACTTCAGGAAGACTATCTGGGTCTTGAACAGTCAGACTCAAGATATACATTGCCAATTCTTCTGGAGTAAATTCGGCAGCTAGCTTACGAGCATCCTTACCAAATTTCTCAAAGTTGGCACGGATAGTCTCATCTGCAAAATCACGTTCAATTTTCTTGAGAGCTACCTGTTTTTTAGCTTGGAAGGCTTCTTCTGCACTTGCAGGTTTGAGGCCTTTCATACGTTTCTTAGTCAAGTTTTCAATAATTTGGAGGTAGCCCATTTCATTTGGTGATACGAAAGTAATCGACTGACCTGACTTACCAGCACGACCTGTACGACCGATACGGTGAACATAACTTTCAGGATCTTGTGGAATATCGTAGTTATAGACATGGGTAACACCTGAAATATCCAAGCCACGCGCTGCAACGTCTGTCGCAACCAAAACATCAAGATTGCCATTTTTAAAGTCACGAAGGACACGAAGACGTTTGTTTTGGTCTAGGTCTCCATGAATTCCTTCTGCACGGAAGCCACGGATTTTCAAACCACGAGTCAATTCATCTACACGGCGTTTTGTACGACCAAATACGATAGCAAGCTCAGGCTGTTCCACATCCATAAGACGTGTCATGGTATCAAATTTTTCTTGTTCTTTAACTCGGATATAGTATTGGTCAACCAATTCTGTTGTCAATTCCTTAGCCGCAATCTTCACATGCTCAGGTTCTTTCATAAACTGAACACCGATACGTTTGATGGCATCTGGCATAGTTGCTGAGAAAAGCAAAGTTTGACGGTTTTCAGGGACACGAGAAATGATAGCTTCGATATCTTCAAGGAAGCCCATGTTGAGCATTTCATCCGCTTCGTCAAGGATAAGAGTTTCAATATCTTGTAATTTCAAGGCCTTGCGTTTAATCAAGTCCAAGAGGCGACCTGGAGTTCCCACCACGATATGGGCACCAGATTTAAGAGCCTTAATTTGTTTTTCAATGCTTGAACCGCCATATACTGAGCGGACTTTGACTCCCTTACTACGACCAAAGCGGAAGAGTTCTTCTTGACTTTGGACAGCGAGTTCACGAGTTGGAGCGATGACCAAGGCTTGGATGGTCGCCTCTTCTGTACGGATTTTTTCAAGGGTAGGCAAGCCAAAGGCTGCAGTTTTTCCTGTACCAGTCTGAGCTTGACCGATAACGTCCTTGCCTTCAAGGGCCAAGGGAATGGTTTGTTCTTGGATCGGACTGGCTTCTACAAAACCAGCTTTTTCAATCTCTGCTAGCAAATCAGCAGACAAGTTTAATTCATTAAATTTCACGTTATTCTTCTTTCTAAAGGTGGTGCGAAGCCACCCTATAGGGCTTAGTTTATACTTTTCTTTTTATGACGTATTTTCATATACTGGATATAAAATCGTGTTGCTTCTTTTCCACAAAAGAAAAGTACTGTTTTCTTTGCAACCTATCTAGTATAACACAAGAGAGAAGCAAAAGATAGCCTAATCCGTCGATAAAGTCATGTAAACGATTTTTTTGAGAAAGTAAGTCTATAATTTCCACTATTTCATAAACTTTTTTAAAGCGTAGCAGAATTGTGCAAAAGTTTTTTTCTTGTGCTAGAATGAAATTCGAATAGGAGGAACTCTAAATGTTAACTTATGATTTAATCGTTATCGGATTTGGTAAAGCTGGTAAAACACTAGCAGGTAAATTGGCTTCAGCTGGCAAAAAAGTTGCCCTCGTTGAACGTAGCAAAGATATGTACGGTGGAACTTGTATCAACATTGGTTGTATCCCAACTAAAACTTTGCTAGTTGCTGCTGAGAAAGACTTGTCTTTTGAAGAAGTGATTGCTACCAAAAACACTATCACTGGTCGCCTCAACGGTAAAAACTATGCTACTGTTGCTGGTACAGGCGTGGACATCTTTGATGCGGAAGCTCACTTCCTTTCAAATAAAGTCATCGAAATCCAAGCTGGTGATGAAAAGAAAGAACTGACTGCTGAAACAATCGTCATCAACACTGGTGCTGTTTCAAATGTTTTGCCAATCCCTGGACTTGCTACAAGCAAAAACGTCTTTGACTCAACAGGTATCCAAAACTTGGACAAATTGCCTGAAAACCTTGGAGTCCTTGGTGGTGGAAATATCGGTCTTGAATTTGCTGGCCTTTACAACAAACTTGGAAGCAAGGTTACAGTCCTAGATGCCTTGGATACTTTCCTTCCTCGTGCAGAACCTTCCATCGCAGCTCTTGCTAAACAATACATGGAAGAAGACGGTATTGAATTGCTTCAAAATATCCGTACTACTGAAATTAAAAATGACGGTGACCAAGTCCTTGTCGTAACTGAAAATGAAACTTACCGTTTCGACGCCCTTCTTTACGCAACTGGACGCAAACCAAATGTAGAACCACTTCAACTTGAAAATACAGATATTGAACTAACTGAACGTGGTGCTATTAAAGTAGATAAACATTGTCAAACAAACGTTCCTGGTGTCTTTGCAGTTGGAGATGTCAACGGTGGCCTTCAATTTACCTACATTTCACTTGATGACTTCCGTGTTGTTTACAGCTACCTTGCTGGAGATGGCAGCTACACACTTGAAGACCGTCTCAATGTACCAAACACCATGTTTATCACACCTGCACTTTCACAAGTTGGTTTGACTGAAAGCCAAGCAGCTGATTTGAAACTTCCATACGCAGTGAAAGAAATCCCTGTTGCAGCCATGCCTCGTGGTCACGTAAACGGAGACCTTCGCGGAGCTTTCAAAGCTGTTGTTAATACTGAAACAAAAGAAATTCTTGGAGCAAGCATCTTCTCAGAAGGTTCTCAAGAAATCATCAACATCATCACTGTTGCTATGGACAACAAGATTCCTTACACTTACTTCACAAAACAAATCTTCACTCACCCAACCTTGGCTGAAAACTTGAATGACTTGTTTGCAATTTAAGTTGAGATTTAATCGTATCAAACAGCCCTCTTCGGGCTGTTTTTGCTTCTGCGAAACACCAAATCTGTCTTTTCCCTCTTTTGTGATATAATAGAAACATGAACTTAAAAACTACTTTGGGCCTTCTTGCTGGGCGTTCTTCCCACTTCGTTTTAAGCCGTCTTGGACGTGGAAGTACGCTCCCAGGGAAAGTCGCCCTTCAATTTGATAAAGATATTTTACAAAACCTAGCTAAGAACTACGAGATTGTCGTGGTCACTGGAACTAACGGAAAAACCTTGACAACTGCTCTCACTGTCGGCATTTTAAAAGAGGTTTATGGTCAAGTTCTGACCAACCCAAGCGGTGCCAACATGATTACAGGGATTGCGACAACCTTCTTAACAGCCAAATCGTCTAAAACTGGGAAAAATATTGCCGTTCTAGAAATCGACGAGGCCAGTCTATCTCGTATCTGTGACTATATCCAACCAAGCTTATTTGTTATCACCAATATCTTCCGTGACCAGATGGACCGCTATGGTGAGATTTACACAACTTACAAGATGATTTTGGATGCTATTCGTAAGGTGCCTACGGCTACTGTTCTCCTAAATGGTGACAGTCCTCTTTTCTACAAGCCAGCTATTCCAAATCCTGTACAGTATTTTGGTTTTGACTTGGAGAAAGGTCCAGCCCAGCTGGCTCACTATAATACCGAAGGGATTCTCTGTCCTGACTGTCAAGGCATCCTCAAATACGAGCACAATACCTATGCAAATTTGGGTGCCTATATCTGTGAAGGCTGCGGATGTAAACGTCCTGATCTCGACTATCGCTTGACAGAACTAGTTGAGTTGACCAATAATCGCTCTCGCTTTATCATTGACGGACAAGAATACGGTATTCAAATCGGTGGTCTCTACAATATCTACAACGCCCTAGCTGCGGTTGCTATTGCTCGTTTCCTCGGTGCCGATTCCCAACTCATCAAGCAGGGATTTGATAAGAGCCGTGCTGTCTTTGGACGCCAAGAAACCTTCCATATCGGTGACAAGGAATGTACCCTTGTCTTAATTAAAAATCCAGTCGGTGCAACTCAAGCTATCGAAATGATTAAACTAGCACCTTATCCATTTAGCCTATCTGTCCTCCTTAACGCTAACTATGCAGACGGAATTGATACAAGCTGGATCTGGGATGCTGATTTTGAACAAATCACTGAGATGGACATCCCTGAAATCAACTCTGGCGGTGTTCGCCATTCTGAAATTGCACGTCGTCTACGAGTAACAGGCTATCCAGCTGAGAAAATCACTGAAACAAGTAGTCTGGAACAAGTTCTTAAGACCATTGAGAACCAAGACTGCAAGCATGCTTATATTCTGGCTACCTATACTGCTATGCTGGAGTTCCGCGAACTGCTGGCTAGTCGTCAGATTGTTAGAAAGGAGATGAACTAATGATTTATACCTCACTTTCCTCAAAAGCTGGCAATTACCCCTATCAGCTCAACATTGCCCACCTCTACGGAAATCTCATGAATACCTATGGGGACAATGGAAACATCCTCATGCTCAAGTATGTGGCTGAAAAACTGGGAGCCCATGTGACGGTTGACATCGTTTCTCTCCATGATAACTTTGATGAAAATCACTACGACATTGCCTTTTTCGGTGGCGGTCAAGACTTTGAACAAAGTATTATTGCAGACGACCTACCTGCTAAAAAAGAGAGCATTGACAACTACATCCAAAACGACGGTGTGGTTCTCGCTATCTGCGGTGGTTTCCAACTATTGGGGCAATATTATATTGAAGCTTCAGGCAAACGCATCGAAGGGCTAGGGGTTATGGGCCACTACACCCTCAACCAGACCAATAACCGTTTTATCGGTGACATCAAGATTCATAATGAAGATTTCGATGAAACCTACTATGGATTTGAAAACCATCAGGGCCGTACCTTCCTCTCAGATGACCAAAAACCACTGGGACAGGTTGTCTATGGAAATGGAAATAACGAAGAAAAAGTCGGCGAAGGGGTTCATTATAAGAATGTCTTTGGTTCCTACTTCCACGGACCTATCCTCTCTCGTAATGCCAATCTAGCTTATCGCCTGGTCACTACTGCCCTCAAGAAGAAATATGGTCAGGACATTCAACTCCCTGCTTATGAGGACATTCTCAGCCAAGAAATCGCTGAGGAATACAGCGACATCAAAAGCAAAGCTGACTTTTCTTAAACGAAGTGAAACTATATCAAAGAACTCCGTTATCTTGTCGGAGTTCTTTTTGTCTGTTCTTTTACCCTTCTCCCTTGCATTTTCTCTCATTTTTTGCCAAAATAGAGGAGTAGAAAGAAGGTAGCATATGTCTAAATTACAACAAATCGTAACATATCTTGAATCAGAAAAACTAGACGTCGCTGTCGTATCTGACCCCGTCACAATCAATTACCTCACTGGTTTTTACAGTGATCCCCATGAACGCCAGATGTTCCTTTTTATCCTAGCAGATCAGGAACCTCTCCTCTTTGTGCCAGCCCTTGAAGTTGAGCGTGCAAGCAGCACTGTTTCCTTCCCAGTTGTGGGCTATGTGGATTCTGAAAATCCATGGCAAAAAATGAAACATGCTCTTCCACAACTTGACTTCAAACGTGTCGCTGTTGAATTTGACAATCTTATCTTGACCAAATATCATGGCTTGAAAATAGTCTTTGAAACTGCTGAGTTTGAAAACCTCACTCCTCGTATCCAACGCATGCGCCTCATCAAATCAGCTGACGAAGTGCAAAAAATGATGGTTGCAGGTCTCTATGCGGACAAGGCTGTTAAGGTTGGTTTTGACAATATTTCTCTTGATAAGACTGAGACAGATATCATCGCCCAAATTGACTTTGCTATGAAGCGTGAAGGTTATGAAATGAGTTTTGATACCATGGTCTTGACTGGTAATAATGCTGCAAATCCACATGGTATTCCAGCAGCAAACAAAGTTGAAAATAACGCCCTTCTCCTCTTTGACCTTGGTGTTCTAGTCAACGGCTATGCGTCAGATATGACTCGTACAGTCGCAGTTGGCAAACCTGACCAATTCAAGAAAGACATTTACAACTTGACTCTTGAAGCCCAACAAGCTGCTCTTGACTTTATCAAACCAGGTGTGACTGCCCATGAAGTGGACCGTGCTGCCCGTGAGGTCATCGAAAAAGCTGGTTACGGCGAGTACTTCAACCACCGTCTTGGTCACGGTATCGGTATGGATGTCCACGAATTCCCATCTATCATGGAAGGAAACGACATGGTCATCGAAGAAGGCATGTGCTTCTCTGTTGAACCAGGTATCTATATCCCTGGTAAAGTCGGTGTCCGTATCGAAGACTGCGGTGTTGTTACCAAGGATGGCTTTGACCTCTTTACAAACACCAGCAAAGACTTGCTTTATTTTGATTAATATTCATCTAATACTCAATGAAAATCAAAGAGCAAACTAGGAAACTAGCCGCAGGTTGCTCAAAACAATGTTTTGAGGTTGCAGATAAGACTGATGAAGTCAGCTCAAAACACTGTTTTGAGGTTGTGGATAGAACTGACGAAGTCAGTAACCATATCTACGGCAAGGCGACGTTGACGCGGTTTGAAGAGATTTTCGAAGAGTATAAAATCTTACCACAATAAAACGCATAGTATCAAGTTTTCAACACCTGATACTATGCGTTTTTCTTATTTGAAAGACTTTTGACTCAGCCTCATTACTTAATCTTCTTGATACTTTGACTAAGGATAAATCCTACAATCATCCCTACCATATTTTGCATGAAATTTGGTAAAATTTCTGGTAGGGCTGCAGCCCAACCATTCATCAATGTAGAACCCAAGGCGTAACCCCCTACCATGGCAATCGTTGCTAAGATAAGGCCTAACCACTGAGTTTTTCCTTTAAATCCTGCGAAAAATCCCTGCAAGCCATGGTTGACCAAGCTAAATAACATCCACTGAGGGTAGCCTGATAAGAGGTCAATCAAGAAACCTGCTAGGCCTCCGACTACAGCTCCTTCACGACTACCAAAGTAAAAGGCCGCAAAGAAAACACCCGCATCTAAGAGAGTTAGAATTCCTGTCGGTGTTGGAATTTTTAAGAAATAGCCTAGAACCACAGAAAGGGCGGTTAATAGGGATACAAGGGTGATTTTAGTTGTTTTGGTTTGCTTCATATTGTCTTACTCCATACTGATCTGCTTGTGCAATAGAACGATAAACGAAAGCCTTAGAGCTTTCTACTGCTGGTAAAAGTTCATCACCTTTGACTAGGTGACTGGCAATGCTAGAGGCAAAGGTACAACCTGCACCAGCATTTTGGCCTTGGATGACAGGATTTTCTAGGACTGTAAATTTTTGTCCGTCATAAAAGACATCCATAGCCTTGTCTTGACTAAGGCGATTGCCTCCCTTGATAATGACTGCTGGCGCTCCTAAGTCATGCAATTTCTGTGCTGCAGTTTTCATATCTTCCAAGGTTTTGATTTCCTGACCAGCTAATAATTCTGCTTCTGGGAGGTTAGGCGTAATCACACTGACATGAGGGAAAAAGCGAATCAACTCTTGGCAGAGTTCACTAACTGCTACGTCGTGCGTTTCCTTGCAGACCAAGACAGGATCCAGAACCACAGGCACTCCTGGACGTTGTTTGATAAAGTTCAAGGCCTTCTCAGCCACACTGACAGTTGGTAAAAGACCAATCTTAATCCCTGCAAATTCCACATCACGCAAGCTATCTAATTCATGTTGAAAAATGGTATCGTCAGTTGGAAAGACTTCAAATCCTTTTTCTGTCAAGGCTGTCAAACAAGTCACTGCTACAAAGCCATGCAAGCCGTTTAAGGTATAGGTAGCCAAATCAGCGGACAAACCACCACCACTAAAAATATCATTTCCTGAAAGTGCTAAAATACGATTATTCTTCATAACGAATCTCCTTTAAATACAAACCATTAGGTGCTGCAGTGGGACCTGCAAGTTGCCTGTCCTTTTTCTCTAAGATCAGGTCAATCTGCTCTACTGGCATGCGGTTATTGCCGATTTTGAGAAGAGTCCCCACCATATTGCGAATCTGCTTATACAAGAAACCATTTCCTGAAAAGGTAAAAGTCAAAAACTGGCCTGTCTCATCAACCCTGAGACTAGCTTCTGTAATGGTGCGAACCTTATCCTCTACACTAGTCCCAGAGGCTGTAAAGCCAGTGAAATCATGGGTTCCCTCTAGCTTTTTGATTGCAATCTGCATGCGTTCCACGTCAAGCGGATAAGGAAAGTGAGTAGCATAGTGACGGCGCATAGGATTTTTGGGACGGCCCCTGTCTACGATAAACTCATATGTCTTGCTATGTTTTGCATAACGGCAATGAAAATCATCAGCCACAAGCTCAATTGAAATCACATCAATATCTTCAGGAGACTGGGTGTCCAAAGCAAAACGGAGCTTTTCCTCATCCATCTGATAAGCTAGGTCAAAATGAATCACCTGTCCCAGAGCATGAACCCCACTATCTGTCCTACCAGCACCGTGAACAGTAATTGTTTGCCCCTTATTTAACCTGGTCAAGGTTTTTTCAATTTCTTCCTGAACGCTACGCGCATGAGGCTGGCGCTGAAAACCAGCAAAGGCGTAACCATCATAGGAAATAGTTGCTTTATATCTCGTCATAACTTCTATTTTATCAAGAAATTAGTCTCGTAACAAGCTAGAAAATTTATAATTGTATGGGTACAATATTTCCAAAAAGAAAAACTTAGGAAAACAATCCTAAGCTCTCTTTTGAAGTAGGTACATGACAAAGATAGAGGTTACAATTAACCAAGATCCTAAGATAGCAAAGACCAACATCCCATTGTGAGTTAGTAAGCCAATCGCACCTAGAACGAATGGAGTCGTAAAGGCTCCGAAACTACAGCCTAATACAGCAAATGAGGTCGCTTGATTGAGTAGTTTAGCTGGAATTCTTTCAGAGACAAGTTGAAAGACCGTCGTCAAGGCTACACTGTAGGCAAAACCAGCAAGAATACTTCCTGCCACAACCACCCATAAGGATGGAGACAAGGCAATCACGATTTGCCCTAAGCCGAAGGTAATACCAGACCAGAGGAGCAGTTTCTCTTTAAAGATAGAAATCAAGAAAGAAAAACTCACACCAGCCACAATCCCGATCAACTGCATGACACTAAGAACAAAACTAGATAACTGGGCATCTCCAAGTCCTCTTTCCACCATCAAACTTGGAATACGAATAGTAATAGCCGTATTGGTACAAACTACAACTGCCGCTTCGATAGCTAGGATAAAAATCAAGCCCTTCATTTCCCGAGTTAAGCGACTGGCTTCCTTCGTTTTTTTCTTGACTTCTTTCTTTTCTTTTCCATAAGGGACAAAGAGCAGATAGAGGGTCAGCACCAAAAATCCAGCACTATAAGCTAAGAAAGTAGCTGTCCAACCAAAGGCCAACAACTGACCGACTGCCAAGGTAATGAGAGAAGCCCCAACAACCTCTGCAGAACCGCGTAACCCTAGCATCTGAATTCGCGTTTTTCCTTGATAACGTTCACTGATAATAGAAATGGCCTTGGCATTGATCATCCCAACACCCAAACCAAAAAGAATCCTTGTTCCAAAGACAAAGGGGTAGGCTTGATACCAAAATGGAGCCGTTCCACTCAGTGATAAAATCAGCAATCCCAAACTAATCTGTAATCGCTCAGGAAATATTTTTTCTAAGAAACCATTTAGTAGTAACATAATCATGATTCCAAAGGATGGCAAGCTAGCCAAGAGCTCAATTTGTTCCTTAGGATATCCTTGATAATAGTCAAACATGGCTGGCAGGGCACTCGAGATGGAAAAGGATGTAATCAAAACGAGGGAGAGAGCCAAAATACTGGCCCGTTCTAAAAATTGTTTCATGAAATCTCTTTCTATATTTCTCTTAATCTTCTACTTCTTTGATAGTTATCAAACAAGCAAGAAAAGAAGAAGCCTCTTTAGTGTATAGACTCCTTCTTAAACTCGAAAATGAATCCCTTGTGTCTTAGGATAATTTTCTCTTGATTTGCTTGATAAAGTAGAAGATAAATCCTGCCACCATATAGGCAACAAAGATAATCAGACACCACTTGAACACGACATCCCAACCCTTGTTCACATTCAAAAAGAAGTAAGGGAAGGGACTGACCTTAGAATTAGGAACATCAAGTTTCAATACCAAGCCATTAAAAAGAGCAAAAATCATATACAGCAAGGGTAAAATCGTCCACACAACTGGATCCCAGATTTTGTATTGACCCTGTTTGTCAAAAAAGAGGGTATCTGCTAAAAACCAGAGGGGAACGATATAGTGGCAAAGGAAATTTTCCAGAGTATAGAAATTAGTCGCAATGGGCGCCAAGAGGAAATGGTAAATCACACAGGTAATCATGATACTCATGGTGAGCCCACCTTTTAAGCGCAAGAGACTTGGCCTTTGCCAATTTTCACCTAAACGGCTCATAACCTTTAGGAGATAGAGCGTAAAAATCGCTACTAACAGATTTGACAGAACCGTATAATAGAGTAACATCCCAAATCCACCATGCTTGGCGATTTCAAGATAAACTCCCGTAAAAGCCGCTAGAAACAAGAAGATACGGCTATAAAATACAAGTTTATAGTGTTTTGACATGCTTAAATTTTCTTCACAAACTCTGATTTAAGTTTCATGGCACCAAAGCCATCAATTTTACAGTCGATATTGTGGTCGCCTTCTACGATGCGGATATTCTTCACGCGCGTCCCTTGTTTCAAATCTTTTGGCGCACCTTTTACTTTCAAGTCCTTGATGAGGGTAACAGTATCACCGTCAGCCAATTTATTTCCGTTGGCATCGACAGCAACAAGGCCCTCTTCTACATCTGCAACTTCAGCAGGATTCCACTCATAAGCACACTCTGGGCAAACCAGTAGGGCACCGTCTTCGTAGACATACTCTGAGTTACATTTTGGGCAATTTGGTAGGTTGTTCATGTTTTCTCCTTATCATCATTCACTATTCTTTGAAAATCAAAATTTCTCGAACAGCAACTATTATACCTTAAAATCAGTATTTTGACAAATTTAGAAAAAACCGATATCAATCTATCGGCTTTCCAACATCTACATTCTTTTTTCAGCTTCTGCTTTGATTTTTTCAACTACTTCTTGAATGTTCAAACCAGTTGTATCAAGGTAGACAGCATCCTCTGCTTGTTTAAGAGGTGAAGTCTCACGATGACTATCCTTGTAATCACGCGCAGCAATTTCCTCTTTTAGAGTTTCAAGGTCTGTTTCAATTCCCTTGGAAATATTTTCCTTGTAACGGCGCTCTGCTCTCTCATCAACAGAAGCTACTAGGAAAATTTTCAATTCTGCTTGGGGCAATACAACAGTCCCAATATCGCGACCGTCCATGACAATACCGCCTTGTTGGGCAATTTCTTGTTGGAGGGAAACTAGTTTCTCACGCACTTGAGGAATTGCCGCAATGGCTGAAACATGATTGGTCACTTCATTTTCACGGATAGGATGGGTAATATCCACATCTCCTACAAAGACAAGTTGTTCTCCAGTTTCTGAACGTCCAAAACTGATTGGATGCTGGTCCAATAAGGCTAGAAGTGCTTCAACTTCTTCTACTCCTAACTGGTTCTTGAGAGCCATATAGGTCGCCGCACGATACATAGCACCTGTATCTAGGTAGGTGTATCCAAAGTCTTTAGCAATAATCTTTGCGACCGTACTCTTACCACTTGAAGCAGGGCCGTCAATAGCAATTTGAATTGTTTTCATATCAACTCCTATTTGATTTTGACAACATCACCTGGATTAGCAAACCAAGACCCTGTAGCCATATGACTAGGATTTAAGGCTTCTAACTGAGCAATCGAAATCCCAGCGCGAGCGGCAATGGCTGCTTCTCCTTCTCCAGCTAAGACTTTTGTCGTCCCTTCTGGATCTGTAGCTTCCTCCGAGTGTTCAGAAGAAGATTCTGAACTCTGTTCAGGCTGGGAACTACTAGAAGATGAAATCTGTACTACATTTGCATCTGAATCATGAAAATCTTTCAAGGCTGCTGTGCGATTACTCCCCCCCGTTGATAGATAGATAAGAACAATAATCATCACGACTACAATCACGAAGAAAATACTAGCTAAAATCGTCAAGACACGATTGGCCACTACATCTCTGCCTTGAGTTCTCTTACGACGCTCTGCTCTTGATTCTTCTTGATCATAAATATCTTCTTGCCACGGTTCTTTTTCCATACCCTACTCCTTGTTTTTTTTTACTTTTCTTATTACAATATAAATATGAAAATCACACTTATACCTAAACGATGTATCGCCTGTGGGCTTTGCCAAACTTATTCTGATTTATTTGATTACCACGATAATGGAATCGTGCGTTTTTACGATGACCCTGACCAACTGGAAAAAGAAATTTCTCCTAGTCAGGACGTCTTAGAGGCTGTTAAAAATTGCCCAACTCGCGCCCTGATTGGAAACCAGGAAGCCTAAATCAATGGCGATAATCCACTCCCTCTAGTTTAGCACATTTCCATGTAAAATTATAGTCTTTTCACTTTATTTTTTTCTGTAAAATCAGGAAGGTCGCTTTTTTCTTTGATAAGATAAAGTGGTCTTTTTTTAGTCTCTAGATAAATCTTACTGATGTACTTGCCGAGAATCCCAATGGTCAAGAGTTGAATGCCTCCAAGAAAGAGAATAACAGCCATCAGAGAGGTCCAACCTGATGTCGGATTGCCCAAAATGAGAGTCCGAACCACAACAAAAAAGGTCATCAGTAGAGAAATGAAACAAGATAGGAGACCAGCCACAAAGGCGATAATCAAGGGAAAATCTGAAAAATTCACGATTCCTTCCATGGAGTAGAAAAAGAGTTGCCTAAAACCCCAACTGGTCTTACCAGCCTGCCTTTCGACATTTGGATAGTCCAAATAGTAGGTTTTGAAACCCACCCAGGCAAAGAGCCCCTTTGAAAAACGATTGGACTCGGTCAAGCTTAAAATAGCATCGACTACAGACCGTCTCATCATGCGAAAATCACGGACACCTGAGGGCAAGGCTACTGGGCTAATTTTTTGCATAAGACGATAAAAGAGATTAGCACAGAAACTGCGAAAGAAGGGTTCTCCCCCTCGACTGGTTCTGCGTGTTCCAACACAGTCCAAGTCTGCATTTTTGTCTAGTAGAGCTTTCATCTCAAGCAACATACTAGGAGGATCTTGGAGGTCTGCATCCATCACCACCACCAAATCTCCTGTCGCATATTGTAAGCCTGCATAGAGAGCTGCTTCTTTGCCAAAATTTCGTGAGAAAGAAATATAATGCACTGCCGGATTTTGTTCTCGATAGGCCTTTAAGAGTTCCAAGGTCCCATCACTCGATCCATCATCGACAAAGACATACTCGATTTCTGTTTCCAAATCTGGAAGTAAAGCTTCCAAAGCCTGATAAAAAAGAGGAAGTACTTCCTCTTCGTTTAAACAGGGGACAATGATTGACATCACCATCTTAGTCTTCAAATCCATTTGGATGCTTGCTTTGCCAACGCCATGCGTCTTCACACATTTGGGTGATGTCGAGTTCTGCTTCCCAGCCCAGTTCTGCTTTGGCTTTTGCAGGATCTGAATAGCAGGCTGCGATATCCCCTGGGCGACGGTCTACGATGCGGTAAGGAATTGGGCGTCCCACTGCTTTTTCCATATTTTGGATAATTTCAAGAACTGAGTAGCCTTTACCTGTTCCAAGGTTATAAACGTTTAGACCTGAACCTTTTTGAATTTTTTTCAGAGCTGCAACGTGACCTTTAGCCAAATCGACAACGTGGATATAGTCACGAACACCAGTTCCGTCTTCCGTATCGTAATCGTCTCCAAACACTTGCACTTGCTCTAATTTTCCAACAGCTACTTGAGTTACATATGGCAAAAGATTGTTTGGAATACCATTTGGATTTTCTCCTAAATCACCACTCTCATGCGCTCCGATTGGGTTAAAGTAACGAAGCAAAACCACATTCCATTCTGAGTCTGCTTTGTAAATATCCGTCAAAATTTCCTCTAGCATAAGCTTGGTGCGGCCATATGGGTTGGTCACTGAAAGTGGGAAATCTTCCAAGATGGGTACTGTGTGCGGATCCCCGTAAACTGTCGCAGAAGAACTGAAAATGATGTTTTTACAGTTGTTTTCTTCCATGACCTTCAAAAGACTAACAGTTCCAGCGATATTATTATCATAGTAGGCAAGAGGGATACGTGTTGATTCGCCAACAGCCTTCAAACCAGCAAAGTGAATGACCCCTGTTGGTTCTTCTTGCTTGAAAATATCTCTGAGGGTATCTGTGTCACGGATATCTGCCTCATAGAAAGGAACTTCAACTCCTGTGATTCTTTCAACAACTTCTAAACTTTTTCTGTTACTATTAACAAGGTTATCCACCACAACAACCTGATGACCTGCTTGGATTAACTCAATAACTGTGTGGGTTCCGATAAAACCAGCTCCACCTGTTACCAAAATCTTTTCTTGCATCTTTGTTCCTCGATTCTCGGATTTTTTCTTATTTTACCATTTTTGATAGGGAATGTCATTTACAATCCTAGAAGCTAAGCTAAAATTTCAGTAAAATTCTTATTCGCTTTTTACTCGTTTGACATAGTTTTCAATTGGATAGTTTGCTGGGTCCAAGGTCAATTCCTTACCTTGAACCAGTTGGGCTAGGTGGTAACCAATGATAGGACCCGTTGTGAGGCCTGATGAACCTAGTCCACTAGCAGCATAGACACCTGCTAAGCCAGGTACTTGCCCAAAGAAAGGTGAGAAATCACTGGTATAGGCACGGATTCCCACACGCTCAGTCCTTGAAGTCGCTTTAGATAAAACTGGATAATGGGGCAAGGCTGCTTCCTCCATTTGTTGGAGTAAGGTTTCATCTACCGTCAAATCAAATCCCATGTCATTTTCATGAGTAGCGCCTAAGGACAATTTCCCACCTGCAAAAGGAATCAAATCCCACTCCCCTTCGGGCATAACAACAGGGTAAGCTTCCATGTCTTGGGCAAGCTGATAATCTCGGAGTTGCCCCTTTTGGGGACGAACATCTACTTCATAACCTAAAGGCTCTAACAGGTGTCCCAACCAAGCTCCCGTCGCCAAAATAACCTGATCAAACACCTCTTCGCCAATCTGGTAGCCTGATGCTAAAGGTGTCAGAGTCACTTTTTCTTTGACCAGCTTGACATGGCTGGCTTCCAGCAAACGAGTCACTAAGAGTTGACCATCTACTCTCGCTCCACCAGAAGCATAGAGCAAGTGATCAAATCCCTGCAAGCCAGGGAATAATTCATTAGCTGATGCTGGGTCCAGAATGGCTAATTGCCCTATCAAGGGAGATTCTTCTCTGCGCTGGAGGGCTAGTTCATAGAGTTCTTCCAACTTAGTTTCATCCTTTTTCAGGAGAAAGACTCCCGAACGCTGGTAAAAGTCAATTTCTTGCCCTGACTTCTCTAAATCAGCTAATAAATCCACATAAAAGTCAGCTCCCAAGCGCGCCATCTTGTACCAGGCTTTATTACGGCGTTTGGACAACCACGGACTGATAATTCCTGCTGCGGCCTTGGTAGCCTGACCTTGTCCATGGTCAAAGACAGTTACTTCTAGATCACTTTCTTTCGAGAGGTAGTAGGCAGCTGTTGCCCCCACAATTCCTGCTCCAATAATGGCAACTTTTTTCATTGTCTTCACCTTCTAACTAGATATGGTGGAAAGGATTGGTCGATGCTTGACTAGGCAAAATATCAATAGACCAGCCCTTCTCTGCCTTCCATTGAGTAAGGAGTGCTGCGATTTTTTCCACAAAAAGCACTTCGATATAGTGGCCTGGATCCAATGCCAACAAACCATCAGACAGCATATCCTGGGCAGTATGGTAATAAATATCACCAGTGATATAAACATCTGCCCCTTTTGCCAAAGCGTCCTTATAGAATGACTGCCCACTTCCACCACAGATGGCCACTCTTGAAATAGGCTTCTGCAAATCACTCTCTTGATAATGCACCAATCGCAGGCTATCTAAGCCAAAGACTTGCTTGACATGCTGGGCCAATTCCCCAAATGTCTGAGGCTGAACATTTCCAATACGTCCAATTCCACGTTCAGGACCTGTCTCCTGTAGATAAGTCGTCTCCTCGATGCCTAGCATCTGACAGAACCAGTCATTGAGGCCATTTTCAACGATGTCAATATTGGTATGGCTGACATAAACTGCGATATCATGCTTTATCAGATCAATGTAAATCTGATTTTGTGGACGGCTAACTACCAAATCCTTGATCGGACGGAAAATCGGCGCGTGCTTGACAATAATCAAGTCTACACCCTTTTCAATGGCTTCAGCCACCGTTTCTTCACGAATATCGAGAGCCACCATGACACTTTGGATATCCTTGTCCAAAGTGCCAATTTGCAGGCCACGACTGTCTCCCTCCATGGAAAATTCCTGAGGGCAAAAGGCTTCATATGCGTTAATTACTTCACTTGCTAGCATGGAGTACCTCCTTGATGGCTTGAATTTTATCTACTAGAACTTGACGTTCCTCCAGATTTTTTTCTGGAATTTGCCCGAGAGCAAATTCTAGCTTAGCAGCTTCTTTTTGCCATTTTTGAACAAAGACTGGGCTGACTTCTTTGGACAAAAAAGGACCAAAGCGAACATCACTGGCTGATAGCTTCATTTGTCCTACTTCCACCACCAAAATCTCGTAAAACTTGCCAGCTTCTTCTAGAATGCTTTCTGCCACAATCTGAAAATCGTTATCTTGCAACCAGATACGCAAATCGTCCTCACGATTATTGGGCTGGAGAATCAAACGCTCTACATTAGCTAACTTGTCCAAGCCTTCTTCTAAAATCCTAGCAATCAAACGACCTCCCATGCCAGCAATGGTGATGACCGATACCTGATCTGCCTCTTCAAAGGCTGCCAAGCCATTGGCTAAACGAACTTGGATTTTCTCCTTTAAGCCGTGGGCCTCAACATTTTTGACAGCAGACTGATAAGGTCCTTCCACAACTTCACCTGCAATGGCGCTTTCGATTTTTCCTCTTTCGACTAACTCGATAGGCAAATAAGCATGGTCACTCCCCACATCTAGTAAAATGGCTCCCTGCGGCACAAAAGACGCCACTAATTCTAATCTCTTTGAAATCATCTTCTCTCACTTTCCAAAACTCTATTACCTCTTATTATACCACATTTCAGCTAGCAAACTTGCACCTAAAAAGACCACAATCCACAGATTGCAGCCTTTCTTTATTTTCTGGCTTGATGGCGACTAGTCAGGATGAAAATCACGGTAAAGACCAACATCATGACACCATAAACAGGTAATGTTTGTCCTGTTAAGGTCGAAATTTCAAGCAATTTTTGAATTCTTGGGAAGAGAGCTGTGGCTAGGAAGCCTCCTACTGACCAAACAATCAAGAGGACACGCCAGAGAGTGAATGGCATGCAGGCTCTAAATACAGATAAGAAACCAATTGACCCCAAGAGATAATAGAGTAGGGTTGAGATTTCTAACTCAGACCAACCTTGGCTACTTCCAAATATTTTCACAAAGAGTACGCTGAAGACGACCATGAGAGCACTTGGTAGGGCACGAAGCATGGATCTTCTGAGGAAGTTTGGCTCGACAGGTTTGATATTTCGCTCAAAAGTCAAAACGAATGGTGGGAAACCTTCCACGAACTGGTCAATCATGGTAATCTGGATTGGAATAAATGGGAAAATCAAGATCCACTCAGACTGACCTAGTAAAGCACTGGCGATACAGATAACTGCGAGCAAGAAAGAATAGATGGTCTTTATCAAGAAAATCGGGGCGATGTGGGCAATGTTATTGACCACCCGACGACCTTCAAAGAGAATCTCAGGAACATCATTAAAGTCAGAGTTCAAGAGAACCAGATTTGCAATCTGACGAGTCGCAGGATCTCCCTCAGCCATCACGATAGAACAATCCGCCTCACGAAGGGCCAGAATATCATTGACTCCGTCTCCCGTCATAGCCGTTGTATGACCCGCTTTTTTCAGCGTTTGGATGATGAGTTTCTTTTGATGAGGGGAAACACGTCCGAAAATAGCTGTCTCCTCAGCCATAGCAACCAATTCCTCATCCGTAATTTTCGAGCAATCTACATAACTGTCATAGTCCGCAAAACCAGCCTTCTGGGCAATACTGGATACCGTAACTGGATTGTCACCAGAGATAATCTTGAGTCCTACTTCCTGAGAACGGAGATAGTCCAGCGTCTCTGCTGCTCCCTCCCGAATGGGGTCCAAGATTTCCAGCAAGGCTAGAGCCTGAATATCAGATGGTTTCTGTGGCTTGTAATGGTCTAGTTTCTCCTGACTGAGCGCTAAGACCAAGACACGTGAACCTCTCTCCAAGGCCTCTCTGGCTTCAGGGACTTCTGAGTCCAGCAACATCTCAGGTGCCCCTAAGAAAACTGTTCCCAAACCTTCTAATTCCATTGCTCCCCACTTGCGGTCGCTAGAGAAGGGAAGATTCGAAAGCATAGGATAAGTAACTTCTCCCACAAAACGCTTTCGAATAGCTTGAGCTGTTGGATTTTTATCCTCACTATGGGCCATATAGCTGGCCAAGATGCTAGCAAGCGCTGACTCTCCATGCTCTTCGGTCAAAGGAAGAACAGCCTCCACCTGCATCTTTCCTTGGGTGATGGTGCCTGTCTTGTCCAGACAGAGCATATCCACGCGCGCCAAGGTCTCAACAGAGTACATCTCCTGCACCAAGACCTTTTTCAAGCCCAACTTAATCACCGCTGTCAAGAGCGAAGTAATGGTCAAAAGGGCAATTCCCTTAGGCAACATTCCCAGCAGGGCTGTCGACGAATTTACAACGGATGACTTGAGAGGCAGACCTTTCAACATCAAGGCTTCTAGCAAGAGAGCCAGACCAAAAGGAATGATAATCTTCCCAGTAAAACCAGCTAGCTTGTCCAGCGATTTCATGATACGAGAGTTGATGGGTTTAACGGTCTTGGCTTCCAGCATGAGTTTGGCAGCATAGTTGTCTGCACCGACATGGTGAACTTGAGCTAAAACTGCCCCACTAGCCAAGAAACTTCCAGACAAAAGCAAGGCGTCAACTTCCTTTTGCACCAAATCACTTTCCCCCGTCAACATGGCTTCATTGACTTCCGCAAAGCCTTCCAAAACTAAGGCATCACTAGGAATCTGCTCTCCTGCAGACAAACGAATGACATCTCCTAACACCAATTCTTCAGGATTCAGAGCCACTTCTTGACCATCACGAATAGTTTTGACCTTTTCCTTGGTCATGAGATTGAGCTTGTCCACCATGTGTTTAGCCCGCAACTCGGTGACAATTCCAGAAAAAGCGTTAAAGCAGATAACGGCAAAGAAGACCAGATTGCTCCAAGCCTGCACAAAGGCAAGGGCCAAAGCAATGGCAAAGTTCAAAGCGTTAAAAAGGGTAAAGACATTTCGTTTAACGATTTGCCAAGTGCTGGTACTGGCCGAAGCAGTAAAATCATTGACCAAGCCCTTAGCCTGTCTTTTCTTGACTTCTCTTTGGGTTAATCCCATAATCTTATTTTTATCCATAAATTCTATCATATCATTTTTTATGATAGAATACTAATCTCATCCTAAATATACTTATTACAAATAGAAAAAGTTTGCCAGCCCTCCTTTGATAAGGTATAATAATAACAAGAAAATAATCGAAGGAGATAGCATGTTTTATACTTATTTACGTGGATTAGTTGTATTGCTCCTATGGTCCATCAATGGCAATGCCCACTATCATAATACTGATAAAATTCCTAATCAAGATGAAAATTATATTCTGGTTGCCCCTCACCGTACCTGGTGGGATCCTGTTTACATGGCCTTTGCGACCAAGCCAAAACAGTTTATCTTTATGGCAAAAAAAGAACTCTTTACCAACCGTATCTTTGGCTGGTGGATTCGTATGTGTGGCGCTTTTCCTATCGACCGTGAAAATCCTAGCGCTTCTGCCATCAAATACCCTATCAATGTCCTCAAAAAAAGTAATCGCTCTCTCATCATGTTTCCAAGTGGGAGCCGTCACTCAAACGATGTCAAAGGGGGCGTAGCTCTGATTGCCAAAATGGCCAAGGTCCGTATCATGCCAGTTACCTACACAGGTCCCATGACTTTGAAGGGCTTAGTTAGCCGCGAGCGTGTCGATATGAACTTTGGAAATCCAATAGATATCTCAGATATCAAGAAAATGAATGATGAAGGCATTGAAACAGTCGCCAATCGAATCCAAACAGAATTCCAACGTCTGGACCAAGAAACGAAACAATGGCACAATGATAAAAAACCAAACCCACTATGGTGGTTTATCCGCATCCCTGCCCTCATCCTTGCCATTATCCTCGCTATCCTAACCATCATCTTTAGCTTCATCGCAAGCTTCATCTGGAATCCAGATAAGAAAAGAGAAAAACTTAGTTAAATAAATACAACAATCCCTTGGCAAAAGCCAAGGGATAAATCTTTTATTCGATTTTCCATTTTTGAGCCAACCAGCTGGAAAAGGCTAAAAATCGCTCAGCTACTTGTTCATGGTGTCCATAAGGGTCAAAGACAAACTGACCGTTCGGATAGCGTTCTTGAAGACTGGTATGGATCTGCTCAGCATAGACTGGTGCTTGAGCCAAGCGATTAGTATGATGGGCTCCTTCTGTTTGACCGTTCTGTAAATACAGCAAACAGTCCAAATTTTTCACATTTTCTTCCTTGCAGTAAGTCACAAAATCAGGATACCAAAAGGAACCGCAGATCGAAAAGACACAGGAAACCTTGACAAAGCTGAAAAGACTGTAGACTGCCGCCAAACCACCTAGTGAGTAGCCTCCATAAGCAAGGCGAGTTTCGTCCAGGCGATAAAGTGACTGCAACTTGTCTAAAAGACCTCCAAATAAATGATCATGATAGACGTTGGCCTGACCTCCAAAATCTGGAGCTCCATCTCTAAGAGCAGCTGCCTTCCAGGGAGTGTAGTCATCTAGGCGATTTTTAGAGGTCAAGCCCACTAAAATCACAGATTCGGAAAGGGACGATAGGAAGGCCAAGTTTCCATCATTCAATAAAATGGCCGGATAGGTTTGATTGGGGTCGTAGTTAGAAGGAAGGCTGATTTTGACTTGGATTCCTTCCCAATCAAACTCATTATTTATTGATAAAGTCATTGATTTTCTCAAGAGAATCAATCACTGCTGGACCATAATCCATCAACTCGTCGTAAGAGATGGTCATGATTTTTTGATTTTTAATAGCAGGAACGCTTTCCAAAACAGCATTTGCCTTCATCAACTCTACTGCTTTTTCATCCAATTTTTTATTGCGATCGCTGGTTACATAGATAATCAATTCAGGATCCATTGACACGAGATTTTCCAAGGTCAAGCCTGATGTACCCGTAGCAACGTTTGTATAACCAAGTTGGTTCAGCAAACTTTCTTGCAAGGCAGACTTGTAGGCACCGAAGGTTTCATCATTATAAGCAACCATAATCAAAGCCTTTTTCTTTTCACCTTGACTTGCTGGGTTTGCTTTCTTAACAGCGTCAATTTTAGTTTGTAATTGGGCTGCGTATTCATTAGCCTTGTCCTGGACATTAAAAATCATTCCAAGATTTTTGACATCTTCTACGATATTCCCCAAATCTTGCTGAATTGTTGAGAGAGAAGCTTTTTGCGTATAAACTGGGATTTTGTTTTCATTCCAAGTACTAACTGTCCCCAAGGATTTTTCAGAAAACATCATGTTTCGACCCATCACAGCGTCTGGCTCATAAGAAAGGACTGTCTCTTGTGAGACTGTTTTTTTATCCCCAATTTGAGGAATAGTCGCAATCGCGTCCTTGTATTTGTCCGTCACAGCATTGTCTGGATTGAGCATGCCAACAATTTTATCCTTCAATCCCAACTCCAATAAGATTTCAGTGGTTGAAAGATTGTTGGTGATAACTTTTTCAGGTGTCTTTTCAAAAACTTGTTCTACTTCATTTCCTTTCGCGTCATAGGTTTTGACCGTTAGTGGATAAGTCGTCTCTGTGCTCGCCTTTTGACTTGTTTCTGTGCTAGATTGTGTGGTAGCTTTTTCTGTAGTAGTATTGCCACAAGCTGCAATGGTTAGGGTAGCTACTGTTACGAGTAAAATGCTTAGTGTTTTTTTCATCTTGTTTTCCTTTTCATTCTTATAAATAGTGAATCATGGCTTGCTGATCCTTGGTCCAAGTAACCTGACTTTGAACTCCGTATACAGTTTGCAATGACTCAGGGGTGATGGTCTCCTTTGGAGTCCCTTGGTAAAGGATTTCTCCCTCTTTCATCAGATAGAGATAATCCGAATAGCGACAAGCAAGTTGAATATCATGTAGGACAGCTAGAACATTGACCTTGAGATTCTTCACAATGGCCAACAAGTCTAGCTGATACTTGATATCCAGGTGATTGGTTGGTTCGTCCAGGAGCAAGAGAGTCGGTTCTTGCACCAAGGCGCGGGCTAGTAAGACTCGCTGTTTCTCTCCCCCTGACAGAGACGAATAGAGACGAGTTTTCTTTTCAAGCATATCCACCTTAACGAGGGCATCTTGAACGAGGGTAAAATCTCTTTCCCTTTCCTTCTGTAAAAAAGAGAGGTGGGGAGTTCTTCCCAGCAAGACGATTTCTTCAACTGTACAATCAAACTGCAGCTGGTTAAACTGGGTCACAACTGCCATTTGCTTGGCTGTTTCTTTGAGTGACCAATGCTCTAGCGGCTTTCCATCTAGGCTTATCAAGCCTTTGTTCGCCTTTTCCTGACGATAGAGGAGTTTAAGTAGACTGGTTTTCCCGCTTCCATTTGGTCCTAGTATCGTGTGAAATTGATGCCCTTCAACCTTAAGAGAGACTCCTTTGAGGATTTTTTTCTCTCCTAATCCAAAATGGATATCCTGACAAATCAAGTCCATATCAGACCCTCACCTCCCTTCGCCTACCTCCAACAATGTAGATAAAGAAGGGAGCACCTACTAAGGCTGTGAAAATACCAATAGGAAGCTCTGCGTTTGGAATGATGATTCGAGAGAGTACATCTGCCCAAATGACAAAGAGGGCACCCAGCAAGGTTGCAACAGGAAAAAGCCTCTTGTAATTCGTTCCTACTAACCCTCGAGCTAAATGTGGAGTAATCAGACCAACAAATCCAATAATCCCACAGGTTGCTACTAAGACTGCTGTTAGCACAGCCACCATGGTCACATAAAGATACCAATAAAAGCGTAAGGGAATCCCCAAAGTTAAAGCAGCCTCATCTCCCATCATCATCGCATTGAAAACACGATACTGAGTAGAGAAAAATAGAAAGGCCATTCCTACCACTATAGTTGGCAGGACCAAGTCTGCCCAGGAAGTCCCAGCGAGCGAACCCATTGTCCAAAACTTAATGGTCATCACACTATCCGCATTAGCGCCAACTGAGATAATAAAGTTGGAAAAAGCCAGAAAGAGAGCGTTGACCACCGTTCCTGATAAGATCAGACTGGAAGTCGTCATCCTTCCCTGCATAGAGGCAATGATGAGGACAGCAATTGTTGCTAAAATAGCGCCAAGAAAAGCTCCAAGGCTAATCATCACTTTTAAACCAAGAATGATGCTCAAGGTTGCACCTAGAGTTGCACCAGCAGAGATGCCTAAGACATAGGGCTCTGCGATGGGATTGTTCACTGTAGACTGCATCACGCTACCACACATAGAAAGGCCTGCTCCTACTATCAGACCTAACAATACTCGAGGGAATCTCATGTTCCATACAATGGCAAGAGTGGACTTGGAAACCTCTCCTACCTCAAGAGGAAATCCCAACCTGCTCAAAATAATCCGATAGGTATCTCCTAAATCAATCGCAACAGATCCCATTGAAACTGCTAGAAAGAGAGAAATCCCTAAAATAGCTAGCAAAATAACTAAAAGTAACACAAATTGCTGGTCTTGTCGGCTTCCAGAAAATTTGGAAAGCATGCAAACCTCCTTTGATAGAATCTTAAAAATTTAGAAAATTCTCATGAAAAAGTATACCATATTTTCAACTGCGTAACAAGATGAGAACAAATGAATATAGTTGGTTTTATTGTGCTAGGAACCGTAACCGAAGATTATACTTGAGTATGTCGAGGTAAGGTGACAACATAAAAAGCCCTCTGAAGTCAGAGAGCTGATTTGAGCTCGGGCTAAAATCCTAGTGAAACAAAAAAATCTACACGGTCAGAAAAGTCTCTATCGTGCCATTTTCATACATGATGTATAGTCCAAGTAGAATGAATACTAAGGGCACAATGATTCGCTCGTATTTTTCAATTGTCTCGAATATTAACGGAATAGAGGATAACACCCGACTAATCTCGCATAAGATAATTATGCCGATTACAAACACAAGCAAGGCCACGAGGGTCTGTGACCAATCTAACGAAGCAAAATAAGGTATATAGATACCTAAATTATCTCCGCCAGACGCAATTGTCAGCAATGTAACTGTCCAAAACAGTTGATTTGCCTTGCTTTGTTCTAATCTTTCAATAATTTCTTCCTCTTCTTCCTCTTCTTCCTCACCTTCTCCAACAATTGCAAAACGAATCCCTAAATAGATAGGGATTAAACCAAGCAATCCAACCATCCATTCTTCAGGCACGAAATTAACGACATAAGCAGCAACTAAACTCGCCCCTACAAGTAAGCCTGTGCCTAGATATTGCCCCGCATAAATATGCCATTTTTGTTTATTCTGTGATAGCTGTGCAAATAAAATAAATAAAATAATTAAATAATCGATACTGGTGGAAATATAAACACCAATAGCAGATATGATTGTCTGTCCCATAAAAAACCTCCTGTATTGGTCAGTAATAAATCAGCAGATTTTAGGAGAGCACAGACACATTAATTTAGCTATCGCTAGTGGGTAATGTCGAACATAGGAAAGCATTTTACTCCTCCTCAAAACGTAGTTACAAAGTAATTTCTAACTGGAATTCGGTGACTACTTCCATGTAAAGTATAACATACTATACTTTACTTCGTAAAGTGTGGGCTCTCCGAAGGGGCTTGCAGACAGCCTCAACAAGCCTTGGACAGAAGAGTTTTTGTAGTCTCCAAAATTGTGACCGATAAAACCTCAATAAAAAAGCCCTCTGAAGTCCGAGAGCTGATTTGAGCCCGGGCTGAAATCCTAGTGAAAAAGATGAAACTCCTTGTGTTCATCGAACACGGTGTCATTTCCCTATTTTCATACGGATTTTTGACGCCCTTAGCATCATAATTCTTGCTGGATAAACCGTTTATAGACTAGGCGACGAGGCGAAGGTTGTACAAAATTTTTAGTGAAACAAAAAATCTCCCCGAAGGGAGAATATCTGGTTTATTTTACCTTACAGTGCTAGGAACCGTAACCTAAGATTATACTTGAGCATACTAAGGTAAGATGACAAAAGTAAAAAAGCTACCCATTTTAGAGTAGCTTCATTATCAAGATATGCTCAATTGAACACGGCCTAAGCACTTGGCAAAAAAGATAAAATCTCCTAGAAACTGAAGTTTCTTCGTCAATTTTCCTATTTTTGCTTTGTGCTTTTGACGGCCTTTGTATCTTGAATTAGCGACGAAGTCCTAGAGAGTTGATTAACTCACGGTAACGGTTAACGTCGTTTTTACGCAAGTATGCAAGCAAGTTACGACGGCGACCGATTTTCTTCATCAATCCACGGTAAGTAGCGTGGTCTTTTTTGTGTTGTTTGATGTGTTCGTTAAGGTGGTTGATTTCCCAAGTAAGGACAGCAACTTGAACCTCTACTGAACCTGTATCACCTTCGTGACGTGCATATTGTGCGATGATTTCATTTTTTTTCTCTTTTGAGATTGCCATGATGTTTCTCCTTTTTATTTGGCTTCATCCGAGTGACAGGTTGGCATGCCTGTAACCAAGAAGAAGTTATTTGTCTTTACGACAATCCCTATTCTACCAATAACTAACTTCTTTGTCAACAGATTTACTTTCTTGTTTTAAACATGCTATAATAATCATAGCAAGAAATCTAAGTTATCTGTTTTTAAACGAGGTGATTATCATGCCTAGATTCTATTCCCATCTCCCCTACTATCTGGTCATATTTTTCTTTTATTGGCCGCTTTATGAGTTGTTCTTGCTAGTTGTTTCTGACCCTCTTACACTCAAGGGACTCTATATAAACAATCTTCTCTTCTTTACACCTCTGGTAATCTTGATTATATCGCTACTCTATAGCTACCGTTTCCGTTTCTCACTTTGGTGGTTAATTGGTAACGGACTGCTCTTTTGCTTTACTAGCATAACCTTTGGTGAATTTATCTGGTTCTACTTTTTAGCCTATGAAACCTTTGCTCTGGTGGGCATGGCTTCCGGTATTGGTATCAAGCATATTCTACAAAAATGAAAAACAAAAAACTTTCACAAAATCCTTGAAAAATCTCACAATCATGCTATAATAATCCATAGAGACAAGTCACTTAGTCCCTTTCTACTAGAGAGTGCGTGGTTGCTGGAAACGCATAGGAAGCCTAAACTGATACTACTCTTGAGTTTTTTATGAAAACATAAAACGGTGGCCACGTTAGAGCCAATCAGAGGTGTCCCTCTCTTTTGAGGTACATAAATGAAGGTGGAACCACGTTGCGACGTCCTTTCTAGGATGTCGCTTTTTGTTTTTCTAGCTTTCACAGTCCTCTGTCCCTGTTTTCAGAATAGGGTTAACACATTCGTCAATAATATAAGTAAGGAGAACATCATGATTAACATTACTTTCCCAGATGGCGCTGTTCGTGAATTCGAATCTGGCGTTACAACTTTTGAAATTGCCCAATCTATCAGCAATTCCCTAGCTAAAAAAGCCTTGGCTGGTAAATTTAACGGCAAACTTATCGATACTACTCGTGCTATTACTAAAGATGGAAGCATCGAAATTGTGACACCTGATCACGAAGATGCCCTTCCAATCTTGCGTCACTCAGCTGCTCACTTGTTCGCCCAAGCAGCTCGTCGTCTGTTCCCAGACATTCACTTGGGAGTTGGTCCAGCCATCGAAGATGGTTTCTACTACGATACTGACAACACAGCTGGTCAAATCTCTAACGAAGACCTTCCTCGTATCGAAGAAGAAATGCAAAAAATTGTCAAAGAAAACTTCCCATCAATCCGTGAAGAAGTTACTAAAGACGAGGCACGTGAAATCTTCAAGAACGACCCTTACAAATTAGAATTGATTGAAGAACACTCAGAAGACGAAGGCGGTTTGACTATCTATCGTCAGGGTGAATATGTAGACCTTTGCCGTGGCCCACACGTCCCTTCAACAGGCCGTATCCAAATCTTCCACCTTCTCCATGTAGCAGGTGCTTACTGGCGTGGAAATAGCGACAACGCTATGATGCAACGTATCTACGGTACAGCTTGGTTTGACAAAAAAGACTTGAAAAACTACCTTCAAATGCGTGAAGAAGCTAAGGAACGTGACCACCGTAAACTTGGTAAAGAGCTTGATCTCTTCATGATTTCTCAAGAGGTTGGTCAAGGACTTCCATTCTGGTTGCCAAATGGTGCGACTATCCGTCGTGAATTGGAACGCTACATCGTAGACAAAGAGTTGGCTTCTGGCTACCAACACGTATACACTCCACCACTTGCTTCTGTTGAACTTTACAAGACTTCTGGTCACTGGGATCATTACCAAGAAGACATGTTCCCAACTATGGACATGGGTGACGGGGAAGAATTTGTCCTTCGTCCAATGAACTGTCCGCACCACATCCAAGTCTTCAAACACCATGTTCATTCTTACCGTGAGTTGCCAATCCGTATTGCTGAAATCGGTATGATGCACCGTTATGAAAAATCTGGTGCCCTCACTGGTCTTCAACGTGTACGTGAAATGTCACTCAACGACGGTCACCTCTTTGTGACTCCAGAACAAATCCAAGAAGAATTCCAGCGTGCCCTTCAGTTGATTATCGATGTTTATGAAGATTTCAACTTGACTGAATACCGCTTCCGCCTCTCTCTTCGTGACCCTCAAGATACTCACAAGTACTTTGACAACGATGAGATGTGGGAAAATGCTCAAACCATGCTTCGTGCAGCCCTTGATGAAATGGGCGTGGACTACTTTGAAGCCGAAGGTGAAGCAGCCTTCTACGGACCAAAATTGGATATTCAAGTTAAGACCGCTCTTGGAAAAGAAGAAACTCTTTCTACTATCCAACTTGACTTCTTGCTTCCAGAACGCTTCGACCTTAAATATATCGGAGCTGATGGTGAAGAGCACCGTCCAGTTATGATCCACCGTGGAGTTATCTCAACTATGGAACGCTTCACAGCTATCTTGATTGAGAACTACAAGGGTGCCTTCCCAACATGGCTAGCACCTCACCAAGTAACTCTCATCCCAGTATCTAACGAAAAACACGTGGACTACGCATGGGAAGTAGCTAAAAAACTCCGTGACCGTGGTGTCCGTGCAGATGTAGATGAGCGCAATGAAAAAATGCAGTTCAAGATCCGTGCGTCACAAACAAGCAAGATTCCTTACCAATTGATCGTTGGGGACAAGGAAATGGAAGACGGAACTGTTAACGTTCGTCGCTATGGCCAAAAAGAAACACAAACTGTCTCAGTTGATGACTTTGTTCAAGCTATCCTAGCTGATATCGCCAACAAATCACGCGTTGAGAAATAAGAGATAAAATCCTAGCTACCTAAAAAGCAACAACTATTTCAGCTGTTGCTTTTTATATTTTTACTCAATGAAAATCAAAAAGCAAACTAGGAAGCTAGCCGCAAGCTGTACTTGAGTACGGTAAGGCGACGCTGACGTGGTTTGAATTTGATTTTCGAAGAGTATTATTTAATCCGAGCTAGTAGTGATTGACCAAACCACCACACAAGATTTACTTTCATGAGTTAGATAAAGTCAGTATCCTCAATCCTTGTCTGCTTCATTTTCTTTTACGAGATCGTTTTGTGAATCTTTTTCAGAGAGTTTTTGATCAATATACTTGTCAATGTTTTCATAAAATTCCTTGGTCGCTTCACTATCTAATGTTGGCGAGTTCTGAACTTGATTCACTTTCAATTGAACAGATTGAATACCGTAAGAGGCTTGTTTTTGGTGGAGTGTTTCTAATTCTTCTTCTGAAATCGGATCTCCAACAACCGTCAAGACCAATTCATTGTTACTTGACTTGTAGACTTGATTAATAACCGTATAATTGGCGAACTCTTTTCCTACAAACTGTTTGATCCCTTCTTTGCGCGCTTGTTCTATTGTCAGAGTAACTGCCGAATAGCTAGCTGGAAGAATCAACAATACAATCAAAGAAATCAAGCCAATTCTCATTTTAATGCTCAGCTCTTTAAATGAAGTTAAAGGAGATTTTCTCATCAAAATTCTTGTTCCAACAATGTTGGCTAGCATGATAAAGACACAGTTGATCAAGAAAAGATAGAGAGCCCCCAATAAAAATCGTACATTCCCATTAGCTAAACCATAGCCAGCAGTACAGATAGGCGGCATCAAAGCTGTAGCAATGGCTACTCCTGGCACGATATTGTTTGCTTCTTTTTTCCTTGAACCGATCACACCAGCAATCCCACCAGCAATAGCAATGAGAACATCCCAAATGGTTGGAGAGGTTCGTGCGATCAACTCGCTACTTGCATAAGACAAGGGAGAAATCCAGAAATACAGAGTCGAGACAAGCAAACTGACCAACACTTGAGTCAATAAAACCTCTAGAGATTGCTTGATTAAACGCGTATCAAAAATAGCTAAACCGAATCCCAGTCCAACAATCGGTGTCATGAGAGGTGAAATTAACATGGCTCCAATAATAACAGCTGTTGAATTCATATTTAGACCGATAGAGGCAATAAAAATTGCACACATCAAAATCGCTGTATCTCTCAATCGAACATGAAGGTCATCGTATAATTTCTCACGGTATTCCCGTGTTGAATAATTGGCAGTCATTTGTCCTCTCCTCTTTCCTTATTTAAATCGGTATAATAATTAATAATAACAGCTGATAAACAGCCAAAAAATATGAGCCCATAAATCGTCAAGAAGACACTGGTAATCCTTCCAATCAAGGTCACAGCTAGGAGATCCCCGTAGCCGACAGTCGTCGAAGTCACAAAAGCATACCAAAGACCGTCTCCGTAATTTGTGATAGCAGGTTCAACTAGGAAAAGCACGCCTCCTGACCCAAAAACAAAGGTCACAAAACTCAGAGCAAACCGAGTAAAACCCGTAACCTGTATAATATGCCATAACATTTTTAAACGTCTCATTTGTTCTCCTTATTCATACTAGCTCCTGACCGAGCCGTTTTTTCCAATAATCAAAGTGAAGATAGGACATGATCTCCATCAGAGAAAGATAGACAAACTGATAGATCTGATTTAAGCTGATTATCAACTGATATTGTTTGAAAAATGACTGGAAGAAAGACCAGATATGACTGTCTTGAATCAGTCCCTTCTTAACATCAGACAGGATATTAGCTAAAGCTCCCAAGGACTGAAACGGTAAATCCTTGACATTTATATAGATCCGGTCCACCACATCATTCAGACTGGTATCTTGGATGGCATGAAATTCTCCAAAGAGAACTCCTGCCGCTCCAAGAGTAGAAACAAATTCCACCAAATAATTTCTGAGGAAATTTTCTCAACCTTTTCCCATAATGTGTTTAGTGCCATCCATAACGATCCCAACCAGAAAAAGGAAAGAAAACAAGCAAAGAAATTTTGCCGTAAATCCCAAAAAGCTTCAAGACTTGGTGTTGTTGGTTTTTCTAACTCTAAAATCAAGATGGTCATAATAATTGCTAGAACAGCATCTGTCAATACAATTAATCTGTCTTTCTTCATCGGATTGCATCCCCTTTCTTTTTTGTAACATTCTATCTTATCGCATAATATTGGATATTCTTTCATAATCCGACTACAAACAAAAATAAACCAAAAAGTCTGTCCCTATTATGCTATATTTAACTCTAGAAGTATTCATCCATCTAATTAATAAATATATCATATTTCACAATAAATGAATACTATCAAAGATTCATCCCCTTTCACTTCATCATTTAGTGTTGCTTAGATTTATCAAAAACAACCTGCTATAAGTAAGAAAGAGGAAGATACAAGAAAAACACGGCGTAAAAACCGATTCAGTTCATTGTCCTCAATCCTTGTCTGCTTCATTTTCTTTTACGAGATCTTTTTGTGAATCCTTTTCAGAGAGTTTTTGATCGATATACTTGTTAATGGTTTCATAAAATTCCTTGGTCGAATCACTGTCTAATTTTGTCGAATTATGAACTTGATTGACTTTCAATTGAACAGATTGAATACCGTAAGAGGCTTGTTTTTGGTGGAGCGTTTCTAATTCTTCTTCTGAAATCGGATCTCCAACAACCGTCAAGACCAACTCATTGTTTCTTGATTTGTAGACTTGATTAATGACCGTGTGATTGGCGAACTCTTTTCCTACAAACTGTTTGATTCCTTCTTTTCGCGCTTGATCTATCGTCAAAGTAATTGCTGAATAACTAGCCGGAAGAATCAATAATACAATCAAGGATATCAACCCAATTCTCATTTTAATGTTTAGCTCTTTAAATGAACTTAAGGGAGATTTTCTCATCATAATTCTTGTTCCAACAATGTTGATTAGCATGATAAAGACACAGTTGATCAAGAAAAGATAAAGAGCTCCAAATAAAAATCGTACATTTCCATTAGCTAAACCGTAACCTGCAGTGCAGATAGGTGGCATCAGAGCTGTTGCAATGGCTACTCCTGGTACGATATTGTTTGCTTCTTTTTTCCTTGAACCAATGAAACCTGCTATCCCACCAGCAATAGCAATGAGCACATCCCAAATTGTTGGAGAGGTTCGTGCAATCAATTCGCTACTTTCATAAGATAAGGGAGAAATCCAGAAATACAGAGCCGAGACAAGCAAGCTAACCAATACTTGGGTAAATAAAACCTCTAGAGATTGCTTGATTAAACGCGTATCAAAAATAGCTAAACCAAACCCCAGTCCAACAATCGGTGTCATAAGAGGGGAAATCAGCATGGCTCCAATAATGACAGCCGTTGAATTCATATTTAGGCCGATAGAGGCAATAAAAATCGCACACATCAAAATCACTGTATCTCTTAATCGAACATGAAGATCATCATATAATTTCTCACGGTATTCACGTGTTGAATAGTTTCCGGTCATTAGTTACTCCTTTTATTTCATATAATCTTGTTTCTGCATGGATGATGGTAGAGATACTTCTGTCCAATCTTACATATTTTTCTTCTCACCTGTTATTCTTTTGAACATTATCTTTTAAATATCCGTCAGTCCATCCTTAACATTATATCAAAAATTTTACAGTCTTTCTCTGAGGAAATCTCTCAATTTAACAGATAGATGAAGCAAGAAATTTTTGTTTCCTTATCCGAAGAAGGAAAAACGATATCTCCTGAACCTTGATACTATGCGTTTTATTCTTTATAATTTAGCTATTTCAAAATTACAAGTTCTCCATTCTTAATTTCCCAAACTTGGTCAAACTTACTTAATAATTCGTTTTGGCGATGTAAAGTAACAATGACGGCACTTGGTAGTTCCAGAACTCTTTCCAATTCCATTTTAAACTGATTAGTATCCAAGGCAGAGAAAGGTTCGTCTAGGATAAGCAATGGATTTTTACGATTTTTCTCACGATTTAAATACATTCGTTGTTGCTGACCACCTGACAGGGATTGTGGTGGAATTTTTTCAAAATCTTCTTCTCTGAATTTTTCATTGAAACTATTGAATAGCGTTACATTATTTTCATAACTTGAAATAAATGTATGTTCTTGTTGCAGAATCATACCGAATCTTCCCCAAAGATGGTCCAAAACAAGCCCATCTAGCACAATTTGTCCTTCAAAATCTTCATCTGTTCCATTTAAAATGTTGAGAAGACTACTTTTTCCAGACCCATTCTTACCAATAAGCGCAATTTTATCCCCTTTTTGAATCGTAGCGGAAGTAATTATCAATTTTGATTCTCCCATTTGTTTGGAAATGTTTTTCAAAGTAATCGTATCAAAAGAATGTTGAGGTGCTTGAACTGAAACGGGTCTCCCAACAATGTTTTGAAAACTCTTGATTACAGGCTTTACGGACTCTAACATTTGTAAATCATAAAGGATTTCCTGTATTGGTTCAGAAAAAGCATTAATATATCCGAAACTCGCCACCACCTCAGGAATACCGAGTTGCTGGTGAGATAGAGAGTAGGCTAAATAAATAAACAGAACAAGACTAATGAATTCAAAAGAAACACCTGTCAATAAGATGCCAGTAATTTTTGTCAAACCATACTTAAAATACTTATCCTGCAAATTCTTTAGAGAACTCTTTTGTTGATTCAAAAAATGCGACATAGTTAGTTTATTTACCAAATGATGTCCCATGAGCAAATCCTCCAAAGTTCGATAGTAATCTCCTTGTTTTTTCAAGTAAACCTGTCTGCGATTAGCGGTCAACTTCCCAACGATTTTAGGAATTTGAATACTAATTCCAGTGGAAAAGATTAAAATCAATGATACAATAGGATTAATTGTTCTGCTAATAATGAAAGCGTAAATGATGATACGTAAAATTTGTTTGATAAAACTCATCAATGGAGGAAGGTAATCCTTTTCCAACGAATCTAGGTCATTAGATTGATAGGAAATATACTCTGCTACTGTTTTCTGCTTGAAATCGTGGTGACTGAGTCCCAGAAGTGAACGAAACCACTCATTTTTCAAAGTAGTCGAAAAGATAATCCCCTGCTTCCAATCAAGTATCATTTGGATATAGTTACAACTCAAATAGCCTGCCACTGACATAGAGTAACCATATAGAGCTACTTGATAATCCCCTTTGATTAATGCCTGCGTGAAATACGGTAACAAAGCTGTGCAGATATTCGATACTACACCAAAAAGAAAATTAAAGAAGAGATACCATCTAATAGTTTTAAGATATGATAGCATATACGATACTCCTTGCTAATGCGTTTTTTTACATATCGCAGAACAATCTCTACTATTCCCTATTTCAGATAGTGCGATACTCGGACATTGAGTGCAATAATTGTAAATCACACAAGTACTGCAGTTTTTACTATCATTCAAAATATAATTTGCTATTTTGTAAAATATAGGTCTATCCCATGTTTCTTTGATAGATGTAAAATGAATATTTCCAATACTTCTATTGAAAGTAAGCTTTTTCAGTTTTTCTAACGATTTAGGCTATTTCGTGACACACCCACAATCCGTGAAAATTCTGGTTATATCAGATTATGTGATTTTCGTAAGAATTTTATATTGTCTCCAATCATGGCAGTCTCCTTTTACTTGATAAAACTATTATAACATTTAGAAATTAAAAACTGGTTCAAAATCAATAGAATGTGTGTATTCGATACATTCAATAAATTCTTGGAAACAGTTCTACACCAGTTACACAAATCTATATACACCTATCTCATTCAAAATAAAAAGAAAGTTGCAGTTCTTTTAATCCTGTATCAACGATTCATTCTGAAATCGAATAGGAGACATTTCCCAAGTCTACAATTCACTTCATCTCAAATTAATTTTTGTAATTCACCCTTAGTTTATAGATTTTATACTCAACAAAAGTATAAAGCATACAAAACTTCACTTTGAACCAGTATTTATACTATATTCCGTATTAAAAATTCTATTATTGGTTTTGTAAAAAACAGTCTTCAAATATCCTGAAATATAGCAAAAAGAGATTGGGTAAAAACTAATTGTCTCTGCTCACTCAAGGACTAGGTTCACTTGAGCAAACTGAATCCGCACTATCGTTCCTTTTCCGACCTCAGACTCGATGCGAATCTGGTGACCTAGTTCTTCAGAAATTTTCTTAGATAGATAGAGGCCAAGTCCAGATGACTGCTGAGTTAGGCGTCCATTATATCCTGAAAAGCCACGTTCAAAGACTCGGAGGACATCACTGTTTTTTATCCCGATTCCCGTATCCTTGATACAAAGCTCTTGCCCGTCCATATAAATCTCCAGACCACCTTCCTTGGTGTACTTGAGACTGTTTGAGATAATTTGTTCAATGACCACTAGCAGCCACTTTTTATCCGTCACGATTTCTTTATCAAGGTCATGTAGATTGACATTTAAGCCTTTTTGAATAAAGAAAAGAGCGTATTTACGAATTATTTCCTTGACCAAGTCCTCAATTTGAACCTGCTTTAAGACCAAATCATCATGAAAACTTTCTAAACGCAGGTACTGTAAAACTAGATTGGTATAGGAATCGATTTTAAAAATTTCCTGTTCTAACTGCTGCTTTAATTGGCGATCATCTACTTCTGCAACTAAGAGTTGACTGGCTGCAATGGGGGTCTTAATCTGATGAACCCACAAGGTATAGTAATCCAGCAAATCCGTCAGTTTTCTTTCTGAATCTGACCTCTGCTGATAGAGTTCCATCTCACGCGCTTCTAATTTTTCAGCCAAGGCTCTTTCCAAAGGAGACTGAGCTTCCCTCTCCCCATAGAGAAGTTCCTGACGATATACCTGCATTTCTACCAATATGTCCCAAGCAAAAAATAAAATGGTTACAAAGCAACACAAGAGGAAAAAATAGAGAAAGTAAATTCCTAAACTGGCAAATAAAAACTGAAAGAGTAAGACCAGAAACGTCAAAGAAAGTAGATAGACAAACAGACGACTACGGGAGCGCAGATAGGCTAGAAAAAATTGTTTCCAATCAAGCATGCTTCAGTCCGTACCCTATCCCTTTCTTGGTCTCGATAAATCCTACCAAACCCTGCTCTTCCAATTTTTTACGCAAACGAGCTACATTAACAGATAGGGTATTGTCATCAATGAAAAAGTCACTATTCCAAAGTTCCCGCATGAGGTCGTCACGCGCTACAATATTGCCCGCATGCTCAAACAAAACTCGTAAAATCTGGAATTCGTTCTTGGTCAAATTCAAGACTTGGCCTTGATAATGTAAATCCATGGATTTGGTATTGAGGATCACACCGGCGTATTCCAGTAAACTCTCGTCACGCCCAAACTCATAGGAACGGCGTAGCAAGCCCTGAATCTTGGCTAAAAGAACCTGCTGGTCAAAAGGCTTGGTCACAAAGTCATCCGCGCCCATGTTAATCGCCATGACGATATCCATAGCCTGGTCTCTCGAAGACAGAAACATGATGGGTACCTTGGAAATCTTGCGAATCTCCTGACACCAGTGATAGCCATTAAACAAAGGCAGTCCAATATCCATGAGGACCAGATGAGGTTCCGACTGAACAAATAGACTCAAAACTTCCATAAAGTCTTCTACCAGGACCACTTCAAATCCCCATTCAGAGAGCATTTTCCCGACCTGTTGACGAATGACCTGATCATCTTCTACTAATAAAATCTTGTGCATCTGATTCTCCTTTGCTAATTTTAGGAGTCTTAAATCCTTTAGTATAAATAGAGGGCTTAGTATCTAATACTTTTTTGACATTTCCTTGTCACAACAGCTCAAAAACAGATAGTGAATAACCCCATTGATATCATACCTTATTTTCAGACATAGTGCCAGCACTACCCATTTATTTTTAATTTTTTCAACCCTCATTTCAGTTCTTTTATCCATCCCCTTAACCAAAATTTATATCTATTCTTCCAAACCTTGAGTGTAGTTAAAACGACACTCTATACTCTTCTAACATTGAAAAGCTCCTTATCAAGTGGTATCCGTAAAAAGTTCTAGCTTTCAGATTGACAATCTGAAAAAGATTTGTTAAGATATGAATGAACAATATTTAATATTCATTCAGAAAAGAGGTGAATCAAATTGGACAAAAAACAGGCTTTGAAATCCGCAGCTTATGAAGTTTTTTCAAAAAAAGGATACAAGGCGACAGGAATTTCAGAAATTGCTAGACAAGCTCATATGGCAGTCGGATCTTTTTATAACTATTACGAAAGTAAAGAGGCTATTTTTTTAGATATCTATATTGATGAAAACAACCGTGTTCGCCAAACTATGATCGAAGAACTGGATTGGGAAATTGATATGATTGATCTTATTAGTCAACTCTTTGCTCAATCCAGAGCACTCGTTTCTTCCAATAAAATCCTTGCAGAATGGTACAATCCTGCCATAGCAGATGAGTTGCATAGCTACTATTCCTCAGAAGAAGGGAAAGTCACGAATCCATTTCATCAATTTCTCGTGAAAACCTTTACTCATCGTTTGCAGGCTGAAGGCCATTCTCCAGAAAAAATTCAAGATATTTTACAAGTTTACAACCTATTTTACTACATGGATATGCATATCACAGAAAATGATTTTCCAGATATTAGCAAAACTGTAGAAATACTAGCAACCAACTTCATTAAAGGAATACTGAAATAAAGAAATCTTTTCTTTATTTTTTGGAAATTATTGAATGAAAAAAAATATTATTCATTCATAGAAAATTACTACACTATAGGAGTTAAAAATGAAACGAGGGAAAAAAATGTTCATAATTATTCTAACTACACTTGGAGTGCTCGGCTTTATATCTTGGGGAATCATTACCTATCTTGGACGAAGTCAAACTTTATCGATAAAATCCATTGAAAATCCCAGCGGAGATTTGTATTTAGTTCACATCACAAAACCAAAAAATCAAATAGGGAAAGCTGGCTCCTATGCTCAGTTTAAGCTTCCTGACAGCTCGTTTGGTCCAGACAAAAGTCCAGTAAAGGAGGATCAGGCTAGCCGATGGCTAACCCTTGCTTCCACTCCTGATGAGGATGAAATTCTTATTGTAACCCATAATAGTGGTAGCGTATTTAAGGAAACCTTAACACATTTACCAGCTGGTAGTAAAATTGAGATGAGTTGGCTGGAGTCATCTTTATCTGTTAAAGACAATGACCAAGCACTGGTTTGTTTTGCCTCTGATGTCGGTATTTCTACTCTACGTCCAGTTGTGAAAGAGTGGACTGGTAAGCGCTCCATCATTCTTAATCATTTAGACAAAGGAGTAAACATTTTTGATAATGAGTTAAGAGAGCTTAGTAAGAATAATCCGAATCTAACTTATAAAACTAGCGAAACCTTTTCTCAAAGCCAAGCATTTTTAAAAAATGCGGTTGTGAAATACGGTAACCAAGCTATTTATCTCTTAACCGGCCAACCTGATGATATAAATGAGATGAAGAATTTCTTAAAAGAGAATGGGATTGACGCCAAACAGATACAAACAAGTATGTTTAGAGGTTTGAAATAAAAGCAAACTGTCTTCTATGTATCTAAATCATACCATTATAGGTCGGTATGTAGAGAGATCGTACAAACCAACTAGTAAATTCTATGTGTTTGTGATAAGATAAATAAAAAGAAAGGAGCTCTTATGACCAATATTTTTGATTATCTGAAAGATGTCGCACACGATTCTTATTACGACCTTCCTTTGAATGAATTAGATGTTTTAGCCTTAACAGAAATCACCTATCTCTCATTTGATAATCTGGTCTCCACAGCTCCTCAGCGACTTTTAGACCTAGCACCTCAGGTTCCAAGAGAACCCACCATGCTTACTAGTAAAAATCGCCTCCAGCTATTAGATGAACTAGCTCAACACAAACGCTTCAAAAATTGCAAACTCTCCCATTTTGTCAATGACATTGATCCTGAATTGCAAAAACAGTTTGCGGCTATGACCTACCGCCTCACTCTCGATACCTATCTGATTGTCTTTCGTGGGACAGATGACAGTATCATTGGCTGGAAGGAAGATTTCCACCTAACCTATATGAAGGAAATTCCTGCTCAAAAGCACGCTCTCCGCTATTTAAAGAACTTTTTTGCCCACCATCCTAATCAAAAGGTCATTCTGGCTGGGCATTCCAAGGGAGGAAATTTAGCCATCTATGCTGCTAGCCAAATTGAGCAAAGCTTGCAAAATCAAATCACAGCAGTTTATACCTTTGATGCGCCTGGTCTCCACAAAGAACTAACACAAACTGCAGGTTATCAAAGGATAATGGATAGAACCAAGGTCTTCATCCCACAAGGTTCCATTATCGGTATGATGCTGGAAATCCCTAACCAGCAAATCATCGTGCACAGTACTGCCTTGGGTGGTATCGCCCAGCACGATACCTTTAGTTGGCAGATTGAGGACAAGCACTTCGTCCAACTGGATAAGACCAACAGTGATAGCCAACAAGTTGACACAACCTTCAAGGAATGGGTGGCAACAGTCCCTGACGAGGAACTCCAACTTTACTTCGACCTCTTCTTTGGCACCATTCTTGATTCTGGTATTACTTCTATCAATGACTTGTCTTCCTTAAAGGCGCTTGAACACATTCATCATCTCTTTGTCCAAGCTCAATCCCTCACTCCAGAAGAAAGGGAAACTATGGGACGCCTTACCCAATTATTGATTGATACCCGTTACCAAGCCTGGAAGAATAGATAAAAAGCTTATGAAAAGGTAATACTCTTCGAAAATCTCTTCAAACCACGTCAGCGTCGCCTTACCGTACTCAAGTACAGCTTGCGGCTAGCTTCCTAGTTTGCTTTTTGATTTTCATTGAGTATAAAAACCTTCTCATAAGCTTTTTTGTTTTAAAGAAGAATTCAATCCTTCATCTGACTCTCTGCATCGGCCACGACTTGCTCTAGACTGGTCTGACCAAGTTCAGTCTCCATGGCCAGCTGAATTCTCTCCAATTTTTGATCCAAAACCTCATGAATATGAGCTCCAACTGGACAATTTGGATTTGGATTGTCATGGAAACTGAAGAGCTGACCAGTCTTACCAAGACACTCAACCGCCTGATAAACATCTAAAAGACTAATATCCTTGAGATCCTTAACAATCTCTGTCCCACCTGTTCCTCGTGCAACTGAAATCAGCTCTGCCTTCTTCAACTGGGACAAGGTTTTTCTGATAATGACAGGATTAACCCCGACACTAGCAGCCAGAAAATCACTGGTCACCTTGCTTTCCTTCCCCTCGAGGGCAATAATTATCAGCATATGAGTCGCAATGGTAAATCTACTTGGAATTTGCATCCTCTTCTCCTTTTTACGAGGCTACCCTGCCTCTACTCTTCTTTTTCTTTTATTATACCCTTTTTAGTTGTAATGTCAATCGTTACCACTTTTCAACCAAGCATCTAATTCCCTATCATATCCCTCTTTCTGGGCCAATTCTCTAAGAAATTCCTGATGATGAGTGTGGTGGATACCATTGACCAGACTTTCATAGTAAACCTCAAAATAGGGGAGCTTGAGGTCTCTAGCTAGCTGCAATTCAGCTGCCACATCGTAGTCTACCCGTCGGAAGTCCATATCTACCAAGCCCTTGTCATCAAACTCTAAAATCATATACTGGGCCCGCAAGTCCTTCCGCAACTGGGCATCTAGAAAGAAAGGTTGCCCAATCGAACCTGGATTGACAATCAATTGTCCACCAGTCCCGTAACGAAGTAACTGCTGGTGAATATGACCATAAACAGCAATATCACAGGACGGATTGGTCACCAAGCGGTCAAAATCCTCTTGCGACCCAGTATGAATCAACTCACGCCCCCAGTTCTTATCAGGAAGATGGTGGCTAATTCCCACCGTCAAATCCCCAAACTGACGATGAATCTGGAGAGGTTGATTGTGGAGCAGTTCAATTTCTTCTAGGGAAATTTCCTCTAAAACATACTGGCACTGGCGCAAGAGATAGCGTTGACTAGGACGAGTACTATCTAGTTCCTTGCGGACACCATGCCACAAACTATCTTCCCAGTTTCCCAAAACTCTAGCTGTAATCGGTAGTTGAGCCAACAAGTCCAAAATCCTTCTACGCCCTGTCCCTGGCATGAGAATATCTCCCAAAAGCCAGTATTCATCCACTCCTAGCTGCCGAGCATCTGCCAAAACAGCCTCCAAGGCGGTGGTATTTCCATGAATATCTGAAAGAAGAGCTATTTTCGTCATATCCATCTCCTCGTTTTTTCTCTTGCAATAAGTATAACATAAAAAGTCACAGCTAGAGAAATCTAGCTTTTTTTGATATACTAGATAAAGATATTAGACAAGAGGAAGCGAATGACCCCGAATAAAGAAGATTATCTAAAATGTATTTATGAAATTGGCATAGACCTGCATAAAATCACCAACAAGGAAATTGCGGCTCGTATGCAAGTCTCTCCCCCTGCCGTAACTGAAATGATTAAACGGATGAAGAGTGAAAATCTCATCCTCAAGGACAAGGAATGTGGCTATCTACTGACTGACCTCGGCCTCAAACTGGTCTCTGAACTCTATCGTAAGCATCGCTTGATTGAAGTTTTTCTAGTCCATCATTTAGATTATACAAGTGATCAAATTCACGAGGAAGCTGAAGTCTTGGAACATACTGTCTCTGAGCTATTCGTGGAAAGACTGGATAAACTGCTAGGTTTCCCCAAGACCTGCCCTCACGGAGGAACTATTCCTGCCAAGGGAGAACTCCTAGTTGAAATCAATAACCTGCCACTAGCTGACATCAAGGAAGCTGGCGCCTACCGCCTGACTCGGGTTCACGATAGTTTTGACATTCTCCATTATCTGGACAAGCACTCACTTCACATCGGTGATCCGCTCCAAGTCAAGCAGTTTGATGGCTTCAGCAACACCTTCACTATCCTTAGTAAAGACGAGGAATTACAAGTGAATATGGACATTGCAAAACAACTCTATGTCGAGAAAATCGACTAACTTCTCAAGTACCACTACCAACCCTGAAAGTTTGATTTTCAGGGTTTTATTTCTATCATTTGATTTTGCTTTCATTTAGTTGTAGAATGTTTGTAAAAAACAAGAAAGATAGTTTAACCTATGAAAAAATCACTAAAAATTTTTGCGACATCCAAATGGTTTGACCTCTTCGGAGTTGCTTTGGTCGTTGGGATTGCGATTGCATCTGGTTACCTCAACTCTCGTCTCGACAAATTCGTAGACTGGGGACCATGGACTGCTCTTGTTCCTTTTGGATTGATTTCCGTAACCAACGTTGGGATTTCCATGCTGTCCACTCGTTTCACGGGAAAATTAAGCAAATGGGGAAATTACTTCGGTATTATTAATACCATTTTGTCTGGCACCATTGATTATATCCTTGGAAATAAGGCGGCTATTATCACCTATCCCGTCACCTTCCTCATTTATACCTTTGCTATTAAGAAATGGGAAGCTTCGCAAGAAGGCAGACCCAACCAAATGAGCCAAAAACAGCTAAAATTGGCGGCCATCATCATTTCCATCATCGCCTTCCTCTTTGCCTTTGCGACCAACTATATCGGCTATGGAGGAAAGATGAATCTCCTTGCCTACGTGACAACTATTGCCTTTGCACTATCCCTCATTGCCAATGCTTTGAACGCATTGAAACTAACAACTCAGTGGGGTTTTTGGTTGATTTACAATTTCGTTCAGCTGACAAAGGCTGGCATTCAAGGAAACTTTGCCAATATCGGAAAATACATCTTTTATATCCTCAATGCAATCGGAGCTTTATTTGTCTGGAATGATGAAGAGGTGGAACAATAAGAGGAAAATCAAATAAAGAAATCTAATAGAATCTCCTTACTAAAATTTTTTATCATTTTACTTGTAACTCCCATTCTTTTGGAGTAGAATGAAGCTAGATAAAAGAGGGAGGTCTTGTCATGAAAAACTCTATAGAATCCATTTTACAGCAATTGCAGTTATCGATTTGCTACTATTCGCATTTTTCAGCAAAAGACCCGATACATCTTGGGGTGGCTCTTGCTATCTGGTTTTATTTTCCTCCTTACTCAAGGACTCCTGTTATTTCGCTTGGTTGTCCGACTCAAACATCAATTCGCTGAGATTTATCCTCAAATCAATAAAAAGATTCGCTTCTACTATTTAGGGGTTTTATCCATTGATTTTCTATTTTTTGTGCTCTTAGCCTTCGTTAGTTCTCAGCGATTTTCCGCTCTTATGCCATTCATCACTGCTTGTCATTCTACTTTATATTATAGGACGGCGGACTACCTAAGAGAAAACTATCCAGACTTTTACAACAAACACATCTCTTTATGGGAGTGCCTCTAAGGAAAAGGAGGTTTTATCATGAAAAACATCATCTATATCAAAACCACTCAAGTCCTTGTCATTGATGGAATCATGCTGGCATTTTTGACATTTAAAGAAGGGCTTACTTGGGATTGGATTTTGATTTATAGCGGTTGGCTCATTTTCTTTCATCCTGTGCTATTGACCTATCTGTCCAATCAGCTTTGTGACCACTTTAGCCACCTCTATTCCCAGATTAGACCGAGATTCTGGCGTTTTGCCTTACAAATTCTCCTATGGGATAGCCTGATGATTCTCTCCTTGATATGTTTAAGTAGTATGCCACTTCTCCTTCAGGGAACTCTCCTAATTCTAGGCCATCTCATCCCTTCCTACCGCATAAGCCAAAACTTAAAAAGAGATTTTCCTAAGGCCTATCAGAAACAGATTTCATTTTGGAGTATTTTATAATAGATAAGAAAACACACGCGC
>NZ_AEDU01000011.1 GCF_000148525.1 Streptococcus mitis SK564
GAAGCTGACGTGGTTTGAAGAGATTTTCGAAGAGTATTATTTTCCTTCTTTATCAGGAAATAGATAACCAATACCTACACAAGCTAGGACACCTGCTCCAATCACCAAGCCACTTGAAATTGGCAACAGGTCCAAAATTGCATTTGCGATGACAAAGGCAATAGTTAAACACATCAGACTAGCCTTGTAATCCTTTTTCAAAAGATTCTCTAGTGTGAAAAAGAGGAACAAACCTACCGGAATCAATGACCAGAGGTTGATATCCAAACTTGGCCAGCCAACAGAACCAAAATACAATACTGTCGCTGCTGCTACTAAAAAGACAATCCCTAATAATTTTTTCATTTTTTATCTCCAATTTCTTTTCAGAAACTTGAACCATCTGGTATCGACGCCTCACGTCCCTTACAAAAATCATTATAGCAGAGGTCAGTTTCAAGAACAAGTTCTTTTGTCTATCTGGTCTCTATATCAGTCTAAGTGGTTGAATAATAGCGATAAAATAAGGAAATAGATGAAAAACTTCCTTCCAAATAAAAAGGAATTAAGCAACCAAACGCTACTTAATTCCTTGAAATTATCTCATCACCTCTATTAGCCTTTAAATTTTGATAGACTCTATTCGCTAATCAATATTGTCAATACTAACCCTTTCAATCAATTCATTAGTTATCGAAACTAAGTCTATTAATAGATCCAAAAAAGAGTATCAATAGTAAAGTAAACTAAATAATTAAGTTATAAATAGCTATTTTTACAAAACTGTTTCATCATCATACTATCTCAGTACACAAACCATTTTTTCATCCATAGCTTTGGTCTTAATCTTGATCTTTTTTCTTCAATCCAAGAAATGCACCTACGGTAAACATTATTCCAGCAATGAATGGTGTAAAACCTTCTCTAACTGTTCCGGTTTTTGGCAATCTATCAGAATTGTTAGTATCCGATTTACTATCGATATTGGTATGTTTATTAGCTATATTCTCTGGTTCATTAAGATAAACTTCTTTCTTATTTTCAAAGTTTTTATCATTTTTATCAGGAACTGTAGCTGTAACATCCTTAGTTGAATCAGATCTTTGACTTTCATCTAATTGACTATAATTTACTTGTACAGGAACTGTAGTTTTGACATCTTTAGTTGAATCAGATTTGTGTGAATGATTTTCTCTTTGTAAATCCTCTTTTCTGTGACTTTCATCTAATTGATTATGATTTGCTTGCACCTTATCTTTCTTTTTCGATAAATCAAAAGTAGGTTTATTCTCCTCTTCCTTTTTCTCCTCTATTTTCTTGAATACAGGTTTTATAAGGGTATCTTTTGACACATTAATAACATAACCAGCATCTTTTTTGCCTTCGACACCAGAAATTTCCCAGCCATCAAATTGATATCCTTTTCCTAATTCACCCTTATAAACAGGTAAAATGAAATCTTCTTCCGACACTATCGTTGAACTCATTTCTTTTCCATTTTGAATGGTCACAGTTACCATCTGAGGTTTTAATTCGCTCACCTCTCCCGTATCTTTGTTTAAAATGAATTCTTTTACGGTCGTATTTCTTGCAAAATCTTTTACAAGAATCTTAATGTTTAGTGTCTTATCTGTTAGTTGTTTAATATCATCAAATGATTTATATTCTTTTCCATTTACATAAATATGTTTGTCTTGAATCTCACCATCGAATCCATTATTTCTTTTATCATTGATGTTAAAGACTACAGATTTGCCATCAGCATATTCAATACTAGTATTTCCTTTTGGATCAATGTTTACTTCTGGTTTAACATTATCATATAAAAATTGATAGTGTACTCCAACCGCTTTCGCATTCAAATCGCTATAGCCGGTTTGAAGATAAACATTTCCATCCATATCTGTTACCTTATCTGGGAATCCGTTTGCTTTATAGTCTTTCATTCCCCAGTCCATGATGTCACCGTCTTTAACATTAAGCTTAACGTTAAAATCTCTAGTGTTATCAATGTGTAAATCTCCGTAGATTAAATAATTATCTACAACAGATTCATTAACTCTCAACTCCCAGTTAAAACCACCCTTATCAGAAATCTTACCTCTTAAATAAAATTCTGGATTTCGTACATAAATTTTATTAGATTTAGATGGATTAAAGTAGTTCTTGTCCATTGAAAGATTTACTGGTTTTGCATCAATAAATAACGTAGAACCATCTTCTTTTATAGCTTCTACATTGGATTTATCCTCCCCAGTGTACTCTTTACCATCCTTACCAAATAATACCAGTTTAGAAGAATCTGTCACAAGATTTCCATCTTTATCGATTGCTTCCCCTTTATCATTCATTTTAAAGGTAAACACTTGATACCTTACAATATTAAAGCCGTCCAAAGCCGACATTAATACAGCTTGAGTACTTCTTCCATCTTCAACATTTCTACTGTCAGAATAAATTATTTTTTCTGAAAGGGCTCTTAGATTAGGATTGGAATTTTGTATTTTTGCTATATCTTCCTTGCTATAGACTCCATTTCCTTCTAACATATCCGTTTTTCCAGGATTATAGGTAGTCACTTTTAGTGCATAGCCTTTTCTCAGAATGATATTATCCTTTAATAGATATTGTTGTTTTTCTGAATCAGAATAGATTTTACCAGATTCCATTTCAGTTAAATTATTTGGTTTGTTCTTTGAAAGATCTCCTTCCCCTAATTCTATTATATTCCCATAACTTGATGCATAGGGATATTCTGTCTTAGTTTCCCTATTTTTTTCAGGCATTCTAATCTTCGTTTCAGCTTTTCTCTGACCATCATCTGTAACAAAGAATCTCATATCTCCTGCAAAAGCTAATCCATCCACAATATCATTAATATTAGCGTATAAATCAAATGTCATCGTTTTTGAATGGGAATCATACTTGGTCGCTTTGATTTCTATATATTTATAGGTATTTCCATAATATACCTTGGCATTTTTAGACACATTATGTATCTTTCCAAGAATTTCAAAGTGTCCATCTTTAGACGGGCTTAGAACACCATAAATTTTTGATTTGATTTCGTCAAGTTTCTCAGTTTCATATTCTAAGGCGCTACCATCGTCATAGGCAGCTATATTTCCTTTATCGTCATATCGATAATCAAGTTCTACTGTTCTTGTACCACCATTTACAAAGTCCTCTTCTTCCCTATATTTCTTTTTAATGAGTTTCTTTAGGTCTTTATTTTCAAAGTTTCTAATTGTTGAAATATTTTTATTTATTTCAAGGCTAGCTTCTCCCTCAACTGAACTTTCTTCATCTGGTTTTGAATCTTCATCCTTAGCTTGATTATTATTGGTATTTTCCTCTGGGCTCTTTGCATTTTTGAGTTTATCTTCAGAAATTTCACCAAGTTTTTGGTATTTAGATGCATCTTGATCAGGATCTACTAGATAATAGGAAATCATCCCCTTTTCATCAGCATGATCAGCAAATTTAATTCTATGAATCTTTGTGAAATTGCTAGAACCATCTAATGCAATGACTTCAATGATTTTTCCTCTTAAATCTCCTGCCCCATTAATTTCATAAATAGTATTTCCGTCTTTGTCAAGTTTTCTGTTTCTTCCTTGACCCTCACCTGCATAAGTTACTTCAAGATTTTTCTCAACCTCTCCATATTCATTAACCAGAGCGGCGCCAGCATACCAAACTTCGTTTGCAATCTCGTCAAATTTTTCAGGATGTTCTTTTTGATCTCTCGCAAATAGGGTTTCATTCTTGTATTGATCTTTTACCTTGTGATAAGTATCCTTTGTGATCAGCTTAATTTTTTCAGGATTTGAAAAATCAACCGAAACAATCTTAGGGGCTGTGTTATCAATTTTTACAGGAATATAGGAAACCTGCCATGGGTAATCCTTGGTTAATCTATATTTAAATTTATAGAAATATTGACCTTCTGCAATCGGTTCAAATTGACCTCTTATCTTAGTAGCAGGATCTTGGTTATCCTTACTTTCTGGTGCATTTTCTTCTCTACCTCTAGGGTTATAGATGAGTCCATCCCACTTCAAGTCACCCCAAACCTTTAGTTTAGAAGATTTGATTCCCTTTGCATCATTGCTTTTAGAGTTTAAAATTCCTTTAATAAAGTGTTCTCTCGAAATGACTTTTAAGTCTCTTTGATTTTCTCCCTCTTTATTTGTATTTACTATTGAAATCAATCCTTCTTCTGCACTTCTTAATACAAGTGGAGAAGGGGTTAATCCTCTTTCAAGTTGAGCCTTTTGAGGATTTCCATTTGAATCTAAAGGATAAATGTTAGCAATATTAGAACCACTTGATGATGCATTTAGCCCTTCGTTATTGAAAGCAAATAATTCTGGATTTTGATCTAGGGATGTTCTATTTTTATCTTTTCTATTTTGTATAACTCCTGCTGGATTAAATTTATCTATACCATGTTCTCCACCAATTCCCTTATTTAAGGTTCCTGGAATTTTCGGTTTACCATCATCATCATAACCTCCCATTGTTTTTGATTTTGATCCTTCTTCCCAAGCCCATTTATCAAGGATTGGTTCGTGGTTCCAATTCCCAGCAAATCCCATTAGAGGCATTGATAAAGAAGGTTGGAAGTTTATTTTCTTCCCGTTAGAGTTTAGAGCTTCCATTTCTTCCACTGACTCAAAATGAATAAATGATTCTACAAATTTATTTTTGTCTTTAGCCTCTCCAACATTTATAACCGCATTCAAATCAAAGCTAGAATTTGCGCCTATAGTGAAAGTATCATGCTCAAATGTGATATTTGCTCCTTTGATTTTTTCTGGGTGGATTTCTGGAACAATTTGCTTACCATCTGGAGATTTTTCATCTTTGTATGTTTCATCCAGTTTTAGTCTATCAGTTAGAGCATCTGTAGTTACCGCTGATGCTGAAACTTTAAAGGTCAAAGGTCTGTTTGATGTATTGTGAAGCTTAATTGTAAAGTATTTTTTATCTCCTTTTATTTCTTTAAGAGAAATAGAACCATAAGAGTTTACCAAACCTTTAGAATCTGTGTTTTTGAAAGTCGCTACAACTTCATTTCGCAAAGCATTAGCAACATTAATTAAGCCTGCTCCCTGTTGTCTAGGTGATGCAAAGTGTTGACTTTTTTCTTTCCAAGAAGTCGCATCCATCATAGGGCGTGCAGTATTTTGTAGGGCTATTTTTGTAAGACTTGTAAGGTCTATTTTGTCATCTCCCTTAAGATTTTTCAAGGCAGGTCTTTCAAGCATTTCCTTTAACTTTGGTCTAATCAAAACAGTAGAAGCTGCCACGATAGGAGTTGCCATACTAGTCCCTGACATATAACCATAAGTTGATTTCCCATTAATGACATTGAGAGTGGATTTAATATTTTTACCTGGTGCTGAGACATCAGGCTTTAAAAGTAAATCTGTTCTCGGTCCCCAAGATGTGGATCCTGCTGGAACTATGATATCTTCTTTATACAATTCTTTGTCTGTGTCAGGTGCAAACTTAAAGTCAATTTCTTTTTCGTCACCTACATTCGGTTTATTAGAATTATAGCTGGCCATATCAATTGGATAGTATTGCTCCAATTTATCTTTGAAATCTTCCTTACTATTTCTTTTAACCTCAGTTTTTTTATCAGGATTAATCATGTTCCATAGCTTTACACCATCATCTCCTGAAATTGAAAATACTTGACTTTTAGTCCCTTCGTCCGCTTCATATCCCATGGCTGGAAGCTCTGTCCAATTATCTCTATTGTAGTAATTGACAGTATTTACAACCATAATGCCACGTGCGCCCTTATCCGTTGCTCTTTTAAAAGCATCTTTTAAATCCTTGGTATAAATTCGATCCATTACTGCAATTTTGCCCTTAAGATCCAATCCTATCAAATCTTGGTCTTGACCTTTGCCTATATATACAAATTTCAATTTATCAGGAGCTTTTGAACCATCTTCATTTGTTGTGATTTTATTCTTATCGAAAAAGGCCCCTATATTTCTGTATTTAAAACTTTCTCCACCTATGTTAACTTTATCAAACTCAACTGTTTGATTTTTAGCAGAAGCAACTGCTATCGCATCTTCATGTGCTGCAGTTCGTGTTACATTTCCAGTGTCGGTCATTTTCAGATTATTATTTGCCACTAAATCCCATGAAGAACTTGAAGCAGAAGTCGCATAGTTACCCGTAGCTACAACCATTGGAATGCCTGCTTTTCTTAACGCTCTAATAGCTTCCCAATATTTCTCACCTACAAGACCTGTTCCTGTAAAGCCAGATGATACCGAAACAACATCGACATTGTGTTTGATCGAATCTTCAATAGCATGAAACATTGTTTCATCTCCTGCGAAGCCAGATCCTGCGTCAGAGTACATTTTATAAGAGAAGATCTGTGCATTAGGAGCAATTCCATCTATTCCGTTAAAGTTTTTAATATCTTTTTCAGTATCATTTCCCGCAAGAATCCCTGCAATATGCATTCCATGTGGATCAAAATAATCGCTTCCATCATCAGCTTTTTCTACAGTGATTTTACCACCATTATAATAATTGAACGCATGAGGGATTTTATCACTCAACCAGAAATTTTTATCAGTACCTTTTAAGTCTTCTTTTTTGAATCTCATTGAGCCTTTAGCATCATCATCGATTCTCATAGCATTATGCCTATAATCTGTCCCGGTATCGATATTTGAAATGACCATACCTCTACCATCAAAATTTTTACCAAATGGAGCATTGATAGATTTTAGGTAATCAATTGCCTCTTCAACTCCAATTTCCTTTCTAGCATGATTCATCATTGGCTGGACTTTTTGTGATCGTTCAACCGATGAGATACCTTCTATTAGTTTAATTTTGTCCAGATTATCTGGAGTTGTTTCTATTGCAACACCATTAAAAACCGTATCATAAGTATATAAAACTTTTGTATCCTTAAGATTGGATAATTCCTTGATTGCTTTTTCTCCAGATTCTTTATCTTTAAATTCAGCAATATAGACAAGTTTATCCTCTTTTTTGGGACTTTCTGGGTCTTTGCTTGCAGACGAGTCCACTTTATCTTCTTTGGATTGATTGGAATCTTCTTTGATTTTTTCTTCTTCATTGCTAGTTTTGTTATCTATCACAGATTCTTTACTAACAACTTCTTTTTCCTCAATAAGCGTTGTTTTCTTCTCTTCAGTATCCTTTGAAGTTTCTATAGCATTATGAATATCTTCAAGTTTTTCTTTGTTTTCTTTTTGTTTACCTACTACTACTTTTTCTTTATCAGAGATAGTTACAGCATCTTCAGAGCTAGATGTATCTGCTAGGATTACCTCGTTAGGGACATATGCTGCTAAAATAACTGCAGCTGTGGTTAATGACAATACTGTACTTTTTTTCATTTTAATTCCTTACATATTTATTTAAATTCCAATAGATAGTAAACTTTAACTTTGCTAGCCTTTGTTATAAAAAGTTTTACTAAGTATTATCTAGGAAATAGAGTAGTGCATTTATATATAATTGTTAACTCTCTGAAAATAGTATATCAATTAAAAAAATTCAAGTCAAGAAAAAATTAATGTGTGTTAATTTTATTTTTAACACATATTAAAAATATAGAGTCGAAAACTTTCGTAGTTAGCTGGGGGACATTATCAGAACATTCACACCATCAAAAATAGTAGTAATCAACTTAAAGCACTAGCAACATCACAAAGTCAAACATCATTGATGAAATATCAGCGCTATTAAACAATATAAAAAACCGCTAAGAATAAGACTTAACGGTTATCTTCTACATATCTATTTTTTCAAATCCTCAGTCGTTTATCTACCTATAACCTAGGCTTTACGAGTGCCTTGCTCTGCCAACTGATACTCAATGAAAATCAAAGAGCAAGCTAGGAAGCTAGCCGCAGGTTGCTAAAAGCACTGCTTTTAGGTTGTAGATAAGACTGACGAAGTCAGCTCAAAGCACTGCTTTGAGGTTGTGGATAGAACTGACGAAGTCAGTCACATATATACGGCAAGGCGACGTTGACGTGGTTTGAAGAGATTTTCGAAGAGTATAAGCTAAATCGGCGATTACACTTACAGTATAGCACTCTGAGAATAGATTGCAAGGAATTTTTATCTCTATTAGAAAAAGCCTGTCCTGAGACAAGGCTTTGATATTCTATTATTTACGACCCTGCACTTTCGTAGGCATCTAAGCCCCTATCCCAAAGTTTAAGGGAAATGACAAAGAAAACAAGGGAAATCAACATCAAACCTCCGATGTTAAAGATTACATCCTTGTCCTGCAAGAAATAGCTAGCAGGATAGTAGGCCGTAAAGGCAAAAGGCACGATAAAGCTAATCAACCAACGAAGAAATGAATTGTAAATCGAAATCGGATACTTAGCAAAGTCATTAAACATATAAAAAATGTAGATCATGGCGCCTGACTGTTTGGTCCAAAAAGCGATACTAGCTGTCGCAATTTTTAAAGAAGTATAAATCAAGGTCGCAAAAGGAATACAAACTAGGAAAAGCAGGAATTTTGGAAGAGTCCAATCAATGCTAGTCACTGTTGTTCCCAGTAGGATACCACCGACCAAGAGTTCACCCAAGGCATCAATCTGAAAGGTCTCAACTAGAATATGAAAGAGAGGATTGATAGGACGTGTCAGATACTTGTCAAACTCACCTTTTCTCACCAAGCGTTGCCCTAGCGCCCAGAGATTATCAAAAAAGAGATGGTCCAACCCCTTAGGAATCAAGGAAAAGCCATAGATAAAGGCGATTTCTTGAAAAGTCCAACCTTCTAGGGATGGGATGTGTTGAAAGATGACATTGAGAAACAAGAGGTTCAAGCCTTGAGTCAGAAAGACTCCTAACACGCCGACGACAAAATCGACCTTGTACTCCATGATTTGCTTGATGTATTGTCTGATAAAAATCAGATGCATGCGTTGATATTTTTTCATACTAACCTCCCTGAATGGTGATAAAGGACTGGACTCGTTTCCAAATCAACTGAGACAAGCCCACCATCACTAAGAGCCAGAAAAACTGCAAAGCGAGCGCCTGAAGAATCTGATTGGCATCGTATTTCCCAACGATAATCATGACCGGAGTGTAAATCAATGATGAAAAAGGCAGGAAGGACAGAATATCTGAAACAACCTTTGGAAAGAAAGCCAAGGGAATCAAACTTCCAGACATAAAAGCCACTATGGAAGTCTTAAGTAGGTTGGAACCCCAAAGATTTTTAAACACAAAGGCTGAAAATCCAAAGCAAATATTAAAGAAAAAGTTAATCAGATAGGCCAGCGTTAAACTAAAGAGGTAAAGGACAGTTAAACCCAACACTTCAACAACGCCTTGCCCAGATAAGATTTTCATCAAGACAATGACACTTAAAAATGGAAGGCCAACGCTGATAAAAATCAGCCACTTGGAACCAAGCTCGGTAAAGAGGTAAGAAGCCGCAAAATGCACTGGTCTCAACAAACGCATGATAATGGAACCATCCTTGACCTCCTCCCCAATCATAAAGGAGCTATCCGACCTAGTCAGAAGATTGGTCACAAAACTCATGATGATGTAGAGGGTGATATCCGCCATACTGAAGCCCTGAATCAAAGACTCTTGTGAGGAATCAAAGACAGCCTTCCAGAGATAAAAGGCCACAAAAGCACCCATGACATCGCCGATCCGATAAAGAATAAAGTTGACTCGATAGGTAATCAATTCCTGAACACCTGCATTGATAAAGGGTTTATAACGTCTCCACAATTTGACCATCTTAGAGCTCCTTTCGATAGAAGCGACGGATAATATCCTCGATATCCGTATCCACCATCTTCAAATCGCGGATTTCAAAATCAGACAGAGTTTGCTTGATAATATCCGCTGACTGGTAGCGAGAACTATCGAATTCAATGTTGAGACTATTTCCTTGTCTATCAATTGTCATATCCGAAAAGCCTTCATAGTGAGAAACTAGGTGATTTTGACCTGGTAGCAGTTCAAAAGAAAGAGTCTTCATCTTTCCAAAGGTCTCCTTGAGTTGGCTCACCGTTCCATCAAAAATCTCCTGCCCCTTGTCTATCATAAAAATCCGATCACAGAGTTGCTCAATGTCGCTCAGGTCGTGAGTGGTCAAGAGAATGGTGGTTTCTTCCTCCTGATTAATCTGGGTAATAGCACGACGAATGTTATCCTTGACCGAGACGTCCAAACCAATGGTCGGCTCATCTAAAAAGAGAACTTTGGGATTGTGAAGCAAAGAAGCTGCAATATCCGCCCGCATCCGTTGTCCCAGTGAAAGAGTTCGTACGGGATCCTTGATAAAGTCCTTCAAATCCAAGACTTCATTCAAAAAGTCCATGCGCTTATGGAAGAGCGAGTCTGGTACATCGTAAATCTCTTTCAAGACCGTGTAGGTCTCTTGCAGGGCCAAATCCCACCATAGCTGGGTGCGTTGTCCAAAGACTACGCCAATATCCTTGACATAATCTTGGCGATTGTCCTGTGGAATCTTGCCATTAATCCGACAAAAACCAGATGTCGGTTTTAAAATCCCTGTCAGCATTTTAATGGTTGTCGACTTCCCAGCACCATTGGCCCCGATAAAACCTAAAATCTGGCCCTTTGGTACCTCAAAGGTCAAATCCTTGACCGCTTCAAAGGTCTGCTTTTCAGGATGAATAAAGGAGCGCAAAGCCCCCTTCAATCCCGGTTCCTTAACTGTCTTCACAAAATTTTTCTGAAGATGTTCCACTTCTATCATTGCCATATCTATCTCCCTATCGCAAGGAATAGCAACATTGTATTTTTGACTACAAATATTCTAAATCCTTACTTTCTACACCTTCTACATTTTATTGCTACAGAAGGCTTTATACCAACCTATTATAGTCCAATAAAAACTAGAATGCAAGCGTTTGCCTAAAGTTTATGAAATTGAAAATTTTTCTCTTAAAGTGGCATTTTTATACTCAATGAAAATCAAAGAGCAAACTAGGAAGCTAGCCGTAGGTTGCTCAAAACACTGTTTTGAGGTTGTAGATGGAACTGACGAAGTCAGTAACCATACCTACGGCAAGGCGAAGCTGACGTGGTTTGAAGAGATTTTCGAAGAGTATTAGTCCAAAATTCTGGCTTAATAGTCTCCTTAAAACGCCAAAAAAACCCACCCAATGGGCAGGCTAGATATTTGACTGAAAATAAACAATCTGAAATATATTAAACACGACCATAATCATCAATCAACCCATCATGACCATCAGAAGAAAATTCTTTAACAATATAATCCAGTGAAAAATCTGATGGATAACCATTATTTACAACAATTAACTGAAAGTCATTTTTACATTCTTTTCCAAGCTGAAGAAAATAATTAATTATAGATTCATATATTTTTTCGTCTCTAAACTCTGTACTTGTCGAGGAAGCCCCTAAGTTTTTCCTAGGAGTATCAATCATCAACAATCCTAAATGGTTACCAGTTTGCACTTTTGAACAAATCATTATTGATAGGTAATATGCCATTGTTATCAGAGTCACAGCTCCTAAACTACCTAAATCACTGTATTTACGGCCCCTCACATAAGGTAAATAACTCTTTGTATCAATATAGGCTTCATATAGATTTGGAAACTCAAAAGATGATAATATAGTTGAAAATGTTTCAGACAGTTGTTTCAACTTGTCCTCTTTGGCATCCTTATATTTTTGTCGTTCAATTTGTTCTTCTATCCCTTCAACTTCTATCCTCTTTTCAGAAAGCAACATTTCCAACTTTGTAAGTTCCTCAATAAATTTCAGGCTCTCATTTAGAGATTTCTTTTCTTCATATAATTGACCGCTTTTAATTGATAGCAAACTAATTTCTGTAGCCAAGGGATTTATATATTGTCTGGTTAAACGATCTAACTTCTCTTCATCGGAGTTAATATTATCCTGTAATTTGTTTATTTCTGAGCCTACTCTAATATTTTTTTCCTTTTCTGAATCAATATAAGTGTGAAGCTCATTTTTCTTTTTTGTAAGTTTTTTTCGTTCCTTTTTCAAATCGTTAATTTCAATTACAATATCATCCATATTCTGATGACACAATAAACAACTCGCTTCTTCGTGAAGTGAAATCGGTCGTAAGCAATTTGGACAATACAAGTATTCGTATTTATTAATTGCTTTGATACCTGCTATCTGTTCATTAACTTTTTCAATATCAGAAAAATATTGATTTTCTAGTAACTGTAATTTTTGTATATACTGTTCTTGATCTGAAAATTTATTTCTTAGATTACTTAACTTTTCTTTTTGAACACTAATAAATACTACCAATTCATTGACATCATTTCCCACTTCTATTTTCAGAATATCCGATTTATATTTTTCTATTTTAGAACTAATCTCCCCTAGTTTAGAATCAATGTCAACAGATTTCGCTTGCACTGTTTCATAATCCTCTATCTCTGCCGTTTTTAGAAATTCTTTTACAGCACCATATCTAATCTCTTTTACCTTTAAGTTCTCTTTTTCAATTTTAAGACTCTGTTGCAAATCAGCTAGTAAACTATCATAGATATCTAAAATAATCTCAAATGTTGCTTTTTCTTTTCCATTATGCACCCAGTTCTGCTCATTAAGAATGTTTTCATTATCAATCTTTGTCTGTTTTAAATATGAAAATTTAAATAAATCTCTAAAACTAAAATCGTCTCCTCTAATGGTTAAATTAGTTAAATTAAGTTTCGATAACAAAAAGTATGATAATGATTTTTCATTTGAAGGAGCATCAATTTCCAAGACACGCGCCTGTGCAAATTTTTCTTTGACTCTATCGTAAGTCTGTAACAGAACAGGTTCTTTAAAAGCTGACAATGGTCTTTTAATCTTATATAGATTCTCTGATATATAAAATTCCAATTCCACATCCGTACAACTTTCTCCAATTTCAATATACGATTTATGATTCTTTTTTCCAAAAGCATAATCTATTAATTCTAGAATTGCAGTTTTTCCTGTTGAAGTTGGACCTGAAATATAATTCAATCCTTTATGAAAATGAACCTCATAATTTTTTCTAACACCTATTAATCTGAGAGTCTTTAACAATAATTTCATTCAATTACCTCGTATACAATCTAATTTACTTTGTATCATCATTTGTCCTGCTGACGTTGACTTATTTAACACGTTAGAAATTATAAAATCACAAGATTGTAGTATCTTACTCCAATCTATCCCCTTTTCACTAAATAATTCAATAATAAATTTTTCTCCTTTATCTGTAATGGCATATCTGTTATTCAAAGAGTTAAATGTAATAATATTTCTAGCTAATAAATCTGCAAGAACTGCATTATACAGTTTATAATTAGGTTTCCAATGGAAATAGGAGTACTTTATATCAAATCTTCCAACCTTTATTTCATCAGAGAGTAATTCTGGAAATTTTAGAAAAAAATCACTAATAATCAACTTTTCTTGAGTTGTATCTTTCTTGTGCTCTTTTCCTAAAATATTCAATAGTATCGCAACCCTATTTCGGGTCAAACAATATTCTTGAAAACTTATGTTCTCAATTATCTCCAGCATCTTTTCCCTCCATATACTTATCCAATACTTCTATAAAATTATCAATCCATCCTAGTTTCTTATCGTCAGCAAGTTGATGTAAGATGCCCTTCTTAGCTAATAAATTAAAATCACTTATCGGGCTTCCTAAAGTACTAGAATCTAAATCTTCGATTCTAAGATAAGTTTGATTTATTAAACCATTACCATCATTAGGATGTTTGTACAGACGATATTGGGTCTTCCAAATAGAATGTATCTTCTGTCTTAAATTATCATACTGTTTTTTCCCATTGATGTCATTTTTGCTCAAAGACTCATGTCTAGCAATTTCTGCATTATAAAAATCAACTTTGAAATCATCAACCTCGGCTATTTGTGCACTCTTCAACATTGATATAAATATAGTGTCATTGTACATTTCTGAGATTTCTTCTATCTCATCTTCTCCATATAATATTTCTTCGTAAACCCTTTTATTACTGGCTTCAATAGACATTTTAATCTGTTCTAAATCATTTCTGATATCATCATCAAATGTTGATTTATAACTACTACATTTCTTAAATTCTTTTAGTAAAAAAGCTCCATCACACAACTCTATCTTTATTTTATGTTCAGCCTTCATTTTACTTTTCCATCTTGACCACCATAATAGCTCATTTATATTTAAGCCTATTGGTACACATAAATACCAAGAAGAAATATTGGGATGCTTGGTAATCACTTTTCTAAACGATTCTCTAATTTGTTGTTTCTGTGAATCTTCAATCCCATCAATAAAAAATTTACACTGATAAATTGATGGTCTATCATCTAAGTCACCAACTAGAACATCGATGCCATCATCTCCTTGTGATACCGTAGTCTCCTTCACTAAAGGTCCAAATTCTTCTTGAAATATCTCAATACATATCTTTTCAAATTTTTCCCTTGCTCCTGGTAATGTATATTTAGCGACTAAATATTTAAAATCATATTCCATCAAATCACTCCTTAAATAATTAATCCTCAAATTAGAAATAATCAAACATAAAAAGTAGTACTATTATTTTATTCACTTCATAAATCTATATTATAACCTCAATATTTATTTGTCAATAAAAATATCATATTATCCATAACAAATGTTATATTCTAAATTTCTCTAAAATCAATAATTAGTAAATAATACTTACATAATCTCCAAATTAAATCATTGGAACACCAAAAAACCCACCCAATGGGCAGGTTTCATCTGTACTGTTCAGCTAGATTATGCTTTACCTTCTGAACCGAATACGTCGATACGTTCTTCAACTGATGCTTGGATAGCTTTTACACCATCAGCCAAGAATTTACGTGGGTCGAAGAGTTTCTTCTTGTCGTATTCTGCTTCGTTTGCTTCGTAGTCACGAGCAAATTTACGAGTTGCGTTAGCGAATGCGATTTGGCATTCAGTGTTAACGTTAACTTTGGCAACACCAAGTTTGATAGCTGCTTGGATTTGCTCATCAGGAATACCTGATCCACCGTGCAATACGATTGGGAAGCCTGGAAGAGCTTCTGTCAATTTTTGCAAGTGGTCAAGGTCAAGACCTTCCCAGTTTGCTGGGTAAGGACCGTGGATGTTACCGATACCAGCTGCCAAGAAGTCGATACCAGTTGCAACCATTGCTTTAGCGTCTTCGATTGGAGCCAATTCACCTTTACCGATGATTCCGTCTTCTTCACCACCGATAGTACCAACTTCAGCTTCTACTGAGATACCTTTAGCGTGTGCTTTTTCAACAACTTCTTTAGCCAATTTAAGGTTTTCTTCAACTGGAAGGTGTGAACCATCAAACATGATTGAAGTGTAACCAACTTCGATACACTCAAGTGCATCTTCGTAGTGACCGTGGTCAAGGTGGATAGCTACTGGTACAGTGATACCCATTGATTCAACAAGGTTAGCGATCAAGTTGCGAGCAACTTTGTAACCACCCATGTATTTAGCAGCACCCATTGAAGTTTGGATCAAAACTGGAGCTTTTTTAGCTTCTGCTGCGCGCAAGATAGCTTGAGTCCACTCAAGGTTGTTTGTGTTAAATCCACCAACTGCATAACCGTTGTCACGAGCTGCTTGGACAAATTTTTCTGCTGAAACGATTGCCATTTTATCAGGCCTCCTGTATATTTTTATGGGTCATCCCATTTACATTGTTCATTTTATCACTTTTTGATAAAAAAATCTAGTTTTTCCCGCAGTTTCGATTGAATTTCTTCTAGCTTCATCTATGTAAACCCTTTCTATTCCTAGTCTTGGGCGACTTTTGGAAAAGCTATGAAGAAAGTCAAACGATTCTCCTGCATCTCAAAACGATAAGGTAATTTTTCATGTTCTAATAGACTTTTGACCACAAAGAGCCCCATCCCAGACCCCTTGGCCTTGCGACTAGCATTGTTAGAAAAAGACTGGGCCAGTTTTTCTTGTTCTTCAGGACTACAGCTATTTTCGATAAAGAGTTCTCCTTCTCTTTCTCCAATGCGAACTAAGCCACCTGGAACAGAGTGCTTGATAGCATTGCTGATAAGGTTAGAAAGAATCAACTTCATAACTGATGGGTTTAGACAAGCCTGCTGATGTGTCAAACTATTGTCTATCTGGAGCTCTTTCTCCTTGGCTAGCAAGGCATAATCCTTAACCAGACTTTGTGTCATCTGGTGTAAGTCAATTTGTTCCCTATCATCTCGCAATTCCTGCACAGACGAGAGAGAAAGTATCTGGAGAACGTGGTGATTGAGCTCATCCACAATCCCCAAGGCAACTCCCAGATAGTGGTCTCTATCCTTATAACGCCCGACATTTTCTTTCATGTTTTCGATCAGAATTTTCAAACTAGCCAAGGGTGTTTTCAGTTCATGAGAAGCCCCTCGTAAGAATTCGACCTTCATCTTTTCCAACTGGAGAATAGCTTCATTCTTGTCATGCAAGTCCGCAATGACAGTCAAAAGATGCTGGTAAAGGCTATTGATTTGTTCCTTGAGATCACCAATCTCATCCTTAGAATCCACGCGCAATCGCACTTGGGAATCCAAATCCATCATCCGTCGGGTCACCCGCTTGATTTCCAAAATCGGGGCAACAATGGTCCGAGCATAGATGTAAGCCACCAAGAGGGAAATCAGAAAGGATGCCAGCAAGGTATAGGGAAGAAACTGGAGACTGATTTGCTCTGCTTCCTTTTGCAAATCCATGGAAGCTAGAAACTGGAGAGTCATGGTACCACCGTCCTGCGTTTTCACTTCACGCTCCTCGATAAAGATAGAGGTTGTCTGACGTTCCGTATCCAAAGGAAGACTGTCCTTGACTTCTAACTTGTCCTCGGTCATTTCTCCCTTGACTGCTCCCTTGATCTCACTGGTCTGGGAATACAGGTCTAAGACTTGCTCGATGCTCTGCCTATCCTTACCTTCTAGGGACTGAGCAATGGCTGTCGCTTTCTGGCCAATGGTTTCCTGACGATGACTCAGATAAGTCGAGGGAAAAAGAAAATAAATAGCCAAATGAAGGCAGATAACCAGAACACTAAAAATCGAGAAGGTATAGATAAATATCTTTTTAAATAAACCTGTTCGTTTCATTTTCGCTCCAATTTATAACCAACATTTCGCACAGTGAGGATACAATCCAAATCCAACTTTTTCCGCAGTTCCTTTATATAAACATCAATGACACGGTCAAAGGGAACCTCATCTGTCGCTTTCCATACGGCATCGATTATCTGAGAACGGGTCAAAGCACGTCCTTCATTTTTCACCAGATAGTCCAGAATTTCTAACTCTTTGGCATTGATAGGCACTTCCTCTCCTGCTAGGCTGGCACTGTAGCTTTCAAAGTCCACCTTGGCATCCTTGTAAGAAAAGATTCGTCCCGTGTCATAATAGCGCTTGAAAATCGCGTCCACCCTCACTTTTAAGAGGGAGAGGGAGAATGGTTTTTCCAGATAACCATCTGCTAGCGAAGCAAAGGCACTCATCTTGTATTCCTCATCTTGAAAGGCTGTTAACATCAGGACAGGAACCTGGCTGGTTTTACGAATCTCAGCTAGGACTTCTAGACCGTTGAGCTTAGGCATCTGGATATCCAGTAAAACTAAGGCTACTTCATAGCTGGAAAATTTTTCTAAGGCTTCCTGACCATCCGCCGCCTCAATAGTTTCATAGCCACAATCCGTCAAATAATCACTGACCCCCTCACGGATCATCTCTTCATCTTCTACAATTAAAATTTTCATACTTTAACTGCTCTCTATTTTTTATTTTTCTTATACTCAATGAAAATCAAAAAGCAAACTAGGAAGCTAGCCGCAGGTTGCTCAAAGCACTGCTTTGAGGTTGTAGATAGAACTGAC
>NZ_AEDU01000010.1 GCF_000148525.1 Streptococcus mitis SK564
ATACGTTTCGCTTCTTTGGTTCCTACTTTTACTACTTTAGGTCTCATTTCTGTACGTTCTACTCTTGGTTGACCTTCAGTAACCTCTCCTGTCTTATCATTAACAATATAAGGTGTTGTTGTTACCACTCTTCCTTCTGAACCATTGTCAATTATTTCGTTATTGCCAACTTCTTTAGTTGGATCTTCTTGGTAGGTTGTTTCAATAGGAATGACTTTAGTTTCCACTTTTGGCTGTGTTCCAACTTTTACAACTTTTTCTTTTGGTTCTGTTCGAACGCTTGTTGTTTCACCTTCCGTTACACTTCCATCAGAGTTTACAATGTACGGTGTTGTTTTAACAATTTTTCCGTCTTTACCTTCTGTTTCTGTTGTCTTCTCACCTTTTGGTCTTGTTGGATCTGCTTCGTAACGTACTGGTTTTTCAATTGGTGTTTCTACCACTTTTGGTTTAGTACCTACTTTAACGACTTTTGGCACCATTTCAGTTTTTCTAACAACCGGTACTCCATTAGTTACTTCCCCAGTAATTTCATTAACAAGTTTTGGAGTTGTTGTTACTATCGAACCTTCAGAACCGTTGTTTACAACTGTGTTCGTTCCTACATCTTTAGTTGGGTCTGGTTCGTATCGTGTTGTTACTGGGATTGTTTGTGTGACAACTGTATCTTTTGCTCCGTCTTTTTGATGAGTTACTGTATTCGGTGTTGGTGTAATTTTTCCAGTATCCGGATCTACAGTATGCGTTGTTGTTGTTTTATCAACGTCATCTCCATTTTTACTATAACGTATAATATCATTCGGTTTAACAAGGAATGTAATATCTCTTTCAATCGAAGCTGGCATATAAATTTTCACACCATTTTTGGTATAAAATCCTGCACGAGCTGCTGGCGATTCCACAACCGCTTTATAGCCAGTTATTTTACCTGGTTCACTAAGTTGTGTTTCACTTGACACTTCATTAGTTTCTTTTTTCCATTTGAATTTTGTATTAAGCGGATAGAGACTCTCTTGACTTGTCGCGTCTGTTGCATCCGAATTCACTAACTTCACATGAAAATGCGAATCACCTAGTTTAGTATTTATTGGAACTGTCTTAGGATTTTCAACTGTTTTAATATCTACAACTGTATATTTGAATTGATACTCTTGCTCATTACCTGATGCGTCTTTTACAAGGACTTTCCCGATATGATCCCCTAAGGCAGCATTTGAAGTAGCTGTGATATCATTTCCTGTAATTTGAACATTTCCGTTTGGTGTATCTGTGTTTTTAACAAATTCTCTTCCACTTGGAAGACCAGAAGCTTTAACCTCAGTTACCTTTCCAGAATTATCACTTACTGTAAAGGTTGGATCGAAAGTTGCACCACGGAAAATAACAAATTTGCTATTTTCATTTCTAGCATCTGTAGATAATTCACTTCCATCGAATGATACTTTGGGCTTTTCGCTTTCGTTTATAGTAACTGTTACGATTTTAGATGATCTATATTGAGTAGCTACTGGTCCATCTTCCGCAGTTTTTGGTAATGTTACTTTTACATAACGAGTAGCTTCACCCTTCTCTGTTACCTGCTTATTCGCAAGTGGTGTACCATCTTGGTTTACCCACTCGTAAGTTGTACCTGTTGGTAAATCTTCTGAACCTGCAACCTTAGTAACAGCAGCTTTAGCATTTTCCTCTGTTAATGTTGCTCCATTATTAACAATAATCCTGTTAGGGGCAGCCATCACATCGTAAACATGGTGAGAAACAGTTCCCTCATGTTTTAATTTTAAATTAACATTTGATTCATTGTCATTAAATCTGCTAGCTGCATAATAAGCTCCAAATGTATAATCTGTCTTACCTAAACCATCTGTTTCTAAGTAAGTATGGATTCTTGCGTCAGGTTTATTTTCGGTTCCTTTCTTAACAAACCAGCTCATTCCAGTTGGTAGACCTCTGTTTACATAGTAATTGCTTTCAGAATCATTAGTTCTAGTAACTCCTCTGAAATCATAAACAGTGTTCGCTACTGGGAATGTAGCCTTAACATTATAATTAGCTCTAACTGTTTTAGAAGTTCCATCATTGAATCGAACTGTAATATCTGTCCAGTTTCCATCTCTTACAGTATTAGTGTTAAATGTTGCTGTTACGACAGCATCAGCTGGTAAAGGTTGTTTGCTAGATCCATCTTGTAATTCAACAATGGTCTTCATTTCTGCCGCTGATAGTGTTTCGCCTTGTTTCAAGTTAATAATTGGACGTTTTACAACATTGGTATTTTGTTGTACTTCGACTGGAACTTCATCTTTACTTCCATCTGGATATGTTACTTCTACAGTGACATATTTTTTACCAGCTGTTGTTGTTACTGCTCCATTATTTTTCAACGATGTTCTAACTCCACCATCTCGAATAGCTTCTGGTGAAAGATTTGGTACAGACACAGAGTTTTTAATTTTATCTAAATCTGAATTACTAATACTTCCAATATTATTTACAGCTACTGGTGTTGTTCCTGCTGTCGGTGTGTATTTATCTTTCTGCTCTTTCACAACCATTTTGAATTTAACAGTTGTCACATTTGATGGATCACTCTTATCAGTTGCATTTATTGTAACGCTTTTTTCTTCAATTCTGTTACCTTTTTCTACAACACCTGTTATCGTGTGTCTTAGTGGATTTGTTTCTGTAGCGTTGTCACTACTTAACCAAACTTCACTATTCGCATTAGGATTTTTATTGAACCAAATACCGTTTGGCATCCCACTTCCACGAAGTTCTTTAATTTTGCCTGTGTTATCTGAAGCTTTTATCGTAACATTTGCTTTTTCGCCACGATATACGGTTACTCTCGGTAAACTTGCTTCTGGAGTTGATTCTGAAAGTGTTGTGTCAGATCCATCATCACCAACAAGTTTCACTATTGGTTTTACAGTATCCGTCACATTAAACGTCATTTGTACTGCTTTTTTAGCAGGTGAATAGATTGTATAATTTACACGATCTATTTCTTTCGTATTCACCACACCAGGGAATACAGCCGTAGCAATATACTTAGTAATTCTTCCTGATTCGTTTAATCTCGTATTATTAGAAACTTCAGTAGTTTGGAATGTGCTAAGATTTAATTCATTCCATTTAAACTGCATATTACTTGGGTAATACTTATCATTCTCTGCAGTATTACTTTCTGCTACTTTGAAGTGGTTATGAGGATCTCCTAATTCACTTCCAAGAGCACGATTTTCTGTCGTACTATTTTTTGCTTGAATATCTACAATACGATATTTAAATTTATATGTTGCACTATTACGACCATCATTTGCAACCACAGTCGCAGTACTTTCTCCAAATGAAGCGCCATCTGCTACATAATTATCTGGAATTGTATAATTAAACTCTTTACCACCACTAGTCGTGACATTTGCAACTCCGTTTGGAAGTCCAGTAATTGATAAGTTTACATTATTACTCTTATCATCCTGAACTCTAAATGTAGGATTAAAGTTTGCTCCACGATAAATAATAAAACGATTATCATCCGCATTTGTTGTCAATCTGTTTCCGTTAATCGATACTGTTGGCGCTGCCTTGTCAGGAACTTCTGTTGGTGTTACAGGTGCACTAAACTCTGACTCTACTGTGCCATTATTTTTGACAGTTGTTTTAGCTGTAATGGCTGTAGACGGTAATGCTTTTGATACCGTAATTGTAGCAGTTGTTCCCTTAGTGTTCCCAGTTCCAATAACCGTATTACCACTATATAATGTCACTGTAGAATTATCAGGAACTCCCTTACCTACATTTACAGTAACCGTTTGCCCAGTCTTCCCTGCTTTTTCATTTACAGAATTTTGGTCAATTACAGGTTGCTTTGGAAGCACTTTCAATGTTGCATCAGTAGTATTTGAAGTATTATCAGAGTACTGTGCTTTCACTTTATAACGAAATACCCCTGCTGTAGTCGTATTTGGTTTCCCATCTGGCCAACTCCAACGGATATCTGTAGGGAAGTTATTATTTCCTGTTACGAAACCAGCATCCACCGGCTTATCTAGATCGCCAAGAGGGGCATCGACTTTCTTTGTAACCTCTCTACCGCTTATAGGGTATTTTGCACTTTGTTTAACAGTTGGTTCTACATTTTCTCCATCCTTTTTTCCTGATCCAAAAACATACGATTGGCTTGTTGTCTCTCCATAAGTACCTGCAATGGCTAGAGTAAATGCTTTTTGAACATCTTCATCCGTTACACCTGATCTTAATTTTGCTTTAAAATGCATGTGTACAGCAGCTGTTTTATCATTGGTTCTCACCCCTATACCATAAGACCACCGCTTGTGCACTCCATCTAATGCCACTGCATCTTTTAAAAATTGATCAGTTTTATTGTTTTTAAAATAGTCCTTCATATCTTGATTATATGAGTTACCATTCTGACGAACACCTAGAGTGTTAAAAAATGTTAGGTACCCTTTAGAGTGACTACTATCACTTAAAAAGTTAAAATTTTGAGTTGATTCATATCTGAATTTATCAGGATTTTGAGAAAGAGTCCCACCTTCATCTTGATTTTTTCTTTTATATGTGTCAAAGCGTAAATCGCTAATAGTGTCTGACTTATAAGCTCCTGCATTTCTTCCGTCAGGTACTAAATCTAAAATTTTTGCAGGTAAAATGACATTATATTGTTGTTGTCTACTAAGAACAGCCATTGACTGTCCATCGTTATTAAAGAAGACATCGTAAACCAGATATTTCTGCCCATTAATCGTCTCAATTCGAGCTGTCATATCCACTTTATTCTCTGTGAATTGTCTATTGTCATTCCTAATGTTTCCACTACCATCAGTTGCACGGAATCGTTGATAGATTAACAGGTTATTCTGATTAGTCCATGTTGGAGATACCGTTGCAGCTCTAAAACCTGTACCTTGACCCATGCTTTGACCATGACGTGGATCGTGAGAACCTGAACTCAGACGTAATGTAGCGTTTTTAACAGAGTTAAACATTCTCTTCACAAGTTTGTTCATTTGTTCAACATCTGTTAGAGATACTGTTGTATTTTCAAGAACGCCTTGAGCTAAGACCATGACTTCATTGGCTTTTTCAAGAACTTCTTTCGTGGTATCATGTTTAGGAACTTCTAAAATTGCTGCCTGCAATTGATCAACAGATACTTTCAAAGAATCTTTTTTAGCTGATACAGTTTGATTCTCTTCGCTTGCTCTTACTTCAGAAGAAGATTGGCTCGCTGGTTTTTCAGCCTCAGTTCCAGTATTACTTTCTCGAACCTCACTTGATTCTTTTACCGCATTAGATAAAGTAGCTAAATCAGCAGACAAAAGTTCTTTTAGTTCATTAATATCTTTTTGAACTGCATCAGCTTTATCTAGTAATGCCTGAGCTTTCTGAACTCTTTCTTTTACAGAAGAAAGCACTGAGTCGTCAAGGTTTAATTTAGTTGAAAGAAGAGAATTTAATTCTTCAACTACTTTTCTCAACTTAGTTTTATCAACCGTATTACTACCATTTTCAACAAGTGCAGTTTCTTTATTTTCTAAAGAATTATTGACTACTTCTGGTTTATTTTCAGTAGGTTCCTTAATACCCACAGGCGAGTCGCCCTTATCGTTAGGTTGTACTACACCCGCCGTAGATTGTGAACCGCTTCCGCTTACGGTATCCGCACTAGCAACGCGCGCACCCAAAAACATCAGTGCTGCAACAGCTACTGAAGCGGCACCGAAACTATATTTACGAATAGAAAAGCGCAGGACTTTTTCCCGTTGATGACGCTTTACTTTATATGAATTAGATTTGTGTTCCATTTCTCCTCCTAAGGAAAATATAATTAAAAAGCAATCTTTATAACTTCAACTCCTTAAAAAGAGTTAAGCTATAAAAATCACTATGATGATCGCTATCAGCAAATAACATCACAGCTATCACAGCTATCACAGCTATCACAGCTATCACAGCTATCACAGCTATCACAGCTATCACAGCTATCACAGCTATCACAGCTATCACAGCTATCACAGCTATCACAGCTATCACAGCTCAATTATACCATTTTTAACATATTCAATCAAACAAAAACAGTATAAATAAGGCTGATTTTAAGATTTTAATAAAACGTAACCAAGAAGTCTATAATAATTAAAAACAACTCTTCATAACAATAAATATCCGACCCTTCATTTTAAAGTCTTCTCCATATATCTCCTATACATATAAACTTATACTATTTTAAATCAAATTCACAAACTTTCGTCTCATAAACAGATATATGATAGTTTTAATTGAAAATCCTATTATTAATTCCCTATGCCTATCATTTCAAAGTATGCACTTATACAACGATATTTCTTGAATAGGCTATCAATAAACAGGGAATTTTGATTTCAAATGAGTATAGTTAGTTGAGGTTAGAACAGTACAACAAAACTTCTAATTCATTTTTAGAAATTGATCTAACCCCCATAATCGATTTGTACACATTTATTTCAGTCCACTATCTCTTAGTACGATTATTGATACCTACTTTTTCGAAAATACAAGAACAGCCTTGCACCTCTTGAAATGAGGAACAAGGCTGTTTTTTAATCTTTTGTGTTCATTGTCCACTTAACAATGAACAATTCATATTTTGACTACATTTTTAGTCTTCTTTTTTCTTTGCAAGAGCAAGTCCGAGACCACCTAGCATACCAAGAAGTCCTAGAGAGGCAAGATTCGCATTTGATTCTGTTCCTGTACTTGGTAATACATTTTGAGAATCATTTGACTTAGCTCCATTATCAACAGTAGTCTTAGTATCTACCGGATCTGCATTTGGAGTAACTACATCTGGAATTGGAGTTGGAGTTGGAGTTATTGGTGCAGGTGTATCTTGAGCAGAACTTCCATTAGTATCAGGTGTTACTGGCGCAACTGGATTTGTATTTGTAGTTCCACTTACTTTTCTGAAAATGTGGGTAATTACTGGTTCATTTTCATCAATCACAGTTCGTACAAATTCATATTCTGGAATTGATCCATGTTCAGCATCCTTTTCATTACCTGTCTTAACGGATGGTTTCAATACATTTCCATCTTCATCAATCCAGCGAACCTCAATCATTAGCTCTGGCAATTCAATTGAAGCCGGTAATACACCATTTTCAAAAATTGTTACCTTAGGTGGAGTTGCTGGATTTGAATGTGTACTTCCACTTACTTTTCTGAAAATGTGGGTCATTACTGGTTCATTTTCAGCTATCACAGTTCGTACAAATTCATATCCTGGAATTGATCCATGTTCAGCATCCTTTTCATTACCTGTCTTAACGGATGGTTTCAATACATTTCCATCTTCATCAATCCAGCGAACCTCAATCATTAGCTCTGGCAATTCAATTGAAGCCGGTAATACACCGTTTTCAAAAATTGTTACCTTAGCTGGATTTTCTACTGGAACTTCCACAGCTGGTTTACCTGGTTCAGTAATCTTACCTGTACCCGGAACTTTACCTTCTGGTAATTCACTGTTTGGTACTTTACCTTTACCGTCTTCACCGATTGTGACTGTGATTGGCTTATCACCTTTACCTGGGATTTCTACCGTAGTTCCTGGTGGGTATGTTGAGCCATCTGGTTTCTTCGGTGTTACTGTAACATCACCTGTCTTAGGATTTTGTTCTAACTCTACTTTTGGTTCTTTCGTTATTCCATAAGTTCGAACTGTTGTCGGAGTTACCTTACCTGTTTTTGGATCAACTTCATAGGTAGTGGTATCAATCACATCGCGACCTTCAGAATCTTTAGAGTGTTCAACCTTAGTTTTAGCTCCTACTTTAACGATTGTCTTACCTGCTGGGCTGACTACTGGGGTGCCAACGTGTGCTGTGATATGACCGTTCTTTGGATCTACATCGTAAGTGGTTGTAGTAACTGCTTTACCTTTTTCACCCTCAGTACGCTCATCTGGTGTACCGAAGTCTTTTTCAACATCTTTAACGTATTCCACTTCTGGTTCAATCGGTGTTTCTACTACTTTGTCCTTGGCTGCAACTTTAACGACTGTATTCGTTGGTTCTTTCGTACGAACTGGTTTTCCTACACTTGGGGTAATTTCCCCTGTTGTTGGATTTACTTTGTACGTTGTTGTGATAGTATCTTCACCATCTTCACCTTTAACGGTGATTGCTTCAGTACCTTTTTCTTTCGTATCATCTTTTTCGTAACGTACTGATGATGGTACTACTCTCTTCTCAACCGTTGCTTCTTTACTTGTTCCGTAAGTAGTTACTGTTGTTGGAGTCACCTTACCTGTTTTTGGATCAACTTCATAGGTAGTGGTATCAGTCACATCACGACCTTCAGGATCTTTAGAGTGTTCAACCTTAGTTTTCGCACCTACTTTAACGACTGTCTTACCTGCTGGGGTGACCACTGGGTGACCAACGTGCTCTGTAATATGACCGTCCTTTGGATCTACATCGTAAGTGGTTGTAGTAACTGTTTTACCTTTTTCACCCTCAGTACGCTGAGCTGGTGTACCGAAGTCACGAGTATCATCTTTTTCATAAACCACTGCGGGTTCAATTAGTGTGTCTACTACTTTGTCTTTGGCTGGAACTTTTACAACTGTTTCTGTTGGTTCTTTCGTACGAACTGGTTTTCCTACAGTTGGGGTAATTTCCCCTGTTGTTGGATTTACTTTGTACGTTGTTGTGATGGTATCTTCACCATCTTCACCTTTAACGGTGATTACTTCAGTACCTTTTTCTTTCGTATCATCTTTTTCGTAACGTACTAGAGATGGTACTACTCTCTTCTCAACCGTTGCTTCTTTACTTGTTCCGTAAGTAGTTACTGTTGTAGGAGTTACCTTACCTGTTTTTGGATCAACTTCATAAGTTGTAGTGTTGATAACTTCACGACCTTGGTCATCCTTGCTACGCTCAACCTTAGTTTTAGCCCCAACCTTAACGATTGTTTTGCCAGCTGGGGTGACCACTGGGTTATCAACGTGTTCTGTGATATGACCGTCCTTTGGATCTACATCGTAAGTAGTTGTAGTAACTGCTTTACCTTTTTCACCCTCAGTACGCTGAGCTGGTGTACCGAAGTCACGAGTGTCATCTTTTTCATAAACCACTGCAGGTTCAATTGGTGTTTCTACTACTTTATCCTTAGCCGCAACTTTAACTATTGTTTCTGTTGGATTTACTATTACTGGATTTCCTACATTTGGAGTAACTTCCCCATTGTCTGGATTTACTGTGTAAGTCGTTGTGGTGGTCTTACTTCCGTCTTTTCCTGCAACAGTAATATTTTCTTGACCTCTATCACGACTAGCATCTTTTTCGTATTTTACTGGGGATGGGATTGTTTCTACTTCTACTTTATCTTTCAATCCATTTTCTTTAAATGTTTCTTTTGTTGTATGCTCTATTATGTTTCCATTATCTGGATTTACTGTATATGAAGTTGCTGTCTTCACAATGTTATTTCCATCTTTAGAAGTTACTACTTTATCTTTCGCTGCTACTTTAACGATAGTAGTTGTTGGATTTACTATTACTGGCTCTCCTACATGTGCAATAGCTTCTCCACTGTTTGGATTTAATGTGTAAGTCGTTGTGGTGGTCTTACTTCCAGCTTTTCCTGGGACAGTAATATTATCTTGACCTTTTTCGCGACTAGTATCTTTTTCGTATTTTACTGGAGATGGGATTGTTTCTACTTCTACTTTATCCTTCAATCCGTTTTCTTTAAACGTTTCTTTTGTTGTATGCCCTGTGATGTTTCCATTGGTTGGATTTACTATATATGTAGTAACTTCTTTGACAATGTTATCCCCATCTTTAGAGTATACTACTTTATCTTTTGCTGCTACTTTGATAATTGTATCCGTTGGTTTTACTATTACCGGCTCTCCTACATTTGGAGTAACTTCCCCATTATTTGGATTTACTGTGTAGGTCGTTGTGGTGGTCTTACTTCCAGCTTTTCCTGGGACAGTAATATTATCTTGACCTTTTTCGCGACTAGTATCTTTTTCGTATTTTACTGGAGATGGGATTGTTTCTACGTCTACTTTATCCTTAGCTGGAACTTTAACGATCGTATTAGTTGGTTCTTTCGTACGAACTGGTTTTCCTACACTTGGGGTAATTTCCCCTGTTGTTGGATTTACTTTGTACGTTGTTGTGATTGTATCTTCACCATCTTCACCTTTAACAGTGATTGCTTCAGTACCTTTTTCTTTTGTATCATCTTTTTCGTAAACTACTGGAGATGGTACTACCTTCTTCTCAACCGTTGCTTCTTTCCTTGTTCCGTAAGTAGTTACTGTTGTTGGAGTCACCTTACCGGTCTTTGAATCAACTTCATAAGTTGTAGTGTTGATAACTTCACGACCTTGGTCATCCTTGCTACGCTCAACCTTAGTTTTAGCCCCAACCTTAACGATTGTTTTACCAGCTGGGGTGACCACTGGGTTGCCAACGTGCTCTGTGATATGACCGTCCTTTGGATCTACATCGTAAGTAGTTGTAGTAACTGTTTTACCTTTTTTACCCTCAGTACGCTGAGATGTTGCACCGAAGTTTTCTTCAACATCTTTAACGTATTCTACTTCAGGTTCAATCGGGGTTTCTACTACTTTGTCCTTCGCTGCAACTTTAACTATTGTTTCTGTTGGATTTACTATTACTGGATTTCCTACATGTGCAATAGCTTCTCCATTGTTTGGATTTACTGTATAAGTCGTTGTTGTTGTTTTACTTCCGTCTTTTCCTGCAACAGTAATATTGTCTTGGCCTTTTTCTCGACTAATATCTTTTTCGTATTTTACTGGGGATGGGATTGTCTCTACTTCTACTTTATCTTTCGCTCCCACTTTTACAACTCTAGCTATTGGTATAGTTACGACTTCTGGTTTGCTTTTTGATGGAGTTAGGGTTCCATTTACTGGATTTACGCTATAGGTTGTGGTGACTTTAGTTTTTCCTGATTTCCCTGGAAATTGAACGGTATCAGTACCTTTTGGACTGTTCTCATCTTTTAAATAAACTGGTTTGGGTTCAACTGAATTATACTCAACTAAATCCTTCGCGCCACCTTTATTGACTACTTCTTCCTTCTCAGTCGAAGTAAGACTGCCAGTTTTTGAGTTTACTGTGTAGCTTGTTGTCTTCTTAACAACGTCGGCTCCTTTTTTAATGTATTCTACTTCATCCTTGGCTGCGACTTTGACAACTGTTTCTATTGCCGGTTGCTTAACTACTGGTTGTCCTACATGTGCAATAGCTTCTCCATTGTTTGGATTTACTGTATAAGTTGTCGTTACTGTACTAGTGCCTGGAGTACCAGATACTGTGACTTTTGCTTCTTCTTTAGCCCTTGTGGCGTCTTTTTCATAACGAACACTTGGATCAAGTGGTGTAACGACAACCTTAGCCTTGGCACCATCTTTCTTAAACACTTCATCAAGTGTATTTTTAGTAATCTGTCCTGTATCAGGATCTTTCATACTCACAGTTGTTGACTTAATGATGTCATCTCCGCTTTTACTGTATACAGTAGTTTCTCCAAATTTTTCTACAGATTTAACTGTTGTAATTTTTTTATCTTGATAACCTGTCCCATCTAAGGAAATTCGTTTCCCAGACATAAACTCTGATCGTCTATTAATCAGATCGGCTTCAAAATAAGAACGTGAACTATGACCTCCGCTTGTCCGTCCAACATTTATAACAACATCACTATCATTGCTGACACCTTTTCTTATCGTCGAATCATTATCAACAATATAATGAGTCATTTTACCAGACTTAGCTATTTTTTTGCTATCTAAACCTTTTTGCCAAAATTCACGACGGGAAACCCAACTTGTCACAACTTTTGGAGCATTGAATGTTGTTCCTTTTTTTAATACATTATTATAAAAGTTTCTATAAGCCTGCTGTTCTTTAGGAGACATGACTCTGCTATCAGAATATGCCAACTGATAGGCTTCAACCATTGCCCGTTGTACTAAGTATCCTCCTAAAGAATGTCCTGTCAAATAAAGATTGGTAATACTCTTATCTTTAGCTAGTTCGCGCATGATATTTTCTGCATCGTTCCCTTGCTGAGGATTGCTTCCTACTCCAAGTACTCCATCAGCCACAATATCTTTGGCATCACTTGTTCCACGAAAGGCTAACACTTGTGCAGTTCCATTTGGTAAATATAAGAAATCACTCTTAGTTTCATACAAGACAGCATCTAGTCCACTGGATGTATGATAGCTTTTCTTTCTTTTCCAATAAGGAGCTAATTCCCTATTCATCATCATGTATTCATAGCGTGGTTTACTTTCGCCTTTCTTTTTGTATAAATCCGCCTCTGTTAATTGCTTCTTATTATTTAAAACTTTATCAATATAATCATCATCACGGTAAGACAATTCCATGAACATAATCATATCGCGCTCACTGACATTCCATTTTAATTTTTCATCTGGCTTTTCTTTACTGTCAATAATACCATCACCATCAGTATCTTCTAACATAGGATGACTATTATAGCCTACATACTTTTTTCCGTCCTTTTCATAAATATAAAGTTCTTCTTTATCCTTCAAGTAATCTTCATCTGTATAAGCTTCTGGACTTAACTTAGGGCCGTTTAGTAACAAACTGTCAAGCTTATTACCTTCTGAACCGATTACTCCTGCTTTTATTTGCTTAGCATACTCATCAGTTAATTCATACTTTTTAACCTCGGAAGGATTGGATGCTGCTCTCACCTCTGGAGTGCTTGATCTGTCTTCACCCGCCACGGAAGCCCTTGTGATCAAGCTATTATTTTCCTTATCCCCAGATGTACCGAGTTCTGTAGTCCTTGTAGATCTTATTGGAACATCTCTGGTATCTAACTCAGAAGCAGGATTATTTTGATTATCTGGTATAGGTTGAACTGCTTCTCTTTTCTCCACAGAAGATGGGGAATTTTCCGTAGAAGCAAGCACTCCCTGAGATGGTGTAAACAAGGCAATTCCTATTAATACAGAAGCCACTCCAACAGAAAACTTTCGAATCGAAAAACGTTGACGTTTATTAAAAATATCTTTCATTTTACCAACTTTCTTTCTAACTATTTTTTACAAAATAGAGGCTTCTAATATTTTACATAGACAGAATACTAAATCGTTTCTTGACTAAAATTTTAGAGCTTTTCCTCTACTTCATCATAAACTACCACATTGATTTCTAATCATAGAAAATGGATTGCTTAATATTACTAAAATATCAGTAAAATATAAAAAAATGTAATACTCAATGAAAATCAAAGAGCAAACTAGGAAGCTAGCCGCAGGCTGTACTGGAGTACGGCAAGGTGAAGCTGACGTAGTTTGAAGAGATTTTCAAAGAGTATAAATATTTCACTTCCAACACTGCCATTATACCATAAAAATTCATAACACTCATGTATTTAAAAAAAGTTTATTAAAAAGCCTTTAAAATCAAAAAACACATAATATCAAGTATTGAAAAAACTTGATATTATGTGTTTTATTGTAAAAAGATTTACTTCATTTTTTTCCTAGAATTGAGTTTTTGCCCAGTCTCATCAAATCTAGATTTTTTCTTCTTTGATATCAATCACAATCTCTTCTGCTTGGTCAAGAATTTCTGCCTTTTCTTGCCATTGCTCCTTGAGGTTATTGAATTGATTTTTTGATGCTTCTGTTGCTTGACGAGCACATGATTTGGCTTGAGCAAGTACACTGTCCACAGTGATTTCACCTGACTCTACCTGTTCTTTGGTTTTCAGAACAAAATCTGTAGCCTGATCCTTAACTTCTGTCAGTTTTTCACAGACCTGCTCCTTGGCATACTCCGGATCTTCTCTCAAATCATCTAGAAAATCTTGAGCCTGACTGCAAACTTGTTTGCCCTTGTCGCTTGTTAAAAACAAGGCAAGAGCTGCACCTGAAACGGTTCCTAAAAGGATTGAGGATAGTTTACCCATAAGGATTCTCCTTTTTTATTTTTTGAAAAATTTACTTGCAAGACGAAGAGCTGACAAACTTGCACCGGTCTTGAGTGTTTTTGAACCAGCTGAGGAAGCTTTCTTGCTCAAGACACGCGCATGGTCATTGAGGTCTGAAACAGATAGAGATAAATCTGCGACAGCATTAAAGAGTGGATCAATCGTTGCCACCTTGACATTGATATCATCTGCCAAGACATTGACCTTAGCCAGCAATTCATTGGTATGATGCAAGGTCACATCCACATCTGAAGTCAAGGTTTTAATCGTCTTCTCTGTTTCATCGATAACACGACCAAGCTTTTGTACAGTAATGATTAGATAGACTAAAAAGACAATCAAAGCTAGGGCAACAAGAATATATGCAACTTCTAACATTTATTTTTCCTCCTCTGTAACATAGTAAGGGGCCTTCTTTCGATTTTGATAAAGAATGATAAAAATACCGAGACCGATAAGGATAACTGATAGCCATTGAGACACTCGAAGGCCAAAGAACATGAGACTATCTGTCCGCATACCTTCGATGACCATACGACCAAAACCATACCAAATCAAGTAGAAAGCAGTGATATGACCTCGTCTGAGACTCTTCCATTTTCGTCTCAATATCAAAATCAAGGCAAAGCCAAGTAGATTCCATAGAGACTCATAAAGGAAGGTCGGTTGACGGTAGCTCCCCTCAATATACATCTGATCACGGATAAAGGCAGGTAGATAATCCAAATTATCCACTGCTGCACCATAAGCTTCTTGGTTAAAGAAATTGCCCCAGCGACCCAAACTTTGGGCAATCATAACGCTAGGCGCTGCAATATCTAGAAAATCCCAAGTATTGATAAGTTTACGATCAGCAAAGATATAAAGTACAATAGCCCCTGTAATCAAACCACCGTAAATAGCCAAACCACCATTCCAAATGGCAAAAATCTCTCCCAAATTCTGACTATAGTAATCAAAACGGAAAATAACATAGTAGAGACGTGCTCCTAAAATAGCCAAGGGAAAGGCTATCAAGATAAAATCTAAAATATCGTCTGGTATGATCTTCTTTCTAGGCGCTTCTTTCATGGTCAAATAAACCGCAAGAATCAAACCTGTCACAATACACAGGGCATACCAACGAATGGCTAGAGGACCTAGATGAATAGCAATTGGATCAAGCATTAGGCACCTCGTTTTGAGCAATAAGATTTGTCAAGCGTTCTTCGAATAAACGCGTCGCATCAAAGCCCATTTCCTTGGCACGATAGTTCATGGCAGCTGCCTCTATTACTACAGAGATATTACGACCTGTTTTCACTGGGATGCGGATACGAGGAATGGCTACGCCAGAAATTTCTATTTCCTCCGCATTGTTTCCAAGACGATCAAAAGTCTTATGTGTATCGTAATTTTCCAAGTAGACAGCTAGCTGAACCTGTGAAGAATCCTTGACCGCACTAGCACCGTAGAGACTCATAACATTGATAATCCCAACTCCACGAATTTCAAGCAAGTGTTTCAAGATTTCAGCAGGTTCACCCCAAAGAGTAATCTCGTCCTTAGAAAAGATATCGACACGGTCATCGGCTACCAAGCGGTGACCACGTTTGACAAGCTCAAGACCTGTCTCGCTCTTACCGATGCCACTATCGCCTTGAATCAAGACACCCATCCCATAGATATCCATCAAGACACCGTGAACACTGGTGCGTTCCGCCAAACGAGAATCCAAATAACTAGATAATTCTCCAGACAAACGACTAGTAGCTGTACGGCTGGTTAAAATGGCAATCTTACATTCTCTAGCAGCCTTTAACATCTCCTCTGGAACCACCAAACCACGAGCAACAATGACCGCGGGTGTCTCAGGTAGAAACATTTTTTTCAAAACTTCATAACGGCTGTTGGAAGGCATGCTAATCAGATAAGACCACTCCTTCATCCCCAAGAGCTGGATCCGCTCTGGCGTATAGTAGTCAAAGTAGCCTGTCATTTCAAGACCAGGTCGCGTAATATCCGCTATATTGATTTCCTTTTCAAGTAATTCTGGTTCGCCATAGACAATGTCTAGTCTAAGCTTTTCAATCACGTCTTTTACTAAAACCGACATCATTTCCTCCTTCAATCGAGTTCTTTTTACTATTATATCAAATTGTAGGAGGATATTTGAGATTTTTGCAGGCTTTGGAGTATTTATTTATACTCAATGAAAATCAAAGAGCAAACTAGGAAACTAGCCGTAGGCTGCTCAAAACACTGTTTTGAGGTTGTAGATAAGACTGACGAAGTCAGCTCAAAACATTGTTTTGAGGTTGCAGATAGAACTGACGAAGTCAGTAACCATATCTACGGCAAGGCGACGTTGACGTGGTTTGAAGAGATTTTCGAAGAGTATTAAAAGAAAAAGGACTAGATTTCTCCAGCCTTTCATTTCTAATTAGAATTTTTTACGTTTACGAGCTGCTTCTGACTTACGTTTACGCTTTACAGAAGGTTTTTCATAGAATTCACGTTTGCGTGTTTCTTGAAGAGTACCAGCTTTAGTAACCGCACGTTTGAAACGACGAAGTGCGTCGTCAAGAGATTCATTCTTACGTACTACTGTTTTAGACATTTTTTTCACTCCCTTCAAGTTCAAGATCTATTCTATTCTACACGTAAAAGGAATAATTGTCAAGAAAAAATGCGGTTTAATTTTGATTTTTTCTGCCATTTATACAAGAGTTTAAAGTACTCAGGTAGAAGAAACTGAAGGGTTTCGTTTTTTATTTTTCAAGTAAGCTAAGCGCTTCAGCATCTGCGATAATGGTCACATCAGGGTGATTTTGTAGGCTACTTGCTGGTAGATTCTCAGTCACCGGGCCAGAAACTGTTCCAGCAATGGCTTCTGCTTTTGATTCACCGTAAGCAAAGAGAAGGATTGACTTGGCATCCAAGATATTTTTAATCCCCATTGAAATGGCTTGGGTTGGGACGTCTTCAATCTTATCAAAGAAGCGCGCATTGGCTTCGATAGTCGACTGGTCAAGTTCGACTAGATGCGTTTGACTGTCAAATGGAGTACCAGGTTCATTAAAGCCGATATGTCCATTGCGACCGATTCCCAAAATTTGCAGGTCAACTGGATGGTCAGCCAAAATTTGATTGTAGCGTTCTACTTCAGCTTCAGCATTGTCCTTAACCCCACGAGGCAAGAAACTTTCTTTAAATGGTTTTTGGTTGAACAAGTTTTCTTGCATGAAGTGACGGTAAGACTGAGGATTGTCGCCATCAAGCCCTACATACTCATCAAGGTTGACACTGGTTAGATTTGAAAAATCAAGGTCACTCTCAACAATTTCCTTGTAAAATTCAAGTGGACTGCTTCCTGTCGCAAGTCCTAGGGTTTGAGCGCCGTTGTCCAATTTTTCCTTCAAAATCTCAAAAGCAACTTTTCCACCTTCAACTTGGTTTTCAACTTTAATAACTTTCATCTTTTCATCCTCCATTTCTGTCTATATTTATTATATGGTATAGACCAATTTTTGTCAAGTGAAAACGATTTATTTTCTAAAAAAAGAGCGTCCAAACTTGAAACATGTTATAATGGATAGGATTAGAACTTAGAAAGAATGTACATATATATGAATACAGCTGATTTTGATTTCCACTTACCCGAGGAATTGATTGCCCAAACGCCCCTTGAAAAACGGGATGCCTCTAAACTCCTCATTGTCAACCGTGATACTGGAGAAATGCAGGATAAACACTTCCACTCTATTATTGATATGCTGGAACCCGGTGACGCCCTTGTCATGAACGACACCCGCGTTCTCCCTGCCCGCCTCTATGGTCAAAAGGAGGAAACAGGAGGTCATGTGGAACTGCTCCTCCTTAAAAACACTAGTGGAGACGAGTGGGAAGTTCTGGCTAAACCTGCCAAACGCCTCAAGGTCGGTACTCGTGTCAGCTTTGGTGATGGCCGTCTCAGCGCTGTCGTGACAGAAGAATTGACCCACGGGGGCCGCATTGTCCGCTTTGAATACCAAGGAATTTTCCTAGAAGTCTTAGAAAGTCTGGGTGAAATGCCGCTACCGCCTTATATCCATGAAAAACTGGATGACCGTGAACGCTATCAAACCGTTTACGCCAAGGAAAGTGGCTCTGCTGCAGCACCAACTGCTGGATTGCACTTCACCAAAGAATTGCTGGCAGAAATCCAAGCTAAGGGTGTTCATCTAGTCTATCTGACTCTTCATGTCGGACTCGGAACCTTTAGACCTGTTTCAGTTGACAATCTGGACGAACACGAAATGCACTCAGAATTCTATCAACTTTCTGAGGAGGCTGCTAGCACCCTTCGCTCTGTCAAAGAAAATGGTGGTCGCATCATCGCTGTCGGAACCACTTCTATCCGCACCTTGGAGACTGTTGGTTCCAAGTTTGATGGGCAAATCCAAGCAGATTCTGGCTGGACCAATATCTTTATCAAACCTGGCTATGAATGGAAGGTAGTGGATGCCTTCTCAACCAACTTCCATCTGCCAAAATCAACTCTGGTCATGTTGGTTTCTGCTTTTGCAGGCCGTGAATTAGTCTTAGATGCTTATCACCATGCCATCCAAGAACACTACCGCTTCTTCAGTTTTGGCGATGCCATGTTTATCTATTAATTTCATAATGAAAAAACGCATATTATCAGGTAATAAAACCTTGATAGTATGCGTTTTGTAATGGATAAAGAATTATACTATTTGAAAATCTCTTCAAACCAGGTCAGCTTCATCTACAACCTCAAAGCAGTGCTTTGAGCAACCTGCTGCTAGTTTCCTAGCTTGCTCTTTGATTTTCATTGAGTATAAGTTAGTCTTTTCTCAAGCTCGGATCTTTCAAACTCTGAACACTAGCATTGATCACCGCGCCTAGGATAACAATTTTAGCAATCAAGATAAACCAAAACATCATAACAACAAGAAGAACAGAACCTAAAATTCGGACGTCCACTAAATGATGGACATAGTAATTGAGATAACTAGAGAACAGAGTTAGTAAACCTAAAATCACTAAGAGAACAAAGGCACTACCTGGTAGGGTATAACTAATTTTCCTGTTAGATAGATTGGGAAGAAAATAATAAAGCATGACCAAGATAGCAAAGAGGAGGGCGTAAGTCAGAGGACCTGCCAAACCTTGTAAAGCCTGATAGATAATGCCATCTTTTGTCCAATAATGAGCAAGTAAATCCAAAATCATCTGCCCAAATAAGCTCAAAAACAAGGCAAACGCAAAGAGGAGCTGCAAACCAAAACTGACCAGGAGACTCACCATCTGATGGGAAATAAGTCCACGACTCTTTTCGACGCCATAAGCCTTGTTAAAAGCTTTTTGCAAGAAATTCATAGATTTTGAAAAACTCCATAGCGCCGACAAGACAGAAAAACTCAACAAACCTGTTGAAGGTTGCGTCAAGACTTCTCTAGCTATTTTTTCCACACCTTCATAGAGGCTTGGGGGCAGGACGTCTTTCATAAAGCCCAGAAATTCTCCCACAGGAATCTGAAAATAGGGGAGGATATTGACCACCACCAAAAGCAGGGGAAAAATCGAAATCAACCAATAGTAGGCTACCGCGACACTGGTCAACTCACTATCTGATGCTTGATAATAATACAAAAAGGCTTTTACTAAAGGCTTGTCTATCAGCTCGTTCCACCACTTTTTCATGTAACACTCCTTCACTTATAATCTTATACTCAATGAAAATCAAAGAGCAAACTAGGAAACTAGCCGTAGGTTGCTCAAAGCACTGCTTTGAGGTTGTAGATGAAACTGACGAAGTCAGTCACATATATAATCCAAGGCGACGCTGACGTGGTTTGAAGAGTATTAACTAATTTCTTCTTACCAATTCCACCATATCATAAGGCAGGGTATTGGCAGCTTCCTTCAAGGAATAGTTCTCTAAGTTATTGACATTTTGTCGTAATTTCTTGGCATACTTGTTCGTAATCAATCGTTTCTCTTCATATTCAAAAATCAACTTGCGCTCCAAATAATAGCCCCTCAGCATTTCATCGATATTGTTGGGTTTGATACGTGTAATAACCCGTTCGACAAAGGCACCACTGCTGATAATAGCTGTTTCACGAAGACGAGACTCCTGCATAAAACTAATCAAAGAGCGTCTATAGACTCCCTTCAGGTTTTCCAAACTTTCAATAATCATCTCTGTATTGGCAAGATAGAGCTCTGCAATTTGGTCATAATCAAGAGCACGGAGACGGCTTTGCTCCTTGTCCTTCCAGCTACGGAAGGTCTTTCCGAGAGTAAAAACTTCATGAAGGAGAAAACGTAAAATCCGCAAAGAAACAAGGAAATAATAGGTCAATCGTGACGCAAATTTACGATTGATGCCTCGTTCTATATTTTTCAGATAACGTTGGTAAACTCGGTAAGCACGATTGCTAATGTTTCCCTCTTCATAGGCCTGTTCCAATCCATCACTTTCAATACTAAGAATCAAGAGTTTCAAAGCAGCCCAGTCTTCTTGATCATCTTGGTTTTCTTGGCTTAAAATGAGATTTTCAATACGTCCATGGTAATTGTCAATAGCCGCATAGAGGGGAAGTTTATTTCTGGTATCTTCCAACTCTTTTTCCAACTCTAGCGTTACTTCATTCAAAATGGCGATATGCATGAGATAATCCTTGCTTTCTTCCTGTTCGTCAGAAAGCTGAGGCAAGACCACGAGGCCTGTTAAAAAGCTTACAAGTGTCACACCTGCGACGAGGAAAAGCAAGAGAGGATACTCCTGCTCTAGATTACTTGGTATCAGAAGGATTGTAGCAATCGACACCGTTCCCTTAACACCTGAGAAGGTCAAGAGAAGCATGTCCTTCATATACTTATTTAGCTTTTTCTTGAGACGTCTAGTCCTATAGGCATAATAGCCATAAATCATGACAAAACGAATAGCAAAGAGGACAAAGGTAAGGGCGACAAGCGATACCAGCAAGAGTAAGGGATTATAGATTGGATTGGTCAAGATAGGCTCTGCTATCATTTCCAGCTCCATCCCTAAAATCACAAAGACAGAACCGTTGAGCATAAAGTTCACTGTATGCCAGACCGTCTCGGTTACCGTATCCACTTGAGCTTCGAGGAGCGTAATTTTCTTAAAACGGCTTGCCTTTAAAATCCCAGCAACCACAACGGCAATAATCCCTGAAACATGGACTTCTTCTGCCAGAAAGAAGGTCACCAGAGGCAAACTCAATTCTAATAAAAGTTCACTGGCAATATCCGTCGCTCTCACACTTAGCAAGAAGCTATGGAGGAAACGGTTGGTCATGGCTGTTAAAAATCCAATTAAAAAACCACCTAGGATTGAAAAGATGAGCGAACTGCTAGCTTGCCCAAGGGAAAAGGCTCCTGTTGTCCAAGCTGTCAAAGCTACCTGAAAGGCAACCAAACCAGATGCATCATTCAAGAGTCCTTCACCCTTAAGGATATTGGACACGCGCTTAGGAAAGCTAAAACGCTCCGAAAGAGAAGCAAAGGCAACCAAGTCCGTAGGGCCAAGAGCTGCCCCAACAGCCAAGCAAGCCGCCAAGGGAAGGCTGAACCAAAGAAGGTGGGCCAAGCCACCCAAACTCAGGGTCGAGATAAAAATCACTGGAAATATGAGATAGATAATGATTCGCCAGTGTTTTAAAATAGCCGTAATATCTGCTTCCTCCGACTCTCGGAAAAGCAAGGGCCCGATAACCAGGGCCAAAAACAACTCTGTATTGAGATGAAAGTCAGTATTGAGTAAAAAGAGACCAATCACGATTCCCAAAAGAATCTGCACCAAAGGGAGAGGCAAAAAGGGCAGGAGCTTGTTGGTTGTACTTGAGACAATCAAAACCATTAAAAATAGGATGAGGTAAATCAGTAATTCCACGCACGTCCTCCTTAATCTTTTTTACAACAGGATTCAAATATCTCCTTCTGCTCTTTGATTTTTTGGTCAATCTTGGAACAATCTTTGTGCTCAATTTTTCTCTGGCACCGTTCCATCTCAAGAGCAACTAATTTTTTCTTAATTTTAAGCATTTTTTTGCTCATATGCGCTTGGTCTAGCACACCCACCGCTCGTTCGTGGTGGGTTGATTCAACAAAATTCTGGCGCATGGCATCCAGCTTTTCACGTAAGTATTGTTTATCCATGTCTATATCTCTCTAATTTTTCAATCATCACTAAAAATGGCGGGTTATTAACTTGGTTCAGGGTTCGGTAAATGGCAGCTGTATACTCTTGTTGCTTCAACTGGCTAACAAAATCCAAGACAGCATCCCTCTCGATGTCGCCTCCATCATGACCATAGTAGATCATAATGGCAATCCGTCCACCTTTGACAAGCAAATGACACAGCTTTTCTAATGCTTCAATCGTTGTCTGAGGTTGGGTAATGACTGACTTATCAGCTGACGGCAGATAGCCCAGATTAAAAATCCCTGCCTTGACTTCTGTCACAAACTGGTCCAGTGTCTCATGACCTTGCAAGATTAACTGGGCATTTGTCAGGCTAGCCTGGTCCAAACGCTCTTGCGTCTTTTCCAAGGCTTGTTCCTGAATATCAAAGGCATAGACTTTCTTGGCTAGCTTGGCTAGAAAAAGTGTGTCGTGACCATTTCCCATAGTCGCATCCACTACGATATCCTCTTTTGTCACTACCTCAGCCAAAAAATCATGTGCCATCTCAAGGGGTCTTTTCATTTTCAAACTCCTGTTTTACAGCCTTGCATCCTTGAACGCTTCCACGACGTCGCATCTCCATCTCAATGCTGTTGAGTACTTCCCATTTATTGAGGCTCCACATAGGCCCAATCAGCATATCTCTAGGCGCATCTCCTGTAATTCGATGGATGACGATATGCTTGGGAATGATTTCCAGTTGGTCACAGATGACCTTGACATATTCGTCCTGACTCATCAACTGTAAACGTCCCTCGTGGTAGTCCCGTTGCATACGTGTATTGGTCATCAGGTGAAGCAAGTGCAGTTTAATCCCTTGAATATCGTTATCCGTGACACAGCGACGGACATTTTCAATCATCATCTCATGGGTTTCACCAGGCAAGCCATTGATCAGATGGGAAACAATCTCAATCTTGGGATACTTTCTCAAACGTTTGACCGTTTCCACGTACAATTCATAAGAGTGGGCACGGTTAATCAGATCAGAGGTTGTTTCATAAGTGGTCTGCAAGCCCAATTCAACCGTCACATGCATGCGCTCCGATAACTCAGCTAAATATTCAATGGTTTCGTCTGGTAAACAGTCTGGCCGCGTTCCGATATTGATGCCTACCACACCTGGCTCGTTGATAGCCTGCTCATAGCGCTCTCGGATGACTTCCACCTTTTCATGGGTGTTGGTAAAATTTTGAAAATAAACCAGATACTTCTGAACATCTGGCCACTTACGATGCATAAAGTCAATTTCCTTATAAAATTGCTCACGGATAGGTGCATCCGGTGCTACGATAGCATCTCCAGAACCTGAAACTGTACAAAAAGTACAGCCTCCATGAGCCACAGTTCCATCACGATTGGGACAATCAAATCCCGCATCAATAGGGACTTTAAAAGTCTTTTCTCCAAAGAGTTTTCGATAATAATCATTCAAGGTATTATAAGATTTCATAACCTTCATTATAACAAAAAACACTCACAATCTCAAAAGCCTGACTTTCCTATAAATTCCTCTGTTTCTCATTTCCATTAGCCTTTTTTTATGATACAATATGGATATGATTTTAATGAAATTAGCATCTATTTTATTATTGATACTGACCTTAGTCGTCTGCATTATCATAACCAAACTTTTTAGATTAAAAAAACTAGGACGAAACTTTGCGGATTTGGCTTTTCCAGTCTTGGTATTTGAGTATTACCTGATTACAGCTAAAACCTTTACCCATAATTTCCTCCCTAGACTGGGGCTAGCCCTCTCAGTCCTAGCCATTATTCTCGTCTTTTTCTTCCTTTTGAAAAAACGTAGCTTTTACTATCCTAAATTCATCAAATTCTTCTGGCGTGCAGGATTCTTATTGACCCTGGTCATGTATATCGAGATGATTGTTGAATTGATGGCTCAGAAATAAAAAATGAAATCGAAAACACCTCAATCAAGCTGAAATAGAGTGATTGAAGTGTTTTTCTTTATATCTTTTTTAATAATTCTTATACTCAATGAAAATCAAAAAGCAAACTAGGAAGCTAGCCGCAGGTTGCTAAAAGCACTGCTTTTAGGTTGTA
>NZ_AEDU01000009.1 GCF_000148525.1 Streptococcus mitis SK564
TTCCCCTTTGTCAGTCACAACAGCTTCTGGTAACGCTGGTTGAACTTCAGGTTCCCCTTTGTCGGTCACAACAGCTTCCGGCAACGCTGGTTGAACTTCAGGTTCTACAAGGTTTGTACCTATTGGTTGCGTATAGTCAGGCTTCTCTGCTTTAGGAGCCTCGTCTGGAACAGTACCTACAGGTTCAGTGTACTCTGGTTTTTCATGAACTACTGATTCTACAAGGTTTGCATCTATTGGTTGCGTATAGTCAGGTTTTTCTACTTTAGGCGCCTCGTCTGGGACTGTACTTACAGGCTCAGTGTATTTAGGTTTCTCAGCTTTAGGCGCTTCATTAGGGATACTTTGAATTTCAGATACTGGAACATTTTTTGTCCCCTCATTCTTATGTTGAATTTCTGAAATTGCATTATCATTAAGGGGTAAGTATCCAATATAACGATATCCAGCAATTTGAACTACTCCTTCATTACTTGGAGCTTTCAAAGGATTGCTTATATCGAGAGCTTGCATACTAGAAAGACTAATCAGTCCGATAGTAGTAACTAAGAACAGACTAGCAACTTTTTTCTTTTTATGAACTAAAAGAACTAAACTCCCAATAGCTAATAGACCTAAAGCTGTAAGCACAGAAGTCGATGAACTTGTTGCAGGAAGAGTTTCCTGCTGATAAATAAGAGCATAAGTTTCCTCATTATCAGTAGGAATTCCTGCCTGAATCTTAGTTTGTTCTTCTTGTGTAAGAGCACTTTTTTCAATGTAATGATAGGTAGAAGCATGGATGACTGACGGTGCAACCAAGACACTTCCTAGTAACACCGAACCAACAATCCCACAGATTTTTCGGATCGAAAATCGTTCTTTTTTAAATAATGACAAGCGTAATCACCTTCTTTAATTTCATTTCCTAACAGTAAACACTATTTTTTATTCTCAAAAATTGAACTTCTAAAATCATCAGTTTGGTCAAGATAAGCTTTAAAGATTGCTCTCTTCAACTTATGAACCGCACTGTCAGTCTCTGGATTATAGTTATTCCAATAATAATAATTACGTTCTTCTGCATCCTTCAGAACAGCTTCATCCATTAGTTGTTGTAAATCATTTACTCTTTGAATGGTCTTGGTGGCATTACTCATCCATGATTGCGTCGGATCTTTAAAAGTAACTTTAGTTAAATGATTAAACTGAGCAATGCGCTCTTGATACATATCTTTTTTAAAGGCTGCCCAAGATGAATACTTACCATCAAATAGCTTTTCTAAAACAAGTTTATCTGTCACCAATCCTCGTTCTTTACCATAAATAGTTATTTTTTTACCATTTTGTTTAGCAAGGTCTTCGTATTGATTTGAAATATACGGTACCATACCATCTTTAAAGCCTTTTGCAGCCAATAGTTCATAGGCCATACGACGTCCCATTAGGTCACCCGGAGTTCCGTCATCATTACTTAATGCTGCATAAATCGGCGCAAATAGTTTTATAGTAAAATAGCCATTTCTTTCGTATGTTTTTGACGCATATTCTCTAGACGAAAGAATATTATTATCAATCATATCATTGAATGAATGTAATTTTTCAGCTTCTTCTATTGTTAGATCTCTAACAACATTTGTTGCATAGACCTTATTTCCATCTGATGGATCTTTCACATACTTATTCTCAATTTTTCTGAGAGCTTCCATTTTCTGATAAACACTTAGTTTATTAACGATCGATTGTCCCTCAAGATATTCCAACATATAAACAACATCAAACATGTTGTGTACATATTTTTGAAGATCTGTCGCGTCTTTAAATCTCGTAGTTGGATCAAGTACTTGTAATCGTTCTCCTTCTTTACTATCCGATTTTAAATGTCTCAAGATCGAGTTGATGGTGATTGTCGCATCTTCTGGATGGTCTGGTGCTTGCAATAAGCCTTTGGCAAAGAACTCTGGTCCCAAGCCACTTCTTCGACCATAGCCACCAAGATAGATGTCCTGATCTGAGTCATGCGTCATTTCATGTGTATAAGTGATAGCTCCATCCTTATCCAACATACGATAACCCATATAATAAACGGCATCCCCTGTAGCGTAAGCACCGTGTCCATTATGGCCAACTTTATTTCCAACAGGTCCAAAGAAATGTTTCATTGCAGGATTTGGATTATCAAAATCTGCTACTTCTGTAGCCTTTCCTTCAGTATTATCAGTTCCAAATTTATAGGCATCATAAAGCAAGATATTTCGATAAAGTTTTTCACGCCCTTTTTCATCTAGAATACGATACCAATAATCGTAGTGATCTCGTTGACGTTCGGCAGTTTCGTGAGCACTCTTTTCAACAAAGCTATTCAGATCACCACTTGCTTGATGATCTTTATTACGATAGCGATCATAAGCACCAAAGCCTAGGCTAGAGATAGTTGAAATGACAAATACGGATCTTTCTGGCAAGGTAAGTAGAGGTAGTACCATATTACGGTATTTCCAGCTGTCGTTAGTGATGCGATCATAGACACCGATAGAATACTTGCTTCCTGCTTTTTCTTGCTTGGCTTTCACTTCTGGAATATTAGATTTTTCTTCAACGATGTAAGCCTTGGTCTGAGATTTAAACCATTCATTGTTGCTTGTGTTTGGTAGAAAGACTTTTCGGTAATTTTCAAGCGTGTTAAATAAATCTTTCGTTCCATGATGGCTAGCTAAACTAATAGCATAAGTATCAACGTTGTTCTTGGCAAGAAGATTATTAAATCCTGATTTACCTAACTCTATTAAGGTATCTAACGGAGAAGCATTTCCTTTGCCAAAGAAATCTAGATGGTACATTACAAGGTCTTTTGCACTCACTTTATCATAACTAAAGTTATACCAGCGTTCTAGGTAGCTCATACCAAGTAGCAAGGCCTCCTTGTTACGCTTGATTTTATCTACAATATAACCCGTCATCACTTGATTGTTTTCCACTAGAGCAGCATCCGCAGACAAGAGTTTTTTTAGACTTTCTTCAAGATGATCCTTCGTTTTAGCAAACTGGTCTTCTAGATATAGCTCGGTTAACTTAACTTCTGGAGAAATACCAAGTGTGTTTCTGATAGCCTCTGAGTTGTAGGACACCTGCTGCAATTCAGGTAAGACTTGCTTGATGATAGAGTTTTGGTCATACAAGAATTGGTTAGGAGTATAGAGAAGACCTGTATCTCCTAGGCTATATTCTGCTAGCTTGGCAAAATCAGTCTGATACTTGAGATCAAGCTTCTCAGATGAATGGTCCTTGTAGTGAAGCAAGAGTTTGTTTGCAGTCTGTTTGTTGGAAACAATGTCTGTGATGACTTGGTTATCCTTCATCATGACTGATGACAAGAGTTCTTTCTGATATAAAAGACTGTTCTCATTGACCAGATTTCCATATTTGACGATGGTTGCCTTGTTATAGAAAGGTAACAATTTTTCAATGTTCTTATAAGCCAAGGCTCGCTTAGCTTGATAATTGGCTACCTTAGAAAAATCACTTTCTTTATTGCCACTTGTTGAAAGGGGCTCCACTGTTGGTGGGGTGAGAGGATTGATTTCTGCTTTCTTGCTTGCAATTTGAGAATCATCTAGCATCTTTCCTCTTTCTTCAAAGGATTCCTTGCTGACGACTTCATCGTTTTCCAAGGCAACTTTGATAACTCTATTAGCTTTATTGCTGAATGTAGCTGTCACCTTCATATTGTTATAGTGGTAAGCGGTGATGGCGTTCCCGTTTGTTACATTGACATCGCTAAGAACATTGGTCAAGCTTCCAGCATGCTGTTCCTTACCAGAAGTTCGATCCCATAAATAGCCTGCTACACCAGCGACTTCTCCGAACTGTTTGACATTATTAATATCTCCCTCAGCATAACTATCACGGACATGTGCATCATTGTCCACAAGTCCCACAAGACCACCGACAGTCTGATCTGAACTATTTGCATTTGAGGAAATGGCTATTGTAGCTTTGGATTTAGCAATAGACGCGTTTTCACCTGTCAAATGTCCAACCAAGCCACCAATATTGTAGGTAGCAGTTGTTTCATAGGTATTGACAATTCTTCCCTTGAAACTGCTCTCTGTGATGCTTGATTGTTCGGACTTGGCAAGCAATCCACCAATACCACGTTCCCCAGCTAAGACACCGTCGACATGAACCTGGTTAATTTTTGTCCCATTTTTAGCTTCATTTGCCAGTGAACCGATATCATTCTTTCCTGAAATAGAGACATTTTTCAGGCTCAGTTTTTCTACTGTAGCATTACTTAAGTTGTTAAATAAAGGTTTTTTCAAATTGTAAATAGCATAATGTTTGCCATCTTTTTCACCAATCAACCTACCAGTAAAGTTGCCCTTAATATAAGACTTCGCATCAGACTCCAGTTCCATTTCGTTAGCATTCAAGCTAGCTGATAAATAATAGGTTCCACCAAGATTTTGGTTGATGGCATGAACTAGATTACTAAAGGAAGTAAAGTTTGTCGTTTCCTCTGTAGTCTTCTTAGCTAAATAGAAACTGAAATTTTCAACATATTTATGGTCTATCTCCTGCTGGAGTTTATCAACTCTCGCTGTAATTTTATAAAATGTGCGTCCATCTTTTAACTCCTCGGATATCGATGCAACCGGAAGGTAAACATCTTTAAACGCAGAAGATTTTACCTTTACAAAATAAGTATCTGGATTACTTGGAACACTGTCCAAAGAAACATGTTGTTTGTAAGTTCCATTCGTTTGATGACTATACAATTCAATATCAGAAACATTTCTTAATTCAAGTGTTTTCTCTGGATCTGTTTCTTTTGGCTTCTCAACGGGAGTTTCAGGTTTTAGTTGCTCAATATTCCCCTTGTATTCAGGAAGTGGATCTACCTGTTCTGGTTCTACTATTGCTCCGGCCTGTGGACCTGTGTATTCTGGTAGGGGGGCAATCTGCTCTGGTTCAACAATAGCCCCAGCCTGTACGCCTGTGTATTCTTTCGGTGCTTCTACCTTCTCTGGTTCTACTATCGCTCCAGCTTGTACTCCTGTATATTCTGGTAGGGGGGCTACTTGTTCTGGTTCTACTATTGCTCCGGCTTGCACTCCTGTGTATTCCTTCGGTGCTTCTACCTGCTCTGGTTCTACTATCGCTCCAGCCTGAACTCCTGTATATTCTGGTAGTGGTGCTATCTGTTCAGGTTCACCTTTATCACTTACCACGGTATCTGGCGACTCTGGTTGAACCTCAGTCTCACCTTTGTCAGTCACAACCGCTTCCGGTAGCTCTGGTTGGACTGCTGGTTCGCCTTTTTCAGTTACAACTGCTTCGGGTAACGCTGGCTGAACTTCTGGTTCACCCTTGTCTGTAACAACTGCTTCGGGTAACTCTGGTTGGATTGCAGGTTCAACTACTGCCCCTGCCTGTGGACCTGTGTATTCTGGTAGTGGTGCTACCTGCTCTGGTTCAACAATAGCTCCGGCTTGTGGTCCTTTATATTCTGGAAGCGGTGCCACCTGTTCAGGTTCTCCTTTATCACTTACCACAGTATCTGGCGACTCTGGTTGAACCTCAGTCTCACCTTTGTCAGTCACAACCGCTTCCGGTAGCTCTGGTTGGACTGCTGGTTCGCCTTTTTCAGTTACAACAGCTTCGGGTAACGCTGGTTGGACTTCTGGTACACCTTTATCTGTTACAACTGCTTCTGGCAACTCTGGTTGGACTGCTGGCTCACCTTTGTCGGTTACTACAGCTGCTGGTAGTTCAGGCTGAATTGCGGGTTCAACAATAGCTCCAGACTGTACTTCCTTATGTTCTGCACCAGTCTCAGGTTGTTCCTTTATAACTTGAGCTTTTTTAGTACCTTTTTCGACTATTCTTGTAACAGGCGCAGTCGTTGAAGTTGAAACAATTTCTCGTGAAACCTCTTCATTGTTTACAGAGAATATTCTGATGACTTCAACTTTCTTACCTAATTTACCTTCTTGTTTGACTCTTACAGTTCCTTCAGCTAAATCAGGATTTTCTTGAATTTCTTCTTGAAAATCTATTTTTGTCTCTATAGTTTCCTCACGATATAAGAGTTCAGGTTTATTCAACTGGCCTGATAGAACTTCATCCTGTGGATTTAATGTATTTACCCCAGTCTTTTCTTTTGGAGAAACCTTCTCATCTTTCTTCGCTTCTAGATTCTTATGTTCTGATAATTGTACTTGAGAATCTAAAGATTGTTTCTCTTCTTTTGTTGGATTCGTTAATTCTGTAGAAAGAGGTTTTTCAACTACTTGAACTTCTGTTGGCTTAGTTGAAGAAACAGGTTTTTCTTCCTGCATAGCTTGTACTGTTGATGGATTCTCTACAAAATTCGGTGTAACATTATAATCCACCTTTTGTTGTTTTGTAGGAGTGGCTGCTGATTTTTCTTGATTATTTACTTTAGACTCAGAAGTTATGTTTTCCTCTTTGATATATCCAATATATGTGTAACCTGAAATGTCTTTAGGAAGAGGTAATTTTTCTCCAGAGGTCAATTCATAGTCCGTATTATAATTCAGTAAAAGATTATTTTCTAAAGCATGAGCTGAAATTAGGACACCATTTCCTATTCCTGCAACCAATACTAAATGTAATACTGTTTTATTCTTAACTTTTTTCTTAGAAACGGCAAAAATTAAAATCCCCAAAGCAGCTAAGCTAGTACCAGCAACTAAGGCTTGCATCTCATTCTTGCTTCCAGTATTTGGTAAGTCTCCCAGTTGATTTTGGGAATTTAACTTATAAACAAGATAATAAGTCTCATCATCATTCTCCATGTATGTCGGAATATCATAGACAAGCTGCTTCTTTTCTTCTGATGATAACTCTGACTCTGTCACATATTTATAGTGAACACCTTTAGTCTCTTGAGCCTCTACAGATGAACTAGCTAATACAGACATAAAAAACAAACTTGAAATCGTAGCAGATACAAGTCCTACTGATAATTTTCTAAATGAAAAACGCTGCTGTTTTTCACCAAAATACTTTTCCATTATTCCTCCTTGAAATAAAATTTAAAAATATGTAAGGCCAACTTTATTATATTAGCTTGTTATCTTATAAAAAGGTAACATACTTTAATTATACTCTTAATTTACCAAAAAGTCTTAAAATTGCCTTGCGTTTTCATACTTTGTTTTATATATAAAATACCAAGGAGCAAGGTTTACCATTTCCTATTTTCTCTTTTTGGATAAAATATAACCTACCATGGCATTTCCACGGTAGGTGTTACTTATATCAATAATCGTTCTAAAAATGGTTTGATGCAGTTGAAGAGAATTCCTTCTATCCAGCTTTCTTGTGCTGCTGATAAATGTTCTGCTTGAAGGCTTTCTTTTAAAAAGTCTCGGACTTGTTCTGGTGCAATTTCAAACTCAAAAGCTTTCATTTTATAGAAAAAGTCGATGAGATGATCTGACAGATACTCGGATGAAAATGGTACTTCACCACTTTTTCGATATGCTAATAAGAGACGAGCAAAGCGAGATTTTTCTTCAGGAAGCTCACGGAAATAGGAATTGAGGAGCCAGGTCTGCTTCTGCTTTCTTTCAACTGGATCCTGACTGGCAATTCGTTGGTCTTTTTCCAACTCTTTTTGGTATTGTTTGGCCTTGATAGCCCGTTCTGTTCTATTTTTACCAAAAAGAATTTTCTCCCACTTGCGTTCTTCTTGAGTCAGGGTCTCTGTAAAGCCAAAGTAATCTTGATAGGCACGCTCTGCTGGTCCCATGGCTAGAACTAGATTGTCTGCATATTGCTTGGCGATTTTATCCCTCTTCCTGCGCTCTTTCTCTGCCTGGACACGGAGTTCTTGTTCGTAGTCAATTTTCTCCTTACCTAGCTTGACAAGGTAGAGTTGGTCATCTGGTTTGCCAAGTAAAAAGGGTTTGATACACTTTTCAAGGACTTCTTCCATACGAGCCTTTTTCTTGGGCTCTGCCTTGGTCCAACTTCCTCCTTGAAAGACTTCTAGGAAGAGCTGGTAGTCTCTCTCAGGTGCAAATTGATTACCGCGATTGGGTTTGAAAACACCTTTTTCCCAGAGCCATTTTAGAAGTCGCTCGTCAAAGTCACTTTTATTGACCTTGATTTTCTCCTTTTTCTGGGCTTTTCTGGTCAGATTTTCAACCTTTCTGAGCAGTTTTTCTTCCTCTTCCAGTTGCTGGTCAAGGGACAATCGATGAAAATGACGAACACAGTCGCTACCAATCGGAAAGAGGCGTTGGCCTGTGACACCGTTAAAGAGTTCGTAGGCGTACTTGATGGCATTCCCACAGACACAATTGCTACGGCCGATACCGTTAAAAATCAAGGAAACTTCATTCCATTCCTTGGTAGCTTGTTCCCAAGTATCAGCTTTTGAAGCCTGTAACACCGCATCGTGCAGGGATTTTCTAACTGGAAGTGTCATGAGGTCTCCTTTCTAGATTATACTTTTACAACTTGAACCTCGTCTTTACCGAGTAAAATCAAGTATTTCTCAATATTTTCAATCGAATAGGCTCGAGATAAGGCCTCTCCATAAAGGGCTAACTGAGCACGATAGCGGTTTATGAGTTGACTTGGTTCATCATAGCGGTCTGTCTTATAGTCGAACAGAACGATTTTGTCTTCGTAAAGTAGATAGCCATCAAGGATACCACGGACAACAAAGTCTTCCTGACTCTTTTGGTCTCGTTTGAGCATGGAGAAAGGTTGCTCGCGATAAAGATGGTTGGTATTAGCGAGAATTTCCTGACCGAGTGCTGTGTCAAAGAATGCAAGAATTTTCGAAAGATTAATCTTGTCTTTGACAGCTAGGCTGGTTTGAACTTGTTTGAGAGTTTCTGTCAGGCTAGCAAGCGTTGGTCTCTGGCTGAGGTCCATTCTCTGCATGAGTTCGTGGGTAGCACTACCAATCTCAGCTCCTGTCATCTTTTCTTTGCTTGAAAAATCTGGCAAATCAAAGCTGATTTTCTTGTCTACTGACTGTCCTTGACCTGCAATCTCGACACCTTCCAGATCCATAACTGGTTCATAGAATTTCTTGATTTGGCTTGGGGTTTGAACACTAGGAAGTTCAATGGCTGCGCGGTGAAGAGTATTATATACTTCCACTTCTTTCAGCATTTCAAGGGCTTCCTTAATGGTTTCTGACTGGCGATTGTCTGCTTGAGAGTTATCTTGGAGAGGGCCATTGTTTTCTAATTCTCCGATGGCTTCTCTAGTCAGCTGATCTTCACCAACAAAACTATAACTAAAGTTGAGATTATCCTTGGCAAACACTTTATTGATAGCCCAAATCCAATCTTGGAAATTCCTTGCTTGCAGTCTAGTATTGCTATTTAGTTTTCCATTTTTAGCTGCTGGGTATTCTTTGGATTCCAGCTTTTCACGAGATCCCTTACCGACAAGATAGAGCTTTTTCTCAGCACGCGTCATGGCAACGTAGAGGAGACGCATTTGCTCAGAATAACTTGCCAGCTGTAATTCCTCTTCGTTCTGCCTATAGGTCAGACTAGGAATGGAGAGTTTGATGGTTTTAGGATAGTGATCTTCCACTGCTCCTGTATCCATTTTGGCAATATATTTGACACCAAGACCATTCTGACGACTGAGAATGATCTCTGACATGCTGTCTTGCTTGTTGAAATCTTGATCCATATTGAGGATAAAGACGTAAGGAAACTCCAGTCCTTTACTTTTGTGGATTGTCATGAGCTCTACTGCATCTTTTGGAGGTGCGATGGCTACGCTTGCCAAATCGTGCTGGGCTTCCAAGACTTGGTCAATCATACGAATAAAACGCGACAAACCTTTGAAATTGCTCTTTTCAAACTGATCAGCACGCAGTGCTAGGGCATAGAGATTGGCCTGTCTAGCAGGACCATTTGGCAAAGCTCCAACATAGTCATAATAAAAACGGTCGTTGTAAATCTTCCAAATCAGGTCATAGAGGGAGTGGGTTTTGGCATACAAGCGCCAAGAAGCCAAGATATCCATGAATTGCTTTAGTTTCTCAGCTAGAGCTGTTTGAATCAAGCCTTTTTGACTACTTACCAGTTTTTGAGCATTTACTAGTTTCTCATAGAAATTTTCGTGGACTTTATCCTCTGCTTTCTGAAGAGATAAACGTGCTAACTCGTCCTCATCAAAGCCAAACATAGGAGACTTCATAAGGGCAACCAAGGCATAGTCTTGAAGAGGATTGTGAATGACACGAAGGGTGTCCAGCATGACTTGCACTTCTAGGGATTGGAGATAATTGTTTTGCTCACCGTCTGTTTTGACAGGAATCCCGTACTCAGACAGGGCGAGAAGAATCTGGTCATTACGACTGCGGCTGGAGGTCAGAAGAGCAATTTCTTTAAAGGCAACACCTTTTTCCTGATGAAGTTTAAGAATCTCCTTGATAACCAAGCGCATTTCGCCTGTTAGTTTCGTTTCTGCCTGCCCCTCTTCTTCCTCACCTGTGTCGTCCTTGTCATAGAGGAGAAATTCTGCCTTGTTGTCTGGATTGGGAGTCAGTTTGCTATTGGCAAAAACAAGCTGGTGCATGTTATCATAGTTGATTTCGCCGACCTCTTGGTCCATGAGACGTTCAAATACATCATTGGTTGCTGATAGTACTTCTGAACTACTACGGAAATTTTCCTTGAGAAGAATTAGCTTGCCTTCTTGTGGATTTTGCGCATAGCGTTGGAATTTTTCATTGAAAATCTGCGGATCTGCCTGACGGAAACGATAGATAGACTGCTTGATATCTCCCACCATAAAGCGATTGTGGCCATTAGACAGCAATTCCAACATCCGTTCTTGAATATGGTTGGTATCCTGATACTCATCGACCATAACTTCGTGGAAGCGATCATGATAAGCCTCACGAACTTGCGGGAAATTCTCTAAAATCTCAATGGTGTAATGGCTGATATCAGCGAATTCAAAGGCGTTTTCCTGACGTTTACGCTGACGATAAGCTTCCACAAAGTCACTCATGAAGGCTTGGAAGGTTTTAGCTAGTTCCCATGTATCTCCATGATAACGTTCTTGATAGTCGAGAATGGTTATCTGATCTGCTAGTTGTCCTAGTTTAGCAAACTGGGTCTTTCTCTCTTCGTTGTAGGCATCGGCCAGTGGCTTCAAATCAGCCTTACGGCTGGCATTAGTAAGAGATCGACCGTTTTTCTCTTTCGAAATTGCGACAACACGCGCAAGCACCGCTTGATAAGCCTGACTATCGGACTCTTGATTTAAGGAGCCAATTTCATCCAGAATCAACTGAACATTTTCTAAATAAGCAGCCTTTGCAAATTCCTTGGCATCATTATCCAGATGATAACGGAAAAAGCTTTCCAAATCCCAAAGGGCTTGTTTGATTTGCTCAGTCAGTTTTTCTTTTTCACTGCTAAAATCAGCTTTTTCAAAGCCTTTTAAGAAAGATTCACTCAGCCATTTCTGAGGATTGCTGGTGGATTGGAGGAAGTCATAGATTTTATAGACCTGCTGGCGTAGCCCCCGTTCATCTTTGCCACTCCCTGCAAAATTTTTCAGCAAATGACTAAAGGTCTCTTTCTGTTTACCTTGGTAATGGGCTTCAAATACCTCATGAAAGACTTCGTTTTTTAGAAGGAGTTGTTCACTTTGGTTTTGTAAAATACGGAAATTAGGCGCAATATCAATCAGATAGCCATGTTTACCAAGGAATTTTTGTGTGAAAGAGTCCATGGTTCCGATGGCTGCGTTTGGTAGGTCTGCCAACTGACGTCCTAAGTGTTGTTTGAGGTCAACATCGCCACTTTCTTGGATTTGTTGGCTGATTTTCTTTTCCAAACGTTCCTTAAGTTCTGTGGCAGCCTTAACCGTAAAGGTTGAAATAAAGAGTTGAGAAATTTCGACACCACGCGCTAACTGGTCCAGAATACGCTCGGCCATGACAAAGGTTTTACCAGAACCAGCCGATGCTGAGACAAGGATATTTTGACCAGAAGTGTAGATGGCTTCAATTTGCTCAGCAGTTTTCTTTTGTTCCTTGCTCGAATTCGCTTCTGCTTCTTGCAATTTTTGAATTTCCTTCTCAGTTAAAAAGGGAATAGGCTTCATCAATTCAACTCCTCTCTTATTTTTTCAAACCAAGCTTGCTTGAGTTTTTCTCCGACCAGACGTTTGCCGTCAGCCAAGTCTAACTTCTCTAGGAAACGGGCTTGACCCAAGTGGTAATTGGCTTCAAATCCTGTGATGGCTTGGTGTTGCTGGACGTATGGGGCAATACTTCTGCCATTTTCGGTATAAGGGTTAATGGCGAACTGGCCTGCTAAAATCTTCTCAGCAGCTTTCTTGTAAAGATGGGAATTGTAGTCCAGTAGGAGCTGGAATTCCTCATCTGTCAGCTGATTGGACTTGTTTTTGTTGTAAAATTCGCCCAAATGACTGCTTTCTTTTTCTAAAAAGAGGCCTTGATATTTCATAGACTTGCTGGCTTCTACTACTGCACCTGCCAGACTTTTAACGGCCATCAAAGATTGGACAGGCTCAGCCATTTCCAAGTACATGGCACCGAAAAAGTTCTGCTCCCCTTCTCTTTTTAGGGCAGCTAGATAGGTTGGCAACTGGGAATTAAGGCCATTAAAGAAATGAGGAAACTGGAACTGAGTCAGACTGGATTTGTAGTCTACCACTCCTATCGCCCCATCAGCTTTCAATCGGTCAATACGGTCAACCTTACCTCGTACAAAGATACTGCGTCCATTGTCCAATTGAATAAAGGCCTGCTCTTTACCCCCGAAATTCGCCTCTTCTTTGATGGTTTCGATGGCTGGATTGTGTCGGAGAATATGTCCAGTCGTCCGCGCCACATCAAGCAGAACTTCTTTAGTAAACTGGGCTTCCAAACTTTCTTGATAAATAGCCTCAAATTCGCGTTCTTGACTGGTTTCTTGAATAGCTTGTTCTAAACGTTGGTCAAAGGAATTTTCGTCAGGTAACTGCAAGGCTCGTTCAAAAATACGGTGTAAGAAATTCCCGTGACTACGGGCATCTGGACGCAGGCGCAATTCTTCCTGCAAGCCTAAAACATAACGTAGGAAATAACTGTATTGGTTCCGATAAAACTCCGTCAAACCAGAGGTAGACAGGTAAAACTCCTGATCAGTAGGATAGAGAGCTTGTAAGGTATCTTTGGTCAACTGCTTACTGCTTGGACTAGTTGGAAGGGCAGGATTTTCCAGACCTTGCTGGTCAAGTTTTTTCCCCATGACACGCGCCAGAACCTTAATAAAGGTCAAATCTTGCTCAGTATAGCTCATCTTACCCTGCTGGTGATAGACAACCAGACTAGACAAAAGACTGTGATAGGACCCCATATCCTCCTTAGACAGCCCTTTGTGATTCATCTTCTTCTCTTTCCTGCTAAATCCAAAATGGACTAGCTCTTGAAGATAGGCAGATTCTTTGCTTTCACTTTCATTAAAAAGGCTTGGAGCCGACAAGACCAACTGCTTACGAGCAGAATTGACCAAGGAAAGCATAGTATAGCGATTTTTCTTGAGATTTTCACTGCTGGCAATCAGCAATTGAGCGCCTTCTTCGGTCGCTTGGTTTAAGCTTTGTCTTTCTTCGTCTGTCAAAAGACTGGTATTTTGCGCGATTTTTGGTAAATTGTCCTGAGTTAGCCCAATGGCATAGACAAAGTCAGCAGTCAGTGGTGCAATCAAATCGTAACTCTGCACCAGAACAGTGCCCACTGTCGCTGGAATGGTACGGTATTGGGACAAACTCATTCCAGAATGTAGCAAGGCAAGGAAGTCCTCTAGACTAACCTGTGAACTAGCAAAAACAGTCGCAAATTGTTCTAAAACATGACAGAAAGCCTTCCAAACTTCGGCCTGTCTTTCCTGTTCAAGAGTTTCTATAGTAGCTGTCAAATCTTGTAACTGCTTAGTTACTGCTCCTTCTTTCAGAAAGATATTCCACTTTTGCAAGAGATTTTCAGCCTTTTGTTTTCGGCTGGCAAAGAGAGTCTCAAGAGGTGTTAAAATACGCAGACGAAGAGCATTTAAACGCTCTAAATCAAATTTTCTGTGATGGGATTTGGTAAAGGTTTGCTGAAAGGCTGGCAAGCAATTGATACCAAGATAACGGATATATTGCTCAAAAGCATCAATATCAGCCTGACTAAGGTCGGTATACAAACCTGTTCTGAGGAGATTAATCAAATCTTCCTGACGGAAACGATAGCGTTTCAAAGCCAAAATAGACTCAACAAACTGTGTCAAAGGGTGGTGGGCCATGGATTCGCTTTTGCCTAGATAGAAAGGAATCTGATACTGGTCAAAAATGGTTTTGAGCGATAACTGATATGAAGCTACATCCCCCAAGAGAATACGAAAATGCTTGTAACTCAGATTTGAGTTCTCGTGCAATTTCTGACGAATGCTACGGGCTACTAGCTCCAACTCCTCCTTTTGCGTCAAGCAAGACCAGATTTGTAAGTTTTCACGATCATTCTCATCGACATCCCATGTTAATTCTGAAAAGTCATAAGAAGACTCCAGCAAACGAGAGGCCTTGTCAAAACTATCCATCTTCTCATGAGTCTGAGAACGGTCTTGAGCAGGAGTTTGGTATTTAGAGGCTAGATGATGGAGAAACTCCACACTGGCTTGGTAGAGATTGCCCTCGCTAAAGGGACTGGTATAAGCTTTCTTACTAGCATAAGCCCCAATAACAATCTCAACACCCTTACCGTGAAGTAAGTCCACAATTCGCTCTTCCTCAGCAGAAAAACGAGTAAAGCCGTCAATGACCAAGGCGATTTGAGTAAAATCACTACTAACTTTGTCATTCTCAATAGCCTCAATCAAATGGGACAATTGACTTCTCTGAGCCAACTGACCCTGATCAAGGTAGGCCGTTACCTTCTCAAAAATCAAGAATAAGTCTGCTCGCTTGTCCTCATCCGTCAAACTTTCCAAGTCCAAAAAACTCATCTGAGCAGTCGCTATCTCATGATAAAGTTCAATCAACTGCTGGATAAATTGAGGATCCTGCTTGATAGCTCCATAAACACGTAAATCCTTAGGATCAAGTTCGGCAAGGCATTTGTAAAAGGCCATCCCAAGACCGATGTCATCTAGACTGGTCTTGGCAGGCAAGTCATTCAAGATCAGGTAACGAGCCATCTGCGCAAAGCGCGTGACGGTAATCGCAAAAGAAGCCTGCTGGGACAAGCATTCCAGCACGGCGCGTTCCTTTTCAAAAGAAAGAGAGTTGGGAGCGATGTAGAAGACCCGCTTGCCAGCAGCAACTAGCTCCTCCGCCTCTCTGGTTAGAACCTCAGTCAAAGAAGTCCGAATATCAGTATAAAGTAATTTCATCTCTGCCTCGTTGGAATTTTTCATTACCTTTTATTATACCATGATTAGCCACCCAAGTCTGAAAATAATCAGTTCTTGCTCATCTATTGAAAAGAAAATGCCGGAAAGTTCCGACATTGTTTTAGTAAGCTAACTTCCTGAAAATAGGAGTAACCACACATTCCAGAAGGCAGTGATATTGATGAGAATGTGAACTAGTATTGGATAATAGAGATTTTTTGTCATGCGATACAATAGAGCCAAAATAAGCCCTCCACTAGCATAAATGAAAAAAGCAAGAGGAGTTAAAGCGAAATTGATATGAATATAACCGAAAATAATAGCAGAAAGCAAGACATCTCCGTACCAAGGCGAGTTTTTGAAAAAGGTTATCATAAGCACACCGCGATAAATCAATTCCTCAGCAATAGGGCCGATGAAGCAAGTTATGAGCAAGAAATAGGGTAATTCCTGTCTCCCTATCATTTCTATCGTTTCATTCAAAGAAATTTGATTTGAAGACGAGGGTATGAAATAAGACAAGAAGAAGTCAGACATATACGAAATGATATAGCCCAGTAAAAGGTAGATAAAGTACCTCAGGTGCCATTTAAAATGAAAAGTTTGCTTTCCTGCAAAAACTAGTAGATAGATGACCGCTAATAAAAGAACTACACTCTCCATCAAAAGCAGAATCTGAAAAAATTCACGACTTGCTGGTAGATAGGACTTTGCGAGATGATTGAAAAGCCTCCAAAACCAAGTTGATTTGTAAAAAATTAAGGACAATGCTAGTAAAATCTGAATAATCCGTTTTTTCATATTAAATCCTCTGTTTTCCTTGACTAGATTATTGGATATAATGGTTTATTTAACTGCATAACAAGTTTAGTATAGAATATCTTTTCAAAATATACTCTTCAAATCATAAATTGTCATCAAAACATCCTAGACTGTAAAATCAATTAAACCCTACCCTTTTACCATTATCTCCTCTAACAAAGGAAGACCTATGATTAAGTTACTAACCTTGGACATAGATTGATTTCTCCTAAATGAAGCCAAAGCCCCCCAAAAAAATCAGGTGGTTTATTTAGCCTGAACCTTACGGAGCAAGATAAATAAAAGCCAGTATTGCTACTGACTCTTACATCATTTTAATTTAACAGGATAAATTTATGCTTCTGATTTCGTCATAACTGACTCACTACCTTTTTAACAAAGCAAGTAATTTTTCTGCTTCTGCCATGATACCATTATTATCCATGGTTTGGAGACTCAGATTATTTCGTAAACCAGCTAGGCTCTCTGTCACATTGTTTTTCAATCTAGCATCCGTTACTTTATCAAGTAAAGCTTCTACTTCTTTGAGTTTGGCTTCTACTTTTTCAGTCTCTACTTGAGGGACTTCAGCTTCGTCTGTTGTATCGTTAGCTACTCCCTCTGTCTCGTCTTCATCAGTGCTTGGTTTATAAAGATTATCTACTGAAGGGTTTAAACCTGCATGATTCTCTTTTTCATCAGATTCAGGGCGAGTTGGCTCACTTACTTTATCATGTTCCTTATCTTCATCAGGTTTACTGTCTTGGTCTGCCTTATTTTTACGAACATGGTCACTGGCATTTCCCCAACCATTATCTGAATGAGGGCGTTCATTTGGATGTTCAACATAATATTTTACAGTCGCAAAGAGATCCTCTAAACTATAGCCTTTAGGTGCCTCATAAAGTCCTTCGTCAAACCAAGAAAATTTAATGTTATGGTAATGATCATAATGAGGTATAATCAAGCTACCGTTTTTAACTTCAACAGTATGTTGGAGATTGTAAGGCATGTGATCAAGTGGAACTTTCTTAGCTGCCTTCACTTTATTATAGATTGCTTCTACTCCTTTAACCTCAGTATTTCCTGACCCCTGATTATCTGTTGAAGGAGGCGTCAAACCTTTCTCTTTAGCATAAGCCTGAGCTGCTGCTCTTTCAGCTTCAGACAAACTTTCTTTCTTGATCCAATGACTATGAGTCATATGCGGAGTTACATAGGCATCGCCTTCATCGCTAGTTATATCACGAGGATCAAAGATATAGCCATCTTCTGTTGTATACTTACCTGCTAATTTCGCTAATTTAATTTCATCGTCCGTATAAGCAATTTGAGCATTTGATTTGCCAAGTCGCTCTGGATGGGTAATTGGTGCTAGGAAGGTAAGAATATCATCAACTAACTTGACCTTATCACTTGAGACATCATTAAGACGTTCCAATAGTTTATCCAAAGCGTCAAAATCAGCTTGGCGCCCCTTATTAGAAATCAAATCTTTATGAATTCTTGCTAGTAAATCATAAACCTTGTTGTAAAATTCTTGCTCACTAGAAGGGATGGTACTTTTCTTAGCTCCTAACTCATGAGACAAACTTTCTTGTTTGGAAAGTTTATTATCAATGGCTATAACAGTTTCTGCTGAAAGCTCCTTAGTAGAAATATAACGCGAGGTTCCATTCTCTTCAAAGACATAACCATCAGCTACCTTTCGAACAGCCTGTTTCACCAATTTTCCATCAAATGGATTGCTTGGAGATGGTTGAGGATTTGGGGTAGGTTGCGGACTTGGTACTGGGGTAAGCTCTGGAGCAGGGATTAGATTTGGTCTTGATGGTAACCAATGACTTGAACTATAATGAAGTGGAATCATTCTTGCAATCTTCTGCTCTAGATCAGACATTTGTGAATAAGGAATAAAGTGATAATGATCTCCGTGTGGCACTGCTACACCGTTAGCTGTACGTTTGATGATTTGTGCTGGATCAAAGACTAAGCCATCAGATTCTACATGTCGTTCTGATAAAGGTTTGGCATACAATTCACTTAAAAGTGTTGAAATGTCTTCCCCTTGATTTTGATGATAAGTTGGAGTGACAGTCAGGTTTGGAGTCTCTGTCAAACTTGGTTGGGCTGGAGCTGTATTTGGATTGTTACTACTTGGTTTACTTGAACTTGTAGCAGAATGTGAGCCCTGCTTCCCATTCCAATAGGCTTGGGCTGCAGCCAATTCCCCTGCAGACAAAGCACCTTTTGGTATATAGTGGAAATGGTTGCCGTGCGGTACAATAAAAGCGTCTCCTGTATCTTCAATTACATCTGTCGGACTAAAGACATACCCATCATCCGTTGTATAAGCGCCTCCAGTTCCTCGATTTGGTGCCTGCGTATTGAGATTAAAGTTTGGTTTAATCGGTGAACTTGGTGTTGAACTTGGTTTATCTGTACTTCTTGGTTTCGTATTATCAGAATGACTTTGAACTGGCTGACCTCCAATTGGTAGATTTCGAGCCAATTTTTCTTCCAGCGGTGACATTTGTGAATAAGGAACGAAATGGAAATGATCCCCGTGAGGAACTGCAACACCATTGGTAGTACGTTTTGTAATCTGTGCTGGGTCAAATACCAAGCCATCAGACTCCACATGACGTTGGCTAAGTGGTAAGGCGTACAATTCTTGAAGGAGACTAGCTAAATCTTCACTTTGACTTTCAGGAGCTTTGGAAGAATCTTGAGGTGCCTCAGATGGACTCGTTCTCACACTAGATCTTGTTTCAGCTCTGCTAGAACGATATTCAACCGTACTTAATTGCCCACCTTTTCCAGATAAGAAGGCTTGGGCGGCAGCTAATTCACTAGCAGACAAGTCACTCTTAGGAATATAGTGGAAGTGATTGCCATGAGGAACAATATAAGCATCACCCGTGTCCTCAATGATATCAGATGCATTGAAGATATAACCGTCATCCGTTGTATAGCGACCTTGGGCTCTGGCTGCAGCAACAGCATTATCTGTACTTGAATTATGATTATGACTATGTTCCTGCTTCTGACGTTTAATCTCTTCTTTTGTCCGAATATTGTCCGCGTGGGCAGCATCTTTGAGGTAAACATAGTATTTCCCGTCTACCTTAATCACATATCCACCCTTAATTTCATTGACAATGTCTGAATCCTTCAACTGATAATTCGGATCTTTCATGAGGAGTTCTTCACTGATGATAGCGTCATAAGGAACCTTGCCATTATAGTAATGATAATGGTCTCCATGAGAAGTCACATAACCTTGATCAGTAATCTTGATAACAATTTGTTCGGCGTTGATTCCCTCTCTCTTACTGACTTCATCTGGTGTCAAATTCTCTGCCTTTTGACCAGCCTGATCACCATCTATATAAGCAACTCGATTAGAATCTTTCTTAACTTGTCCAGCTTGATACCGTCCAAGTTCATAGGAACAAACACTTAGGGCAAGAACTGCCACTGAACCTGCTACATATTTTTTATTGATTTTCATTCTTTCCTCACTTTAATTCTTCTGCTAGAACACTCATATTTTCTTCCAGATTTTCTAAATAAGTCTTATCATTTTGTGGGTCTGCCTCTAAAGGATTCAGAGTTTTAAGACCCACACCTGTTGATTTGACAAGAGTTTCAGCTACTTTGGAAGAAGCGTTACTTTCTGTAAAAATCGTTTTAACCTTATAGGTTTTTACAAATTCCTGAATTTCTGTAAGTTGTCGTGGACTTGGTTCTTGTTCAGGAGAGATACCTGCAATACCAAGTTGATTAAGTCCAAATCTCTTCGCTAGATAAGAAAAGGCTGTATGTTGTGTTACAAATGTTTTCTGAGTAGCTTTTTCAAATTTAGGCTGGAATTTCTTAGTCAATTCTTGAGCTTTTTTGATAAAGGCTTGCGCATTTTTCTGGTAAGTTTCTTTATGCTCACTATCCACCTCTGAAAGTTTATCAGCGATAATCTGAGCTTCTTCTCCAGCTTTTTCAGGATCTAGCCAAGTGTGAGGGTCATAGAGCGTTTTTTCATCAACTCCATCCCCTGCTTCCACATCTTCTAGCCCTGGAACACGGTCTAAAGTCATTCCCTCTGAAGCCTCTAAAACCTTCACTTTAGATTTTTTTAGATTGGGATCTAAACTTCCTGCCCAAGATTCTAGCGTATGAGAATGGTAGACAAAGACATCTGCATCATAGATGGCCGCGATGTCATTTGCCGAAGGTTCAAAGGAGTGAATCCCACTACTTGACTGAATCATTCGAACATCATTCAAGTCACCTGATACTTCCTTTACCATAGCGTAGATAGGATAAAAACTGGTCACAATCTTCATCCCTTTACCTGTCTGACTTTCCTTTTGACCACAAGCACCTAAACACAAAAGAAAGATACTTAACAATACTAAAAATAAACTTTGTTTTTTCATGGATAACCCCTTAACTATTTAATTAACTGGTAAACATTCTACTCCTAAAAATTTAATCTGTCAAGCTATTTTAAGAAAAAAATTGAAATTTCTTTCACATATAAAAATCTGCTGAGTTTCAACAACTCAACAGATTCTCACTTTATATACTCAATGAAAATCAAAGAGCAAATTAGGAAGCTAGCCGCAGGCTGCTCAAAGCACGACTTTGAGGTTGCAGATAGAACTGACGAAGTCAGCTCAAAACATGTTTTTGAGGTTGTAGATAGAACTGACGAAGTCAGCTCAAAACACTGTTTTGAGGTTGTGGATGAAGCTGACGTGGTTTGAAGAGATTTTCGAAGAGTATTATTCTTCTATGGTAGAATGCTTATAGCCATAAGTGAAGTAAATAATACTTCCTACTAACAACGCAACTAGGAAAGCAATCCAAGTTTCCATATTATACTGCAACATAAAGGATAAACAAATGATGATTGATAAAATTGGTAATAAGGGTACCAATGGTGTTTTAAATTCTCCAGCTTTGGGCATCCCCTTTTCTCTCCGTAAGCGAATCAAGCCGTAAGCAAGCATAATCAAGTATGCCAAGGTACAAATGTTTAAGAAGGCTGCGATACTGGCTAGTGGGAACATTCCTGCAGCTACTGCTGAAGCTAGACCTGTCAAGATAGTAGCATTCTTTGGTACCTTGCTAGTCTTCGTTAGTTCTTTAAAGGCGGCAGGCATCAATCCGTCACGCGCTAAACTGTAAATCATACGTGATAGGGCATAGGTCATCGAAATACAAACTGTAATCAAGGTCAAGATAGCCACTAATGACACATAGTTGGCTGCCCAACTAATCCCAACGCTACGAAGAGCAAAGGCAACGGCATCGTCGACATTTAGATGGCTATAATGGACCACACCAGTCAAGACAAGCGTCACCAAGGCATAAAGAATGGTTACGATAGAAAGCGATAAGACAATCCCTCTAGGAATATTTTTTTGAGGAGTCTTAACTTCATCTACGGCCATAGAAATGGATTCAAATCCCAAAAAACCGAAGAACATCAAGGACGCACCAGCCATAATACCAGTACTAGCACCATAGATTTGTCCAAAACCATAAGGAGCAAAATTGCTCCAATTATCAAGCTTAATATTCCAAATTCCTACTAAAACAAAGAGAGCTAAAGCGGAAAATTTCAAAATAACTAGAATAGAATTAAAGCGTAAGGCTGCTTTAGCATTGAGTAAAACAAGTGAGGTCACCAAGACCAAGACAAGAATAGGCAATAAATCAACAAATGTTCCTGCTTGAGGATTAAAGGTACCATTTAAAGCCTGAGGAAGGGCTATCCCATATTGAGAAAGCAAGCCTTTAAAATAAGCTGCCCAACCCGAAGCCACACCAGATATGGCTGTCATGAACTCCATCATGGTTAACCAACCAGCCAACCAGGCTGGGAATTCTCCTAAAATAGCATAGAGATAACTGTAGGCACCACCTGTAGCAGGTACTCGTGAAGCAAATTCTGCAAAAAAGAGGGCTGATAATCCTACACACAAGGCAGAAATGACGATTGAAATCACTAGGGCTGGACCAGCAAGCGTTGCAGCTGCAGTACCTGTGATTGTAAAGACACCTGTCCCTACCATGGCTCCAATACCCAGCAAAATCAAATCCCATAACTTCAAATGCCTATGCATCTCCGTTTTATCTAAACTAACATTTTTTGTTCTAAATATATTCATCTTTGACTCCAAAATAAAATGATGATTCTATTTTACCATAAATATAGGAGATTTGTGAATATTTATAAAACATTTTTCTGAAAAAATCTGACTACCTTTTTGTAATAGCTTATACTCAATGAAAATCAAAGAGCAAACTAGGAAACTAGCCACAGGCTGTACTTGAGTACGGCAAGGCGACGTTGACGTGGTTTGAATTTGATTTTCGAAGAGTATTAAGAACCAAAACTCTTGAAGAAGTTGACAATGGCTTGCCAGAGGGAGCTTAAAAAGTTCCCGCCGTCCTCTATCGCCTTATCAGCATCAAAGTTAAGGTTGATATTTTTAAAACTGTCACCAGCTTGTGAAACAATGCTTTGTTTAAGGTCATTCAAGGTTTTAGTGAAGTCTGCATTGCTGAGGATATCACTTTTTGAGAGATTTAAAGCAAAATTGATGATGATATTGATCTGGTTTCCTGTTATAACCTGATCAAGTTTGTAATTTTTCAAGGTATCTTCAACAATTTTACGGACATCTTCCTCTGTCAGATTTCCCTTGCTTTCCTTCGCTTTGGCGAGTCCTGACTTGATATCGGCTAAGGCAACGTTTAATTTATTAGCATCATAGCCTGACTTGTCCTTGTTTTCAGCATTGATATCTGACAAAGCCTTTAGCTCTTCTTGAGCCAAATCTTTGTTGGCTTGTGGCACCTTGGCTCCATTAGCTTCCAGCGAATAGTAAATCCCTGCTAAAGCACTTTCTCCTGTAACGGGAATAGGTGCTGCTACAGTGATTTTGGCGTGTTCCACACCTAAAGTTACGGCCGCATTTCGGTACATATCCTGCGTCACCTTAGTGATGTTTTCTGGTGTTTCAATCTTGACCTCAAGTGGCGACTTGTCACCTAGCTTTTGAATCTTGGCTGATGAATACAATTGTAAGCTAGAGTCATTGGCAACATTCATAATCTTAGAATAGACATCAGGCGTCATAGTCTTGAGTTCTTTAGTATCTGTTGAGGCATTGTAGCCTAGTTTTTTTAGAGTTTGATTTTTTTGGTCTTCAGACAATGATGAACCTAGGACATATTCAGGTTGAACATAGGTTTCATCGATGACTTTTTGCACATCTGTTGCTGCATGGGCGCTATTCATAGCTGTTACTGCCCACAAGACCGCAGCACTGGTCAGAAAGAGTTTCTTTCTCATAGGGAATTCCCTCCTTTACCTTTCTAGAGTAATATATCTATCTTAAAGAAAACTTATAACAAAAACACCTGAACTAGCCAGATGTCGAAAAGAGAGTGAAACATTTGATGATGTAAAGGTTGAGTTGCACCTGTCTAGAATAATAATAGTTTCCTCCATTTACATAGAGTTCGGCTCCATGAAAAATGGAAATAGGGTGAATATAACTATAAGTCTTTCCAGTGGTATTGCCAAGCAAGGGAGCAACAGTCTCACGAGAGTACTGTTTGGCCAGAGCTAGGGTATTTTCCTTGCCATTTTGGGCGATAAAATCGATATAGGCAGGTCCAAAATTATAGGATTGAACAGCAGTCCAGACATCAACACCCTTCTTCTGGGCCAGATAGAGATTGTCTGTCAGAGTTTGAACGCCTTGCCGAATGCTAGAGGCATTATCATTGATGGTATTGGTTGAACCACTGGCAGACTCACTAGACTGCATAACATCGCCTTCTTTTCCTTTGGTTTCGGTATAAATCATAGCGAGCACAAGCTCTTCGTTTGCTGGGGTATCTTTTTCACTCAAGATTTCTCGTACCATGGGTTGATAGGTCATGACTTGCTTGACATCTTGGTGAACGCGGTAAGTTTTATAGCCAGCAAAAAGGAAGACTGCTAGTACAAGCACTCTTCGAATTCGTTTAAACATTATTTACTTTGGATATCCTCGATATTTTTGATTAAGATAGAGTAGGTTCCATTGTCATTTTGGATAAATTCAACAGACTCAGCGTCTTGATAGACGTTATTGGGAACGATGAGCTCAATTCCATTTGACAAGGAAAGTTTTTGGTTTTCAAATTTCTTTAATTGGCGACTGGCATCGATTTCATCGAACTGAACTGGTTCTGGTACAGCTTCCTTGACTTGATCAATAAAGCTCAAACGAGCCGTCAGGTTGTTATCAAAAAGGTCGTTAGCCAATTTCTCAGGCGATAATTCATTGCTTTCTTCTAGGTTGTTGAAAATAGCTGATTTGACCTTGGATTGAAATTGAAAATCATCTGTGTTAAAGGTTTCAGCAATTCTCTGTGCCGTTTTTTCTAGTTCCTTGATGGATTTCTTAGGAGAAATCTTAGGGGCGACGGCAAGGAGATTTTCTGAAAAATAGTTCAAAAAAGTCCCGTTGTACTTGATTCGTTTTTCAATCAGATGGTACTTGCGGCTCTGAAGATTGACTACCAAGGCCTCATCAGCCCCTGTTCCAAATCCAGGCAGGTTATTCTGAGTCAGCTTGATTGGATTATCAACTTCTCCTCCGAGGTGAGTCAAGGTCTCACGCAGGGCAATTCTCAAGAAAGCGAAATGTTCCACACCTTCTTTAGAAAATTGCACAAAAATCAAGTCATTGGTCTTGAGATTTTCAGAAATGCTAAACTCCTCTTTCCAGAGATTAGCCAGTGTTACTGATGTCTCCAACAAATCGTCAGTGATGTGATTGAAGAAGGGATTTTCTTCTTCGAAAATCCCAGTCTTGGCTTCATCTGAATACACACGTTCAATTTTTTTACGTAGGTATTCTTCGATTTTTGGAGTAATATTGAGAAATTTATCCGCTAGAAACAGCTCGGTATCATCCGGGCTAAACTGATGGATAATAGCTTTCTTAATATAAATATCCATAAAAGTTTTAGTCCTCGTATAGTGGGAAGGCATCTGTCAATTCTTTGACTGCACTTCTCACTTCTTCTAAGACAGCTTCATTTTCTGCATTCTTAAGGGTTTTAATGATGAGCTCAGCCACTTTGCGACTTTCTTCTTCACCAAATCCACGTGCAGTAATGGCTGCTGCTCCGATACGAATACCACTTGTCTTGAATGGTGACAAGGTTTCGTAAGGGATTGAGTTTTTATTTAGGGTAATATTGACTTCATCCAGCAAGTTTTGGGCAACTTTTCCGTTTTCTACAACTTTAGTCACATCCACTAGGAAGAGGTGATTTTCAGTCCCGCCAGAAATGATACGGAAATCAGTGTCTTGCAAGAAGACAGCTGCCATAGCCTTGCTGTTCTTGATAACATTAGCAGCATATTCCTTGAAGGCTGGATCTAATACTTCTTTGAAAGAAACAGCTTTAGCTGCCACAACATGCTCCAAAGGGCCGCCCTGAATACCTGGGAAAATAGCTGAGTTGATTTTCTTAGCTAAGTCTTCATCATTAGTCAAAATTAAACCACCACGAGGTCCACGAAGCGTTTTGTGAGTCGTTGTTGTCGTGATGTGAGCGTATGGCACTGGGCTTGGGTGAAGACCAGCTGCAACCAAACCAGCGATATGAGCCATATCTACCATGAGCTTAGCGCCAACAGCATCTGCAATTTCACGGAATTTTGAAAAGTCGATAATTTGAGAATAGGCTGAAGCACCTGCTACAATCAGTTTTGGTTTTACTTCTTGGGCTTGTTTCAAGATAGCATCAAAGTCCAAGAATTCTGTTTCAGGATCCACACTATAAGAAACAAAGTTGTAGGTTTGACCAGAAAAGCTGACAGGAGCTCCGTGGGTCAAGTGTCCACCTGCTGCTAAATCCATCCCCATAACGGTATCACCTGGCTCAATCAAGGCCATGTAAGCCGCACAGTTGGCTTGGCTTCCTGAGTGAGGTTGTACATTGGCAAATTTAGCACCGAAAATTTCTTTTGCGCGTTCAATAGCAAGAGTCTCTACCACGTCTACCACATCCGTTCCACCATAATAACGGCGGCCTGGGTAGCCTTCGGCGTATTTATTCGTCAAGATAGACCCTTGAGCTGCCATAACAGCCTTGGAAACTACGTTTTCCGAAGCAATCAACTCGATATTATTTTGTTGGCGTTCTTCTTCTTTGGCAATAGCATTCCAGAGATCAGCATCGTATGCTTTAAAATCATCTTTATCAAAAATCATAGGTCTTCTCCTTTATTGTGTGACTAGTCCATTAGTTTGATTTTACAATAAGAAAATAAACTAAAAGATGCGAATAAACCGTTTCTGCACTTTATCACAAGTATAACCAACTTTTTCATAAAATGCATGAGCTCCCAGACGATGATCGGCAGAGTTTAAACGGATAAACCCATAACCACGTCTTTTGGCTTCTTCTTCCAACCCTTGTAGTAAACTTTTACCAATACCTTGACCTTGCGCTTGAGGTGAAACTGCTAAGGCTAAGATATTAAATCCTGCTTTGGAATAGAGTGATTCGTAAACTTCAGCGTGGACATATCCAAGCAAGGCATGACTAGCTTCATTCTCATAGCCAAGTAGGAAATGATGGGAATCCTGAGACAGTTTAGCTAGTTGGCTAGCCGTTTCCTCTGAACTAAAAGAATAGCCCAAAGCCTCTCGGTTAATTTCACAAATGGCTTTCACATCAGTTTCTCTTAAATCTCTTAGCATCTCATTCCTCCTCAAAAGAAATCTCTGGCAACTGAGCAAGAATATCTTCTCGCTTAATGGCCCCTTGGCGTAAGATTTTCACCTTGTCTCCAGACAAATCCAAAATAGTTGAATCCTGTCCAGTTAGAAAAGCATCGTCTTCCAAACCCAGAACATCTTGGTCAAAATCCTTCAGAATTTGTTCAAAGGTTACACCACTTGACTGACCTGAAATGTTGGCAGACGGTCCAATCAGGGGTCCTGTCACTCGAATTAAATCCAGTGTGATAGGGTGACTGGGCATCCGAAATCCAACAGTTGCAAGACCAGAATTGACCCAATAGGGAACTCGGTCATTGGCTTCGAGAATAATGGTCAAGGGACCTGGTAAAAAGGTCTCGACAAGTTTTTGTAGATAAGTTGGCTGATTCTTTGAAAAGTGCAAGATGTCCTCGAGAGAATCGATATTGAGATTGAGTGCCTTGTCTCTAGGACGACGTTTGAGTTGGTAAACATGGTCAACTGCTTTTTCGTCTAAAGCCTTGGCAAAGAGACCGTAAACAGTCTCTGTAGGCAGAACGACAGCTCCACCATTTTCCAACTCTTGTTTAATCCTGTCCATCATCAACCACGACCATCCTATCTTGACCAAATTGATCCTTGAGTGTTCGAACTCGCTGTTCAGGAAGATGTTTCCTAAAAAGTTCAGGAACACTTTGACCTTGCTTGTATCCAATTTCAAGGTAAATCTTACCACCATCTTTGAGATAGTCTTTTGCATCTTCCGCAATTCTACGGTAAATAGCTAGGCCATCCTCGTCTGCAAAGAGAGCTAGATGAGGCTCCGAATGCAAGACATTCAAGCCGACCTCTGACGCATCTTTACGAGAGATATAGGGTGGATTGGAAACAATTATATCATATTTTTCAGAAATTTCTGTAAAACAGTCAGATTTTTTTAAAAATATTTGAAGATTTTGATTTTTAGCATTTTCGTTAGCTAAATCTAAAGCATCTTGGGAAATATCTGCTGCTGTCACTGACCAATCTGGTCTGTTTTTTGCTAGAGCGAGAGCAATAGCTCCACTACCTGTTCCAATATCCAGAACTGAAAGATTCGTCTCAGGATTTTCAGCTAGGATAAGCTCCACCAATTCCCCTGTCTCTGGTCGAGGAATCAATACTCGCTCATCAACTGTTAATTGCATTCCATAAAAATCTACCTGTCCAATGATGTATTGTGCCGGTTTATGAGCTACTAACTGTTGGAAAATTTCTTTTACAAATACTTCTTCCTCTTCCGTCACTTCCTTCTGAAGAACAAAGACAAAGTCAGTAAAAGAGAGATTTTTCAGGCTACGATAGACAAAAGAGAGGCTTTCAGCTTCCTCTCCTTGTCTTATCAATTCTTCTTCAAAATCTGAAAATAATTGAGCTAATTTCATTATTTGTTTAATTCTTCTAATTTTTGTGTTTGGTCATATAGCACCAAGGCATCCACAACTTCGTCCAATTTACCAGACAAAATGGTATCTAGTTTTTGGAGAGTCAAGCCGATACGGTGGTCCGTGACACGGTTTTGTGGGAAATTATAAGTACGGATTCGTTCTGAGCGGTCCCCAGTACCAATCGTTGACTTACGCTCAGCGTCTTGTTCGTCTTGTGCAATCTGAGCAAAGTGGTCAGCAACACGCGCACGAATGATTTTCATGGCTTTCTCACGGTTTTTCTGCTGGGTACGTTCTTCCTGCATCTCAACCTTGATATTGGTTGGCAAGTGAACGATACGAACGGCAGTCGCAACCTTATTGACGTTCTGTCCACCAGCACCAGAGGCATGATAGATGTCGACACGAAGGTCTTTTGGATCAATGTCGTATTCAACCTCTTCTACTTCTGGCATAACAAGAACTGTCGCTGTCGAAGTATGAACACGGCCTTGGCTTTCTGTCACAGGGACACGTTGCACACGGTGAGCACCTGATTCGTACTTGAGTTTAGAGTATACAGACTGACCAGAAACCATAGCAACCACTTCTTTGAAACCACCGACACCGTTTATAGAGGCTTCCATAACTTCAAAGCGCCAGCCTTGGGCTTCCGCATACTTTTGGTACATGGTTAGAAGGTCACCCGCAAAAAGTGCTGCTTCGTCTCCACCAGCAGCGCCACGGATTTCAAGGATAATATTCTTGTCATCATTTGGATCCTTTGGAAGGAGCAAGATTTTCAGTTTTTCTTCGTATTCTTCTTTTTCAACCTTGGCATCTTTGAGCTCTTGCTTGGCCATTTCTTCCAAGTCAGCATCTCCGCCTGATTCCTTAATCATCTCTTCGGCGTCAACGATGTTTTGAAGGACTTGTTTGTACTCACGGTAGGCTGTAACCGTGTCACGGGTAGAAGCCTCTTCTTTCGAAAGTTCCATGAAACGCTTGGTGTCAGACACCACATCAGGGTCACTGAGCAATTCTCCTAATTCTTCATAACGGTCTTCTACTGCTTGTAGTTGATCATAGATGTTCATTTTTTCTCCTTATTTCTCAATTGTTAAATCATAGATTGCTTATACTTCGTTCTCGGATATTTCCCCAGTTTCTTTAAATCCATAACTGAGGTAACAAGATCTTGCATGTTCATTTTCTGGTTCATAAGACAACCAAAGTTTATTGCTTAAACCTGCTGGCGCTGTCCGAACATAGTCTAGTACTTTATCCATAATTGGTTTAAAATATCCTTGATTTTGAAAATTCTTATCAATCATAAAACGAAATAGTAAATAATTTCCACTACTAATTCCGATCTTTTTATCATAAGCTATCATCACAAAACCTATAATTGCATCATTATCATAAACTGCCAATGGAGCTACAAAATCTCCATTTTTAGTGTAGACGTATGCTTCAGCTAAACTAATTGCGTTGGTTGCAATGAATTGTTTTTGATATTCCTTGACATCCAAATTCAAAACATCAAAATAATTTTCCATTGTAACATCTCTTAGTTCAATTGTCATAGTTTTGCTCCTTGTTAGAGGTTATCATTGGCGCAAAATAATGTTTACGGCAAACCGAGATATAGGTTTCATTTCCACCAATCTGGATCTGCTCGCCATCATAGACTGGCAGTCCATCCTGTGTACGCAAAACCATAGTTGCCTTTTTCTTACAATACTGACAGATGGTTTTAATCTCATCGATTTTATCTGCTAAAAGCAAGAGATATTTTGAACCTTCGAATAGTTCATTTCGAAAATCATTTTTCAAACCAAAAGCCATGACAGGTATGTCTAACTCATCAACAACACGGGCTAGATTGTAAACATGGTGACGCTTGAGAAACTGGGCTTCATCAACCAACACACAGTAAGGCTTTTCTGCTAGGTCTCGGATATAGCCAAAGATATCCGTCGTCTCCTCAATTGCAAGAGCAGGGCGTTTCATACCGATTCGACTCGACACATAGCCAACACCGTCACGCGTATCCAGAGCCGAGGTCATAATCACAACACCTTTTCCTTGCTCCTCATAGTTATAGGCCACTTTGAGAATCTCAATCGTCTTACCAGAGTTCATGGTCCCATAACGATAATACAACTGTGCCATGTTTCTTGCTTCACGTCCATTTCTAAATTTTTGCTACATTCTAGTATATCATAATTTTCTTAAGCTTTAAACGGCAAAATGTGGTAAAATAGAAGAAATCAAAACTAGCGGAGGAAGCTATTATGCCATTTGTACGCATCGATTTATTTGAAGGACGCACGCTCGAACAAAAGAAAGCTCTGGCAAAGGAAGTAACGGAAGCTGTTGTCCGTAACACTGGAGCACCTCAATCTGCTGTCCATGTCATCATCAACGACATGCCAGAAGGAACTTACTTCCCTCAAGGGGAAATGCGCACCAAATAAGCTAGCTTAAGCAGAATTGCTTAGGCTTTTTCAATCTCCAAGTAGCATCCATTGAAGAAATAGTTCAAATTTGTTACAATTTGAAAAGAGACTTGGAAAAATTTCCAAGAAAAGAGCTATTTATTAAAGGAAACATTATGATTACACGTGAATTTGATACCATCGCTGCTATATCTACTCCACTAGGCGAAGGAGCTATCGGTATTGTCCGCCTGAGCGGAACAGAAAGTTTTGCTATTGCGCAAAAGATTTTTGAAGGAAAAGACTTGAATCAGGTTGCTAGCCATACCCTTAACTACGGTCACATCGTTGACCCTCAGACAGGAAAAGTCATGGACGAGGTTATGGTTGGAGCTATGAAGTCTCCAAAGACATTCACTCGTGAGGATATTATCGAGATTAACACCCACGGTGGGATTGCGGTGACCAATGAGATTCTCCAGCTAGCTATCCGTGAAGGAGCTCGATTGGCAGAACCTGGTGAATTTACCAAACGTGCCTTTCTAAACGGTCGTGTAGATTTGACACAGGCCGAGGCGGTGATGGATATCATCCGCGCCAAGACAGACAAGGCCATGAAGATTGCGGTTAAACAACTTGATGGTTCCCTTTCTGATCTTATCAATAATACCCGTCAAGAAATCCTTAACACACTTGCCCAAGTCGAGGTTAATATTGATTATCCTGAGTATGACGATGTTGAGGAAGCCACTACTGCTGTTGTCCGTGAGAAGACTATGGAGTTTGAGCAATTGCTAACAAATCTCCTTAGAACAGCCCGTCGCGGTAAAATCCTTCGTGAAGGAATTTCCACAGCTATCATCGGACGCCCCAACGTTGGAAAATCTAGCCTTCTCAACAACCTCTTGCGTGAGGACAAGGCTATCGTTACAGATATTGCTGGTACTACTCGAGATGTCATTGAAGAATACGTCAACATCAATGGTATTCCTCTCAAACTGATTGATACAGCAGGTATTCGAGAAACAGATGACATCGTGGAACAAATCGGTGTCGAGCGTTCGAAAAAAGCCCTCAAGGAAGCCGACTTGGTTCTACTGGTGCTAAATGCCAGTGAACCACTAACTGCCCAAGACCGCCAACTCCTAGAAATCAGTCAGGAGACTAATCGCATTATTCTTCTTAACAAAACTGACCTGCCTGAAGCGATTGAAACTTCAAAACTTCCTGAAGACGTTATTCGTATTTCAGTTCTTAAAAACCAAAACATCGATAAGATTGAAGAGCGCATTAACAACCTCTTCTTTGAAAATGCAGGTCTTGTAGAGCAAGATGCAACCTACTTGTCCAACGCCCGTCACATTTCCTTGATTGAGAAGGCCGTTGAAAGCCTACAAGCTGTTAATGAAGGTCTGGAACTAGGTATGCCAGTTGACTTGCTTCAAGTTGACTTGACTCGTACTTGGGAAATCCTCGGAGAAATCACTGGGGATGCTGCTCCTGATGAACTCATCACCCAACTCTTTAGCCAATTCTGTTTAGGAAAATAAGAAAAATCCATGATCGTTCTTGCGGTCATGGATTTTATTGTCTTATTAGTAATCTGGTCTTAAAACCCCTGTTACAGTTGCCTTGGTTGCTTCGTAGTCGCCATCTACGACGACTTTGATAATGCGTTTGGCATCTTCTTCTGGTGCTGGAACAAGAGGTAGACGAGTTGGACCAGCTTCAAATCCCATATAGTTCAGAACTGCCTTAACAGGAGCAGGACTTGGATAAGAGAAGAGGGCATTGACTTTAGGAATGAATTTACGCTGAATAGCTGCTGCTTTCTTCATATCGCTTTCTGCAATGGCGGTAAACATCTCGTGCATCTCATCCCCATTTGTATGGGATGCAACAGAAATAACCCCGTCCGCACCAAGGTTCATGGCATGGAAAGCATCTCCATCCTCACCAGTATAGACCAAGAACTCTTCTGGTTTGTGCTCAATCAAGTAAGCCATATTGGCCAAGCTGGTACATTCTTTAACACCGATGATATTTGGATGGTCAGCCAAACGAAGCATAGTTTCTGGAGTCAATTCAACAACCACACGCCCTGGAATGTTATAGATAATAATTGGTAGGTCAGAAGCATCTGCAATAGCCTTAAAGTGCTGATACATCCCTTCTTGAGAAGGTTTGTTGTAGTAAGGAACAATAGCAAGACCAGCCGCAAAACCGCCAAATTCTGCTACTTCTTTGACAAACTCAATAGAGTCACGCGTATCATTGGTACCTACACCCGCAATCAAAGGAACGCGTCCATTGACAATCTTTTGTACAGCCGCAAATAGCTCCAACTCTTCATCGTGGGTCAAAGTTGGACTCTCAGCAGTCGTTCCAGCTAGAAGAATTCCGTCTGTATGATGCGCTAACAAATGCTCAATCAAGGCTGGAATGGCATCAAAATTGATGGAACCATCCTCATGGAAGGGGGTAATAAAAGCTGTGATGATTTTACACTCTTTTAAATCTTGATAAGACATGAAAACACCTCTCTATTTCAAAGAAGGAGTTCATCTGAACTCCTAAACGATATGACTATTTTAATTCAAATTTCAATTCGGCTGTTGGACGAACCAATCCACGTTCATGAAGAGTTTCAGCAATCTGAACTGAGTTCCAAGCAGCACCTTTGAGCAGGTTGTCTGAAACGACCCACATGTGAATTCCTTTTTCTGCATCCAGGTCTTTACGGATACGACCAACAAAGGTATCACGCGAACCCACTGCATTGATGGCTTGCGGATAGATTTGATGAGCTACATCATCTTCGAGAACAGCACCTGGGAAGGCTGCGATAGCTGCTTTGACTTCTTCGATTGGAGCAACTTCTTTTGTTTCGATGTAAACAGACTCAGAGTGAGCTGACAAGACTGGAATACGCACACATGTTGCTGAAACGGCAATACTGTCATCTTCCATGATTTTCTTAGTTTCCTTAGTCATCTTCATCTCTTCGTAAGTATAATCATTGTCCGTGAAGACATCAATTTGTGGAAGAGCATTGAAGGCGATAGGATAGTGTTTCTTGTCACCGCCTGAAGGTAAGATTTCCGCATGCAAATCACGCGGTTTCACTCCATCATTCAAGACTTCACGAAGTTCACGTTGTGTTTCAAGAATCGCTCCCATACCAGCACCTGAAACGGCTTGGTAAGTTGAAACAATGATACGGTCCAAGCCCCATTTTTGACGGACAGGTTCAAGCGCCACCATCATTTGAATTGTTGAACAGTTAGGGCAGGCAATGATCCCGTTGTGGGCATCAAGTGCATGAGCATTGACCTCTGGAACAACCAAAGGAACATCTGGATTTTGACGGAAGTAAGATGTATTGTCTACTACTACCGCTCCAGCTTTAACTGCGTATGGTGCATACTTAGCTGATGTAGAACCACCTGCTGAAAAGAGAGCAATATCAACTCCTTCAAAAGCTGTTTCAGTCGTTTCTTCAATCGTAATATCTTGATCTTTAAATTTCAAAGTCTTGCCTGCTGAACGTGCAGAAGCAAGTAAACGGATTTTATCGATTGGAAGTGTTGATTCTTCCAACATTTTTATCATCTGAGCTCCGACAGCACCTGTCGCGCCGACTACAGCAACTGTATATCCCATAAATAACCTCTTTCGGAATTTTCTAAAAATTTCTATAATAGATGTATTATACTACTTTTTCCATGAATTGCAAAGCTTTTTCATCATTTTTTGGAAAATAAAAATCCCCAGTCGCTAGACTAGGGACTAAGAGGCATCTTCATGTGATGAGCAGGTTCACACAACTCATCAAGGTCCGCTCCTGCGTTATGACCTCCTTATGCTCAATAGTAGTCCGAAGACTACCTATCGACTCATCGCATCTATTATTCTACTAGATAGAGTCACTTTTGTCAACAGCCAAAACGCTTTAACTTCATTTATACAGGTGCATAAGAAAACCAAGGTTATTTCTTCTCTTTCATGCTAAGAGATATTTTTGAAACATTTGGGGCAGACATAACAAAAAGCCTTGTAAATCAAGAGCTTTTTGTCTAGTTTATGCTAATTGCCGGGATTGAACCGGCGACCTCATCCTTACCATGGATGCGCTCTGCCAACTGAGCTAAATCAGCTTACTTAAGAAGTATACTATAATCAGAAAAACTTGTCAAGTTTCCTTAGAAATTTTCTATAAGAAAAAGCCAGGTAAAGGCTACCTAGCTTGTCCTGTTCTATTTGCTTAAATCGATTCGACGACTAATTTTACCAATAATAATCGCTCCAATAATCAATGAGGCAAATTCACCGATCCCTGTTGTGAACCAAGTAAGGAAAAATGGTAATTCTGCTACAATATTTAACTCTGCAGCGATAGTAAACATGGAAATTGAAAAGAGGATTGAAAAGAAGAAATGATCTTTTCGAATCAATCCGTTAAAGAAGTAATCCTTGCTATATTTTGCAAAAAGCCAAACACCTAAACTGAGGAATACCAAGGTTGATCCGCCACCAACAAAGACATCTAGTAGTCCGAAGCTAAAGAAATTAGCAATCATACAACCGATAGTAACTCCGATGATGTACTTAGGATTGTAAAAAGCCATAAAGTTCATCATTTCTGAGATACGGAACTGATAAGCACCATAGCTGATTGCATTTAGGGGCGGTGTGACAGTCAAAACGACATAAATAGCAGCAACGATTGCAATATCTGCAACATCACGAATAGTTAATTTTTTCATCTTTTCTCCTTTAGCGGTTATCCGCGTGTAATATGCTTGGTGAAAGAAGCTAAGCACCAAGGGTTGCTTTATTCAACCTTACTAGTATAGCACAATAGCCTGCTTTATGCTATACTTAAAACATGAAAATTCGTATTCAAAAATTTTTTAACAATGAAATCTTAGCCTATCTCTTTTTTGGCCTTGCAACAACTCTAGTTTCGATTCTCTCGCGATTGGTCATTTATCAACTAAGTCATCAGGAACTTCTTGCTACTGGCCTAGCAAATATTATTGGTATCCTATTTGCCTTTATCACAAATGATACGATTGTATTTAAGCAAGCTAGGCAGAATTGGCCAAGACGTTTAGTGAAATTTTCTCTTGCCCGCCTTTCTACTTTTCTGTTAGACTTGCTCCTTACTTTTCTATTTGTAACCCAGTTTCCTAATATTATTGGTCAGTTCGTAAACGGGAATCTTGATAAAGTAAATGCAATCGAAACAATTCTTGCACAATTATTGATAATTATCCTTAATTATATTTTTAGTAAGGTTTTTATTTTTAAAAAATAAAATTTTTGAGCATATAGCTTGCAAGTTCTTCTCGATTAATATAAAATGAAGAGTAAAAATTTTTGAAAGGTAAAATAAAAATGTTAAAAGATCTTAAATCATTTTTGCTTCGTGGTAATGTTGTTGACCTTGCTGTCGGTGTGATTATTGCCTCTGCTTTTGGTGCTATCGTAACTTCATTCGTTAACGATATCATCACTCCACTTCTATTGAATCCCGCTTTGAAAGCTGCGAAAGTACAAAATATCGCTGAGCTTGCATGGAATGGTGTTACTTATGGTAAATTCTTGAGTGCTATTATCAACTTCCTTGTAGTTGGTACTGTTCTCTTCTTTGTGATTAAAGCAATGGAAAAAGCTCAAAACCTTACTAAGAAAGAAGAAGCTGCTGAGGAAGCTCCAGCTGGTCCAACTGAGTTGGAAGTACTTCAAGAAATCAAAGCCCTTCTTGAGAAAAAATAATCGATTAAAAGGATCTAGCGCAAAGCTAAATCCTTTTTCTTTACTCTTTTGGTAACTTACCTGCTTTCTCAAGCATTTTCTTGATAAGATAAGGCATCTTAACATTTTCTCGACCTTTTTTCTCAATCAATTTTTTCACAAATTCTGGCATTTGTAAATCTTGAGATTCAGCCAAAATGTTTTTCGTCTCGTCTGAAGGAACTAACTCATCAAAGGTTTCTTCTTCTGGGAGAAATTCCTTAAACTCCTGATGTTCATTAGCTCTGACTGTATTGACCAAGGCATCAATCAAGCGAGAATCCGTATTGGGCATTGGTGGACGATGGTAGTTCACACCCAATTCTTGACACAAGTCATAACATTCCACATCATTATCAAACAAGACTTCAATATGCTCGCTAATGAAGCTGATAGGAACAAAAATATAATGGTCTGGATGTTCTGTCTGTTCTCTGAGATACTCCAAAACATCTGGCTTAATCCAAGGAATACCGATATCACTTTCACTCTGCCAAGTGTTAGTATATTGCTCAGGACTCAAACCTAGTTTTTCAGCAACTAACTTGCTATTTTCGAAAATTTGGTCAATATATGGGTCACCAAAATCCAAAGCAAAAATAGGCACACTATGGGCTGAAAAGATGACTTTAAAGCTATCCTGCTTTACTTCTTCTTTTAAAATCTTAGCAATTTCATCTGCCCAATAGTTTAAGAGCGCTTCTTCCTGATACCAGTCCTTAATGACCAAAAATTGAATTTGCTTGCTTTCTAAAAATTTCTCATAACCCATGACAGAGTAAAAAGAATAATGAGGCTCCAAAATCAAGCAAATACACTGTTCAATGCCGTCTGCTTCCATCTGACCAATCACATCTGGAATAAAGGGACTGGAAAACTTATTGGCAAAATAGACACTATACTCATTCCCCAGTCTAGCTTCTACTAAGGCAACTTCTTCACGGGTAATTCTTTGCAGAGGCGTACCTCCAATAAGTACATAATTATCATAGAGTGTTTGAATCTCGTGATCTTGAGGTCTCACTCCACGACGAATATTTGTGAAAAAATCAGCTACACCTTCAAAGGTAATCTCTTCTGGCGAACCGAAAGTCATCATTAAAATTGCTTTTTTCATAATTGCTTCCTTGTGATATTTTTATCAAGTTTATTTTATCATTTATCCATTAATAAGTAAACGCCAACATAGCGAATTTCCCGAACTTCTGTGTTTTGTTTTTCTCTCTTTTCTATGATACAATGGAAAAAATGAATTCAAAAGGAGTTTTTTATGACTTATCCAAATCTCTTGGATCGCTTCTTAACCTACGTTAAGGTCAACACGCGCTCTGATGAACACTCTACTACTACTCCAAGTACGCAGAGTCAGGTAGATTTTGCTACAAATGTTCTTATTCCTGAAATGAAACGTGTTGGACTTCAAAACGTCTACTACCTTCCAAATGGTTTTGCAATTGGGACCTTGCCAGCTAACGATCCAGCTCTAACACGAAAAATTGGCTTCATCTCCCATATGGATACTGCTGATTTTAATGCCGAAGGAGTCAATCCACAGGTAATTGAAAACTACGATGGTAGTGTGATTGAACTTGGAAATTCTGGTTTCAAACTCGATCCAGCCGACTTCAAGAGTCTTGAAAAATATCCAGGACAAACGCTCATCACAACCGACGGAACAACCTTGCTAGGTGCTGATGACAAGTCAGGAATTGCTGAAATTATGACTGCTATTGAATATCTGACTGCCCACCCTGAAATCAAACACTGTGAGATTCGTGTTGGTTTTGGTCCAGATGAAGAAATCGGTGTTGGTGCTAATAAATTTGATGCAGAAGATTTTGATGTTGATTTTGCCTACACTGTTGATGGTGGTCCATTAGGTGAGCTTCAGTACGAGACCTTCTCAGCAGCTGGTGCTGAATTGCATTTCCAAGGCCGTAATGTCCACCCTGGTACTGCCAAAGGGCAAATGGTCAACGCCCTTCAGCTAGCAATTGATTTTCACAATCAACTTCCAGAAAAGGACAGACCTGAGTTAACGGATGGTTACCAAGGTTTCTATCATCTAATGGATGTAACAGGTAGCGTTGAGGAGGCAAGTGCTAGCTACATCATTCGCGATTTTGAAAAAGATGCCTTTGCAGCGCGTAAAGCAACTATGAAGTCTATCGCTGATAAGATGAATCAAGAACTTGGGAGCGACCGTGTCACTCTCAACTTGACAGACCAGTACTACAATATGAAAGAAGTCATTGAAAAAGATATGACTCCAATTACCATTGCTAAAGCCGTTATGGAAGATTTGGGGATCACTCCTATAATCGAACCAATCCGTGGTGGAACAGACGGCTCTAAAATTTCTTTTATGGGAATCCCAACTCCTAATATCTTTGCGGGAGGAGAAAATATGCACGGACGTTTTGAATACGTCAGCCTTCAGACCATGGAACGTGCAGTTGATACCATCATTGGTATCGTAGCTTATAAATACTAAAAATAGGCTGGACAAAAACTAAATTTTAAGAGAAAATGAAGTAAATCTTCACACAATAAAACGCATAGTATCAAGGTTTTCGGCTCCTGATACTGTGCGTTTTTTGATTATAAATACGAATTATTTAGTAGTACTTCTCTTTATTGATGAACTGCTTGAGCTGCTGTGATAAGGGTCAACTTGTAAACATCATCTGCATTACATCCACGAGAAAGGTCGTTAACTGGTTTGTTCAAACCTTGCAAAACAGGTCCTACAGCTGCAAAACCACCAAGACGTTCAGCCATCTTGTATCCGATATTTCCTGCCTCGATACCTGGGAAGATGAAGACATTTGCTTGACCAGCTACCGTACTTCCAGGAGCTTTCAAAGCTGCAGTTTCAGGAACAAAGGCTGCATCAAATTGCAACTCACCATCAATTTCAAGGTCAGGACGCAAGTCGTGAGCAATTTTAGTTGCTTCTACAACCTTATCGACGCTCTCACCAAATCCTGAACCTTTAGTAGAATAGCTTAGCATAGCAATTTTAGGTTCGATACCAAACATCTTAGCTGTGATTGCTGAGTTGATGGCAATTTCAGCCAAGGCTTCCGCATCTGGATTGATATTGATAGCACAGTCTCCAAATAGGTAACGTTCAGAGCCACGAACCATGAGGAAGGCTCCTGAAGTACGAGTCACGTTTGGACGAGTTTTGATGATTTGTAGGGCTGGGCGAACTGTTGAAGCTGTTGAGTGAATCGCACCTGATACCATTCCATCAACCAAGCCCAAGTAAACCAACATAACACCAAAATAGTTGACATCTTCAACCAAAACCTTGCGTGCATCTTCTTCAGACATTTTGCCCTTGCGACGCTCCACCAATGCAACAACCATTTCTTCAAATTGAGGATAATGTTGAGGGTCAATAACTTCATAACCATCCATGATCCCTTCAATTTCAAGATAAATTTTAATTTTTTCAGGATTTCCAAGCAAAACAGGAATCACTTCTGTTTCTTTTACCAAGCGTTTAGTCGCTTGAAGAATACGTGGCTCTTCCCCTTCAGGGAGAACGATACGAGCATTTTTACCAACTAGGTTGGCTTTGAGACTTTCAAAAACTTCCATGAGTTTTCTCCTTTAAGATAATAATTATACTCTGAATCAGTTTTTATAGAGTATTGGTTGATAACTGGGTAATAAGGTTGCTGAAATCATCCGGCAAGGGACTTTCTAACTGCAAGTCTTGCTTTAAAAATGGATGATAAAAAGATAGGAAATGGCAATGCAGGGCCTGACGTTGAATGCCGTCATCCAGACTACCTCCGTACAAATCATCGCCCAACAAAGGGAAACCAATATGAGAAAAATGGACTCGGATTTGGTGGGTTCGCCCAGTGTGCAGGCGAATATCGACCAAGTGAATATTTCCATAGGAAGCGACAATCTTGTAAGAAGTATGGGCATACTTTCCACCTTTAGCCACCCGTCTGGTGATAATAGAGTCTTCATCACGCGCAATCGGGGCAATAATTTCTCCTTCTGGTTCCAAGTGTCCATCACCTTTAACCAAAGCAAAGTAGCGTTTTTCAATGGACTTCTTCTGCAACTGCTTGTCTAATCGTGCATGAGCATAGCCGTGCTTGGCAAAGAGCATCAAGCCAGAAGTGTCTCTATCAAGTCTGGTCACAATGTGAACCTGCTGATTTTCATAATTTTGCTTGACATAGTAACCCTTGATAAAATTGGCAATGGTATTAGAGTGATTGACACTAGGAATAGAGGCAACTCCATAGGGTTTATTCAAGACTAGAAAGTGGTCATCCTCATAGAGAATATCTAATGGACGCTCAATGGCCTCCAAGGTTTCAAAGCCTTCCTCAGCGGGAATATCAATAGTAACGCGGTCCCCAATATCCAATAGATAGGTTGCATTTTGCGGTTGGTCATTGACCAGAATAGCTCCGCCTCGAAACTTAATCTTAGCCAGCAGCCCCTTAGAAACCTCGTGCTTTTTTAAGAAGGTCTTAACCTTGACATGTTCATCTGCGATAAATTCAAACCTCATTCGTCCACCTCGCCGATAAAGGCATCCTTAACGCGGTTCCAGAAACTGGTATGGCTAGGAGTCGCGACAAAGTGAATCTTATGATGATCAATTTGATACTCGATTCGCTCGATACTACGAAAAGAATAGACACTATTGTCAACCGAAATGGTGTGGTAATCATTTCTTGTTGGAATGAGTTCAATCTTATCCTTCTTAGGCACAATAATGGAAGAGCCCAGCGTTCGATAGACACGATTATTAAGGCTGGCAATCTCCGTTAATTGCAAAGCTTCAATGGTAGGGTGTAAAACAGCACCACCAAGAGACTTGTTATAGGCAGTACTACCAGTCGGTGTCGAAACTGTTAGCCCGTCTCCTCGAAAACGTTCAAAGGGGACACCATTGATTACAATATCCGCTACCATGGTTCGATCAGACCTGCGGATGCTGGCTTCATTGAGGGCACGAAAAATCTTGACCTCTCCATTTCCAAGAAAAACCTTCACATTTAGAACAGGGTAAGAAACCCTTGCTCCGGTATCCAGCTGCAAATTGGTCATTAACTTATCCAACTCAAAATCACGATAATCGGTATAAAAGCCCAGATGTCCTGTATGAAGACCGATAAAGCGTACCTTATCAAGTTGGTCTTCGTACTTATGAAAGGCCGACAAGAGCATGCCATCTCCACCAATGGAAATGACAATGTCCGGACTGCTATCATTGAGTATAAACTGATTTCTCTTCAAACGATCTCGCAATTCATACAAAACCCTTTGACTCTGCGGTTTTCTATTGGCTATCAGGTCAATTCGTTTACCTGTATTCTTCATCTGTATCGTCACTGTTTCCTACACCGTCATTTAATTTTCTACTCAAAGGATCAAAAAGTGCCTGGGCTTCTTGGATATCATCTCGAATTTTACCCATTTCTTCATCCAACTGATGGGCGATTCTAGCTGTAATTTCCAGTCGCTTCTTAATCTCCTCTGGGAAATCCCCTTGGTACTTGTAGTTGAGAGAATGTTCTATCGTTGCCCAGAAATTCATGGCCAAAGTACGAATTTGAATTTCTGCCAAAATAGTCTTAGCTCCATTGATGGTATCAACCATATATTCTACTACCACATGATAGGAACGGTAGCCTGAAGCCTTTCGATGAGTAATGTAATCTCGCTCCTGTATGATACGCATATCCTGACGCTTACGCAAAATAGCCACAACTTCTTGGACGTCATCTACAAACTGAACCATCACACGTAAACCAGCAATATCCTGCAAATCGTGTTCCAAGGTCGCATAAGTAATGCCACGACGAACCATTTTTTCTTTGATGCTCTCAATTGGCTTGACCCGACCTGTCACAAACTCAATCGGAGAATGCTTATTTTGCTTACGATATTGCTTCCGAATACCACGAAGTTTAATTTTTAACTCACCAACAGCTTGAATGTAAGGATCTAGAAATTCTTCCCATTCTAAGGTCATATATTCTCCCTTATTCTCATATTATCCTTCAAAAATATCTTTGATTTTTTCTCCAGATTCATATACAATAAATACAATGCTTATTATACCATAAATCCGCTTTCAACGATAAAGAAAAGGTAAGAAAAATGAAACATTTAGAAATTGAATTGAAAACACTCTTGAAAAAAGATGAGTATGATCGTCTAAAAGACCAGTTCACAGGTGTCACTCCTGTTCTTCAAAAAAATTACTACATCGACACACCTGATTTTGAGCTGCGAGAAAAGAAAGTTGCTATGCGCATTCGAACCTTTGAAGACTGGGCAGAATTGACACTCAAAGTCCCGCAAAGTGTTGGAAACATGGAATACAACCAAAAATTGCAACTAAAAGATGCTGAAAACTATCTGATCAAGGAAGAACTTCCTCAGGGGCTGGTTCTTGATGAATTAGCTAAACATGGTATTAAAACAAGTGAATGGCAGATCCTTGGTTGTCTAACAACGCTTCGCTATGAAATGCAAACAGCTATTGGTCTCATGGCACTGGATGAAAGTCAGTACTTTGATATGACAGATTACGAATTAGAGCTTGAAGTTGAAAATCACGAGCAAGGGAAACGAGATTTTCAACAATTTTTAGAGAAAAATCAGATTTCCTACCAAAAAGCCCCTTCAAAATTGGTTCGATTTGTCAAAAGTATGAAAAATAGCTGAAATAATCTCCATTTTTTGGTAAAATAGAAAAGATAAAAATACACGAATCCCAGTTCATATATGTAAGGCAAATATCACTAGGATTTATAAAGTTTACAGAGGACGGTCTATAATGTCAGATAGAAAAAACATGAAACTTTTCGCACTCAACTCTAACCAAGAGATTGCACAGAAAATTGCTCAAGCTGTTGGTGTCCCACTTGGAAAACTATCATCACGTCAATTTTCAGATGGAGAAATCCAAGTAAATATCGAAGAAAGTGTCCGTGGTTATGATGTTTACATCATCCAATCAACAAGTTTCCCTGTTAACAACCACCTAATGGAATTGTTGATCATGGTTGACGCTTGTGTGCGTGCAAGTGCCCACAGTATCAACGTTGTCCTTCCATATTTCGGCTATGCACGTCAAGACCGTATTGCTTCACCTCGTGAGCCACTTACAGCTAAACTAGTTGCTAATATGCTGGTTAAGGCTGGAGTTGACCGTGTCCTTACGCTTGATTTGCATGCTGTTCAGGTGCAAGGTTTCTTTGATATTCCTGTCGATAACCTCTACACAGTTCCCCTATTTGCAAAACATTACTGCGATAAGGGCCTACTTGGTTCAGATGTTGTTGTCGTTAGCCCTAAAAATTCAGGTGTCAAACGTGCTCGTAGCTTGGCTGAGTATCTTGATGCTCCTATCGCCATTATCGACTACCCTCAAGACGATGCAACTCGTAACGAAGGTTATATTATCGGTGATGTTGAAGGTAAAAAAGCTATCTTGATTGACGATATTTTAAATACAGGGCGTACCTTCTCTGAAGCTGCTAAAATCGTTGAACGTGAAGGAGCTACAGAAATTTATGCTGTTTCTAGCCACGGTCTCTTCGTTGAAGGTGCTGCTGAACTTCTTGACAATACTAAGATTAAAGAAATTCTTGTGACCGATTCAGTAGCAACAAAAGAAAAAACTCCTAAAAACGTATGCTACATCACTGCTAGTGAGTTAATTGGTGATGCCATCGTCCGTATTCACGAAAGAAAACCAGTCAGCCCACTCTTTGCCTACAACAAAAAGAAATAAGGTGATTTTTTGATTTATTTGGACAATGCTGCAACGACTCCTATGTCAGCAGTTGCTATTTCAGCTATGACCAAGGTTATGCAAGAAACCCACGGAAACCCTTCTAGTATTCATGGTCATGGTCGTCAAGCTGGCAAACTCTTGAGAGAAGCCCGTCAGGAACTAGCCCAGTTACTGGGGACAAAACCTCAACATATCTTTTTCACTTCTGGTGGGACAGAAGGCAACAATACTGCTATCATTGGTTACTGCCTTCGTCACCAAGAACAAGGAAAACATATTATCACAACTGCTATTGAGCACCATGCTGTCCTTGAAACCATTGATTACTTGGTTCAACACTTTGGTTTTGAAGTAACCATTATCCAACCAGAAAAGCAAGAAATCACAGCTCAACAAATTCAAAAGGCTTTGCGTGACGATACAATTTTGGTTTCTACCATGTTTGCCAATAATGAGACAGGAAACCTACTGCCCATTGCTGAAATTGGCCAAATACTCAAACAACACCCTGCTGTCTATCATGTTGATGCAGTTCAGGCAATCGGAAAAATCCCTATACAGCCAGAAGAATTGGGCATTGATTTTCTCACTGCTTCTGCCCACAAGTTCCATGGTCCTAAGGGAATCGGTTTTCTCTACGCTTCTAGCATGGACTTTGATTCCTATCTACATGGCGGAGACCAAGAACAGAAAAAACGTGCAGGGACTGAAAATTTATCTGCCATCGTAGGCATGGTTGCAGCCCTAAAAGAAGACCTAGAAAAACAAGAAGAACATTTTCAACATGTACAAAATCTAGGAACCGCCTTTCTGGCAGAGCTAGAGGGAGTTCAGTATTACTTAAATAGAGGAAAACATCATCTCCCTTATGTCCTCAATATTGGATTTCCTGGCCAAAAAAATGACCTCTTACTCCTTCGTCTAGATTTAGCTGGAATTTCTATCTCTACTGGTTCAGCCTGTACGGCAGGCATTGTCCAATCTAGTCATGTTCTTGAAGCTATGTACGGGGCAAATTCAGAACGCTTGAAGGAATCCGTTCGTATCAGTTTGTCGCCCCAAAATACTGTTGAAGACCTACATACCCTAGCAAAAAACTTAAAAGAAATTATCGGAGATTAGCCATATGGCATTTGAAAAAACCATTCAGTTAAAAAATTGTCGTTACGACTACACTCTTAGCCCTTCTGTTAAAAAATTCACCCTCAAAGATAACACCTTTTTTGAGACTAAGGTTGGTAACTATGAACTGACTCGCCTTTTGGAAAAAGTGCCAAACAGCGGTGAAGGCTTCCAACTCAAAATCATTATTAACAAGGAACTTACAGGGGCTAAAATCAATATCACTGACAAGTTTGGGCTACGTCTAGTTGATATTTTCAAATCAGAAGACCACCACATTCATCAGGAAAAATTCTACTTCCTCATGGATAGTTTAGTAGAACGTGGTGTCTTTACAAAATCTGAAAGATAGGTCCCATATGTTTGAACTGACCTATAAGGATAGCTATCATGTAGAGCGTACACTCAAGTATGAAGATTATGAGGCTCTCATGCTGGCTTTGTCAGGATGTGTGACCCTACCAGATACACTTTATGTGACTTCTCTGACTTTTAATGGCCAGAAAGTTTATCAGGGTCTGGTCGGAGACCTCTACCGTTTTCTATCACATGCAGATTTTTTACATCAAAACTAAGATTTTTCTTAGTTTTTTCTTATTTTTGTTGATTTTTTCACAATGTTTCTATAAAATAGAAGAATAGAAAGGTTGTGATTTTGTGAAAGATAAACAGTCTGCTATTCCAAAAGCTACAGCAAAAAGACTCTCTCTCTACTATCGAATTTTTAAGAGATTTCATGCAGAAAAGATTGAACGTGCCAACTCTAAGCAAATTGCAGAGGCTATCGGTATTGATTCAGCGACCGTACGTCGTGATTTTTCCTATTTTGGTGAACTAGGTCGTCGTGGTTTTGGCTATGATGTCAAAAAACTGATGACGTTTTTTGCCGATTTACTCAATGATAACTCTATCACCAATGTCATGCTGGTTGGTATTGGAAATATGGGCCATGCCCTTCTCCACTATCGCTTCCACGAACGTAACAAGATGAAGATTATCATGGCCTTTGACCTAGATGACCATCCTGAAGTCGGTAGCCAAACTCCTGATGGAATTCCCATTTACGGGATTTCTCAAATCAAGGATAAAATCAAGGATGCTGATGTCAAAACTGCTATCCTGACCGTTCCCAGTGTTAAGTCACAAGAGGTTGCTAATCTCTTGGTTGATGCTGGCGTAAAAGGAATTCTTAGTTTTTCACCAGTCCATCTGCATTTACCAAAAGATGTGGTCGTTCAGTATGTCGATTTGACAAGTGAACTCCAAACCCTCCTCTATTTCATGCGAAAAGAGGATTAGAAAGCGAAAATCATTTTATGAAAAAACCAGTTATAGGGATTACAGGAAACGAAAAAACTCATCCAGATGATGACATCATGATGAGCTACGCAGCAAAAGGCTTTGTTGAAGGCGTTAAAGACGCTGGAGGGATTCCCATCATCCTACCGATTGGTGATCAAGAAATGGCCTGCCACTATATCAGTATGATTGACAAGCTCATCTTGACAGGTGGGCAAAATGTTGATCCTAAGTTCTATGGTGAACCAAAAACCATTGATAGCGATGACTACCACCTTCAAAGAGATATCTTCGAACTGGCCCTCATCAAGGAAGCGATTAAACAGAAAAAGCCAATTTTTTCTGTTTGCCGTGGAACTCAACTCTTTAACGTTGCCATGGGTGGAACTTTGTACCAAGATATAGAAGACCATTGGCAGGATTGTTCGGCTGAGTACACAACCCAACGCTTGGTGACAGAACCAGATACTGTTCTCCGAGAAATCTATGGAGAAATCTCCCATATCAACTCCTTCCATCACCAGAGTATCAAGGATTTAGCACCAAATTTAAAGATTGCGGCTCATGATCCTAAAGATGGTATCATTGAAGCTGTCATGAGTACGGATGATGTTGCCTTTCTCGGTGTCCAATGGCATCCAGAGTTTCTTTTTGAAAATCGTCCCAAAGATAAAAACCTCTTTGACTATGTCGTTAATGAACTTTAGATTAAATCTGTTTTTTCACGGTAACTAAAGTAACTAGAATATGAGACAATCAAATGGTCCAAGAGGACAATCCCCATCAGGTCGCAGGCTTCTTTAACAAGTTTAGTGACATGATCATCATTTCGACTGGGGGCTACCGCTCCTGAAGGATGATTGTGAACCAATATGATAGAAGTCGCCATATGCTTGATAGCATAGTGAAGGATCTCTCGTGGCTCAGCAATACTGCGAGTGGCAGAACCGATAAAAATGGTCTGTTGATGGATGATTTGATTTTGAGTATTGAGATAGAGCGCCACCAGGTGCTCTTGTTTTTTGTCCCCTAATTCCTGTTGCATCTTCTTGGCCAACTTTTGACTGCTGAGAATACTTTCCATCTCAATAGTCTCGTGTTTGTGAATACGATGCCCCAGTTCAATCATAGCTTGCAATTCTATAGCCTTAACTCGCCCGATACCAGATAGACTCTGCAATTCCTGCAGGGTCATTTTTTTCAAATCCGTTAGGCTTGAAAGATTGCTCAAGACTTTCTGGGCAATTTCAAAAACGCTAGCTTGACGTGTTCCTGTCCTGAGTAAAATAGCTAGCAACTCTTGATTACTGAGCGCTTCTACTCCTTCCTTGGCCAATCTCTCTCTTGGCAATAATGAATCTTCTTGGAATGAAATACTATACATAAAAATCCTCCTCACTTTATTATTCGTGAGAAGGATGGAAAATTATATTTTTTTCTCAATTGGGGCTACACTAGCCAAAAGTTTTTTCAAACCAACATCTGGGAAATTGATTTTTAATTCCTGCGTAGCACCACTACCTGAAACTTCCAGAACAGTTCCCTCTCCCCATTTCTTGTGGAGGGCAATGTCACCAATAGACCAATTTGCCTCGCTAGACGCTGATTTTGCTCCAGCTGTAAATTGACCAAACGGAAGACCGCTTGACTGGATAGTTTTTGGGGCCGCACTACGTTTACGGTCTTGAAGAGCCTGGGCAAGACTCATACCTTGACCGAAGGCAACCCCACCACTGCTATAAGATGCCTTAAAGCTTGTATTGGCTGGACGGGCCAATCCTTGATACTCAAGTAAGTCTGAACTAATTTCATTAATAAAACGAGTCGGACGGTTGTAGTTGGTACGACCGAAAAGCAGGCGCGAGTTGGCATTGGTCAGATAGAGAATTTTCTCTGCACGCGTAATTCCTACATAGGCCAGACGGCGTTCTTCTTCCAATTCATCTTGATCTTCAGCCGCACGGCTAAGCGGAAAGACATTTTCTTCCATCCCAATCAAAAAAACAACTGGAAACTCGAGACCTTTGGCAGCATGTAAGGTCATCAAGGTCACTTCTGATGTCTCCTGACTACCTGAATCTGTGTCTGCAATCAAGGCCAAGTCATTTAAGAAACGACTTAGTTTATCCAGACCAGTTTCCTCTTCTGGCACATCAGAGGTGTCATCAAAGTTTTTCGTTACAGAAAGGAACTCTTCGATATTTTCAACCCGAGCCTTGCTTTCTAGAGTTGCTTGGACATTAAGAATATCGATGTAACCTGTTTTTTCTAGAACCTCCTCAACCAACTCTGTAATACTTAACTGGTCCAGTTGCTCCCGCAAATCCAGAATCATATTGGCAAAATCCCAGATAGACTGGGCTGCTTTACCCTTGATACCAGATAACATGATGTTTGCAGAAGCATCTAGCATGGACATGTCTTGCACATTCGCAAAGTCACGGATTTTCTCAACTGTACCTGGACCAATTCCACGTTTAGGTTCGTTGATAATACGTTCAAAACTGATATTGTCACTCAAATTGGCAATGAGGTTAAGGTAAGCGATAATATCGCGGATTTCCTTACGGCTGTAGAACTTTGTCCCACCAACCATGGTATAAGGAATGTTTGACTTGAGCAGGGCTTCCTCAATAGTACGAGACTGCGCATTAGTACGATAAAGAACTGCAAAATCCTTGTGAAGGAAGTTTTGACTCCGACCAAGTTCATCGATGGTTTTGGCTACAAATACAGCCTCATCTAGTTCATCATTGGCACGATAGTAAACGATTTGCTCCCCATCAGCGTTTTGAGTCCAGAGATTCTTAGGACGGCGATTTTTATTGTTTTTAATGACCTCGTTGGCCGCTTGCAGAATAGTTTTAGTTGAACGGTAATTCTCCTCCAACAAAACAACCTTAGCTTGGGGATAGTCTTTCTCGAAGTCCAAGATATTCTGCATATCAGCACCACGCCAACCGTAGATAGACTGGTCCGCATCCCCAACCACACAGATGTTTTTAAAGCGCGAAGCCAAGAGTTTGACCAATTGGTACTGGGCATGGTTGGTATCTTGGTACTCATCAACGTGGATGTACTGAAATTTCTGTTGATAGTAAGTCAAAACATCAGGATTTTGATCAAAGAGACGCAAGGTCAGCATAATCAAATCATCAAAGTCAACCGACTCCGACTGACGTAATTCTTTCTGATAGGCTGTATAACACTGAGCCACGATTTGCGTATACATATCGCCAGCTTGAGCAGCATAAGCCACATCATCAATCAAGTCATTCTTAGCATTGGAAATAGTCCCCAAGATGCTCCGCTCATTCCATTTTTTAGGATCCAAGTTCAACTGCTTGAGAATACGTTTCATGAGAGTTCGTTGTTCACCAGGATCCACAATAGTAAAATTACGGTTGTAGCCAATATGGTCCGCATCGCGACGCAGAATACGCACACACATGGAGTGGAAGGTCGCAATCAGACAGTCCTGAGTAGCTGGATTGAGGCTATAAGCACGCTCTTTCATCTCACGCGCAGCCTTATTAGTAAAGGTAATTGCCAAGATATTCCAAGGATTGACCATCTTTTCATCGATTAAATAAGCGATACGGTGGGTTAAAACACGGGTCTTCCCAGAACCAGCCCCCGCCATGATTAACAAGGGACCTTCTGTCGTTTGCACCGCCTCAGCCTGACGGTCATTCATTCCATTTAATAATGCGTTCATCTTCTCTTCCTTACTCTTGAAGTCAATATTTCTATTATATCAGAATTCAGGGAAAATAGAAATTTTACAGAGACTAGACAAATAGCAAAATCCCATCCGAATATAGATGGGACTTCTCACAATACTTAACGTGATTATCTAGTTGAATTATTTAAATTATAAAGAACCTCTAGTAAAGGTGTAGTATTCCAAGTATAAAAATAGTTATTTTTTTCTTCAATCCATCTACTAAAGTAATTTGGAAATTCACTTTTGAACTTACTTTCTAATTCATCAATCGTTTTAATACCTAATTGTTCACAATAATTGACAATTTTAGAAATTCTATCATCTTTAAATTTTCCACCAGGATACCTAATTTCTATATTATGTTGATCATAATTTTCTTCAATAAAGTTGATATAAGATTCACTTTCTAATAAGGCTGAAATACTTATAGAATCAATTTTTATACTTTTAGAATTCTCTTTGAATCCTTCTTCAACTCTATTAGTATATTCCTTTTCATATCGTTTAATTTCCATGAATTCATCGTCAGCTAACTCAATTAAACCAGCTAATCTTGAAAATCTTCTTCTAATTTTTTCAGGAACATCTTGATCAGATTTATATCCAAAGTCATGTTCTATCTCCGCCCAAGCATGCTGCAAAATAGTCCTTATCTGAACTTCAAATTTTAATTCTTTATAATTAATATTTTCAGTTAATCCTGCTCTACTTCCTCCTAATTTTAAAATATAGTGTAAAGATACATAGCCAAATTTAGTAGGATCTTGAGTTTTTCGTTTATCAATAGAATTGTCCTGATCTAAATCAAATTCCTCTTCAAGTAAAGAAGCAATTTTATCTACATCGTCCGAAAAATATGTGATAATTCTAATTCCACAAATATCAGTTATTTCTGACAAACTGGAATATTTATAGTCTTTAGTTTCAATTTTTTTGCTTAAACTTTCTCTATCTTTAATCCTTCCTTTAATTTCATGAATTTGTATTTTTTCATTTTCCATAAGACTTTTAATTGTGGCTTCAATATATTCTAAAAGTCTCTCGTAATTATTTTTAGTTGAATCAAATTGTGACAATATTTCTTTCAAATTTTTTCCATAATTCTATATCTCTCAATATACTAGAACAAACCTAGAACTGTTCCATCACTTTCAACATCCATGTTGAGAGCAGCTGGTCGTTTTGGAAGTCCTGGCATGGTCATGACATCACCAGTTAAGGCAACGATGAAGCCTGCACCTAATTTTGGTACCAATTCACGAATGGTAATTTCAAAGTTTTCAGGTGCTCCAAGTGCATTCGGATTGTCTGAGAAACTATATTGAGTTTTAGCCATACAGATTGGCAATTTGTCCCAACCATTTTGAACAATTTGAGCGATTTGCGTTTGAGCTTTCTTCTCAAAATTTACTTTGCTACCACGGTAGATTTCAGTAACAATCTTTTCAATCTTTTCTTGAACAGAAAGGTCATTGTCATACAAACGTTTATAGTTAGATGGGTTTTCAGCGATAGTCTTTATAACTGTTTCGGCAAGTGCTACTCCACCTTCTGCACCATCAGCCCAGACACTTGCTAGTTCAACTGGTACATCGATTGAGGCACAAAGTTCTTTCAAGGCTGCGATTTCTGCTTCAGTATCAGATACAAATTCGTTAATAGCCACAACTGCTGGAATACCGAACTTACGGATATTTTCAACGTGGCGTTTCAAGTTAGCAAAACCAGCACGAACTGCTTCTACGTTTTCCTCTGTAAGAGCATCCTTAGCCACACCGCCATTCATCTTAAGGGCACGAAGGGTTGCGACAATGACAACTGCATCTGGAGATGTTGGCAAGTTTGGTGTCTTAATATCAAGGAATTTCTCAGCACCAAGGTCTGCACCAAAACCAGCTTCAGTAACTGTGTAATCAGCCAAGTGAAGGGCTGTTGTCGTTGCCAAGACAGAGTTACATCCGTGAGCGATATTGGCAAATGGACCACCATGTACAAAGGCAGGTGTTCCGTAAATTGTCTGAACCAAGTTTGGCTTAATAGCATCCTTCAAAATCAATGCTAAGGCACCCTCGACCTGCAAATCACCTACAGAAACAGGGGTACGATCATAGCGATAACCGATAACAATATTAGCCAAACGGCGTTTCAAGTCCTCGATGTCTGTTGCCAAGCAAAGAATCGCCATGATTTCGGAAGCGACGGTAATGTCAAAGCCATCCTCACGAGGAATACCGTTTAGAGGACCACCAAGTCCAACGGTCACATGACGAAGTGCACGATCATTCAAGTCCACAACACGTTTCCAAAGGATACGACGTTGGTCAATTCCCAACTCATTCCCTTGGTGCAAGTGGTTGTCAATCAAGGCAGAAAGAGCATTATTAGCAGTCGTAATGGCATGCATGTCTCCAGTGAAGTGAAGGTTGATGTCTTCCATTGGCAGAACTTGGGCATAACCACCACCTGCCGCACCACCCTTGATACCCATTACTGGACCAAGAGATGGTTCGCGAATAGCAATCATGGTTTTCTTGCCCATCTTATTCAAGGCATCCGCAAGACCAATGGTAATGGTTGATTTTCCTTCACCTGCAGGTGTTGGGTTGATGGCAGTAACCAGAATCAATTTTCCAACTGGATTGCTCTCAACTGCACGAATTTTATCAAAGCTGAGCTTAGCCTTGTACTTTCCGTACAACTCCAAATCGTCGTAAGAAATACCAAGTTTCTCTACAACATCAACAATTGGCTTCAACTCAATACTCTGTGCGATTTCAATATCTGTTTTCATTCAAAACTCCTCTAACCTCTTTTATGATAATTCATTATAACACAAAACAAGATTTTTAACATCCCAAAACTCTCTAAACGTTCGTAAATATCCCTGTTTTTAAGGTTTTTAGAGTTCTTTCTTAAATTTTATATGGCTTTATAGTTTGAAACTATATTCTTTCCTTTTACCAAAATTTTATCACTTTCATTTTACTTACCGTTTATTTTTGTGTACAATAGTGCTATGAAAATTTTAGTTACATCGGGCGGTACCAGTGAAGCTATCGATAGCGTCCGCTCTATCACTAACCATTCTACAGGTCACTTGGGAAAAATCATCACAGAAACCTTGCTTGCTGCAGGGCATGAAGTTTGTTTAATTACTACAAAACGAGCTGTGAAGCCAGAAGCCCATCCCAACCTAAGCATTCAAGAAATTAACAATACAAACGACCTTCTTCTTGAAATGCAAGAACGTGTTAAGGATTATCAGGTCTTAATCCACTCAATGGCTGTTTCTGACTACACTCCTGTCTATATGACAGGGCTTGAGGAAGTCCAAGCTAGCTCCAATATAGAAGAGTTTTTAAGCAAGCAAAATCATCAGACTAAGATTTCTTCAACTGATGAGGTTCAGGTTTTGTTCCTGAAAAAAACACCCAAAATCATCTCTCTAGTCAAGGAATGGAATCCTGCTATTCATCTGATTGGTTTCAAACTGCTTGTTGATGTCTCTGAGGATTATCTCATCGAGATTGCCCGAAAAAGTCTTATCAAGAATCAAGCAGATTTAATCATCGCCAATGACCTGACTCAAATCTCAGCAGGTCAGCACCGAGCTATCTTTGTTGAGAAAGATCAGCTTCAAACAGTCCAGACTAAAGAAGAAATTGCAGAACTCCTCCTTGAAAAAATTCAAGCCTATCATTCATAGAAAGGAAAACTATGGCACATATTCTCTTGGCTGTAACGGGGTCAATCGCCTCTTACAAGTCGGCAGATTTAGTTAGTTCGCTTAAAAAACAAGGCCATCAAGTCACTGTCTTAATGACCCAGGCTGCTACAGAGTTTATCCAACCTTTGACTCTACAGGTCTTATCACAGAATCCTGTCCACCTGGATGTCATGAAGGAACCCTATCCTGATCAAGTCAATCATATCGAACTTGGAAAAAAGGCAGATTTATTTATCGTGGCCCCTGCAACTGCTAACACTATTTCAAAACTAGCCCTTGGCTTTGCGGACAACATGGTAACCAGTACAGCTCTAGCCCTGCCCAGTCATATTCCTAAACTAATAGCTCCTGCTATGAATACAAAAATGTATGACCATCCAGCAACTCAGGCTAATCTAAAAACATTAGAAACCTACGGCTATCAGCTGATTGCTCCTAAGGAATCCCTACTAGCTTGTGGAGACCACGGACGAGGAGCTTTAGCCGACCTCACAATTATTTTAGAAAGAATAAAGGAAACTCTCGATGAAAAAACGCTCTAATATTGCACCCATTGCTATCTTTTTTGCAACCATGCTCGTGATACACTTTCTGAGCTCACTTATCTTTAACCTTTTCCCATTTCCAATCAAACCAACCATCGTTCATATTCCTGTCATTATTGCCAGCATTATCTACGGTCCACGAGTTGGGGTTACACTTGGATTTTTAATGGGACTACTTAGCTTGACAGTTAACACGATTACAATTCTGCCGACAAGCTACCTCTTCTCACCTTTTGTACCAAACGGAAATATCTACTCAGCTATCATTGCCATCGTTCCACGTATTTTGATTGGTTTAACTCCGTATCTAGTCTATAAACTGATGAAAAACAAGACAGGTCTGATTCTAGCTGGTGCCCTGGGTTCACTTACCAATACAGTCTTTGTACTTGGTGGAATTTTCTACCTTTTTGGAAATGTCTTTGATGGTAATATCCAAAAACTCCTAGCAACTGTTATCTCAACAAATTCGATTGCCGAATTAGTCATTTCCGCAGTTCTAACCCTAGCTATTGTCCCAAGACTACAAACATTGAAGAAATAAAAACATCTCCACTTTCAAGCTTGAAGGTGGAGATTTTGCTCTATACAGTTTCTTTTTAGTGAAATCTTTACCAAAATTTAATTTAAAATGGCCTATAGACTTAAGTAAATCCTTGATTTATTGTCTTGTTTGTTGTACTATACTAGTGTATATACAGTCAAAAAAGGAGATTCTTATGAATACACGAAAAAAGACACAATTTATGACAATGACTGCCCTCTTAACGGCTATTGCAATTTTGATTCCAATTGTTATGCCTTTTAAAATTGTCATTCCTCCTGCTTCTTACACTCTAGGGAGCCACATCGCTATTTTTATCGCCATGTTCTTGTCGCCCTTGATGGCAGTTTTTGTCATCCTAGCCTCTAGTTTTGGATTTTTGATGGCAGGCTATCCCATGGTTATCGTTTTTCGAGCTTTTTCCCATATCTTTTTTGGGACTTTGGGGGCTCTTTACCTACAAAAATTCCCCGATACCCTAGATAAACCAAAAGCTTCCTGGATTTTCAACTTTGTGTTAGCGCTTGTCCATGCCCTTGCTGAAGTATTAGCTTGTGTCATTTTTTATGCAACTTCCGGTACCAATGTAGAAAATATGTTTTATGTTCTCTTTGTGCTAGTTGGATTTGGCACAATTATCCATAGTATGGTAGACTATACATTAGCACTAGCTGTCTATAAAGTGCTTCGAAAACGCCGTTAAAAGGAAAAGCTATGACAAAAGATCGCAAACAAGCTCTGCTCCAACTCTTGAAAGAAGCTCCTAAAGCCCTTAATGGCCAAAGTTTGGCGGAACATTTTCATGTCACACGTCAGGTCATTGTACAGGACATTGCAATTTTAAGAGCCGATGGCGCTCCTATCCTATCCACCAATCGTGGCTACATCTATAAACAAATTGAAACCAATCCTTATGTTCACAAACTTTTCAAAGTGAAACATGAAGTTGAAGAAATCGGTCAAGAACTCCTTGCTATCGTTGATAATGGTGGACGTGTTCAAAATACCTTGATTGACCATCCCGTTTATGGAGAAATCGAAACCTTGCTTAAACTGTCTTGTCGCAGAGATGTGCAACATTTTCTAGAACAAGTCGAGCATTCTGACTTTAGACCTCTGTCTGAATTGACAGATGGCATCCATTACCACCTAGTCGAAGCCGAAACACAACAAGACCTCCACTATATCGAGGAGGCCTTGGATCAGCTCGGTTATTTAGTAAAAGACTAGAAGATTTTCTTCTCCCAGCCATCATCTGTACGGCGAGGGTAGAAAAATTCAGATTTGTCAGGAGCTTCCATCATCTCCATCAAGGGTAACATATCATAGGCCAGATCCAAGTTTGGAATCTGGTCTTTTTGCACCCAAGAAACTTCTCCTTCATCTGAAGAGCGAAGGGTACCAGAGAACTCAGTCGCCTTATAACAAACGACAATATAGCGCCCACCTGTATCTAGTGGCCAATTTTTAATGCCGACAAGTTGAGGATTTTGGATAGTCAACCCTGTTTCTTCATAGATTTCACGAATGACAGACTCTGCTAAAGATTCGCCATTTTCTACATGGCCTCCTGGAAAGGCATAACCTGACCAGCGATTGGTTTCAGGAGAGCGATACTGCATAACCACGCGCTGGGTTTCTAGATCTTCAATCAGACAAATATTTGTTAAAATCGTTAATTGGGAACGGGACATATTTTCTCCTTCTATGATTTGGTTAATACTTTTGTCATATTTAAAATTATATTTATTAGACTTTGCCTAATATACTCAAAAATAGCTCCTACAAAAAATAATAAAAGTGTTACTATCAAAATAATAATAGCAAACATAAATAATTCTTTCCCATCAATTAAGAAATTTATGCTAGGTAGAATTCTCCTGAAAATAAGAGGATGAACATGAAATAGATAAACCCCCAATGTAAGCGGAGATAAAACTAGAACTATTTTTTCAAGTGAAGGTGGAATGTTTTTTATATTTAAGCATAATAAAAATATCAATATTCCTTGAAGAGTCACTGTCGGTGAACTATAACTCCTCCACTGTTCATAATTAAAGAAGTACAATACAAAGGTTAGACTTGTTAATAATAATATCCCAAAAATAACTTTCCATGATTGAAAATAACTTTCATACTTAAATTTTCTGATTATAGCACCCACTATATAGAGTAATATCATCCATAGAACACTATAACCTCTCCATATTCCTAATGAATCTTGTTTGAAAATTGTAGGAATAATAGAGAAATATATAAATCCTCCTATTATTATCTGAATCAATAATTCTTTCTTCATTGTTAAAATTGCCTGATTTAATATTGGTGCTATTAATATCAAGCCAAAATAACAACTCATATACCAATACTGACCATTACTGATTGGGGTTAAGGCATAAAACCATTCAGTTGGAGTTACAGATAATTTTGAAAACACTGCAAAAGTCAATGTAATTGATATAGTATAAAAAATAATTTGTAACCAAAACTTAGACATTTTTTTATAACTAAACTGTGAATATAGACCCACGTAACCACTAATTAAAATAAAAATATTGACAGCTGGATAAGAAAAAGCTTCTAAGATATTAGCAAGAAAATAATATATATCTTTTTGATTCCCGACTTTATCTAAGACTCCTCCAATACCTAAAACATGCAAATTACAAATCATCAACATAGCTATAATTCTACAGCATTCAATCCCTATATATCTTGTTTTATTTGTTACCATATCTTCCTTATCTATTATCCTATAATGTTTGTTAATCCAACGCCCTAACTTCCAGCATCATATCACGAATCTGAGCTGCGAGTTCAAAGTCAAGTACTTCGACGGCTTCTTGCATTTGTTTTTCTAGTTTCTTGACGAGTTCTTTGCGCTCTTGTTTGTTGAGACTATTGATATCGACTTCCTTGTCTTCTTCCTTAGCAACTGCCTTGGTCACGGCAATCAGATCACGGATTTCTTTCTTGATTGTCTGAGGCACAATACCGTGTTCTTCATTATAGGCCATCTGGATTTTGCGACGACGGGCAGTTTCATCGATAGCACGTTGCATAGACTGGGTCACAGTGTCCGCATACATAATGACATGTCCCTCACTATTACGAGCAGCACGACCAATGGTCTGGATGAGTCCACGCTCGTTTCGAAGGAAACCTTCCTTGTCAGCATCGAGAATCGCTACGAGGCTCACTTCAGGAACGTCAATCCCCTCACGGAGCAGGTTGATTCCGACCAAGACGTCAAAGACACCCAAGCGCAGGTCACGGATAATCTCTGTCCGCTCCAAGGTCTTGATATCCGAGTGCATGTACTTGACCTTAATGCCCATTTCTTTAAAGTAGTCGGTTAAATCCTCTGCCATTTTCTTGGTTAAAGTGGTAATAAAGGTACGCTCATTCTTTTCAACACGGGCATTGATTTCACCTAAGAGGTCATCAATCTGTCCCATAGTCGGACGGACTTCCACCTCTGGATCCAAGAGTCCCGTCGGACGAATGATTTGCTCAATCACTGTCTCGGTCTGTTCATTTTCATAGTCTCCCGGTGTCGCTGAAACGTAAACAATCTGATGGACATGGCTTTCAAATTCTTCACGACGGAGAGGACGATTGTCCAAGGCTGATGGCAAGCGGAAACCATAATTTACTAGCATTTCTTTACGCGAACGGTCTCCATTGTACATGCCTTTGATTTGTCCCATAGTCATATGGCTCTCGTCAATCATGATTAAGAAATCATCTGGGAAGAAATCAAGAAGCGTATAAGGAGGCTCTCCTTCGCTCCGTCCATCCATGTGACGTGAATAGTTTTCAACCCCATTTGTATAGCCCATCTCGCGCAGCATTTCGATATCATACTCTGTCCGCTGTTTCAAGCGCTGGGCTTCAAGCAATTTACCTTCCTTCTCAAAGACAGCTAACTGCTCTTCTAATTCTGCCTGAATCTTGGCAATGGCAACTTCCATGTGGTCATCATTGATCACGAAGTGAGTCGCAGGGAAAATCGCCAAATGATCCACTTCTCCCAATACCTGACCAGTCAAGGCTTCAACCTCACGAATACGGTCAATTTCGTCTCCAAAAAATTCTACTCGAAAGGCGTGTTCATCACGAGAGGCTGGGAAAATCTCCACTACATCCCCACGAACGCGAAATCTTCCGCGTTGGAAATCAATATCATTTCGCTCAAACTGGATGTCAACTAAGTCATTCAAGAGTTTATCACGAGAAATTTCAAGACCTGGACGGAGACTAACGACACTATCAGCGTATTCCTTGGGCGAACCCAAACCATAGATACAAGAGACTGAAGCCACGACAATAACATCATTGCGCTCCAAAAGGGCTGAAGTCGCTGAGTGTCGGAGCTTGTCAATCTCGTCATTGACAGAGCTATCCTTTTCAATATAGGTGTCGCTAGAAGGGACATAAGCTTCTGGCTGGTAATAATCATAGTAAGACACAAAGTACTCAACTGCATTTTCAGGGAAAAATTCCTTAAACTCCCCATAGAGCTGTCCTGCCAGAGTTTTATTGTGGGCAATAACCAGAGTTGGTTTATTGACTTTGGAAATGACTTGACTCATGGTATAGGTCTTCCCTGTTCCAGTCGCCCCCATCAGAATCTGAGCTTTTTCTCCACCCTCGATATTATCAACCAACTGCTCGATAGCTTGGGGTTGATCTCCTGATGGTTGATATTTTGATACTAGTTTAAATTGATTATCTGTAATGCGGTTAATCATAAGAATCCTCTCTCGATGTGCTATTCCTATTTTAGCATACTTGTAGCATTTTCACGAAGAAAAGGACGGACCGAAGTCACATCCTTTCATTTTCTTTCTTTAATTTATAGCCAAGATAGACAATCAGTAGTAACAAGACCAGACTTGTCATGATAGATCCTTCTATGCCAAAAGATCCACCTGATAACCAGCCTTGATTGCCTTGTGGTAAAAAGGTCATCAGCGATGCTCCTGACGGTTGACCACTAACTAAAATCCCAAATAGATTTCCTTGAGCAAAATTCCAAGCCCCATGAATACCTGCAACACCCCAAACTGTATCGGTTTTGATAAGGTAAAGAGCCATGGCAACTCCGAATAAAAAGAGATTTACTAGAGATAGTGGTGTTAGACCAGAATTTCCCATATGAAGCAGGGTAAAGAATAGGCTAGATATAAGAACAGCAAGTTTTAGATTGGTTCTTGAGGCCAATTGAGGAAGGAGCCAAGCACGGGACACCACTTCTTCTGCTGTCCCCTGTAAAATCCAAAATGGGATAGTAAAGACAACAAAGGAAAGCGAATAAGGATTCAAGTGAATAGACTCAAAACGATATTGCCCCAAGGTCACTAAACCTAACAAGGTCAGAAGAAAAAGTGCCAGACCTAGGCCAAATCCTTTCAGAAGATTGCTGAGAAAATTCTCTCTATAAAATCCCAAAGTTCGAATAGGTCTTTTCTCAACTTTTCTAGTCCATCTGAACACAGTGTTAAGAATAAAACCAAAGGCTAGCAATTCTAAAATTAAACGAAAATCACCTGTTTTATCCGTCAAGCTCTGATGCAAGGTCTGCAAGTAGGTTGCAAGATTTTGACCAGCCTCTCCAAAATTTCTAGCAAGTTCGATGAGAGCTAACAAACTAATACCATACAGAGTATAAGCCACAAACTCTCCTATGAAGACAAAAGCAAAGGCTAACAAGGGGCTTGTGTAAATGTTTAAACTCATTTTTGAAGCTTGGAAGTCTTTAAATATTCTTTTGTTCTTCATATCCCTGTCCTCTTTTCTTCTATATATACTATTATTATAGCACTTTATAGTAGCAATTCAAGAAAGAAAAGGAAAAAAACAATGTTATATTTTCTGACACAAAAATATAAAAATTTGCCTTTTTTTACTTTTTCTGATATAATGGGAAAATATTCGGAAAAGGAGACTAAAAATGAAGAAAAAATTTCTAGCATTTTTGCTAATTTTATTCCCAATTTTCTCATTAGGTATTGCGAAAACTGAAATGATTAAGATTGTTTCTGATACCGCCTATGCACCTTTTGAGTTTAAAGATTCAGATCAAACTTATAAAGGAATTGATGTTGACATTATCAACAAAGTCGCTGAGATTAAAGGATGGAACATTCAGATGTCCTATCCTGGATTTGATGCAGCGGTAAATGCGGTTCAAGCTGGTCAAGCTGACGCTATCATGGCAGGGATGACAAAGACTAAAGAACGTGAAAAAGTCTTCACCATGTCTGATACTTACTATGACACAAAAGTTGTCATTGCAACTACAAAGGCACACAAGATTAGTAAATATGACCAATTAACTGGCAAAACCGTTGGTGTTAAAAACGGAACTGCTGCTCAACGTTTTCTTGAAACAATCAAAGATAAATACAGCTTTACTATTAAAACATTTGACACTAGTGATTTGATGAACAACAGCTTGAGTGCTGGTGCCATCGATGCCATGATGGATGACAAACCTGTTATCGAGTATGCCATTAACCAAGGTCAAGACCTCCATATTGAAATGGATGGTGAAGCTGTAGGAAGTTTTGCTTTCGGTGTTAAAAAAGGAAGCAAATACGAGCACCTAGTCACTGAATTTAACCAAGCCTTGGCTGAAATGAAAAAAGATGGTAGTCTTGATAAAATCATCAAGAAATGGACTGCTTCATCATCTTCAGCAGTGCCAACCACAACTACTCTAGCAGGCTTAAAAGCCATTCCTGTTAAAGCTAAATACATTATTGCCAGCGATTCTTCTTTTGCACCTTTTGTGTTCCAAAACTCAAGTAACCAATTTACTGGTATTGATATGGAATTGATTAAGGCAATCGCTAAAGACCAAGGTTTTGAAATTGAAATCACCAACCCTGGTTTCGATGCCGCTATCAGTGCTGTTCAAGCTGGTCAAGCTGATGGTATCATTGCTGGTATGTCTGTCACTGATGCTCGTAAGGCAACTTTTGACTTCTCAGAATCCTACTACACTGCTAATACAATCCTTGGTGTCAAAGAATCAAGTACCATTGCTTCTTATGAAGATTTGAAAGGGAAGACAGTTGGTGTTAAAAACGGAACTGCTTCTCAAACCTTCCTAACTAAAAATCAAAGCAAATACGGCTACAAAATCAAAACCTTCGCTGATGGTTCTTCAATGTATGACAGTTTGAATACTGGTGCCATCGATGCCGTTATGGATGATGAGCCTGTTCTCAAATATTCTATCAGTCAAGGTCAAAAATTGAAAACTCCAATCGCTGGAACTCCAATCGGTGAAACAGCCTTTGCCGTTAAAAAAGGATCAAATCCTGAATTGATTGAAATGTTCAATAACGGACTTGCTAATCTTAAAGCAAACGGAGAATTCCAAAAGATTCTTGATAAATACCTAGCTAGTGAGTCTTCAACTGCTTCAACAAGCACTGTTGACGAAACAACTATCTGGGGCTTGCTTCAAAATAACTACAAACAGCTCCTTAGCGGGCTTGGTATCACTCTTGCTCTAGCTATTATCTCATTTGCTATTGCCATTGTCATCGGGATTATTTTTGGTATGTTTAGCGTTAGCCCATACAAATCTCTTCGTGTGATTTCTGAGATTTTCGTTGATGTCATTCGTGGTATCCCATTGATGATTCTTGCAGCCTTCATCTTCTGGGGAATTCCAAACTTCATCGAGTCTATCACAGGCCAACAAAGTCCAATTAACGACTTCGTAGCCGGTACTATTGCCCTATCTCTCAATGCAGCCGCTTATATCGCTGAAATCGTTCGTGGTGGTATTCAAGCCGTTCCAGTTGGACAAATGGAAGCCAGCCGAAGCTTGGGTATCTCTTATGGAAAAACCATGCGTAAGATTATCTTGCCACAAGCAACTAAATTGATGTTGCCAAACTTTGTCAACCAATTCGTTATCGCTCTTAAAGATACGACCATCGTATCTGCTATCGGTTTGGTTGAACTCTTCCAAACTGGTAAGATTATCATCGCCCGTAACTACCAAAGCTTCAAGATGTATGCAATCCTTGCCATCTTCTATCTTGTAATTATCACACTTTTGACTAGACTAGCGAAACGCTTAGAAAAGAGGATTCGTTAATGGCAAAATTAAAAATTGATGTAAATGATTTACACAAAAACTACGGAAAAAATGAAGTCCTAAAAGGAATTACGACTAAGTTCTATGAAGGAGATGTTGTTTGTATCATCGGTCCTTCGGGTTCTGGTAAGTCAACTTTCCTCCGTAGTCTTAATCTTCTTGAAGAAGTCACTAGCGGCCATATCACTGTGAACGGCTATGACTTAACTGAAAAAACAACCAATGTTGACCACGTCCGTGAAAATATCGGAATGGTGTTCCAACACTTCAATCTTTTCCCACATATGTCTGTTTTGGACAACATCACCTTTGCTCCTATTGAGCACAAGTTGATGACTAAGGAAGAAGCTGAGAAATTGGGAATGGAGTTGCTTGAAAAGGTTGGACTAGCAGATAAAGCTAATGCCAACCCAGATAGCCTATCAGGTGGTCAAAAACAACGTGTGGCTATCGCTCGTGGACTAGCAATGAATCCAGACATCATGCTCTTCGATGAACCAACTTCTGCCCTTGACCCTGAGATGGTTGGAGACGTACTAAACGTTATGAAAGAATTGGCTGAGCAAGGCATGACCATGATTATCGTAACCCATGAGATGGGATTTGCCCGTCAGGTTGCCAACCGCGTTATCTTTACTGCAGATGGTGAATTCCTTGAAGACGGAACACCTGATCAAATCTTTGACAACCCACAACACCCACGTCTGAAAGAGTTCTTGGACAAGGTCTTAAACGTTTAAACTTAAACTGTAAGGATTTCCTTGCAGTTTTTTTCTATCTCGTATTGGATTTTTTGATTTTTCGGAAAATTATGTTAGAATTAAGTTTATGAAATGAGATTTCCTCATACCTAGCAAGACTAGGAATAAAAATAGAAATTAGGTAGCTAGATGTCATCTAAGGTTATTGTTACAATTTTCGGTGCGAGTGGAGACCTGGCTAAACGCAAGCTCTACCCTTCCCTTTTTAGACTATATAAATCCGGCAATCTTTCCGAGCACTTTGCAGTTATTGGAACTGCCCGTCGTCCTTGGAGCAAGGAATATTTTGAATCTGTTGTAGTCGAATCGATCCTTGATTTGGCAGATAGTACCGAACAGGCTCAGGAGTTCGCTAGTCACTTCTACTATCAAAGTCATGATGTCAACGATACAGAACACTACATTGCTTTGCGTCAATTGCAGGCTGAACTAAATGACAAGTACCAAGCTGAACACAACAAGCTCTTCTTCTTGTCTATGGCACCTCAGTTCTTTGGAACTATCGCAAAACACCTCAAGTCTGAAAACATTGTGGATGGTAAAGGTTTTGAGCGCTTAATCGTTGAGAAACCATTTGGTACAGATTACGCAACTGCAAGCAAGTTGAATGACGAGCTCCTAGCAACATTTGATGAAGAACAAATTTTCCGTATCGACCATTATCTTGGTAAAGAAATGATCCAAAGTATCTTTGCAGTTCGCTTTGCAAACTTGATTTTTGAAAACGTTTGGAACAAAGACTTTATCGACAATGTTCAAATTACCTTTGCGGAGCGCTTGGGTGTAGAAGAACGTGGTGGCTACTATGACCAATCTGGTGCCCTCCGTGACATGGTACAAAACCATACACTACAACTTCTTTCTCTCCTTGCCATGGACAAGCCAGCAAGCTTCACAAAAGACGAGATTCGTGCTGAAAAGATTAAGGTCTTTAAAAACCTCTATCATCCAACTGATGAAGAACTTAAAGAACACTTTATCCGTGGTCAATACCGTTCAGGTAAGATTGATGGCATGAAATACATCTCTTACCGTAGCGAGCCAAATGTAAATCCAGAATCAACAACTGAAACCTTTGCATCTGGTGCCTTCTTTGTAAACAGCGATCGATTCCGTGGCGTTCCTTTCTTCTTCCGTACTGGTAAACGTCTGACTGAAAAAGGAACTCATGTCAACATCGTCTTTAAACAAATGGATTCTATCTTTGGAGAACCACTTGCTCCAAACATTTTGACCATCTATATCCAACCAACAGAAGGCTTCTCTCTTAGCCTAAATGGGAAGCAAGTAGGAGAAGAATTTAACTTGGCTCCTAACTCACTTGATTACCGTACAGATGCGACCGCAACTGGTGCTTCTCCAGAACCATACGAAAAATTGATTTATGATGTCCTAAACAACAACTCAACTAACTTTAGCCACTGGGATGAAGTTGGTGCGTCATGGAAATTGATTGACCGTATCGAAGAGCTCTGGGCTGAAAATGGTGCCCCACTTCATGATTATAAAGCTGGAAGCATGGGACCTCAAGCAAGCTTTGACTTACTTGAAAAATTCGGTGCCAAATGGACTTGGCAACCAGATATCGCCTATCGTCAAGATGGTCGTTTAGAATAAAAAATTTCCTGCAAGTTTGTTCCTTGCAGGATTTTTCTTCTAATTAGATTAAGCCTTCCAAGAGACCCTTCATAAAGTTTTCTGAGTTAAACTCTCCAATATCATTGATTTTTTCACCAAAACCAATCAATTTTACAGGAATATTGAGTTCTTCACGGATGGCTAGAACAACACCACCTCGAGCCGTTCCATCAATCTTAGTCAAGACAATTCCTGTTAAAGGAGTGATTTTTGAAAATTCTTTGGCCTGTACAAGAGCATTTTGACCTGTTGATGCATCAAGTGCTAAGAAGGTTTCATGGGGTGCTTCTGGTACAACACGCTTGATAATGCGTCCAATCTTCTCCAACTCAGCCATAAGGTTATCCTTATTTTGCAAACGACCAGCAGTATCAATCATGAGAATATCAATGCCTTCAGCTACGGCACGTTCCATGCCATCAAAGACCACACTGGCTGGATCAGCTTTTTCAGGTCCAGTTACAACTGGAACATCTACACGACGGCCCCATTCAGCTAGCTGAGCTACCGCCCCTGCACGGAAAGTATCTGCCGCAACTAGCATAACCTTCTTACCTGCTTGTTTGTAGCGGTGGGCTAATTTCCCGATAGAAGTCGTTTTCCCAACACCATTAACCCCAACAAAGAGCATAACTGTCAAGCCCTCTTGGAAGTGGATACGTTCATCGTAGTTGCCATCCTTTTCATAAAGCTCAACCAATTTCTCAATGATGACACGACGAAGTGCATCTGGTTTCTTGGCATTCTCAAGTTTGGCTTCGTATCGTAGCTCCTCAGTTAGGTTAGAAGCAACCTGGACACCAACGTCACTCATGATTAGCAGTTCTTCTAGTTCCTCGAAAAATTCTTCGTCAACAGAGCGGAAATTAGCAAAGAAGGTATTCAAGCGAGCTCCGAAGCCCGTTCGAGTTTTCTTAAGACTACGGTCATATTTTTCCTGAACAGTCTCTTCTACTTGAGGCGTCTCTGCTTCAAGAACTTCAGAACTATTTTCTTCTACAGTCTCTAAGAGCTCAGTATTCTCTTCCTCTGAGACTTCTTCTGAGTTTGGAAATTCTTCTACTTGTTGAACTTCTACAACTGGCTCTGAATCCTTATTTTCTTCAACTGTGTCTTGAATTTCCTCTTCTTGGAGCAAAGCTTGTTCAACAATTTCAACCTCTGCTTCTTCATGAGGAAGTTCCTCAGCTTCTGTTAAGGCAGGCTCAACATCTTCAGACAAATCAAGATTTTCCAGAGCTTCTTTTACAACTTCTTCGATTTTAGGTTCTTCTTTTTTTCCGAATAGACGGTCAAATAATCCCATATCTTAGTTCTCCTTTAGCACGTATTCTTCGATAGCCCAGGCGACAGCTTCCTCATCATTGGTCATTGGCGTCACTACATTTGCGACTTCCTTGACTTCAGGAACAGCGTTTTGCATGGCAACACCGAGCCCTGCCCACTCAATCATAGAAAGGTCATTGGCCTCATCTCCACAAGCCATGACTTGGCTTTGATCGATTCCAAGATGGCTGATTAGTTTTGCCAAACCTGTTGCTTTGTGAACATTCTTTGGTGACCACTCTAGCAACATTTCACGTGATTTAAAGATTTCATATTGATCAAACAATTCTGGAGAAATCTTCTGAATGGCTGCATCCAAGGGTTCTTGAGCAAAGGCAGTCACGCATTTGTTGTAGGTCATTTGACTAGACAAGTCTGCAAAGTCCACTGGAACAAAGGTCAAAGCTGGATTGAATTTGGCATAAAGACTTTCTTGGTCCGATTGGATTTGATAAACAGTTCCTTCTGAAATAGCATCAAGAGGCAGTGATAATTTCTCTGTTTCCTCATACAAGCGTGCCACATCATCATATGAAAAGACTGTCTTATCAAGGATTTCACCTGTATTTTTCTGAACTAATCCACCATTAAAAGTAATGGTATACTCATCTTCGTGGCCGTCAGTCCCTAGCTCATGGAGGAAGAAATCCATAGCTTTTAAGGGACGACCAGTTGTCAATACAACCTTAATACCACGATCACGCGCTGCTTTCAAGGTTGCCTTGGTACGATCCGTCAACCTTTTATCAGTAGTCAGCAAGGTCCCGTCCAAGTCCAATGCAATCAATTTTATATCTGCCATTATAAGCCCTCCATGTAAGCTATAACCGACTGGTCCTTATGGTGACCAATCACAGTCTTTGCTAATTCTAAAATTTCAGGTCGTGCATTTTCAGGAGCTACAGGATGTCCCACAACCTGCATCATATGCAAGTCATTTAGATTGTCTCCAAAAGCCATAACCTGATCCATTGTGATGCCAAGTTTTTTAGCCAATTCAACAATGGCCACTCCCTTATCGACATAGTCCAGAACAATATCAATGGATTCAAAGCCAGTTGTCATAGCCTTAACACCAGGAACATGTTCATTGACCCAAGCTTCACCAGCTTCCAGCGTTTCTTCTGTGAAGTTAGTCGTAAATTTGAAAATATCATCTGTAATATCTTCCAGACTCGCTACTTTTTGGATATTTTCATTATAGTGCTGACTCACTTTTAAATAGGTCTCATCAACCGTATCTAGCACATAAGAGCCTTTTTCCCCCGTCAAGAGCAGTTTATTGATGTCTACATAAGGTGACGTTTTCAGCTTTTCAAAAGTCGTCAGATAAAAGTCACGAGACATAGTCGCTTCATACAAATCCTGACCTTGATACTCTACCAAACTGCCATTTTCCGCGATGAAAATAATATCATCACGTACATCAGCAAATAATTTTTCTAAGGATAGAAATCCGCGCCCTGAAGCTACCGCAAAGTAAATCCCTTTTTCCTTGTAGGAAACCAAGAGAGACTTGAGGCGGTCCATATCAAAGCGTCCTTTCTCATCTAGGAAGGTTCCGTCCATATCCGTTGCTACTAGTTTAATCATAAATTCTTCATACTCCAATTAATAAATCCATCTTCTATTATACCATAGAAAAAGCAAATAGCGCCTAATCCATTTGAGATTAGACGCTTGATAAACATAAGCGCGTCATAACAAGGTATCTATCATTCATGGAAGACCTCCTGTATACTATTAGTAAAGTAAAACTATTGGAGGATATTGTAATGCCACAACCTATTGTTCCTGTAGAGGTTCCACAATCTCATCGTTTTGATTCTAAAAAGAGAAATGATCTTCTGCTTACAGTTCGTATTGGAAAGCTTGAACTCAGTTTTTTCAAGCTCTCAATCAAGAAATGATAGAAAAACTTTTGGATAAGGTGTTGCTCTATGGCAATTCATCTATCTAGCCTAGGGCAGGTCTATCTCGTTTGTGGGAAAACCGATATGAGACAAGGCATTGATTCACTAGCTTATCTCGTTAAAACCCACTTTGAATTAGATCCCTTTTCAGGTCAAGTCTTTCTCTTTTGTGGTGGACGTAAAGACCGCTTTAAAGCCCTTTACTGGGATGGTCAGGGATTTTGGCTACTTTATAAACGCTTTGAGAACGGTAAACTGACTTGGCCAAGTACAGAAAAGGATGTCAAAGCTCTCACACCTGAACAAGTAAACTGGCTTATGAAAGGCTTTTCTATCACTCCCAAAATAAATTCATCAGAAAGTCGTGATTTCTATTGAAATGAGGACTTTCTTTTTAGTATAGTGAATTGAAATAAGATATGAACATCTCTATCAGGAAAGTCAAATTAATTTATAGAAATATTTTAGCAGTCAAGGTGTACTGTTATAGATTCAATACACTATATAATAAAGTTAGGAAATAAGGAGGAAAGTCTATGGGAGAAGATTGAAAATCATTCAACAACAGAGTGCTATAATTGATAGTCTCACCAATGAACTTGCCCTTCTGCGTGAACAAGTGGCTTATCTAACGCAAAAGCTCTATGGAAAATCCTCTGAGAAAAGTGTTTGCCCCTCTGGACAACTCAGTCTTTTTGAGGAGGAACAAAATCTGGAAGAAGACTCTGACTTACCCAGTTGAAAGAGAAGAAATCACCTACAAACGTAAGAAAGTTAAAGGGAAACGTCAATCTCTTCTTGCCCAATTTAATTCAGAAGAAGTTCATCATCGCTTAGAGGTCTGCATTTGCCCTAACTGTCAGGGAGAGCTAAAAGAAATTGGAGCGAGCCTTCAAGGACAAGAATTGGTCTTTATTCCTGCGCAATTAAAAAGAGTTGATCATATTCAACACGCTTACAAGTGCCAAGCATGCAGTAAGAATAATCCAAGTGATAAAATTGTAAAAGCTCCTGTCCCTAAAGCCCCTTTGGCGCATAGCCTTGGCTCAGCCTCTATTATCGCTCACACCATCCATCAGAAGTTTAATCTGAAGGTACCCAATTATCGCCAAGAAGAAGATTGGGCTAAGATGGGTTTACCAATCACACGTAAGGAAATTTCTAATTGGCATATCAAGACGAGTCACTATTATTTGGAGCCCCTTTATAATCTTTTACGAGAAAAGTTGTTAGAACAATCTCTTCTTCATGCGGATGAAACCTCTTATCGGGTTTTAGAGAGTGATAGCCATCTGACCTACTATTGGACCTTTTTGTCAGGGAAAACTGAGGAACAAGGCATCACTCTTTACCATCATGATCAGCGTCGGAGTGGTTCGGTAGTACAAGAATTCCTAGGAGATTATTCTGGATATGTGCATTGTGATATGTTGCGGCAGTAACTTAGGACTTTAGTCCTCTAGTTCTGCCTATGCGATAGCAGTCCAAGGTTTAGGAGCAAGGCGACGCTAAGCTTGGTAAACTGCGAACCGCTAGAAGCTTATCGTCAACTGGAAGAGGCTGAACTTGTTGGATGTTGGGCACATGTGAGAAGGAAGTTTTTTGAAGCGACCCCCAAGCAAGCAGATAAATCATCCTTAGGAGCTAAAGGTTTAGCTTATTGTGACCAGTTATTTGCCTTGGAAAGAGACTGGGAGGTTTTGCCAGCTGATGAACGACTACAGAAACGTCAAGAAGAGCTCCACCCCCTAATGGAAGACTTCTTTGCTTGGTGTCGGCGTCAGTCAGTTTTACCTGGTTCAAAACTAGGAAGGGCAATTGAATACAGTCTCAAGTATGAAGAAACCTTTAAGGCCATTTTGAAAGACGGGCATCTGGTCCTTTCCAATAATCTAGCTGAACGTGCCATTAAATCATTGGTTATGGGACGTAAAAATTGGTTGTTTTCTCAAAGTTTTGAAGGAGCTAAAGCAACAGCTATTATTATGAGTTTGTTGGAAACAGCTAAACGTCATCAACTAAATAGTGAAAAATATCTATCCTATCTTCTAGAATGTCTTCCAAACGAGGAAACTCTCGTAAACAAAGAGGTTTTAGAGGTTTATTTACCATGGATTAAAGTTGTACAAGAAAAGTGCAAATAAGAAATCTCCAGATTAGGAACTGTCAATGAGTTCTCTAGTCTGGAGATTTTTCAATATACTTCGTTATTGGGCGCTTACAAAGATTATTACTAGATGTTTTGAATATATTCCTATTTTTCAGTTAAGACACCTAACACCAATAATTTTTTGATAATTTTTTCTAAATCTTTTTCGGCTTTCTTCTCCTTTACATCATAATTATTTAATATTTCTGCTAACAAATACTCCCTAGAGATTCCATTTCTGATGCTTTCCCAAATAAATGGAGCAATACCTGTAAGGATGTGAACCTTATTATTATAAATTAGGAATAAATTGTTGTCCTGATATTTTTCAGTGACAAAAGGATTCTTTTCTAACATTCTTAGTTCTCCTCTCCTTTTGATGATTTAAATTACAATATTTTAATAAAAAACTTTATTTCACTAATGCCACAAAATAGATTTATTCTGTGTATTGCGCAATTAATTTTTCGCACTCTAAGTTTATTTTTTGACATTCTTTTAATACTATGACTGTCTTAGCCTTTAAACTTAGTTCATCCGAAAAATCAATCTGATTGTATGATATCACCATTGATTCACTTAAGCTGATATTCAGCTGGTTAGATTTCTCAAGTCTGTGTATTTTTTTAATTAACCATTTTTTATTTGGATTAGTCTCACCAAAAAGTGAAAGGTAGGAACTAATGCAGTCTTCTAACAAAGACAATGCCATATATAGAGAAGTGTCATATGCTCCTTCTTCAAAAGCTCCTTGAATATCTGTAACTCTAATACTATAATACATCCTCACTCCTAGAGGGACAATCAAATTATACTTGTTATAGTCTATAGAATTTTTTAATTTTCTAAAAAATTCTACTCCACCAAGTGGTTGCGCAAATTTTAATCGATGAAAAAAATCATAATAAGGACTATATTTCGATCCTTGTCCTCTATTAACAAGCTCTGCATAATTCTGGATAGCATCTACTTCATGTAACTCAATGTCATAATCAACCTCTCTATATGTAATCGTTAACATTCTTTTATGTTCACGTTTGAATAATGAAAAATCTTGATTTTGATTGACAAAACTTGTTAGAACTTGATCATCAATTCTATTTAAAATTATGAATATATCTATATCAGAGCGACTATTACCAAAACCTTCAAAAATTGAACCTGCAACAAATACTGTATTTATATTAAGAATATTGAATTCCTCGTAGATACTAAATCTCGATAATAAATTTTCTGCTAATTTTTTAGCATTATTATTTAAATGATTCATTAAAACACCTCGTTCTTTTGTTTTTTGCTATAAAGGTACATTCTATAATTAGTAACAAACCAAGGTATATTACACAATACATGGAAAATAATTGAATAAATAATATTATGTGTAAAATAGTATATTAGAAATGAGAATAAAGATAGGATGAATAGTTTCAAGTGAAATGTTATATCATTACTCTGTCCAATATAATGAGCTAGATTAAACAATAAAGTTGTTAGTAAAAAGATAATCAATATTTCCTTTATAGAGCCTGTGATTGGGATTGTTCCTCTATAAAACAGTTCCTCTATAAGAGGCATCACGGTAACCTCGCTAAAACGTGATAATAATTGTTCTTTCCTGACCTCCCCAAAATATGAAAATATTGCAGGATTATTTGAATAAGATAAATTTTTAAAATCAATAAGAATATATATGATACTTAAAATAATTGGTAATAAAATCATATAATTTATAAAAAAACTATATGATGGATACTTTATAATAAGAAATATAGCTAGATATGGAATATTAATACTTAATATCCTGACAATACGTAAAAGTAAATCACCTCTAATTTTGCTTTGAATTTGATAAGATAGAGGCAAAGCAATCCAAAATACAACAATTATTGCTAAAACTAGTCTAATCAATGATTTCTCCTGTTTTTTAAAAAAAGATAAAACCATCTTAAGTATTAGACTTAAGATGGTTTTTAAAATTAACTCTATAACACAATCCTGTTAAGCCTTAACATTAATTCCAGCTGCTGATTTTAACTCAGATACTTTAGGTGTTTGGTATTTTTTCTTTGCCATACACTATACTCCTTTCTAAAAATTAAGAACTACACTCTTATTATATATGATTACTATACAAGTATACTATAAATAGCAATAAAAGGCAAGTCTTTCCGTTAATATTAATAGAAATCGATACTACCATTTTTCCTTAAATGAGCCTCTCCAAGTTTTAGCACAACTATTGTAGTTAATATTATTAAAATATTAACTACTAAAAACACAAAGAAAATTGATGATATTTTTAGTAAGGATTGACCAATTAGTATTTCCCTTAGTAAAGAGATTGTATATGATAGAGGGAATAAGCTTCCAATAATTCTTACAAATTTTGGGGATATGCTCAAAGGTACTTGGACACCACTAAAAGTATCTTGTGGACCTTGAATTAATACAAATAATAATGTCCCGTCTCGCATTATTATGAAAAAGCTTGCAATGAAGGCGGACCAAATCCATACCGCTACTATCATTATTATAATAGCTAACGTAATTTTAAGAACGGAAATAAAATCCTTTTCGCTATATAAAAAAATACCTAAAATAAACAATAATATGAAAAACCATGAGTTACTCAAAACTAGTGAAAAACTTCTAATATATATCCACCTTATTTTGTTAATTGGAGCTAAAAATATTTGGCTTAATGTACCTTGAATTCTTTCCGAACCAAGACGCCATGAACTTTGCACAGCATTTGAAAATAGTATAAAAACACAATAGCCTATAAAAATAAAATAATATAGCTGCTGTTCTGAATTAATATTGTCAATTTTTAATTTTTCAATAGGAAACAAACTCAAATTATAAAACGTATGGATAAAAGAAAAAAGTGGCCAAATAATAAGTGAAAATAAATAGAAGCGATTTATACTATCGTTTAATAATGTTCTCCTCAATTCAGCCCTAAACATACTAATCATCTTTATTCTCTTTCTTTAATTTAATTATAGCGTCTTCAAGAGACGGTTCAATTACTTGTAGTTTATTGAATTTGTACCCATGTGACGTTAAAGTACTTAGCACTTCTGTAACCTCTCGATCTTTTAACTTCAGCCTAAATACACACTCTCCATCCACATCAGTTATTTCACTTTCGGGAAATATATTATTCAGATTTAGTATAGACCGATCATCTGTACCAGTCTCGATAAGATTAATAATAACTTCCTTATCTAAAGAAAGCTTCTGCAGTACTTCGTCTTTCGTTCCTTCTAGTATAATTCTACCCTTGTTCAGTATATAAATATAATCACATAATTCTTCAGCTTCTGCCATATAGTGTGTTGTGAGCAAAACTCCCTTATTTTTATTATTAGCAATATCTTTAATTCTTTCTCTTAGATCCCTAGAAACACTAACATCTAATCCAATTGTAGGCTCATCTAGAAAGAGGTAGCTAGGATTGTTAAGTAATCCTTTAATGATTTGAAGACGCTGTTTCATTCCCTTCGAATATTGTTCAACTGGAATATCGCGACTTTCCCACAGACCGAACTCAATTAGTAATGGTTCTGAGATACTTAATGCATCATCCCTCGATATATTATATAGCGAGGCAAAATATACAAGATTTTCAATAGCTGTAAGACGCCAATAAAGATTTCGTTCACCACCGTTAATAACATTGATTTTTTTTCTTGTAAGAGCCAGGTCATCATTAATATCATTACCATCTAGTAAAATTTCTCCACTATCCGGTAGAAGCAATGTCGTCATCATTTTAATTAGAGTAGTCTTTCCTGCACCATTTTCACCCAAAACTCCTATAATTTTTCCTTTAGGTATATTTATTGATACATTCTTTACTGCATTCTTTTTAATTTTAGAACTGCTAAAAATTTTGCTTCTTTTTTTTATAACATAATGCTTACTTACATTTTTTACTTCTAACAACTTTTATCTCCCCTTATTTTTTAATATGAGATGTATCCAATAACTTTCTGCTCCACTTTCTTGTAGTAAAATAAACCAACAAGATAATATATTACTGCCCCTATCAAACCTTTTAAAACCACATTAAATATGTCGTTATAAGTATAGTTAGAAGTCATAAGCATACGGATAAATTCTAGTGCATGAGTCAATGGAATAAGTTCACCAATAAAGCTCAATGGTATTGGCAATATATGTCTTGGAAATGTTATACCTGATAATAAAAATATTACTACAAAGAGTGTATTTTGACTAAGAAATGTGTCTCGCAACCACAGCATAATATTAGAAAGTAACACTCCCATACAAAACGAAATAAGCGAAACATACACAGTTCCTAATATCCATACAACAGGAGATATACTTAAAATTTCCGCCCCTAACATCAAAGCAAGAAGGATTGTACACATACATTCTATACAAGTTCGTCCCAATTGTTCGATAAAAACCCCAAAGTAATATTTTCTAACTTTATAAGGTGTTATTAGTAAACTTTCTAGAGTACCTTCTTTGACTTCTGTAATTAGCGACCTACCAACATTCATTAGAACCGCTACAGACACATTATAAAATATCATTCCTATAGCAGCGTAGGTGAAGTAGTCTTTAATAAAATAACCAGAGCCAATCTTTGATTGATTAGTAAACATATAATTAGCTATCAACCAAAATACTATTAGTTGAAAAAATGCATCTAAGATTCTATTCAAAAATAAAGTAATTGGAAAGTATCTCTTGTACATTTGCCAATTTCGTTTAATTACAGCTAGAATCATCTGTCTCCTCCTTCATAATAGATCTTTTCATAATAAATATTGTGTAAGTAGCTTTCTATGGCTACTTTGTTTTGTGGAAGTATATTTTTAGGTAAACTATAAAGCTTGGACCAAAATAAACCTTTTATTTGATTAGGCTCGTTTATACGATATTTAATTTCTCCATCAATTGGGAGATCATAAAGAAAATAAGTATAAATATAATTATCTCTAACATTTTGTATCATCGTAATGAATTTCAATTTTTCTGGAACAACTTCCAAATTTAATTCTTCATGAGCTTCTCGAACTGCTGCATCCCTTAATTCTTCCTGATTTTTAACATGTCCACTGACACCTAAATCCCAATATCCGTCCATATAGCCCGTCTGATCACGTAACTGAAGAAGCACCTCATCCCCACTCTTTATAATTATTGAAACTGTCAATTTAAAGTTTCCGTCTTCCAAAATTATCAAATCAATTTTCCTCTTTGTTTAACATCCAATATTCCCAAATATAATAAACCTGCAAAGATTTATTACCACTCCAATTGTTTGTTACACTATTCACATTTATTTTGGATATACTTCTTTCAGGTAAATTATATAGATATTCAATAGCCCGATGCAAGCCTAGATCAGCAACTGGTACAATATCCGGGGCTGTAAAATAAAACAAACCTAACATTTCAACTGTCCATTTACCTATACCTTTGATACAGATCACAATATCTTTCAATTCACTATATGAATAATCATCTAAAGGTTTCTCCATTTTGCGTACTTTAATAGCTAAACTAATGATAGCGTCTGCACGTGTTAAGGGAATTCCAATTTCCCTTAGTTGAGTAACGGTTAAACTTGTAGCAATGAATTCAGCTGTAGGAAATTGAAAGTAGTGAGTTCCTTCGAATTCTATGCTATCTCCATAATACTCAATAAATCTTCTAACTATATTTGAGGCAGCCTTCAAACTAACTTGTTGGCTAATAATCGTTCGTATTATACAATTCAAGATGTTTGTATCCTTTATGATTCGGAGTCCCTTTAATGATTTAAACAATATTGTGGAGTCTACTGTTCCGTAAGCATAAGCATCTATTTTATTATAATTATTATTATGTAAATCAAAAATACTAAATACTTTGTTAAACATCTGCTGAGTCTCACTATCACTTAGTTCACCTAATAGCATAGTGACTTGAAAATCATTACCACATTGTGAGACTTCAAATAAATAATTAGTATCATTATTTCTAATAAAAATTCTACAAGCACTGTCATCAATTCTCACAATTGGGAATAATTTCCCCATCCTCTCAAGACAGTCCAGTGATTTACTCAAAGAATAATTAGTTACTCTAACTTTTTTTATTGTTTTCATTGTTTTCATTATTTTCTATCTCTGTCATAGCCCAGTTCTTGCTCACATATTTAGGGACGCTACAATATTGTAATGTCCATACACTTTCATATCTATGAGTACACTCCCTTTCATCATACTCAACGACTTGTCTAAAATACTTAACTTTATTCCTTATTATGCTATAATACTTATCTGCGGGTTCAAATATCTGACATTCGATTAACTTATATACTGGCACAGTCACACATGTGATTAAAGGTACATACCCCTCTTCAAATGCCTTTTGTTTTACCCAATCAGCATATTTAAAATATTTGTCATCCAAGTCTAATAGTAGGACACTCCTCAATTGATTTGTAAGAAAAATTGTCTGTTCCAATTCTTTGCATTTTTCCCTATTTAATAGTTTGTATACTTCGTCACATGAGTAGTCAAATTCATTAAGCGATAAAACCCATTCCCCTGAAAAAAATTTTTTAACTATATCAATCGGGATAATCTTCACATTAGAGCCCTTATTAGCTTTCCATTCTAAAAATTCAAATATCACACCTTCAGGTAATTGGTGATTTTCATTATCAGAAAAAATCCAAAGCTCATCACAAATTAGCTCAAGAGATACACAATCTTTGACACATTCAAACTTATTATTCTCATAATAAGTAGTTGACAAATAGTAACCCAAATTGTTAGTTGGATTGACAGGAATATTGCCAGTATTTAATACAAAACTTATAAAAAGTTCAATTAAATGGATGTTATCACCATCGTAAGAAGTATATATCAGCTTTTTCATCCTTTTTGTTCTCCAATTTACTACGTTAATTAATATCAGCAATATGAGTTAATATTATCTTTCGTACTCGTATAATCCACTTATAATCAGATGTATTACTAATGTGAGCTTATTGTCTGACATTAAATAATTAAATCTATCGTATCTTTTGCTATCTTTCTTTCATCTAAGATAATTGCTGGTACTTTTCTTTCACGCAAATGAATACTCAAATGACCTAACACGGAGCCTGATTTAAAAATAAATCCCGATACTTTATTTAATAAAGGAAATAAACTTATATCTGGATAAGGTGCTAGCAATATAGGATTGGAAACTGTTGATATTTTCATTTCTAATTCTTTCAATATAGAGTTATTCTCAACATTTTCCATTTCGTTTACACTAGGTACAACGCTAACTAAGGTTTTATTTTGCATCGCTAGCTTAGAAAATAAAATCTCATCCAGCTCTATAATATTTCCAGATAAAGATCCAGTGGAAATCACACGATACCCTTCAATAGTTTGATAGTTATCATTGATAACTGATTTATCGTCGGACATATCATATACTAAAACCCCTCTATCAGTTAATACCCACTCTACGACCACACCCCTATATTCTATATCTAAGGTTGTCGTTATATCTCGTATTTGATTCAAATGTTCATTTGAGATTTTTGGTACCGGTTCATAATAATCCACTCTAACCGAATTGTTTGTTTGATCAAAAGAATACTGTATTTTCTGTTCAGAAATACACTCATGTATTTTAATCCCATTAACAGAAAGAATAACCTCAGACATATAATTTATCACTTCATTCTTCAAGCCAATCAAATCACCTACAATGTATTCTATTATAATGTTCTGGTTTAATATTTTAGAATAGCCAGACAAAATTGGTTTATGAAATTCAGTTACCCAAACTATGCTAATCCCACCCAACATAGCAATTGAATCTATTGAAGTGCTAAATTCACTTCTATTTATTATCTTATTTTGTTTTTTCCCATCCTGAGTCTCAAATATAAGTAATAATTCTTGACTTGAAAATATCCTATCAATCTCACTCTGAATTGTAACCTCACTTGCTCTAACTTTATCAAATACTAAGAATCCAAGTCTATAATCTCTGTTGATACCTGCATTACGGAGGATTTGTTTCATCCAATGTCGCTTCTTCCATTGCTTAGAAATCAGCCCCTTTTGAAATTTCGGGAACCCCATTTTATGCACTTCGTCTGAATCTAAATCGATGAAAAAGCACTTCTCCTTTTGAGCTCTTTCAAAAAATAAAGGTTTCGTTGTGATTGCTCGTATTTGAAATACAAATAATTGACCATCTTGACTAAGTCCCCATTCTAAATCTACTCCTGTCTTACTAAATCCAGCTAATTCTTCAACTTCATAAATTAACTCCTGAATCTTATCTTTATATTCATTATCTTCTTTAAATTGCTTTTCTTCTTGCGTCTCTTCCACTTGCTCGTTATCTATGCTATATATCGAAACATAGTTAATTTCTCCATTAACAACAGATTTATTACTTTTTCCTATCTCTAGTATAAATTCATTTTCCATAGTTAACGGGTTTCTAGAGAATGCCACCCCATTGTATTTTAAGTCAATATACTCTTGAATTAATACCGGAAATATGACATGTTTTTCTTTCCATGTATATTTGTATTTTATATAAGACTCGAATACTCTCATTACTCCACTAACTATGTCAAAATGATTCATTTTGACATTTAACACTGTAGTGTAATTACCCGCACTTGCTGTATCAGTATTATCTTCATTTAATGAGGTACTTCGAATTGCAATCCTTTTATTAACACCATAAGCATCTTCAATCTCATTGAATAAATCATTCCAAAGTGGATTATACTTTGAATCTATTAATTTCTTCTGTAGTAAATTTCCCAAATTTGTAGAATCACTATTAACATCAAAGAAATCACTCCCTATTAAATCCATTAAAAACTCTGAAGAAATGGCGTAAGAATGTGGGGTTTTGACTTTTATTTTTTCTAATAAATTTACATAATAGGCCTTATTACCTATCGTCTTTTTAGTTATATTATTTGCACCATTTAAATTAATTAAGTATTTTTTCATAGATTACCCTTTAAATAAATTTTTATAAATCTTCTTTGGAATAGGACATGTATATTTTGCCGCAGATAAATTATCTGGCTTATGTCCTAAAACTCGCTCTGTATTTTTAAAAGAAAGCTCCCATAAAGCATCTTGCTTCCTTGGTTCTATCATATCTACTGGCATATCAGCATTGTGAGCATCACTAACATTTTTAGCCTTATGATACATGCGTCCAGTATCTTTAACCTTTAACCTTATTACGATTTGTGTAATTGGACATTGCCTAGTTGCTGGAAAATTACTAAACGGTCCCAGTGCCATTATCCATGAGTTATTTTTATTACCCGAGATATCCAGTCTGAGTGAAAGTAATATTAATTCCTCAGAATATTCTTGAGTATTTTCAATAAAAAATGGAGTGTACTCTACTAGTGACTGAATTAACTCTGCAAATCTAACATCAGAATCAATATTTGGAAATAATATTGATAGTACCTCATCTCCTGAAGCTTGCAAATGTTCATTAATTCTACCATATAGCTTACTTATTGAAGATTTAGTGTACTCAGATTCTTTCTCAACAATAAAACGCCAACCGAATTTATCAGCATCACCTGCCATATATTGCGCAAATCCACAGCCAACTTGACCTTGCTTAAACCAATTTTGTGTTAACTCGATAACTAACTCGTCATTCTCCAAAACCTCGTTTTTAGGAATATTATATTTCTTGGAAATATACTCTATATAATCATCTCTATCAGAATAAAATTTACCACTTATATAGTTAGATCTCTTCAATTTTTTAAACTTTTCCATTACAATACCCCGCTTTTTTATATCTTTATAATAAACTATTTTCAGAATATCTTCAACTGCAGCTCTTATTTCATGGTTTAGATAAAAATTAAATATTGTATCAATTTCCTTATCCCGATTTCTGTTGCTACTAGTTTAATTGTCATCCTTCAATACTTTCTAAATCTTTTAACTTAACCGAAACAATTTTTGAGACACCTGACTCTTGCATGGTCACTCCATAGATAGAATCAGCCGCTGCCATGGTTCCCTTACGGTGGGTTACGACGATGAACTGGCTGTCCTTGTCAAAGCGGTTGAGGTAATCCCCAAAACGCTTAACATTAGCTTCGTCCAGCGCAGCTTCTACCTCATCCAAGATGACAAAAGGAATGGTCTTGACACGAATAATGGAGAAAAGCAAAGCAAGAGCTGATAAGGCTTTTTCACCACCACTCATGAGGTTAAGAGACTGGATTTTCTTACCTGGAGGTTGAACAGAAATCTCAACCCCAGCTGTCAGCAGGTCTCCTTCAGTCAAAATGAGGTCCGCTTGACCTCCGCCAAACATCTGTTTGAAGGTCACTTTAAAGGACTCACGAATAGCTTCAAACGTTGATTTAAAGCGTTCCTTTACCTCATCATTCATCTCTGTGATGGTTTCAAGAAGCAGATTTTTCGCTGACAAAATATCATCTCGCTGGCTATTTAGGAAATCCAAACGGTTGTGGACTTCTTCGTACTGGTCAATAGCATCCAAATTGACAGGACCCAGTGAGCGAATAGCCTTCTCTAATTCCTGCACCTCTTGCTCTGCCAGATTGAGGTTTTTCAATTCATGTGCCTTTTCTAGTGCTTCAGTATAGCTAATCTGATACTGGTCTGTTAATTGACTTTGTAAATGGCGTAAGCGCTCGCTGACCTTTTCTTTCTTAGCTTCAGCACGTGTTTGCTTGCGAATCCACTCTTCATTCTGCTGGCGAGCCTGATCCAAATGACTAGCAATATCATCCAGTTGACCTTCAATATCATCCAACTCAAACTGCTTGCGAATTAAACCTTGTTGGAGGTTTGTTTTCTGAGTTTTAGCTTCTTCGGCCTGCTGACTGAGTAAATCCGTATCAACTTTCTCAAGATTGTCAACCTTTTCTTGAAGAAGGCGCTGAATTTCCTCTTGCTCGATATCTAAATTGTCCAATTCCTTGCCTAAACGTTCAATATCTGCAACTCCATAACGTTTTTGTCCTTGCAGTTCTGTCTTAAGCAAGCGAGCTTGCGCTACCTCTTCCTGCAAGTTTTGATAGCGTTCTTGGATAGCATTTTTGTTAGACTTAATTTCTTCAATCTCAGTTTCCAGATTTTGCTTGTCACTGGCAATGGTAGCAAGACGCTCTTGGCATTTTTCCTTATCTGCTTGCCAATCTCCGTCAGAAAGACGATTTAATTCCTCTTCTTGGAGTTTCCAAAGAGTTTCTAGTTCCTCAACTAGCTGACTGGTCTGCTGATAAGCGAGGGATAAGCCCTGCTCCTGAATACGAGCCTGCTCACCCTGAGATTTGATGGCTTCTAATCTTTCTGTCAGTCTAGCCACCTCCTCTTGCAAGGTCTTCAAACTCTCTTCATCTTTACGCAAGCTTGCTTCTTCTTCAGCAATTTCTTTTTGTAATTGCTCCAGTTCTGGCTTGATGAAGATACTATTATTCTGGCGATTGGCACCACCTGCATAAGAACCACCTGTGCGCAACTCTGTACCATCCAATGTCACCATACGAACCTGATAACGAACCTGGCGCGCTGCTGCACGCGCATGTTCTACGGTATCAAAAATCGCTGTCGTGGCTAGCAAGTTTTTGAAAATGGCTTCTAGTCTCTTATCAAACGACACCAACTCATCTGCCATCCCAAGAAAACCTGGGCTTGCAGCGATAGCATCTTGATTCTGGCTAGAAATCGTACGCGCCTTGATCGTTGTCAATGGAAGGAAGGTTGCACGACCGGCTCTGTTTCGTTTAAGGAAATCAATGGCTTTGGTTGCCGACTCTTCATCTTCTACGATGATATGCTGGCTGCTGGCTCCAAGCGCAATCTCTAGGGCAGTTTGATAATGCACATCAAAAGTCAGGTGCTCACTGACTGCACCAATAATCCCACCAAGGCGATCTTTTTCTTGGAGAACACTCTTAACACCTGCATAAAAGTTACTATGATTTCTCAGAATATTTTCCAAACTCTGAGCTCTGGCCTGCTTGTTTTTGAGATTATCCAGACGGTCAAATAGTTGACTTTGTTGAGCTTGATAGGAAGCTTTCTGCTCCTCTTGCTCCTTGGCAATAGCTTGATAATCGGCCAATAATTTTTGAACCTGCTCCTTGGCAGTTTCAAGCTCTTCTTTTTGCTGACTAGCCTTCTCTTTAGCTGTAGTCAGCTGTTCTTTCAGCTTTTCTAGTTGATCTGCTTGTTTTTGAGAAAGCTGACGACTATTTTCCAACTCGTTTTCGATACGGGTCAGCTGGTTTGAGACATCAGCTTCTTCTTGTAAAAGCGCCACAAAGCGTTCACGCAAAAGCTCAATCATCTGATCAGGATCATCTGAAAAAGCTAGCAATTCAGCTTCTAAACGATTGAGTTTTTGATTATTTTTGACTAGATTTTCCTCTAACAGAGTTAAAGAGCTTTCTTTATCAGATTTTTCTTGACTTAGTAAATTTCTCTTATCCTCCAAAGCAGCCAAACGAGCTTGTGCTTCCTGTTGATTCAGGGCTACTTGCTCAAATTCTAATTTCGATAGGGCTAATTTTCTCTCTAAATCACTAATCAGACTAGCCAAGTCCATCAAACTGCCCTGATCTTTGGTCATTTCAGCTTGTAAATCTTGGCGTTGCTTTTTAAGAGTTTGGTTTTCTTCTTCTAATTTTTCACGCTTTTGGTAATAGCTAGTTAAGAGTTCCTGAACCTGTGCCAACTCTTCTGCTGTCGAGTCTAGTTCAGCCTTATTTTCCTTGATTTGAGCAACAAGGACATCCAAGTAAATAGCCTTGCGTTTACCTTCCAAATCTAGAAACTTACGGGTATTTTCAGCTTGCTTCTCAAGAGGCTTGATTTGATTATCCAACTCGTAGATAATATCTTCTAGACGATCCAGATTATCCTGAGTTTGCTGCAGTTTACTCTCAGTTTCTTTTCTGCGAGTTTTGTATTTTAAAACTCCAGCAGCTTCTTCAAAAATAGCTCTGCGTTCCTCAGGCTTGGAGTTGAAAATCTCCTCAACCTTCCCTTGGGAAATGATGGAGAAGGAATCTCGTCCCAAACCTGTATCCAAGAAAAGATCATGAATATCACGCAGACGGACTTTCTTACCGTCAATCTTGTATTCGCTATCTCCGCTACGATAGATATGGCGTTCTACCCTGATTTCTTGACCAGCGTCCTTGATAAATCCGTCATGATTATCCAAAGTCACAACTACAGAAGCATAATTGAGCGGTTTGCGACTTTCTGTTCCAGCAAAAATGACGTCCGGCATCTTGCCCCCACGGAGACTCTTAACACTTGACTCCCCCAAAGCCCAACGCAGACTTTCTGTAATATTCGACTTTCCAGATCCATTGGGTCCAACAACTGCCGTCACACCTTGGTCAAAAACGACCTTGGTCTTGTCAGCAAAAGACTTGAATCCCTGAATTTCGATTTCCTTTAAATACATGAATCCAGCCCTTTCTCAACGGCATTTTTGGCAGCTTCTTGCTCTGCTAATTTCTTAGAACGACCTTGACCTTGACCAATGCTCTTGCCTTCAACAAGAACCTCTACATCAAAGACCTTATCATGGGCAGGACCCGTTTCAGAAATCACCTGATAACGAATAGCCACATCTCCATTGACCTGAAGTAACTCTTGGAGATGGGTTTTGTAGTCTGTAATCATCTCAAATTCGCCAGCTTCTACTTTTGGAATCATGACTTGATAGATAAATTCCTTGACCTTGGCCACATCCTTGTCCAAAAGGAGGGCACCAAGAAAGGCTTCAAAGGCATCACCAAGAATGGTGTCACGATTTCGTCCACCAGACTTTTCTTCCCCCTTACCCAGCTTGATAAATTGATCAAACTGGCAATCACGCGCAAAACCAGCCAAACTCTCCTCGCGGACAATCATGGCACGGAGTTTAGACAAGTCCCCCTCAGGCTTTTTAGGATATTTTTTATACAGATATTCTGAAATCAATAACTGTAGAACAGCGTCTCCTAAAAATTCCAAGCGCTCATTGTGTGAAATTTTTAAGAGGCGGTGCTCATTGGCATAACTCGTATGAGTAAAGGCAGTTTCCAGTAAATTTTTGTCTGCAAATTCGATTGCAAAATGGTTCTTTAGTACAGTTTGTAATTCTTTCATACCAACCTCTTTCTAACTGATAACAGTCCTTTTTATTATATCAAAAAAAGCCCCCTGAGTCACTTTAAAACGGGACTGGAAAGCATTTGGGAATTCTTTAAAAAGAGATTTTCAATTTTAAGGGCCAATTTAGGGCTGTGTAAAGAAAAAAGCCCTATTAAAGGCTTTTTTAGGATGTTTACATCCACCCTGAGGGAATCGAACCCCCATCTCAAGAACCGGAATCTTACGTGATATCCATTACACTAAGGGTGGAAACTTGTTTTATTATAACAGAAATTTGCTCTAATAACAAGTTTTTTTCTAGACGGATAGCCCATCTTAGTGGGAAGCATCCCCATTCCAGATTGAGTTTTTCACGATAACATAATCAACGTGTTTAAGGTCAGCAACCTGACGTCCACCTGCATAAGAAATAGCACTTTGAAGGTCTTGTTCCATCTCAGTTAAAGTGTCTTGCAGATGACCTTTGGCAGGAAGCAAGATACGTTTGCCTTCCACATTTTTGTAAGCACCTTTTTGATATTGTGAGGCTGAACCATAATATTCTTTGAACTGTTCACCATCGACTTCAATCGTTTTCCCTGGACTTTCGATGTGTCCTGCAAAGAGGGAACCAATCATAACCATGCTGGCACCGAAACGGATAGACTTAGCAATATCACCGTGAGTGCGAATCCCTCCATCAGCGATAATCGGTTTACGTGCAGCCTTAGCACACCAGCGTAGAGCAGCCAACTGCCAACCACCTGTACCAAAACCAGTCTTAACCTTGGTAATACAAACCTTACCAGGACCGATTCCGACTTTAGTAGCATCCGCACCAGCATTTTCCAATTCGCGCACCGCTTCTGGTGTTCCTACATTTCCAGCAATGACAAAGGTATCTGGCAATTCTTTCTTTATGTGTTGAATCATAGAAATCACGCTATCCGCATGACCATGAGCAATGTCAATCGTGATGTATTCTGGAGCGTCAGCCTTGAGCTGGCTAACAAACTCATATTCATAGTCCTTAACACCGACAGAAATGGAAGCAATGAGCCCTTGATCGTGCATGCGTTTAATAAAAGGAATGCGTCCTGCCTCATCAAAACGATGCATAATGTAGAAGTAACCCCCTTTAGCCAGTTGCTCTGCTACATTTTCATCCAAAATCGTCTGCATATTAGCTGGCACAACAGGTAGTTTAAAGGTGTGATTTCCTAGAGTGACACTTGTATCTGCTTCTGCACGGCTTTTAATCACACATTTATTTGGAATCAATTGAATATCTTCGTAATCAAAAATTGGAAATTCATTTAACATATCGATGTCTCGTTTCTTTTGTAATGACCTACCTATGCTTGCGCATCACTACGCCTTTTCCGGCGTATCCTTAATTAATTATAAATCAAAGTACAGTTTTTGTCAAATAATTTTATAAATTAAAATATAATGTTCGGATTTTGCTGTATAAATAACAATAAAAAGAGGAGAGATTATTTTCTCCCTACTTCTTTAGTAATATTATTTTTAAAAATTTCTTCGGAGTTTTCCATCATTTCACAAAATTCACTATAGGATGAAGACTTCTGAGGAATTTGGATAGACCATTTCTTTAACAAAGCTCCATAACCTGCTAGCTTTCCTATCTCATTATCAACAACCTTGTCCTTGCTCGGAAAAACAAGACCAGCCTTCTCAGCTTTCAAAATATAAGAATAGGAAATCAGCTGGAATAAGTCCTCACGGTTGATTCCCTTTTCAGTCAATTCCAGTTTTTTATATTTAGTATCTAAGACGATTTTTAACTCTTTATGATAAAAATCTGGATATACTTTTCTTTCACGATTAGAAAATACTGAAATACCGTCCGTCTTATCCTTATTTCTAGGATGTATGAAATCTTTTGGCAACAAGGTATGAACATATTCTTCCCAAAGCCAAGCAACATCAAAGAGAATGCCATGAATTTTTTGCTCTTGATATCCAAAACCGTGCTTTTCTCTGTTTAATATCATCAGACAAAGTTCTTGCAATTTTCTGTACTCTCGAAAGTAGGCATGACGAAGAGGTTTTGTTTGATTTAGTCTTATAATCTTAGCACGATCAGCTTGTTTATACGAAGGTGTTACACGAATTATTTCTGTAATATTTTCACGATTAGTATAAATGATGCCTCTTCCTAGAGATTTTTGATTTTTAATGTACTCGATAGTATGACGAATCAGCTGCATCATCGGATTGTCATAAGTAAATTCTCTTGTAGTATAAGCAATATTACCTGTGAAAGGAAGATTTTTCTTGAGATGATTTACTACATCAATCACTCCCTTGATATGACTATCATTATGGGAAAACCTCTGGTATTCCTTATAAAGTCCCTTTCGCATAGCAGCTTCCAAATACTTTGGAAAGAGGTAGATTAAAAGCTGATAGAGTCTTTCCTCGCGCGATAAAACAACATCCAAACTAGTGAGATTGATATTTAGAACTTTCTGCAATAGATAATGCAAAAAATAGTCATCACTTTTACTCGAAAAGCGAGAAGAAATGGTTAATCTCTCCTGACCACACCCCAGAAATCCAATCACATTCCCTGTCTTAATTTTCTGATTGACTGTTTCCAAAATCTTTTGGTCCTTATCCAAATCAGGAGAATTTTTCAGGTCGTTTGGAAATATAAAGATACTATCTTCTTGAGAAAGATTATCTAGAGTTCTATCTAAAAGAACTTGACTAATTTTAGGATATTCTGTGATAAACTCTTCTTTGTTTAAGGCCTGTTGATTGTCAGTTAACTGCATCGTCATCACCAATATCTTGCTGATTTCTCAAATCATATGCTTTTTTCAAAGTATTCAGTATTTCGTCTTCTTCATAAGAACCACGTAAGTAATCTTCCAAAAGTGGTTTGAGATAATCAGACCAGAGTAATTCATAATCATAATCCAATTCTTTTAAATTACGGAAATAACTTGGTCCGATATGATAATGACTGTTTAGCTCCTGAACATTTTCGATAGCAACATTCAAGTTCCTTAGTCGAGTTTTAGCTTCTTCAGCATGCTCACCTAGTTTTTCATCAAGGATGTATAGTTGGCTTTCAGCAGTAACTTCAACAAAACGGAAACGACGACGCATAGCAAAATCAAATGTATCCACTGATCGGTCAATATCATTCATGGTTCCTATAATATAGACATTCTCAGGAATATAAAACTTGTCATCACTTTCGTGTAGATTGGCATATTGGGTAGAAACTTCCCCATCTCTACCACGATAGCCAGGGTCGATAGAGAAAAAGAGCTCCCCAAAAATCTTAGAAATCTCACCACGGTTGATTTCATCGATGATGAAAACGAATTTCTTATCTGTGTTGATCGTTGGAGACACATAATCACATAAGCCATAACTTTCTTTCATGTGATCTAAAACGATTTTTTGATAAGTTTCGTACTTTAACTTAGTTTCCTCACCCTTGTACAAAAGATACACTTTTTCTTTGGTAGCAACAGGAGAATCAAACTTCACATTCCCTTGACTATTTAAACTGGCTGGAACCGAACTACGAGGGAAGAAATATTGTCCTTGCTTTTCATTGATAGCATCCGTTAGCTTAGCCCACGTTTCTTCAAAATTATCTTGACCTCCAGTCTTCTGAGCTTCTTTTGCCTTCTGGCAAAACTCTTTAAAAATACCATCTTGTAATTTAAACTCAATAGCTCCATCCCCATTTGATACTGGTCTCAACCCCTCCACAAAATCTGTATAATCATAGGAAGGGTGAAATTGTACAAAGCCAATTTGATCTTCATTACCACCCGTTAGCTCTGCCGCTATTTCTTTAGCAAGATAAGTTTTTCCTGTACCAGGTGCACCACGGAGAATGAGGTTTTTGGATTGCAATAAAATATTTTTATATTTGTTAATATTTTCTAACATGTTTACATCTTTTTTCTCTTTTTTCACATAGAAACTAGTAAAATTGTCGTAAAACTCTTTTAAAATATCATTAGGTTCCGCGGTTGATTCCAATTCTAAATCTTTGACAAGGTATTTATAACCTAAATCTTCATCTTGATTATTACTGTACCATTTTACTATTTTAAATTCTGTGAGTTTAAATCTCTGAAAACCACATCTTATATTTATCCATGAGTTATCAATGTCACTCAATCGATAACCAAAATAAGGTGATTTAATATATCCATTACCACTCCTTGGACCAAAATGACCTGTGTTAAGCATTTCAACTTTGTATGGAATACCTTCGATGGTTAGAGCAGGATAAATATGTTCAGCTCCATCTAATTTTTGAGAACGTTTCATTTCTATATCTTTCGAATTATAGATATTTGATTGATTCACAAATTTAGACAAAAATTCTCTGAAGACTTTATAACACTCTGAGTTAGTTCCAGTTTTTACAAACTCATAAGATTTATTTATAAAAGGTAAAATCTCGTCTAATGAATTTTCATCCTCAATAAAATACTCAGCATCAAGTGTCCAACCGAATGAATCAGGCTTCTTATTAAACAACAAAATATCTGAATTATGAAGACTCTTAGAGAGAACGGCAATCTTTATTCCTTTATTTTGAAAATTAATCTCTATAAAATTTTGTAACTTCCCTTTCCTATTTTTAACCTGAAAAGAAATATAACTTTTTGTTTGATTTTCAATTGCATCTGGGAATTCTTTTTTTATCCTGTCAATGAAAGTTTGTTTTGAAACCATTGTGTTTTCCTTGCTTATTAAAAATTTATTGTTAGACTTAAATTATATTTGTTTCGTTCAAAGTAAGATATTTTACTTTGCAGAAACTACATTCTATTAATATATTCTACATCTAGCATATCATATCTATCAAAAAAAGAAAAGAATTTCTAAAGAAAAAGCCTAGTGTAGAGTGGGATATTCACTCTTAACACTAGACTTATTTTTTATCTTAATAATACTCGCCTTGGCGGTAGTCCCATGAGTTAAAGGTGTCTGACAGATGCATCATAATCTTATCAATGTCAAGCCCTTTGCGGATTACAACTGGAGCTGGTGAAGTTGAGCGTGCCCCTCCTTGTTCTGGGATGAGTTTGCCGTCTTTATCGACCATAGAGACCATCACACCTTGCTCGTAGCGAGTTTCAATCGTTTTGTCAGGTTGGATTGATGCTACATAGTCGTCTGCCTCGATGACAAGGTCCACTGCCCCTTCGATGCGTTCTCCGATACCTTCTACCTTACCTCGGTTTCCTTTTCCAGATGGGTTTGCAGATGAGGCGTAGACCATCTTGCCCTCTTCCCAAAGTTTGGCAGCCAATTGTTCACCAGCTTTCCCAAATTTGATAACGAAACAGCTAGTACCACGCACGTCAGTCATAAGTTCTTCACGGCCATCACCGTATGCTTTGAGTTTTTCAAAAGCTTCTGGTTTCCAAGGAAGGATACAACCAAGAAGAATGTCTTCGTCCCAATGTTTTTGGTAAAAGGCTTCAATTTCTGGGTTGAGTTGTGCTAAAGCGCGAAGCTCATCCATGCTACCACAGAGAACCACACCTGGTTTGTTACGGTTACGTTCTTTGGCTTCAAACTTACGTTCAAGACCTGCCTTGTCACTAGTCATGATAATGTAGCCAACTTTAGTAGGGCAAACGATACAACCGCCCTCACCTTTTAAAATGTCATAGCCTTCTTGTGAAAGTGTTCCCTTCCATTGAATGTGTTTTGTCATAGTTCTATTTCCTTTTCTAATTTTCTTCTAATCCTGCCAGTAGGCTGGTCGTTGTTTTTCATAGGCAGCAATCAAATCCTCATACTGCAAGGTAATACCGATATCATCTAAACCATTTAAGAGCTTGTGTTTCCACTCGCTATCGATTTCAAACGTGAATTCTCCAACTGGTGAGATGATTTTTTGTTGTTCCAAGTCCACAGTTACCTGGTCAGTCGGTTGTAGCTGGGCTAGTTTCTCTCTAACCTCTCTAGGCTGTACAATAGGCAACATGCCATTATTGAGTTCATTATTGTAATGAATATCACCGAAAGACCCTGCAATCACGACCTTAAAACCATAGTCCGCTAGAGCCCAAGCAGCGTGTTCCCTCGAAGACCCTGCCCCAAAGTTATCCCCTGAGATGAGAATACTAGCCTTGCGGTATTCAGGTCGGTTAAAGACAAAATCAGGATCCTCAGTGTAGTTATCGTCCAGATAACGCCAAGCATACATAAGGTACTTACCAAAGCCTTTTTTATCAATTAACTTGAGAAACTGCTTGGGTAGGATTTGGTCGGTGTCGATGTTATCATTCATGAGAGGAACGGTCGTTCCTGTATAAACTGTAAATTTCTCCATATCCTCTCCTTACTGGGCTTCTGGCATTTGCCGAACATCTACAAAGCGCCCTGCGATAGCCGCTGCTGCTGCCATGGCTGGACTACAGAGATGTGTCTTAGCACCAAAGCCTTGTCTGTCTTCAAAGTTGCGGTTGCTGGTTGAGGCGCAGTGGACACCATCAGGCACCTTATCAGGATTCATCCCTAGGCACATTGAGCAACCTGGGTCTCTCCACTCAAAACCAGCATCTAGGAAAACTTTATCCAAGCCCAATTTCTCCGCAGCTCGTTTGACAGGACGAGATCCTGGAACTACGATAGCTGTTAGATTAGGGGCTATTTTCTTCCCTTTAACAAATCGCGCAGCCAGTTGCAAATCGCTGAGACGAGCATTGGTACAAGAGCCGATAAAGATATAGCCTAGTTCAATATCCGCTGGCTTTTGACCTGGTGCCAAGTCCATGTAATTGTAAGCCCGCTCATCATTCATATCCTTAATTTCTGGGAAACTACTGTCAAAGTCAACACCCATAGCAGGATTGGTCCCCCAGGTCACCATGGGAGCCAAGTCTGAGACATCCATCCGGATAACCTTATCGTAAACGGCATCATCATCACTGACAAGGGTCTTCCAATCCGCCACAGCCTCTTCAAAGTCCTCTGGAACACATTCGCGTCCCTTGAGATAGTCATAAGTCGTCTGATCTGGGTTCATGATTCCCATCTTAGAGCCAAACTCGATGGACATATTGCAGATGGTCATTCGCTCTTCCATGCTCAATCCATCAATAGCTTGTCCACGATATTCCACGACATAACCAACACCACAGGCAACACCGTATTTAGCAATTAAGGAGAGAATATAATCCTTAGAATAAACTCCCTTTTGAGGAATTCCTGTGAATTCCACCAGCATTTTCTTGGGTTTGACCTGCCAGAGGGTCTGTGTAGCAAAAACATGCTCCACCTCACTGGTCCCAATTCCAAAGGCGATTGCTCCGAAAGCTCCGTGGGTTGCTGTATGGCTATCTCCGCATACTATGAATTTCCCCGGTTGGGTCCGTCCTGTCTCTGGACCCACCATGTGCACGATTCCCTGTTTTTCAGAACCGTGAGCCGCATGCTCAATTCCAAACTCCTCAACATTTTCAGCCAGCTTATCAATTTGAGCCTTGGAAATGACATCTCGAATATCGTAGATATTGACAGTTGGGACGTTGTGGTCAAAGGTTCCAAATGTCAAGTCTGGTCGTCTTAATCTGCGACCTGCGTCTCGCAATCCTTGAAAAGCCTGTGGACTGGTCACTTCGTGAATATAGTGCTGGTCCACATACATGAGTTGGGGCTGACCCTCTTCTCCTGTGATGACATGACGGTCCCATAATTTATCAAAAATCGATTTTCCTGCCATCCATTACCTCCAAATAACATATAAGACTACTAGTGTGGCCACCATCCCCAGAAACCAAACCGTTTTAAAGTACCATTTTCTAGTCTTGTGATGAAAAGTGATTCCTGCTAACCAAGCACCAAAACCACCACAAGTAAAGGCTAAAATGAGTAAGATTTTCTCTGGGATGCGCCAAGTTCTTCTCCTTGCCTTGAATTTGTCAATGCCATAAATCAAGAAAATGATGACATTCCACATCAAGAGAACTAGAGTCATTTTTTCGTCTAACTTCATAACCTTGCAATAATGGCTTCTGTCATTTCCTTGGTCGAAGCCTGACCTCCTATATCTCTCGTTAAAATACCAGCCGCCAAACTTGCCTCAACAGCACGCTCGATACGCTCCGCATCTTCATAACATCCAAAGCTATCTCTCAACATCATGGCCACTGATAAAATCATGGAAATGGGATTGGCAATTCCTTGACCTGCTATATCTGGTGCTGAACCGTGAATGGGTTCATAGAGACTTGGGCCATTTTCAGAATGACTAGCTGATGGCATGACCCCAAGTGTACCAGATAGAACACTCGACTCATCCGAGAGAATATCACCAAAAAGATTCTCCGTCACGATAACATCAAACTTAGCAGGATTGGTAATCATGAGCATGGCAGCTGAGTCCACCAACTGGTGTTCCAAGGACACATCTGGAAAATCCTGCGCGACTTCCTCAGCCACTTTCCGCCAGAGTTTTGAGGTAGCTAGAACATTTTGCTTATCGATGCTAGTAACTAACTTTCTCCTTCCTCTTGCAATTTCAAAGGCTTTACGAATAATTCGCTCCACTTCCTCATAACTATAGTCGTTAATATCACGCGCTTTACGCTCTTCAAGGATATGATCTCCGAAATAGATTCCGCCTGTCAACTCACGTACCACAACAAAGTCTACACCAGCAATTCGTTCCGGTTTGAGAGGTGACAAATGCTTGAGACTATCAAAAATTTTTACTGGGCGAATATTGGCATAGAGATTGAGTTCCTTACGTAGAGCCAGCAAGCCTTGTTCAGGCCGAACCACTGCCCCATCATACTGAGGACTCCCGATAGCCGCTAGGAGAATGGCATCTGCTTCTCTACTTGCCTTGAGGGTTTCAGCTGGTAAGGGATGACCCGCTGCATCAATACCTGCACCTCCAAAAGGTCGTCTGTCTATTTCATAATCAAAACCTGTTTTTTTAGCTAGAGACTCCAGAACTTCTAAACCAGCCTCCATGATTTCTGGGCCGATTCCATCCCCTGCTAGAGCTACTATTTTCTTTATCATAGCATTCTCCTTTACACACTAGGCATATCGCGATAGGAAACGCTACGTCCCATCTCACCAGCATTCTCTTTTTGAACAAAGGTATTGGCATTGATGTAGGCAATAGCCGAAGCCTTCAACACATCAAAATCAAGACCTGCTGCGTTAAAGATGGTTTCTGTATCTCTGTTTTCAACAGTGACCAAGACCCGAGCTTGGGCATCGATTCCATCTGTCACCGCATCAATAGTGTAGGATAGCAAGCGAACAGATTGATTGAAGAACTTGTCGATAGCATTGAAGATAGCCTCAACAGAACCTTGCCCTGTCGCATTAAATTCGACCTTCTCACCATCCATATTGGCTAAGCTAACGAGAGCTTCAATGTCATTATCTTCATGAGTTTGAAGTTGTAAATCATCAAAATGGAAACCTTCTGGATTTTCAACCATGGTTCCAGCTACCAGCGCACGAATATCGGCATCTGTGATTTCTTGTTTCTTATCTGCCAGTATCTTGAATTTAGCAAAGAGTGACTGGATATCCTCTTCTGTAAAGTCTAGTGCTAATTCTCTTAGTTTTTCAACAAAGGCATGGCGACCAGACAATTTTCCAAGCGGAAGGCTATTACTCTTAACACCGACCAATTCAGGAGTGATGATCTCATAAGTAAGAGGATTTTTAAGGACTCCGTCTTGGTGAATACCAGATTCGTGAGAGAAGGCATTGCCACCAACCACAGCCTTGTTTTTAGAAACTGGAATACCAGAGAAGCGAGAAACCATTTCAGAAGTATTAATCGTTTCGTTTAGAACAATGCTGATCTCTGCTTGGTAGTAATCTTGGCGAATGTTAAGGGCTACTGCAATTTCTTCCAAAGCAGCATTCCCAGCTCTTTCACCTATTCCGTTGATAGTTCCTTCGACTCGTCCTGCACCATTCTTGACGGCAGCAAGGCTATTAGCCACTGCCATTCCGAGGTCATCGTGACAGTGAGGCGAGTAAATAATCTGACGATCCGTTTTAACATTCTCAATCAAGTATTTGAAGATACTACCATATTCCTCTGGTGTGGTAAAACCTACCGTGTCAGGGATATTGATATAAGTAGCCCCTGCATCTACTGCTGTCTGAACAACTTGCAAGAGGAAATCCAACTCCGTTCTGGTCGCATCTTCAGGAGAAAATTCAACCACTTCAAACTTAGAACGTGCATAGGAAACATGCTCTCTAATAGCTTCCAAAATTTCTTCTTTGCTCTTATTGAGCTTATACTTGCGGTGAATCGGACTGGTAGCTATAAAGACGTGAACCTGTGGATACTTGGCATCCTTGAGGGCTTCATAACAAGCATCGATATCAGACTTGACAGAACGTGCCAAACCAGTCACCGCCGTTTTCTTCAAGACCTTGGCAATCTCCTGCACTGCTGTGAATGAGTCTGGACTAGCAGCTGGAAAACCAGCTTCGATGGCTGAAACACCCCATTTCTCTAGCTGCCTTGCAATGGCAATTTTTTCCTTGATTGAAAAGTTAACACCTGGTGTCTGCTCTCCATCCCGAAGACTGGTATCTAAAAATTCAACTGTTCTCATGCGATTTCCCCTTTTCCAAATTTGATTGTAAAAAAACATCTCGCTCGGAATCCCAAGCGAGATGTTGATTCACTCCCGCTTGGTAAGCCAAACAGGACTAATGCTTTTTGCACTAGCCCGAGTACCTCAACAACAAAGCAAATTGATTAAACTTAGCTGTTTTCATGTTTGACTTTCTCCTTCGTTTGATATCTTGTTTAGTATTTTAGCATAGACAAAACTACTTGTCAAGAAAAAATCCAATATTTTCTGAAAATTTCTTCAGTATAGAATATTTAGCTAATTGAAAGTTCTTGAAAACCCTTGAAATATTTCATTTTTTAGAGGTTAAGCTCCAACTTTTCTCTATCAATTCTAGCACCTCTTCATCTGAAAACGTATCATCAAAAGCCACACTAATCCAGTAGCGTTTGTTCATATGAAAGGCTGGATAAATGCCCTTTTTTAAAAGCAAGTCAGCTACTTGATCATGTTTGAGGTTGACTGCTTCCACTAATCCTTCTCTCCCCTTTTCCAGCTTATCCCAAGAGATTCTCATCAAAACAGCATACCACTTTTGATTGCCTTCATGTCTTAACACTGCCGTATCAGGCGATTTCTCCCACAGATACTCCAACTGGTTAGCATACTTTTCCTGAACCTGAGCCATGATTCGCTTAGTCTGAGGACAGATAAAATCCTGTACCTCAAAACAAGCCTTCCGAATCTGGTAAAGAATCTCCAGACAAGCTTCACGGACACTTGCAACAAAACTTCCTTTAAAGCTTTCCATATGGACTTGTGGATAGAGGTCACCGGTTTCCTGGTCAAAGACTTGAAAACTCACATTATCAGCAGTGATGGACACAGTCATGACAAAGTCACCCTGCAAAATCTGGCAACTATAGGTCCAGACTCCACTATTTTCTACAAAACCATAGGCACGAGCCTTTTCTTGATTAAACTGATAGGATTTAAAAATTTCAAACATAAGTGAAAACTGCTACCCAAAGCTAGCAGTTCCTTTCTATTTTTTAAAAGACAACCTTAGTACCATGCAATTGTGCTACACCCAGCTGGTCGATAAAGGTTTGACGGTTGTCAAGGTCAATCCCCCCACCTGGTAGAATTTCAATCTTACCTTTAGCATGCTCCAAAATTCTGTGATAGTGAGCAAAACGTTTTTCTAAGGAGTCACCAGACACACCAGCACGAGTTAGGATACGGGTGACACCGGCTTGGCTAAGCCAGTCAATAGCTTCCAACTGGTCTTCATCACTCAATTCATCAAAGGCCATGTGAAAGACAATTTCCATTCCTTTTGATGCAGTAATTAACTTTTCAAGATTAGGTTTATCCAACTTCTTATCAGCAGTTAAGGCTCCAAATACAACTCCTTGACTTCCAGCCTGAGTAGCCAACCGAATGTCTTCTAACATAATTGCAATTTCTAGTTCATTATAGACAAAGTCGCCACCACGTGGACGAATCATGGTCATGATGGTCGTATCGTAGTTAGCTGCCAATTCAACCGCTGCCTTGGTTACTCCATAGCTGGGAGTTGTCCCACCAACTGCTAGATTGTCACAAAGTTCAATTCGACGAGCTCCATCCTCCATCGCTTTTTCAAGCAAGGTCACATTTTCAGCACAAAATTCGTAAATCATTTAATTCTCCTTGAGTATTACTTTGAATTTATTATATCATATTGTTGTGAATTTGCTTTCATTTTTATCAAGGGAAATAACTACTATTTTAACTATTCTTTGTCTGGAATGACCTTGAAGAGATAATAGGTAATAAAGATGGTCAAGGCTCCTAGACCGATTTTGACCGGTAAAAGAGGGGCAAAATAAATAGAAATTCCCATCAAGATGTAGATAGAAACGATGATTTTTTTCTTACGTTCACGCGCAATAGATCTAGTCTCGCGAAAATCAGCTACATATGCTTGATAGAGCTTGGTATGATACAACCAATCTTCGAAGCGCTTGGAACTTCTGGAGAAACAAGCAATAGACAACAAAAGGAAAGGCGTTGTCGGCAACAAAGGTAAAACAACCCCAACAATAGCCAAGGCTAGTGATAAAAAACCAATAATAAGATAAATAATACGCATAACTTCTCCTAGTTAATACTCTTCGAAAATCTCTTCAAACTGCGTCAACGTCGCCTTGACGTAGGTATGGTTCCTGACTTCGTCAGTCTTATCTGCAACCTCAAAGCAGTGCTTTGAGCAACCTGCGGTTAGTTTCCTAGTTTGCTCTTTGATTTTCATTGAGTATAAAATAATCTTCTTCTAGTTTCGCATAAAATGATGAATTTTGTCAAGCTCCAACCAAAAAGAGCCTGAAATTAACTTTCAGGGCTCTCCTCTTATTTAATCTTTTCTTCTTCGTAATCACCCTTGCTACAAACAACCTGCTTGCCACCACCACGGACTTTTTTCTCCATGAGGAAGTTGCCACATTTTGGACAGTCACGACCAACAGGCTTATCCCAAGAGGTAAATTCACAGTCTGGATAGCGATTGCAACCATAGAAAAGGCGGTTACGTTTTGTTTTACGCTCAATGATTTGTCCCTGATGACAGCTTGGACACTCTACGCCGATTTCTTTCACGATTGCTTGGGTATGACGGCAATCTGGGAAATTGCTACAAGCGTAGAACTTACCAAAACGACCAAGTTTAATGACCATTGGACTGCCACACACTTCACAGTCAAATCCAGCTGGTTCATCCTTGATCTGGATTTTTTCCATTTCTTCTTCAGCCTTGGCGACTTCTTTAGAGAATGGTTTGTAAAAGGCATCTATAACACGTTGCCACTGCTCTTTTCCGACTTCGACATCATCCAGTTTTCCTTCCATTTCAGCTGTGAAGGTCACGTTTACGATATCTGGGAAATATTCAACGATGAGCTTGTTAACAATTTCTCCCAACTCTGTCGGTTCAAAGCGTTTGGCTGCAAGGCGAACATAATAACGTTTCTGAATAGTTTCAATGGTCGGTGCGTAGGTTGACGGACGTCCAACCCCATTTTCCTCCAAGGTCTTAATCAATGTCGCTTCAGAATAACGAGCAGGCGGTTGAGTGAAATGTTGCTCTGGTTTGCTATTCACCTGCTTAACCACATCTCCAACAGCCATATCTGGTAACATCTTATTCTTATCAGAATCATTATAAATAGCAAGATAACCATCAAACTTAACCTGACTACCATTAGCAGCAAATTGAACCCCATTTTGAGACAATTTAACAGCCATGGTATCAAAGACAGCAGCTGTCATCTGGCTCGCCACAAAACGATTCCAGATAAGGGTATAAAGCTTGAGCTGATCCTTGTCCAGATACTTAGCGATGCTTTCCGGTGTATTAAAGACACTTGACGGACGAATAGCCTCATGGGCATCCTGAGCACCTGATGCATTTTTCACCTTGCTACCATGCTTAGAATACTTGCTACCAAAACGGTCTGTAATGAAGCTTGCTGCCTCATTTTGCGCCACTGGACTGATACGAGTTGAATCGGTACGCATATAGGTAATCAAACCTTGGACACCAGAACCGATATTAATCCCCTCATAGAGCTGTTGGGCAACCATCATGGTCTTTCGAGTACGGAAATTGATTTTATTAGCCGCATCCATCTGCATAGATGAAGTGGTATAGGGTAATGGAGCATTGCGTTTACGCTCTTTCTTATCCACCTGATCCACTGAAAAATCTTTGCTAGTCAGACGAGACAAGACTTCCTTGACCTCATCATTGCTAGTCAGTTTCATCTTTTTACCATCTACTCCATAGAAGGAAGCCTGAAATTGCTTGGTTCCCTTTTTAAAAACAGCATCAATTGTCCAGTATTCTTCTGGCTGGAAGGCATTGATTTCATTCTCACGATCAATGATTAACTTAAGCGCAATAGACTGAACGCGACCTGCTGATAAGCCTTTCTTGACCTTCTTCCACAAAATAGGCGAAATCGAATAGCCTACCAAGCGGTCTAGGACACGACGAGCCTGTTGGGCATCAACCAAGTCCATATCAATCTTGCGAGGTTCTTTAAAAGCATTTTTGACAGCATCTTTGGTGATTTCATTGAAGACCACACGGTTGGCATCATTTTCATCCAAGTTGAGAATGTGGGCCAAATGCCAAGAAATCGCTTCTCCTTCACGGTCCGGGTCACTTGCCAGAAAGACTTTATTAGCTTTTTTGGCTTCTTTTTTCAAGTCATTGATAAGAGGACCTTTTCCTCGGATATTGATATATTGCGGTTCATAATTATTTTCAATATCGACGGACATACTGGATTTCTTCAAATCACGGATATGCCCGACACTGGCTAAAACCTTGTAGTTTCTGCCTAGATATTTTTCAATCGTCTTAGCCTTAGCAGGCGACTCCACGATGACTAGATTTTTTTTAACTGTTGATTTTTTCTTTTTTGTTGCCGTAGCCACAGTATCACACCTTTTCAAAGTAATAAACTTTATAAAGTGTAAACCATTTTGCCATAACTGTCAAGACTTAGCTCCAATATATAGAAGAAAAGTTTGTCTAGTAAGCGGACTTTCTTCTT